>CANHOA010000018.1 GCA_947462255.1 Flavobacteriales bacterium | reverse complement strand
GGCATTGTCCTTTTTGCCTCCCTACTCCCTTTTGCCACCTTTATCGTTGAAAGAAGGTACTTAAAAAAATGAACCAGTGAATTGGATTTTGCTTAAAAGATTACAATCTTTCAAGGGGTAATTTAATCCCATCTACTAGAGAATAGCAAGCTAATTTATCTTTGAATACAGACGATTTGAAAATAGACTTATTCAGGAGCATTCGAACGCATTCTTGAATTCCCTCTACGATAGAAGGATGTGGATGAACCAATTCAGCTAATACTTCGATGGACATGTTTAATTTAATCAATAATCCAACTGCTTGAATTGCGGTTGAGGCGTGGGCACCAACGACGCGCATTCCCAAAATTTTCATTTCATCATCATTCGTAACAATTATTTTGAAAAACCCTTGTGTTTTGCGCATGGCAATGGCTCTAGTAATTAATGAGTAATCGATTTTTACCACTTTTACAGGAATGTTTTTTTCGACACATTGTTGCTCGTTTAATCCGACCGAAGCTACTTCGGGAGAAAGGAACATAATCGTACAAATATTATCATAATTCAAGGCTTCCGGCTTTGCACCAAATGCTTTTTCAACTGCGTGCCTTCCCTCAATTTCACCAACATTTACCAATGCTAATCGTCCTGAAACATCTCCAACGGCGTATATATGCGGAATATTAGTTCGAGTATCATCGTCACCAATATGAACGCCTCTTTTTGAAAGTATCACCCCAGCATTTTCAAGTCCTAAATTTTCAATATTCGGCTGTCGGCCTACGGATAAAAGCGCTTTTTCAACCCTTATTACTTCTCGTTTTCCGTCAGGATAAGATAATTCATACTCCACTTCATTACCAATTCTTTCTAAGCGCTCTAATTGAGCACTCGAGTGAAGAATAACGCCATGATTCGTCAGATTTTTTGATACTAATTTTGCGATGTCTTCATCCTCAAAAGGTAAAATACGTTCTTGACGGTCAATAATATGAACAACAGTTTTTCCAAAATTCGAAAATATGGTAGCGTATTCACAACCAATTACTCCTGCACCAACAATGACCATACTTTTAGGATACTCTGAAATAGTGTCTATGCCATCACTTGTCATAATAACCTCCCCATCAACTTCAATGTTGGGTAAGGATCTTGGTCTACTTCCCGTTGCAATGATGATATTATGACCATAAATTATTTTCTCCTCTCCTTCGTGCTGAATCTTAATACGATGTTGATCCAAAAGCATCGCTTCCCCCTTTTCATAATGCAGCAAATTATTCATCGACTCCGTCTGCATTAATTTAATATGCGCAGAGTATTGAAATTTTCGTTCAAAGATTGCTTCCGAAAGTATCTGTCGTGCTTCCTCCCATTTAAGCTCAAACCTCGACCTTCCTTTAGCAACGATCATATCATTGATATCAATGACACGAGTAGATAATTCCCATAATGTTTTTGAGGAAAGAGCGCCATTGTAAACTCCTGCACCACCAACTTTATCCTTTTCAATTAAGCAAATCCGTTTACCAAAATCAATTCCGCGCATTGCTGCCGCATATCCTGAAGGACCACCTCCAATAACAATAAGATCAAATTCTTCCATTCTTTCACTAAATTCGCAGTAAATATAAGTAGACTTAGCCAATAAGCAGATTAAATTTTTAAGATACGAAAATGAATTCAGAGGATCAATTAAGATTAGAAAACGCCATAAAGGATAAGCTGATCATACGAAAAGAAGTATTGAAATTAAAATCAAAGAAAAACTTAGATGATGTTTTTAGAGCAGAGCATGATCTTGCATTTAAAAAACGGGATTGTTTAGCATGTGCCAATTGCTGTAAAACAACCAGTCCAATATTTCGAGATACCGATGTAAAACGAATTGCCAAACACATGAGGGTAAAGGAAAGTCAATTTATCGCAAGCTACCTTAAAATGGATGATGAAAATGACCTTGTCCTAAAAACTGCTCCATGCAGCTTTCTTTCGGATGATAATACCTGTTCAATATACGAATATCGCCCTCTTGCCTGTAGAGAGTACCCACATACGAATCGCAAAAACATGCATCAGATATTAGCATTAACGGCCGTAAATACGCAAATTTGTCCTGCAGTGGCTCAGATTGTTGAAAAACTTTGTCCAACAAAATAAGTTCGTATGGGAGTCTCATTGATTATTTCTGTTTACAATGATTATACTGGTCTTCGGTGTGTTTTAAACTCCCTATTAGATCAAAGCGATAAGGAATTTGAAATACTTATTGCTCATGATAGCGATGACGCTTCCATACAAAGCATACTTTCAAGCTATAGCAAACAACTAGCCATTCGATTACTACAGCAAGAGGACAAAGGTTTTCGAAAAAATAAAATTCTAAATAAAGCAATAGATCAAGCGAAATATCTGCAACTTGTTTTTATTGATGGCGATTGCATGGTTCACAAGCATTTTATACGAAATTATGCCAGGTGCATTCGCCAGGGATACTTTTGCGCAGGTCGGCGCTTGGATGTGGATCAAAAAACCGCAGCATTACTTCGAAATGATATCATTAAAAAAGCTAGCCTATTTCATTTTTTCAAAAATAAAACGAAGCGAATCGAGGAACGTTTATATGCCCCATATTTACCACAATCCTTCCTGTCTAAACCGAAATTATTAGGATGTAATATGGGTTGGCACAAGAGTGATTTATTGGCATTAAATGGATTCGATACAGATTATCAAAACCCAGGATTTGGAGAAGATGTCGATATTGAATGGCGTGCACTTAAATTAGGATTAAAATCCTATTCCATGCGATTCAAAGCGATACAATATCACCTAGAGCACCCACGACCGAATCGTAGTAATTTAGTGGAAATTGGACGAAAAATGTTGGCCGAAAAAATCAAAATTGGGCTCGCTCGATGTGTAAATGGACTAGGCTGATTTTGATTAATTTAATGTGCTAAAATATTGAATAGTCTGACAACGAATAAGTAACTTTACGCGTCATAATGCTTTAATTTTTTAAATGAAATCCTATTTACGAAGTGTACTTTTTATCATTTTAGTTAGTTTTCAAGCACATGGCCAACGTGCCAAAGATGGAAATTACACAGTTACTTCAGCCAATTCGGTTTTGAATAGCTATACGACCTTAAGCAGCAATGCAACCATAGGACAGTCGCTTATCAGTGTAAGTTCAAATGCGCTAAACGGAGGTTTTTTTACGACTAATTTAGCCGCAGGAGACTTAATCCTCATTATACAAATGCAAGGCACGTCAATGAACGTAGACGCATATGCCGCAAGTGAATATGTAAACTCCAATGGACAATTTTGGGGGCCTTACACGACGCCATTCGGACACCTAAACGACTGGCCTTTGTTTATCCCACTTTGGGGTGAAATTACAGCTTATAACCAAACAGGAAAATTTGAATTGGCGCAGGTACGTTCGGTATCGGGAACGGCAACCATTAACTTAACTTGTCCGCTAACAAACAACTACGCTATCTCAGGTCGTGTGCAAGTGATTCGCGTACCACGATTTGCCAATCTCACCATCAATTCGAACACTTCGGCTGTGCCTAGTTTATGGAACGGTTCAAGCGGCGGCGTGTTAGCCATCGAAGTCGATGGAAACCTTGTTTTGAATGCCAATGGAAAAATATCATCCTCGGGCTATGGTTTTCGTGGAGGTGTAACCGAAGACCAAACATTAGGTGCTCCCTCGGGAAGTGTAAACGATGTTGGTTTTTGCGCCTCCCATGTAGCCACTCAAGGCGCTGAAAAAGGAGAAAGTATTGCGGGTTTCTACACAGAATATGACTTAGTTTATTCTCGATATTGTAAAGGTGCACCAGCTAATGGTGGTGGTGGTGGAAATAACCACAACGCAGGTGGCGGTGGTGGCTCTAATGTTGGAAGTACTACTTTAACCTATACTGGCAAAGGAATTCCGAGTATTACTTACAATACCAATTGGAATTTAGAGCTCGCTGGCATGGGCGGATCAAACTCTCCTGGGGGAGGTCGTGGAGGTTATTCAGGCTCTACTTCCGATCAAAATGAAAATACACTAGGTCCAAACCAAATCGCTTGGGGTGGTGATTACCGTAGAAAAGAAGGTGGTCTTGGTGGACATCCTATTCAGCAAGACAATACCCGAATTTTTGTTGGTGGTGGAGGTGGTGCTGGCGACCAAAACAATAGTCAAGGTGGCGGCGGAGGCCGAGGTGGTGGCATTACCTTTTTAAAATTGTATGGTTCTATTTCTGGTGCTGGAACCATTGAGGCCAATGGAGCAAACGGAATCAACGCAAATCCAAATGGTCAAATCGCTGTTCAAGCCTCTACTCAGAAATATGGCAATGATGGCGCAGGTGGAGCAGGTGGAGGCGGAAGTGTTTACATTTCCAACACCAATCCGATCCCTAATACAATTACGTTGTCAGCAAATGGTGGAAATGGAGGAAATCAACAGTTATCTGTAGGACTATTGGCCACTTCACCAACCAATGAAGCAGATGGTCCAGGAGGCGGTGGTGGTGGTGGATACATTTCCATTTCTTCGGGAACTCCTATACAACAAGTCAATGGAGGCAATAGCGGCACTACCAATTCAACACAAGTCATTAACTTTCCTCCCAACGGCGCTACGGCTGGTTCAGCAGGAATCACGAATACCAATACCAATTTCTTTGATATCTTAGCTGCCAATGACACACTTTGTGCAGGAGGAAGTGTTACCCTAAACGCTTCAACAATTGGCAACCCTCCCGCAGGTAATTTAATCTGGTACACTTCTGCTTTTGGAACGACTGTCGTTGCTACTGGAAATTCATACACCACTCCGGTATTAAATACGACCACTACCTATTATATTGGTATTTGCCCAGGCTCATTTCGCCGACCAGTTACCGTTTTCGTAGGAGCCAATCCCGCGATTACTGGAACGCCTGCCATTGTGGGAGCAACATGCACCTCGTCTGGCGCCATAACCAATCTCAGTATCAGTGGTGGAACTCAGCCCTACTCTTACTCATGGTCAAACAACGGTGGGAACAGCTTGAACTTAGTTGCTCCAGCTGGAACCTATATTCTGAGTGTTCAAGATGCATTGGGATGCAGCACAACTTCTATTCCATACATCATTCCAGGTATTACAGGTCCGAGTTTGAACGTCTCATCTGCACTTATCAATCCCCAAATATGTAACGGAACCATGGGCTCTATTTCTGGCATCGTATCCACTGGTACTAACCTGAGCTACACTTGGACCAATACAACAAACAATACAATTAATCCTAGCGGCTTGAGTGCAGGATCTTATGTCTTGACAGTAACCGACGGCAATGGTTGCACGACAAGCTCCCCTTCGTTTGTGGTGCCTTATGTTGCAGGACCGATGATCGATTCGAGTGCACTGCTCATTCAAGACGAAAACTGTGGGCAAGGCAACGGACAAATTTCTGGCATAATCGGATTAGGTTCAGGTATACAATACCAATGGAATCCAGGAAATAATACCAACTCCAACCTACTGAATGTTAATGCAGGAACTTACACTTTAATTGTCACAGATACCAATTCTTGCATCGCCAATGCAGGACCATTTGTGATTAATAATATTCCGGGCCCAAGCATTAATACCAATAATCTGCTTCTTCAGAATGAGAATTGCGGTCAAAATGATGGAGCCATTACTGGACTTAATGTAAGTGGTGGAACAACACCTTACACTTACTTGTGGTCGAATAATTCAAGCACTCTTGCCCTCTCCAATTTAGCGGCCGGGACCTATTCCTTAAGCGTAACAGATGCCGCTGGTTGCGTCGCAAACATTGGCCCATTGAACATATCCTCTACTGGAGGTCCCACTATTGACACGACGAATATGATTGTAACACCGGTAGATTGTATTGGGACTTGGGGATCGATTACTGGAATTACAGCGCCTAATCCAGCACTTACAATTAGTTGGAACAACCAAACCACTACATTTGATAATTCTAGCCTTAGTGCAGGGTCATATACACTCACGGTGACAGATGGCAATAATTGCGTCAGTACCATTACTGTAATCGTTCCTCAAAATACGCCCATTTTAATCAATGAAAACCAAGCAGCGGTCATCCAACCAACTTGTTTAGTTTTAGGTTCTATAACAGGTATAACAGTCAGTGGCGGAACGAATAATTATGCATACCAGTGGAATCCAAGTAACGGAACGGCATTGAATAATACCAATATCCCAGCCGGGAATTACCAATTGATTATCGTAGACTTGGGGAATGGATGCACGGACACCTCCACTTTTTATGTCTTAAACCCTCCATCCTATCCTACTGCAGGCATCGGTTTTTCTCCTGTTGATCCTGATGTCGGAGAAAACATCACCTTTACCAATACCTCTACCAACTACATCAGTGAATCTTGGAGTATTGGGGGAATCAATTATGGATATTCCCCAATTGATTCTAGTTTTAGCGCAGGAGTCTACCCAGTTTCATTGATCGTAACCAACAGCCAAGGCTGCACGGATACCGCATCTATTTTGGTGACCGTTTATGACGAGCTCACCTTCCCGAATGTGATAACACCAAACGGCGACCTCGCCAATGAAAACCTAATAATTGAAGCATTGAAGCCCAATTCAAGCGTTACCATCTTAAACAGATGGGGCATAGAAGTCTTTTTCAGCAGCAATTACCAAAATGATTGGAACGGAAGCGATCAAAGTGGAGAAGCCCTTACAGCCGGGGTATACACCGTTATATTTCAAGATCCAGATAAAAATATTAAGTATTTCTTTGTACATCTCATCAGATAAAACATGAAAAAAGTAGGTCTCATAACAGGCGCCTCCAGTGGAATTGGAAAAGAGCTAGCCATCATTCATGCTTCGAGAGGGAATAACGTTGTTTTAACAGCCAGAAGATTGCCTGAGCTAGAAACCCTGGCCGAGGAAATCAGGATCAAGTACCAAGTTGAGGCTTATGTTATGCCCATCGACTTAACAGAAAGAGATGCGCCCAATAAAATTTATGCTTTTACCGAAAAAGAAGGGCTTTTCGTAGATTATTTATTCAATAATGCAGGATTTGGAGGCCACGGTAAATTTGTTGAACGCCAACTTGAGGCCGATAAATCCATGATTGATCTCAACGTCGGTGCACTAACTGATCTCATGCACCTATACTTACCGAATATGGTGAGGAACAAATTCGGCAAAGTGTTAAATGTAGCCAGTACGGCAGGATTCATCGCTGGTCCTTTACAGGCAACCTACTTCGCTACAAAAGCATTTGTAGTATCATTAACTAAGGCTACCTCCTTCGAATTGAGACATACTGGTGTTACCGTTACCGCATTATGTCCAGGACCAGTGAAAACAGAATTCGATGTAGTAGCAGGAATGGGTGGTTCTGACATGTTTGCGAATGGAGCAGACGCTTACAGTACAGCCTTGTTCGGTTACAAAGCCATGATGAAGGGAAAACGAACGGTGATTTCAGATTTGAGTTTGCGGTTTTTACTTCGAATTATCGCACCATTTTTACCTGAACGAATCATGTTAGGTATTATCGAAAAAAAGCAAGCTATATAAACGATCGTAATTAAGGGTTCATTACTTACTTGATGAAAGGGAAATAGTTTTATTATCAATCCCAACTCATTCATTTCATGCTTGCGAATACTGCTAAATCGGAACTAATATCTTTTTATTTATAGTTTACAAGAATTTCAAAAAAGTGCTATTTGTACGTATTTCTGCTTAACTAACTGTTAAACATACGTATTTGGCGCTGTGTATGAAAAGGTATTTTTCTTATTGATTAGAAATTTTAGAACATCCTTCTTAAAGAACAAACGAATCTTTGTGTCATAAACAACTAAAAAATTTAATTATGAAAAATTCAACGCACTTAAAATTAGTTTTAGCAGGTTTGCTAGGATTAAGTACTTTTCAGATTCAATCACAAGTGAATGGCCGCGTATGGGCTAGAATAAGCGACCAAAGCAGCACGCCTCGTTTGGAGTCAAATGGAGATATTAGCTCCCCCAACCCTATTTTTGCAGAAGCATTAAATCAAGCAGGCGTCAATGGCGTAAAACAAGCCTTATCGAATTCTAGAAATGCTAAACTTCAAGAAGTATACGAATTTTCTTGTTCGTGCAGTCAAAGTGAACTTGAAAATACCCTCAGGTTATTTCCTACAGTAGTTCAAGGCATCGAACGCGCACCACAATATCAAACCTTGTATATTCCTAATGATTATGGTCTTGTACTAGCTGAAGATTACGCCTTGGATTTAATTCAAGCACCGATTGCTTGGGACATTACACACTCAAATAGCAATATGGTCATCGCCATCAGTGATGAAAACCTAGATCCCAACCACGAAGAAATTGCCGGTAAATTGGTTCACTACGATTTTCACAACCCTTTACCAACCAGCCACGGTAATGCTGTAGCCATCATTGCAGCAGGGAACACCGATAATAATATCGGAGTAAGTTCAGTAGGCTTTAATTCGTCATTGGCTTTTTATCAAATGGATTTCAACGAGATTTTAGCGGCTACTTATGCCGGAATTGATATTATCAACATCAGCTGGTTTTCAGGTTGTAGTTTCAGTCAGTACGAACAAGATGTGATCACTGAAGCATACCAAAACGGTTCATTTATTATCGCAGCAGCGGGAAATGGCAATACGTGTGGCTCCGCTAGCGACATGGTATTCCCTGCTTCTTACGCCTCTGTATTTTCTGTTACGAGTATTGGAAAATATGATAACCACGAAGATGTCATTGGTGACCCAAATACAACACACCAACACAACCCTAGAGTAGATCTTTCAGCGCCAGGATACGAAGTTGGCATCAGCACTTCACCAAACCATTACCTTATAGGATCTGGCTCTTCTTATGCTGCTCCTTACGTTTCTGGTACTGTGGCCCTAATGTTAAGTGTGAATCCTTGTTTGAACAATGAAGCTATTGAACAAATTCTAAAGCTTACTTCTCAAAATATCGATGCCCTTAATCCAGCTTATGTTGGACAAATTGGAAAAGGACGATTAAATACAGCGGCAGCAGTAGCCATGGCGTTGACATACGGAAACAACACCGCTTTAAACCCAAACACTATTAATTCATGTGTAGAAGGTCAGGGCGTGATTACCTTAAATCCTTCCGTAGCTCAAGAACCTTTTAGTGTAGTTTGGCCACACGGAATGACAGGAATATCTAACGATAGTTTAGTTTCTGGAACCTATTCAATAACCCTTACAGATGCCCATGGATGTGTACAAACAACCACGGCAACCATAAACAATGGCGCAGCAATCGTGAATGGACTTACTCAGAATCCACTTTGCTTTGGTTCTAATAATGGATCTATTGATGTGATTTCAAGCATAAATAACTGCACCTATTCATGGAGTAATGGAGCAACAAGTGAAGACTTAAGTAACTTAGCAGATGGGATTTATACTGTAACTGCCACCAATACAAACGGATGTACCACAGTGAGAACTTTCTCTTTATTCGCACCACAAGCCATATTAGGAAGTGCAAGCACAACGGCAGACTTAGGTAATCAAGAAGGAACAATTGATTTAACCATTACAGGAGGAACACCAGGTTATACTTACTTATGGAGCAACGGTTCAAGCACAGAAGACTTAAGTAACTTGGCTGCTGGAACATACCAAGTTACCATTACGGATATGAATGCCTGTGTCGAAGTTGTAGATGTAACAATTGAGAATCAATCCACCAATGGACTATCAGATGAAAATACACTTTCCTTCAAAATGTATCCAAACCCATCGAATGGCGATGCTACCATTAATTGGACTGGCGCTGCAGCAGAATTAGGAGTGATAGATCAAAATGGAAAAGTAATTAACGTTTTAAATGTTCAAGGAATGAATTCAATTGAATTAACAAACCTTAATAAAGGTCTTTATCAAATTAAGTTCACCACCCTTGATGGCACAACAACTGCAAAAAAATTAGTTGTTATTTAATCAAACGGTATTTCTATATTCATGTAAAAAGAGGGCTTCGGTCCTCTTTTTTTATTTAGTAAGATTTGTAAATAAGACAATTGATATAAAATTGTACCTTTGTATACGATTGGCTATATGATGAACTTACCATTATTTTTGAATGATGTCTCTGGATCTGAAATTGTTGTAATTTTCTTATTCATTTTGATTTTTTTTGGATCGAAAAGCATCCCTGGTATAGCAAAAACCTTAGGGAAAGGCTTGTATCAAATCAGGAATGCTACCTCAGAAATTCAAAATGAAATAAAAAAGTCTGGTGTCGATATTGGAAAAGATTTGAATCTAAAAAACATCTTGATAGAGAAACAAGAAGAATTAGTTGGACCGATGGATCAGATATATTCAGAAATTGAAAATACGATTCATTATGATAATTCGACCAATAAAAAATCGATTGAAAATACAATACCGACTGAAGATAAAACAGTTAAAAATACAACCATAGACAATACAACATCAGACAATACAATATCAGAAAATACAATGCCGACTGAAAGTAAAACAGTAGACAATACAACACTAGAAGTAGATAGCAATAGTAGTGATCAAAAAAATAAAGTAACATGAATCCAGTAGCGATAATTATGGGAAGTGCATCTGATTTCCCAACGATGAAGGCGGCAAAAGAACTATTAGATGAGTTGGGAGTTGGCGCTGACATTGAAGTAGTTTCTGCACACAGGACTCCAGAGAAAATGATGGCTTTTGCCAAAGGAGCAGCAGGAAAAGGGTATAAAGTGATTATTGCTGGAGCAGGAGGAGCAGCACACCTTCCGGGAATGGTTGCATCGCTAACTACCTTGCCGGTAATAGGTGTTCCAATAAAATCAAGTAACTCAATCGATGGATGGGACAGTATTTTAAGCATCCTACAAATGCCAAATGGTATTCCTGTTGCAACAGTTGCTTTAAATGCAAGTAAAAATGCCGGGATTCTTGCTGCACGTATCCTTAGTATTTCCGATACCAGCCTCCAATCGACCTTAGAGCAATATGCTGCAAAAATGAGAGATGATGTAGAAAAAAGCAGTAAAGACCTGCATTAATTATACAATAAGTATTTCTTTCTAATACTCTTAAACTCCTCTAATCCTGGTTTCCACGTAGATCGGATTTCTTTAGCCGACCAACCTTTAGCGAATTGCTCTTTTAGGATAGCATTACCGGCTAAGCGGTTAAAAAAAGCGCCTTGATCAATAAATTCAATAGAATCCCCTAATAAATCACGTGCATTTATTAAGTAGTTTAGATTAATTTCATAACTTCTTTTCGCTAAAGATGATGCTAAATTAAACCCATTACAAATACAATATGCTTGAGGAGGATTACTAGCGCCAAACTGTGGCTTAGGTGAAAATTTAAATTCAGAATTTGGAAATTTTGGATGGCCATACACTTCAAATGGTTGATCTGTACCCCTACCAACACTCACGGTAGTTGCTTCAAAAAGACATAAACTTGGATATAAGGAGATGGCCAGTTCCGATCGTAAGTTAGGAGATGGTGGAATAGGCAATACATATTTAGTTTTATGGGTGTAATTTTTACATGGAATAATCCATAACTTACACGTAAGCTTTTTGTCTAGCCATCCCTCACCATTTATCATTAGTGCATATTCTCCGATAGTCATTCCATAAACAATTGGTACAGGGTGCATTCCTACAAAAGATTTATAGGCAGGCTCCAAAATTGGTCCATCAATATAATGTGCATTTGGATTAGGGCGATCAAGAACAACCATCTGTTTTCCATTTTCAGCACAAGCCTCCATCACAAAGTGCATCGTTGAAAGAAAAGTGTAAAAGCGAACCCCAACATCTTGGATATCAAAAATTACAATGTCCACATCACTTAAATCACTTTCAACTGGTTTTTTATGCGTCCCATACAACGAAACTAGAGGAATCCCAGTTTTAGGATCAATTGAACTGCTCACTTTTTCCCCTGCGCTTATATCACCACGAAACCCATGTTCAGGCGAGAACACTTTCACCACATTTAAATTTAACGCTAACAAAGTGTCTAGCAAATGGACATCCTTAACCATTGAAGTTTGATTACAAACAATTGCAATTCTTTTTCCTTTCAACGAATCAACGAAAAGATGCAATCGATCGATTCCTAATTGAGGAACTTTATTCGTCAATATAGGAATTGGGGCATCAAAATCAATCCAAGTTTTAGGTTCGTCGTAAACAACAATAGAACCCTTATTGCTATAATCAACACCAACCCCTAAATTACATGCGGAAAGTAAAATCAATAAAATAGTTTCAAGGCATAATTGCTTTGCGTATTTTTGAAACTTAATTGTAAGTATATTGTCTTTCGAATTCTTCATATCAAAACGTATCCGTTTTTCCAAAGCGCAAGGTATTAAAGTTTCTAAACCAATTTTACGTATAGCAGTAATAAGTATTGCACTATCAATTGTTGTTAACTTAGTTACTCTAGCGATTGTCACAGGATTCCAAAACGAAATACGACAAAAAGTTACAGGCTACTCCGCTCCCATTATTTTAACAAAAGCAGGCTTTAGTTCTATCATTGAATGTGAACCCATACAAAAATCCGAAAGAATCACTTCTTATCTAAGTGGAATTTCCGGTATAAATAATACCAATGCAGTAGCCTATAAACCCGGCTTAATTCAATCTTCGAACTATACAGACACCATTCGACTAAATTCCGGAAAAGACACCATTGTACAAAAACAAGAAGTGTTAGGCATTATGATGAAGGGTGTAGAAAGTAAGTATAATTGGGATTTCATTTCGAAAAACTTAGTATCAGGAAGGATCCCGAAGATGTTTGGAGGTACACCGACGGATGAAATTATCTTATCAAGAAAAATTTGCAAGACCTTGAACCTAACATTAAATCAATCGGTTTCTTTCTTTTTTGTTAAAGAAAAACCAATAATGCGAAAATTTAAGATTGTTGGCATTTTTGATACTGGATTTGAAGATTACGATAAAAAAATGATTTTTTGTGATATCCGACATATTCAAAAATTAAATGATTATGGTATATCAACCACTATATCTATTGATGATACACTTTTTCAGAATCGGATAATTATAAGAGCTGATGTAGCAGGAAAAACGGATAACCTAAGTTTCGATTGGGGCCAAGGTCCAGATAAATATCAAGGGAAAGCCATTCTTGCGAATTTTATTGACACTACCTTTCGGGTTATTGTTTATCAGTTTGATAAGTCAAGTGCTACCTTATTGCCCGTTGACACATCAATCATTACCATACATAAAACCAATCTAAATTCACCGATTTTATTAAATGAAGAAAAAGAACTCACGAAAATTGCCAGCAATGAATCAGGATCTAACTACGCTATTTTACTAGAAAAAGGAGAATTGCAAATATCGATTAGAGAGGGAAAAGGAACTTGGCATAAATATATTGCAGGGTACGAAGTTCAATTAAACGATTGGAATGACCATGATAAGATCAAGAGTGAATTAGCCAAGCACTTAGAAATGAATCCCACAGAAAATGGTGATTTAATCACTGTAAAATCAATTATTGAGCAAGAACAAGATTTATTTAATTGGCTAAGTTTTTTGGATATTAACGTTGCCATTATCTTGAGCTTAATGATCATTATTGGAATAATAAACATGGGCTCAGCACTCTTAGTAATGATTGTGGTTAGGACTAATTTTATTGGCATATTAAAATCGATGGGAGCAACAGACTGGAGTATTCGAAAAATATTCATTTTTCAAGCTGGGGCTCTAATTTTAAAAGGAATGATCTATGGGAACTTATTCGGTTTACTAATTTACTATCTTCAAGCAAACTTTGGAATAATTAAACTCGATCCTAGTGTATATTATTTAAGCCAAGTCCCAATGCAATTGAATGTCATTCAATGGTTATTGTTGAACGTTGTTTCATTTACCGTATGCATAAGTGCTTTATTGATCCCAAGTATTGTGATCAGCAGAATAAGCCCAATAAAATCAATTAAATTTAATTAAGATTTTCCAGAGCGTTTTCGATCCGTTTCTTTTAAGAAAATTTTACGAATTCGAAGAGACTTAGGAGTTACCTCCACGTATTCATCTCCTTGGATGTATTCCAAACATTCTTCCAAACTAAATAATTTAGGTGGAGCTAAACGTACCTTTTCATCCGCTCCAGAAGAACGCATGTTTGACATTTTCTTTGTCTTGGTCACATTAACACACAAATCACCTGCCCTAGAATTTTCGCCGATAACCTGTCCTTCATAAATATCTTCATTTGGCGAAACAAAAAACTTTCCACGTTCCTGCAAATTATTTAAAGAAAAAGGTATTGACATTCCTTGCTCCAAAGAAATCATTGATCCGTTTTGACGACCAGGAATTTCCCCTTTGAATGGTTGATAATCTAAGAATCGATGTGTCATGATTGCTTCACCTCCCGTTTGGGTTAACAAGTAGCTTCGAAGGCCGATAATACCTCTAGACGGAATTAAAAACTGAATAATCATCCGTGTACCTTTTGGTGCCATATTGGTCATTTCACCTTTTCGTTTTGTTACCGCTTCAACAGCTGTACCTCCAAACTCTTCTGGTAAATCGATCGTCAATTCTTCAATTGGCTCACATCTTTTTCCATCAATTTCCTTAAAAACTACTTGAGGTTGACCTACTTGCATTTCATATCCTTCACGTCGCATTGTTTCGATTAAAACCGATAAATGCAATACACCACGACCATAAACCATCCAACGATCTGCTTTATCTGTATCTAAAACACGTAGTGCTAAATTCTTCTCTAATTCTTTATGTAAACGCTCTTGAATGTGCCTTGAGGTTACAAATTTTCCTTCTTTTCCAAAAAATGGCGAATCATTGATAGTAAACAACATTGACATTGTAGGTTCATCCAACTGAATGGTTGCTAATGCCTCCGGATTTTCAGCATCACAAACAGCATCTCCAATTTCAAAACCATCTAAGCCCGTTATCGCACAAATATCACCTGGCGTAACTGACTCAACTTTTCTTTTTTCCAAACCATCAAACACGAATACCTCTTTTATACGATGCTTCTCTTGGGCACCATCACGTTTAGTTAAAATAACATTTTGGTTTTCTTTGATTACACCACGACTTAATCTTCCGATTGCAATTCTACCAACATAAGATGAGTAGTCTAAGGAAGTTAAGAGCATTTGCGTATTACCTTCTTCAATTACAGGAGGCTTAAAATAGTTTAAAATTTCATCTAATAAGGGAGAAATTGAATCAGTCGGCGTTTTCCAATCTGTCGACATCCACCCGTTTTTAGCAGATCCGTAAATAGTAGGAAAATTTAATTGTTCTTCCGTTGCATCCAATTCAAACATTAAATCAAACACCTTTTCGTTTACTTCTTCAGGCGTGCAGTTATCCTTATCAACTTTATTGATTACCACTAATGGATTTAAGCCCATTGAAAGAGCTTTACCTAGTACAAATCTAGTTTGGGGCATAGGACCTTCAAATGCATCAACCAAAAGACAAACACCATCGGCCATATTCAATACACGCTCTACCTCGCCACCGAAATCCGCGTGACCTGGAGTATCAATGATATTAATTTTAGTGCCCTTATAAGAAACGGAAACATTCTTGGAGACGATAGTGATGCCTCTTTCGCGTTCCAAATCATTATTATCCATGATTAATTCACCCGTTGGGCGATCACGCTCATTTAAAAAATTCCCTGCTTCAATCATTTTATCAACCAAGGTTGTCTTACCATGATCGACGTGTGCAATTATTGCTATGTTTCTAATTTCCATCTTTAATTTCTAAAACTTTCTTTTACGTTCACCCCCATCATTTCTTCTATCGCCTCCACCACTAGTTCTTGGACGATCACTTCCACCGCCTGTTCTTGGACGATCACTTCCACCACCTGTTCGCGGACGATCACTTGCTCCACCTGAACGCGGACGATCACTTGCTCCACCTGAACGTGGACGATCATTTCCTTCACTTGATCTAGGTCGATCTCCGCCATATGAACTGCTGCGACCTGCGCCGCCGCCTCCATATGAACTGCTACGACCTCCGCCGCCTCCGCCGTATGAACTGCTGCGACCTCCGCCGCCACCACCATATGAACTGCTACGACCTCCGCCACCAAAAGAACCACTTCTTCCGCCGCCGCCGCCAGATCTTGAACGATCTCCACCACCTCCAAAGCCTGAACGCTCTTTATCTCTAAATCCACCTCCACTTTCCTTAGATGTGGTAATTTCAATACTTATTGTATGTCCATCAAAGTCAGTTCCATTAACCTGCTTAATTATATTATCTGCATGCTCTTGGTCTGCTTCAAAAAATGAAAATGACGTCATGATATCGATTTTTCCAACCGCAGTAGACGTTAAACCAGTGGCATCACATATAACACGTAAAAGGGCCCCTGGATTGAAACCATCTCGTCGTCCGATATTCACAAAAAACCGCGTTTTTCCTTCATCAGAACCTCTAGAACGCTCGCCTTTAGGTCCACGATCTTCTCGATCAGAGCTACCTGCAGATGCATTCAAGTCACCAGCACGTTCATAATACTCAATAAATCGATTAAATTCTGCTGAAACGAACATTTTGACTACCTCTTCTTTTGAAAAATTTTCAAATTCCGCGAAGATAGTTGGCAAAAATGGCGTGATGTCTTTTTCTCTAATTTCAGTAGCGATTACCTTTTCAATCAAACGCATTAATTGAATTCGGCAAATCTCTTTCGCATTAGGAATTTCGCCTTTTGTAAATGAGGTGCGCATCTGACGTTCAATGGCCTTAATTTTAAATGATTCTTTTGCGCTTACTAAAACTAAAGACTCCCCTTTTTTTCCAGCGCGAGCTGTACGCCCACTTCGATGCGTGTAATTTTCAATATCATCAGGAAGATTATAATTGATAACATGCGTAATATTATCGATATCCAATCCTCTTGCAGCAACATCCGTGGCTACTAGGAGTTGTAATTCTTTACTTCTGAAACGCTGCATAACTAAATCGCGCATTGCCTGCGAAAGATCACCGTGAAGAGGCTCTGCATTGTAACCGTCTCTGCTTAATTTTTGAGCAACAGTTGCCGTTTCTGACCTTGTACGACAAAAAATTAATCCATAAATTGAAGGATTAAAATCAATAAGACGCTTAACTGCCTCATATCGATCCTTTTCTTTGACCATATAATAAATATGATCAATGTTCTCATTACTTTGATTTTTATGCCCAATAGAAACTTCTAATGGATCTTTCATATAATTTTTCGCAATGAACGCTACTTCTTTAGGCATTGTGGCAGAAAACAACCAAACATTTTTATCATTTGGTGTTGTTTCGAGGATACTATCAATATCTTCTTTAAACCCCATGTTTAGCATTTCGTCTGCTTCATCCAATACTACATAGCGTACTTGAGAAAGTTGAATTACTTTTCGTTTTATCAAATCCATCAGCCTTCCTGGTGTTGCCACGATAATTGGCGCACCTTTTTTAACATCCGTCATTTGCTTGCGAATGTCTGCGCCACCGTAAACGGGCACAATGTTGCAATCAAGGTATTTGGAATAGTTTCCTAAATCTTTGGATATTTGTAAGCATAGCTCACGTGTAGGGCAGATAATCAAGCCTTGTGGTAACTTTAAGCTTGTATCGATATTACTAATTAACGGCAGACCAAATGCGGCCGTTTTCCCTGTTCCTGTTTGGGCAAGCCCAACAAAATCGCAATCTTCCTTCATTAAATGTGGGATTGCTTGTTCTTGGATTGGAGTCGGTACTGAAAAACCCAAATCTTCTAACGACTTCAGTACCTCACTCCTCAAACCCAGCTCTTCAAATGTCATTTTATTTTTTTAAATTGGGTGCAAAGGTACAGATTAATTTAGGAAAGTCTAATTAAATAAAGAATACCTCTAAACTAAATAAATAATTAATCACTTAAAATCATAAAGATTTTATATTTTTGGCTAAAATTTAGTTGAATGACATTAGAAGGAATTATTTCCATTGCGGGACGCCCAGGATTATTTAAAGTAATTACTAAGGGAAAAAATAGCGTTATTGTAGAATCTTTAATTGATAAGAAGCGTTTTGCTGCACTTTCCTCGGAAAAGATATCTTCTTTAGAGGATATTAGCATTTTTACCACTGGAGACGATGTTAAATTAATTGACGTACTGAGCAATTTACACAAAATCAGTTCTGGTAAAGAAGGACCTTCGCACAAAGCTGATGAATCAACATTACGAGCAAGCTTCGAAAAGACATTGCCCAACTACGATAAAGATCGCGTATATTTTTCAGACATTAAGAAGTTTTTTCAATGGTACAATATGCTTTTGGCAGAAGGTCTTTTGATTATGGAAGTAGAAGTAAGTGAGGTGGCGGAAAAAGGCAAAACCGAAAAAGCTGAAACTCTTACGCCTAAAAAAGCAAGTGCAAAGAAAACTAATGTTCCTAAGAGTGGAACCCCACCTGCAAAATCAATGAAAGCTGGCGCAGTTAAAAAAGTTGCTACCGTTAAAACTGGCGGAGGAAGAGGGAAATAAGAATAATAATCAAGCTATTTTCTTTAAATCAGGATTTAATTTAAAAGCTGGCAAGCTTTTCTTTTTTGAAGAGCTTACGATACAGGTTATAAACAAAATTCAATTTGGCTTCATCATTTGGATAATCTGAATACCAATGAGGCGCTAAAGCCAATATTTCTTTAAATTCCGTTTCGGAAAAATCCAGTTTTTTGGCAATGTACTTTATTTCCTGCTCTACCTTTTCATTATTATAAGGTTGAAGCTTTAATCCTTCAATAGCCTCCATTCGATCCACTGCCCCTGCACAAATCTGAGACGAATAAGTAGCTCTTCTATAATCGATATTGAACTTATTAAATAAATAATAGGCTTGAATAAATCCGGTGTACTTAGACTCATAATGCTTCCCTCCGTAATCTTGCCAATCCAACTCGCGCTTCAGAAGTGTTATGCTTTCATTTTTATCAAATGGAACATAGTTTAAGAAATAAATCATCCGAAGCCCCTTGAATATTTTGTAATATGTTTCTCGCATGAACCCAAAAGTAGGAAATGACTTTAAACGTACAGATCCAAAAGATTGACAAATGTGACTAAAATACCGGAGGTCTTTGGCGTTGTAGTGCCAATGTTTCGGTAAAATGCCTTCAGTAGCAAAATTTCCGCCACTAAGGATATATTTAACCCCATGTTTTGCGGCTATTCTGTGCAATACCGAGAGAATAGCAATATCTGTCGGAGTATCTGCTTCAGGAACACTAGCTTTGAGAAAGGCACGCTGAATCTGCTTAAACTCTTGCCAATCCAATACCACACATTCGTATTCAATTTGAAGTTTTGATGCTAAATTTCTAATGTTCTGATTGGCCTCAATGGAATTCCATCCGTTATCCATGTGCACACCTAAAACACGAAGTCCGAGTTGCTTTGCCTTCCATGCAGTATAAGAAGAATCGACACCACCACTCAAGCCTACGATGCAATCAAATTCCTTTCCTTTGCCCTGAACTTTTATTTGCTGGATTAAGTTTTCCAAAGCCTGATCACTCTCCTCGCCTTTGTAGCTAAAATGAGCCCGTTTTTCTATAAATTCAGTGCAATGATTGCAATGTCCCTGCTGGTTAAAAGTTATAGCTGGATCAGAGGTATCCATGACACAACGGCTACAAATTTGATATGAAAGGGTAGGTTCTGACATTATTTTGGACAAAAATACAAAATTAACGTATCAATTAAAAAGCTTCTTCACCTCATCAGACGAAGGATAGTTGACCAATACTCCTCTATGTTTGCCTTGATAGATGAATAAACTACCTGCAGCATAACCATTAAGATTCGACCTTGGGTGAATGATTCGAATTTCTTCCAAGGAAGCTAGTCCGCCCAAACCAACAACAGGAATTCCCACACTTTGAGATACCTCCTGAAGCACAGTAACCTCCAACCCTTGGTATGTACCATCTTTATTAACCGATTGAATAAGTAATTCTCCTGCACCCATGCGCTCCATTTCTTTCGCGAAGCCAACAACATCTGCAGAAATCACTTTCTGACCATTTCGAGCCACCACTTGTAGTTTACCCCAAAATGAATATTTTACATCGATGCAGACCGCAATAGTAGATTTTCCAAATCGCTCGCTGGCTTCACACACAAAGGATGGTGTCTCAGCAGCTACCGTTCCCAAAACCACACGCTCTGCTCCAGCTTCCAAAAGCTGCCTGATTTCTTCTAAAGACTTAATCCCTCCTCCTACCGAAAACGGCATATTGGCCTCTTCGCCCACATTTCGAACAAAATCAATCGGAATACAGCGATTTTCTTTAGTGGCCTTGATATCTAACAATATGAGTTCATCGGCATTAAATTCATTAAATAAATGAACCGCATGCAAAGGATCACCGATATATTTAGGGGAGGAAAAACCGATGGTTTTAACCAAATCTCCGCCTTGAATCAGTAAACATGGAATTAATCTTGGACGATACATGATTGGGTAAAATTAGCAAGAATTCGTTGGCCAATAGCGTGACTTTTTTCAGGATGAAATTGGACCCCAAGGATGTTTTCTGAAATCAATCCCGACACAAATTCTTTTTCGTAGGTAGTGGTGCATAATACCTGTTCTTCATCTGCTTTATCCACTGCATAAGCATGCACAAAATACATTTCACTTTGGCTGTGGACTCCTTGAAGTATTGGATGAGCTTTGGTTGTATGCAAGGTATTCCATCCGAGGTGAGGCACCTTAAATTGGATAGGATTTTCCACCACAATCTTAGTTGTCTTACAGGAAAACCAACCTAAGCCTTCTGAGTTACCCTCTTCGCTCGACGCAGTCATGAGTTGCATACCCAAACAAATACCTAAAATCGGTTTTTTATCTCCCATGGCGGCTTGATTCAAGGCATCGATGAGTCCTCGTTGCTTCAATTCATCCATCGCTCGTCCGAAATGACCTACCCCAGGCAGAATGATATGAGAAGCTTCCTGGATATCTTTGACCTTATGGCTAACCACAACAGGGAGTTTCAAGCTAGTAAAAATTCTACGTAAAGAATGAATGTTCCCCATACCATAATCAACGATCACTACCATAGATTAAAAGTACTTACTTTTTTGATATGGGAAGAAGTTCGATGGTCTCCTAATTTTTTAGTAACTTAATATATACCTAAAAAAAATGAATAACTTTTATAATAAAGATTTAAAACTATTTTCTCGAACACTGCGCACACAATCTGTATCAAGAGCAGAAAAACAGCTATGGCTTTCCGTACTTAAAAGTAACAAAATTGGCGTGAAATTTAATAGACAAAGGCCGATTGAACATTACATTGTTGATTTTTTTAGCAAAGAATTGGGATTAATTATTGAAATCGATGGGAACTCACATGATAATAATCCAACATACGATCGTTATCGACAAGATAAATTAATAGCGCTGGGATTTACCCTGTTGAGATTTCAAGAAGGGGAAGTGTTGAATCAAATTAATGAAGTTGCTGGGAAAATTAATCATGCTGTGCATTGCTTAAGAAGTAGAAATCCTGAATAAGTTTAACTTAGCTCCTCCCCCTTCGTCCCCCTCTTGAGGGGGAAATACTTTGTTTATTCCCCCTCAAGAGGGGGATTTAAGGGGGAGAATGTTTTGTTGGAATCAAGGCAGGGTGTTTCACTTCTGGAGTAGCTGGAGCTGAGGTGTTTCCCCCTCTGGAGGGGGACGAAGGGGGAGGAAATTTTTGTTTCGGACGAGCGTTTTGGGTTTCCCCCTCTGGAGGGGGACGAAGGGGGAGGAAATATTGCATAAAGAGGAAAAATCGTGATTAACCCCAAACTACAAAGCTGAAAACCCCTTTATTATCTCCGCCAATCGTTCCACTTGGATTTTACGGGAATATTGTTCAACACCATGTGAATCGCAGGCGATTTGACCGGTGGCTTGAAATTCCACATATAAATCTTGCAGGACTTGCCTCAAATGCTGTGAGTCTTTCACAATAATCCCCGAATTGGTTTGCTTAATCAAATCCGCTTGAAGCTGTTTGCTTTCGCTTCCTGATTCATCGACATGATAGTACTTCTGTTTCAAAGAATGCGCTTCAGGATCATTTTCATAACATAAAATCATTTTTCGCCGAATACCCAAATAATCAAAAATCTTCGTTCCCATATAGGAATAATAGTTAAACAAAAGCATCACATGGTCTGAAGCTAGTTTCTCCAACAATTCTTGGTTTTGCATCTTCGGCGTAATCAATACTTGGCCTTTTAAATTCGGAAATTGTTCACTCACCATTCTATTCAATTCATCGGTCAAATTTGTTCCGTAAAACTTGAACATTATTTTGGCGTTGGGATGTTCTACTACAAATTGATTTGCTCCTCTTAAAAAACTCTCAATAGGATGCCAACTGTAAATCGTTCCAACAAATGAAACACAAAGTTCTTCCTTGTTTTGCTCAATGTTTTTGACTTTATCTATTACTTTAGTATCATAACCATTTGGTAAAATAATGAATGGTTTATTGGGAATTAATGTCTCTATTTTGGAATGAACAAATTTCGAAACCGTACTAATATGTGACGCTGTAGAAACCGTATTTTTTTCCATGTACGTATTCCATGTTTTCTGAATCATCGTCTTTTGAGCTTCTTCATTATGACTCCAGGGATCTCGGTAGTCAGCAATCCATGGGATATTAAACGCCTTACTTAATTTAGAAGCATACCTAAACAAGACAAAAGGATCGCCAGTTGCAATGATGGCATCGACTTGGTTATTTTTGAGATAATGCTTGGCCGCTTTATACAATTCAATCTTCGGACCTATGGGCAGCAGAAATTGAGCAAACTCATAATAGGCAGAAATAGATTTGCGCAGAAAACGATATCTATGATCACCATATTTAAACAATAAACGATTGGCAAAATTTGGCTTATAAGGCGAACGAATGATGGTTCCCTGTTCACTAACCTCTACGATGGACTGCTTTGAACTTCCAGCAGAAATATAGTCTAAGCTATTACCGTGGGTATTTCCCCATTGGCGGGTTACAACAATTGGTTCTACATCAAATTCTTTTAAATAGTTGTACCATGCATAAGGTCGCAGGCCCCCTACAGAAACATAAGGCGGGAAATCGTATGCGAGGATTAGAACTTTTTTCATGGAATTAGATTTTGATATTCTTTTAGCCACATTTGAAGTATCGCATCTGATCCATAACGCTTTAAAATATCTGTTCTTAGCGCAGCTACTGAATAATTCTCCCATGTTGAACTCATCTCTAAAATCCCCTCAAACAACGAATTCGCATCATTTTCGGTAATTACCCCATGTGGTTCTATAAGAATCTCTTCGATTGAACCATTGTTTATCGCTACGACCGGTAAACCTTGAGAAAGGCTTTCCATAATCGCAATTCCAAAGGTCTCAGAAGCGCTACTAGAAATATAAAAACACGCTTGGTTGAGGTAATCCATCACCTCTTGGCGTGAGGCATAATCGACAAAATCTATACTTTTAAACAAGCTAGTATCTTTTATTTCTGAAATCAACTTTGCTTTTAATGGCCCTGAACCCACCCACAAAAGGCGCGCATCCTGATTAATCTGAACGAATAAACTCCATGCCTCTAATAAAAGATGTGGCTGCTTCACCTCTACCCACGATTGAATGGTAAGGGCTGTATATTTTTTTTCCCTAGATAAGGTCGAATTCACAAAAAGAGGTGATAACATGTTGGGAATTACCTTCGCTTTATCGGGCTTCAAACTGAAATATTCGCTTACTTTTTGTTTTTGAAATGCACTCACAAAAATCAAAGCCTCAGCGCTATCAAGAACAGAAAATGCACGGGCTTTGTCTGCGAGTGACAATGAATCTATTCCATAAACCAATTGCGAAGCATGTTCGGAATGAACCCATGGAATAGCGAATTGCTTAGATAAGAACTTAGCAACCCAACCGCCCTGAAAAACAGCATGGCTATGAATTAGTTCAACATCTTTGACATGGCTTTCAAGTACTTCGGCTGCGAAACGGTTTAATTTGAAAAGCGTCCAAGTCCTTAACCCTGGTAATAACGGCTTCAAGGAAACATCATAAACTTTGATGCCTTGGTAAGTCACTACTTCATTTTTTTTAGCCCATCCCCATTGAGAGAGAAAATTCCCGCGAATATATACCTTAAGTACTTCGACTTCAAATCCATGTTCTCTTAGCACTGCAACTTGATCCAGTACAAAAGAACCCAAGCCAGGTTCTGCCTCACTTGGAAACCACGAAGTAACCACAAGTATTTTTTTTGGAGTCATGGATTCATTTTCTTTATTCCCAAAGTATTTAAAAAGATCTTGGGAAATTCCAACACTAAAAACCAACGCGGAAATCTGGTCAAGTAGCTAAACCAAATACGCAGAGCCACACCAAGCTGACCATTCATCCTAGATTGATATAAATACATTCTTAATTTCTGTTCTAAGTAAGCCAAATAAAAATCATGTGAAATGCTTTTTTTGACCGCTTCATCCTGATAAACATCTTTTATAGCCGCAAGGTACTGCTTTACATCTAAGATTTTAACCTTAGACAAACCAGAAGCAACAGTGCCCTCAGGATTGATAATTTGTTTACAGGTGTAATCATTGAGTACTTGAAGCTCATAATGAACCGATAAACGCGTCCATAAATGCGTGTCTTCCCAAATTCGAAACCTAAGATCAAATTGATGTTTGAGTAAAATGGAGCGGTGAATACAAACGGCATTTGCAAGAATAAAACGAGTCCAAATCTCTTCAATGATATTCTTGTTCAAATCAATGAGGGGATATAAATTTCCTACACCCGCCTCTTCTCGAATACAACCACTGAGTAAAAATCTGGGGTTTGCCGATTCATGTATCGCCTTTTCGAAAACAGCTAAATGTTGATTCAGGTATACGTCATCACTGTCTAAAAAACAGATCCATTCGCCATTGGCATTACGAATACCATTGTTTCTTGCAGCACTTCGTTCAGCATTTTCTTGGTAAATATATTTTATTCGTGGATCATTATAAGATGCCACAACATCGCTAGTGTTATCAGTTGAACCGTCATCTACAATAATCAATTCCCAATCCGTAAATGATTGTGCCAAGACACTTTCAATAGCTTTGGGCAAGTGATTAGCACGATTGTAGCTTGGTATAATGATACTAAACATTTTGTTTTTTCTTTCTCATCCAAAAACTTCCACCTCTGGCCTTAGTTTTAGCAGTTTTATTTTTAAAAAAATCAGGTTGATTTTGTAGGACATAATCATTCCAGAACAAAATCTCATAATTAGTATTATTCATTAAAAATGATCTCAGGAAATATGCTTCATTGTAACAAAAACCTAATTTCAACCATTCTTCTGGGTATTCAAATGGAAAAAATATATCATGAACATGAATAATCACTCCTGAATTTAAAAGAGGCAGAATCTCGAAAAAAATATAATTTAAATCACCTGCTGTTTTTACAATGTGGGATGAATCAATGAATAAAATATCATTTTCTTTCAGATTCGAATAGATATCAGCATCAACTTTTTGCACAGGAATTCGCATGTATTTTGAAACTAGAAAATCGCTATTACTCAATAGCTGATCAACTCTATCCGTGTAGGGATCAATAAAGATCATTTCTACTTTTGACTGATTCATTTCAAATGTATCAATCATTAAAGCTGAAGAATAGCCTGATCCAATTTCGATAATTCGATTTGGTTTGAATTTATTTAAAAAGCAGAATAGAAAAAACCCATCTATGTATGCAAACATGGGATTGTCATAGAAATAGCGATGAGTATTATTTTTTGATGCTTGAAAAGGGAAAATCATACTGTAGGATTCAAATTCCTTTAGCAAATCAAATTGAAAATCCGAATTTAAATTAATATCTTTTAATTCAGTATTAAGTCCAGTTTTGTAATAGTTGTTTTCTAAAACTTCGTTCCATGTTACTATTGGGCTATTATATTTCCCAGGCTCCGCATGAAGCGCAAAATATTTTTCAGAATTTATCTTCCACTTGCCGATGAAAGGAATTGATTTAATCAATTTGGTAAGTATAACTTTCATTATTTCTTATTGATTAATTTAAGTGGTCGTTGATAGGTTCCGAATAGAATTTTAAAATAACTTTTAGTTAAAGACCAAAAATATTTTTGACTCCCCACAAATTCATTTCGATATTTTTTATCAAGTTTCCACATCAGAATAGAATTTGTAAGCAAATTAAGGAAATGGAGCGAAAGGTATAATAAAAGGCCCAATGAACCATGTGTTTTTTTAAAAAGTAAAGCACTTGATAAATACCGTTGTTTTATATTCCAGTCTTTATTGATACTACTTCCTTCCTCTAAGTGATAAATAAATATATCATCATATATTTTCAATTTGAGGCCATTTTTCAATAATCTGTAGCACCATTCGAATTCTTCCGAATACATGAAAAAATCTTGGTCAAAGTAACCAAACTTATCTATTTTCTCCTTTTCAAACATCATAAATGCTCCATGGATAGCCATTATATCATTAGAATCATTTTTTTTGCTTGATCTAAAGAAATAGTCGTAAAATAAATTATAACTCAGAATTTCCTTATAAGAAGCATTTTTTGTGTAAAAACTTTTTTGAAGAGAGCCATCTTTGTTTAATAATTGACAAGTAATTATACCAGTATTTTCATTATCTGATTTCAATTTAGATAATGCATTCTGAATTGCATTGTCGATAATAATAGTATCAGAGTTCAAGAGTAAAATAAATTCACCTTTACTTTTTTTAATACCAAGATTATTTGCTCTACCAAAACCTTCATTTGACTGATTGTTAATCCATATTACTTCTGAAAATTTTTCAGTAACGAGGGATTCACTATTATCTTGAGAATCATTATCTACTACAATGATTTCGAAATTCAGGGTGGAATTTTGCTTGTAGATAGATTCTATACAATCAAAAGTAATTGAAGGAGTTTTATAATTTACTATGATGATTGATAAATCAAGCATTTGAAATTCGTTTTTTTAATGCAATCAAAATGGATCTGAATCCGAAAGGAGATAGCGTATAAAGAAATTTAATAAAGGTTCCTTTTCTTGTTTGATTATCATACCTATTAAAGTAGATATAAATAAGATAATCTGAATATTTCCCTTTTAACTCTTTACTTCTAGCTAAATTATAAATGTATTTGGTAATCTCTGCATTCTCAAAATATGCAAATATTTGATTTTCAGAACTTTTTCTTACTGTTAATTCGTGTGTTCTAAAATAATTCAATTCCTTGTCTATATATTTAATTTGCCCTTTTTCAATAACCTTTATCCAAAAATACCAGTCACCACATAACTTAAATCTTGACATGATTTTTTCAATGTTTGGTGCGCACTTTCTATTAAAAAGAACACTACTTGCATTTACAATATGATTGAAATTATACATTTCTTTGGTTATAAAAGCAATTGGATTAATCTTTCCTTGGTGAATGTCTAATTCATTTAAAAAAGAAGGATGAGGGAAATAATCATAACCAAGAAAAGATCCTGTTGCGCCCGTAGCGTCAATAATTTTTGATCGTGTAAAGATGAGAGATGTGTTACTATCGGCAGAACTCATTGTGGAAGTTAAAAACGCTGGATGAGCAACATCATCACTTTCTGCAATCCAAATCCATTCGCCTTTTGCAAGTTTTAAGCCTTTATCCCATTGTTTAAAAGTACTCCCGCTATTTTGTGAATTGTATTCAATATGTACTACTTTTTCGTGATTACGATAGCTCTCGATAACTTCTTTTGAATGATCAGTAGACTTGTCATCGAGAATGATTACCTCAAAATTGTCAAATGATTGATTCAGAACAGAGTCAATTCTCTCTTTCAGAAAGGGTGCATGATTGTAATTTGGAATTATAACACTAACCAAGGGATTCAATGACACTTGTCCACTCATGCTTAAATCTTTCTTCAGAGAATTTCGTAATGGCATAAAGGTAGCAATTTTCTGCTATGCGGCTTAATTCCTCGGGATTCGAATGGAGTTGTTTTAGTATGGCTATAGTTTCAGAAACACAATTTGCAGGGCTCGTTAAATAACCATTTTGATTCATTTGAATTTGACTTGAAACATCCCCAACTGCTGTTGCTATTGGAACACAAGAAAAAGCCATCGCTTCTGCAATTACTTTTGGAAATCCCTCAGAGGATGAAGTATTAACAAGAATATGAGATTTACGATAAATCTGCTCTATTAAAGCCCTGTTGCTTAATGTCCCGTACCAATTTATTTGAGGGCTTATTACCTCAGGATAATCTGTATGATCAGGACCAACAATGTGAATTTCTAATGGCAATCCGTCTTTGATTAATTCTTGTATAATCTCCAAGAAATAAGGGAATCTTTTTTCATTGGATTCACGACCAATAAAAAGAACATGCATTTTGTCATTATGCTTTGTAATCATTCCTTCAAAAGGAAAGGAAACACAATGATTAATTACAGTAATTCGATCCTTAAAAGCTGCGCTATACCCGTTTTCTTTGTAAAGTGGATCTATCCATTTCATTAATCCCTCAGAAATCAGTACGCGCTTGTCTATACGAGGAACCCAATCATTCATTAGATACACCGGATCGGCAGCCTCATTATTAGAATTATTATGAACAATATCGATTATTTTCACATGCGGCCCTAACTTATCGATTAGAAAATCAATAGATTCTCTATGCCAAAAAATAATAATTGGATTTTTAGCTCTATTAATTTTTTTAACAAGAAATCGAATGAATATTTTTTTGATAATTCTTCCGAACCTTGGCGCTTCCAAAACGCGATCAAGAAAAGTGACTGGTCCATATTCCTTAAATTCAGCTAGCATCGCTTTTCCCTCCTGCTTGGCTTTTGTTGATTGGCTGTATTCTCGGCCTTTCCAAACATTTGAACTATATCGAATAAAAATCTTGACAGGATAAACCTTCAAAGCTTTAATCACATCTAAATGAACCATTTCTGTCCCACCTATTGATAATAAAGGCATAAAAAAAAAGATTTCCTTTTGATTAGTCATTTATGGGTTTTGATTTGTGACTTTTGAAAAAAAATCTAAATACTTATTGTAGCAAGTATCCATTTCAAACTGATTAGAAACAATCTTACAGTTCTCTTTTTGTTCTTGTAAAAAATTAGGGTTAATTAGATACTTTTCAATCGCATCTGAAAATCTCTTCACCTGCTCGTCGAATTCAACGTCCTGAATTGGAACAATTGTTCCCGCATGCACACCATTATATTGAATCATATTAGGGATTTCGGCATGTTGAGTTGAGATCACAGGAATGTCAAACATAAGAGACTCAATAATAGTATTCGGCAAACTTTCTCCGGGATAATAAGTGGGAAAAGCTACAAGATCTATGGCTGCAAGAAATTCATCAATTGGATCAATTAAACCAAGAAATTGAATTTTTTTATGCTCCGCATACTTTAATTTAAGGTAATCCATATAGTTCGTTTCTGAAAAAGCGAGCATTAAAGTGATGTGTTCATATTTATCTTCCAATCGTAAAAATGCCTCTATTAAAATATCCCACCCTTTGCTTTCTACTCCTCTGGCAAACATACCAATGTTAAGCTGAGTCATTTCACGATTTTTTACGCTTGGTTCTTTTCGTTCGTAACCATAATAGATTTTCTCTAATCTAAAATTGCTGATCTCAACATGTTGTAAGATTTCAAGATTTTTGTCGGCGCAATAAATTACGTTTTTTGATTTTGAAAGTACTTTTTCTGCACGTTCTATAAAATAATTATTTAATATTTTATTCCCTGTGGCCTTTGTTATTTGATCAAGTTCACCATCATCATTAGAATCTTTATACAGATAATATTCATAAGGTCCGTGCATTGAAATCACGTGAGGGATTGTAAGATTTTTTGAGAAAAAATCATCCGTTTCGAAAAGATGACTATTTAATAGATCAGGTTTAAAATTGATAATTTTTTGCTTGGTTTTGTTTTCAATAAATTCTTTCCTCCAATCTAATTTTCCAAAAATCATAGCGGCTCTATTCATTTTCCAAAGAAAAAAATCTAAGAATCGATTAGGCAGATAAGGTCCAATCAATTCAGCACTAGAAAAAGTATCACCAAATATTATTTTCACGCGATTTATAAGCTTTTCTTCAATCGGCAATAAAGAAAATAGCGCAATTTCATGTCCCTTAAATGAAAAGTATTTGGCGAGCCTTAACATGAAGTTTTCAGCACCTGCATTATCAAAATTATTAATACCAAATACTATCCTCATTTATTAAACTTTCTTGAAAATTGCAACAATTGTATATCCTTTTAGTCGCTTTGGAATTATCATATTAAAAAGAACAGGAAATCGAGAAATACTTCGCAGTAAAAAGGGTAATTTGCCCAGAACAGTTGCGTAATGGGCTTTAAAATCTATTAACTGTGAGGTATCTAATGGTGTAAACAAAACTTTTTCAAGCTTCATTGGATAGTATTTCTGTAATGCTAAAAACACCTTCTTGTTCCATAAACCCATATGATGAGGAGGGAGATTAAGAATATTGTAAAGATGACCAAAAGAATCATTATTTGGAACAGAAACAATGAAAGCCCCACCTTTTTTTAACAATTTTAAGGAATTCATTATAAAATAATCAACATCAGCTAAATGTTCCAGTAATTGAAAAGCGCAAACCACATCAAACAAAGATTCATTTTGATCTGCGTACTCGTGCAAAGGTGATGATAGTACATCCAAACCTTTTTCAATGCATATATTAATAGCTTCTTGATTTAGCTCCAAGCCTTTACAACTTATTCCATTTTTTTTGAAATTCTCTAATGCATAGCCATTTCCACAACCTAATTCTAGTAAGGAAGAGCCTGGAGCTATCAATTCAGAAACTGCACCAAACTCCAATCGGTCTTTTAAATAATAAAAGTCAACATTTTGTAAATGCTTGTAAATATCCTCTTTCCCTTGAATTGAAAATGGATAATAAAATCGATAATTAGTATCTAAACACCTGACAATAAATATTTCTTCTAAGTCATTAAAATAGGAAGATGCATCAAAGTTAAATTGATCTGAATATAAGCTTATAATCTCCTTGGAATTGATGATTTTTTCTACTTCTGTATTAGTGGATCCAGTAATCGGACTTTTAATTTTTTCTTGCATTATTATTCATTAAGAAATCAGGGACCATTGATAGTCATCTATATACCGAGCATGGTTTGGAATCCAATAATAATCTCGTATTTCGTTAAGGACAACCACTTCAAAAGGACAAATATTTTCCAATGTTTCAAAGTGATTTTTCGTTGATAATTCAGCAAAATAAACCGTAAGACTATATTTTCCAGGATAAAGCCGAAGTTTTGGAAATGCACATTTTAATTTAAACACACCTATTTCATTACAAAAAGGCACTTCACTATCGATGTTTAATACATGAGTTATCGGTGTTCCCTCATTATCAATAATTTGAAAAGATACCGCAGCGCCCTTTAAAAGTTGATTTGTTTCAATATCAAAAGTAATAGCAAAAGGTTTGAAAACCTGATGAATATTTGTGGATTCACTTGAATGAATTTCTACCTTCTTAATATGAGGAGAATCCTGTTTAGTTAGATTTATGTATATTTCATTACTATTACAAAGATATTTTTGTATTGCTGCATTAGTATCACCAAAATATTCGATCATCCCATCATTCAACAAGATACATTTTTTAGTAAGGGCCGAAACAGCTTGCATATTGTGGCTAACAAATAAAACCGTTCTGCCAGAATTAGCTACTTCACTCATTTTCCCCAAGCATTTTTTTTGAAAATCTGAATCGCCAACAGCTAGTACCTCGTCAATAATTAATATTTCTGGCTCCAAGTGTGCGGCAACTGCAAAAGCTAATCTCACATACATCCCTGAGGAATAATGTTTTACTGGAGTATCTAAGAATTTTTCCACACCCGAAAACGCAACAATTTCATCAAATTTAGAGATGATTTCCGTTCGCTTCATACCGAGTATGGTACCATTTAAAAATATATTTTCTCTCCCCGTTAATTCGGGATGAAAACCTGTACCAACCTCTAATAGCGATGCTACCCTACCCTTAAGTTCTATTTTTCCAGAAGATGGCTTTGTAATTTGAGATAGAATTTTTAGCAAAGTACTTTTTCCAGCACCATTTTTACCAATTACCCCTATGATTTCACCTTTATTTACATTGAAGCTGATCTCTTTTAAGGCCCAAAATAGAGTTGAATTATTCGCTTTTTTTGGTTTAAATATGGAAGATAGACTGTCTCTAAAAGTTGAATCTTTGATGACACCAAGCGTGTAGCACTTTGCTATTTTTTCGACTTTTATTGCTGTTTTCATTTATAGAATACTCTAAATATGCTAGTTTTGTTTTTTAAATATAAAAACAGATAAATCATAAAATTAAAAAAAATCTTTATCTTGGTCACAAAACATTTTTAAAAGACATGAAAAGGACATTGATTCTTTTAATATCGTTAATTTTTGGAACTCAGTTCAATGTTTTTTATGCCCAAAACTCACCATCTAGTATTCCTGGTTTATTTATTTGGCTCGCAGCAGATAATGGTGTTCAAACCTCAGGAAATGAGGTTACCTCATGGAATAATCTGACTGGTTCGGGCAATGATTTCTCGTCTGTAAATACCTCATTAAGACCGAAATTTATTTCGACTTCTAATCTGAATGGATTGCCGTATGTCAATTTTGATGGCACAGATAATTTACAAACAGCGAATAATTTGACGCTTGGTAACGCGACTATATTTATCGTTGCTAAACAGAATAGTGGTGAATCCGATTTTTCACGGATTATGGATCATGGATACAATACAGGCTTTTGGATTGGTCGAACAGGTAATACTGTAGGCGGAGGATTTATAGAAACAGCAGCACCTTTTGGGAATTTTCAATCTGTTGCCAATACCCAGCCCTTTATGTTATCCTTTACAAGAAATAATGGAACCACAAATTATCATTTAAATAAGGTGCCGTTTACAAGTCCTTCCCGAACAACTAGCCCGCAACAAACAAGTACGAATAAAATATTTCTAGGATCAACAATTACCGGAGACAACTTTGGTAAAAAAGACATTTTTGAAGTAATCATTTATAATTTGGCCTTATCAACTCAAGATAGAATAGCTATTGAAACATATCTGTTAAACAAATATTCAAGTAATATAAACTTAGGACAAAATATTAATGCTAGTAATTTTTGTCCTGTTACCTTAACTGCCCCCGCCGGATTTACAAATCTACTTTGGTCTACTGGGTCCACAGCGAACGCTATATCCGTGAATCAAACTGGGGCCTATTGGTTGCAAGGAACAAATCTATTTGGCGTTGTTTCTCGAGATACCGTATTACTTAATTATCCAGTTATTGGCGCACCTACTAATACTTCTATTTGCATAAACAACACTGTTCAATGGAATACTAGTTTGGGACCTGGTTTCACTTATTTATGGAATACAGGAGCAACAACGCCAACTTTAAGCATTTCAGCTCCTGGATCTTATTCGGTGCAAGTTATGGATGCTTTGGGTTGTATCAAAAATAGTGGTGCAACTACTTTTACAATTGATAATTACTCTCAGAATGTTTTTCTTGGTGCTGACACCTCCTTGTGTGCTGACAATCTAATTGCTTTACAAATTGGTGCACAAGAAACCATAAGTTATGAGTGGAATGGAAACTCAAGTCCCGGACAAGCCTCATTTTGGTCTGTGGATACAAGTGGGATTTACACCGTAGAAACAATGAATGCAAATGGTTGTATTGCTCAAGACACCATACAAATAACTATTACTGGGCAGGCACCATTGGCTGATTTCTCATTTCAAAATCAATGTTTTGGCTTACCCAATGCATTTGGTGACTTAAGCGTAGGACTACCCAACGACCCAGTTACCGTTTGGTTTTGGGATTTTGGAGATGGCTCAACAGGAACTATTCCAAACCCGAATCATACCTATCTTTCATCAGGAGTCTATTCGGTAGAATTGTATGCAGAATCTGCTGGGGGATGTGGGGCTTTTCATACAGAAGTGCTAGAAGTCCATAATTTACCCAATGCATCATTCACACATTTGGGAAATTGTGAAGGTCAGTTAGTTAATTTCACAAACACAAGCGTTCCTGGCGATGCTCCAATTTCTACTTATTTATGGAATTTTGATCAACAAGGCACTAATTCTTCGACGCTTGCCAATCCATCTTGCTTATTTATGAATGCCGGTAACTTTGACGTTTCTATGGAAGTTAGCGATACCAATGGATGTATCGACACCATTAGTATTCCAATTAATATACAGGCAAGTCCAAGTGCTTCTTTTACAGTGAACAATGCCTGCGAAGGAGCAAATGTAGTTATCCAAAACAACAGTACTATTGTCAATCCTTTTAGTTTAGTAAATCATTATTGGGTTTATGGAGATGGAACTTTCGCCAATAATCCAGGCATTGCAAAACAGTATAATAGCTATGGAAACTATTCCATTCTTTTAGTAGAAACAGGAAGTAATGGCTGCAGCGATAGTACGCAACAAACTGTAACTATTTACCCGAATCCCCAACTTTCTTGGACTATCGGTCCCGCTTGTCAGTATACCTACACTCAATTCACAAATAATTCAACGGTAGCAGTTGGAAATATTACAAATACCGATTGGGTAGTTAATTTACAATTCCCTTTTTCCATTACCACTGCAAGCTATATGTTTCTTACAACTGGCATTCAATACCTCAATCTCACTGCAACTAGCGATCAAGGATGCATGCAAGATACTTTAATACTAATAAATGTTGCAGGTCCTTTACAAGCTGACTTCACGATTGACCCTATCGAATTAGTGGCAGGCATTAACAGTACTTTTATCAATAATAGTATTGGCGGCAATTCCTACTTATGGGACTTAGGAGATGGCGTTTCTTCTTCGGAAGAAAATGTAATACATAGTTACTCCAATACGGAAATTGGAAACACACTGACAGTGAGCTTACAAGTATCTAACAACATTGGTTGCATGGATACACTTGAGCAAAATTATACCATTGTCGCTCCTAATTTTGACTTAGCAATACGTAATTTATATTGTCAGGAAAATTCATCATACTGGACAATCGCGTGTGAATTGAAAAATGAAGGGAATATCATAATAACAGAAGCAAATTTAGTGCTTACCCTACTAAATGGACTGCCGATTATGGAAGCGTGGCAAGGATCATTGGCACCGAGTGAGAGTACTATTTACATCTTTCAAAGTCACCCATCGGCTTATATTGCAACTCAAGATAATTACATTTCATATGTCTGTGTAGAGGGAGAAGGATTTAATGCTTTGAACCTACTCGATGCAGAATTAGCAAATAACACAACCTGTGGGAATGTTGAAAATGAAGGTGTTATTTTATTATCACTTTATCCAAATCCAGGGAATGACTTTTTGGAAGTTAACGTATTTGTTCCTCAAGCACAGGACTTTGAATTGGGTTTATACGATATTCAAGGACGATTAATCTACAAATACTCAGAAAATGAGGTGATTACTGATGCTGTGAAACTAATAAACATTCCAACACAAGAGCTATCTTCGGGTAGCTATCTCCTTCGATTAAGTGATGCAACAGGAACTCAAATCCGCAAGTGGGTAAAAGAGTGATTGTTGTACTTTTTAAGGTGCCTGAGGCTCTCGAAGGACCGCAAAAAAAAGTAGCAAAAAAAACTCGAAAGTGGCATGCGTGCATGCTCTCCAATCCTAAGACTTAATCCTTTCGATTAGCTGTGTCTCTAGACTCCGCTCGATTCACTCAGCGGGCATCGAGTCCGCCACGCAGGATCGAGATGCGCTTCTTAGAAGAATCACACATAATCCGCCATATCTCCTTCTACCTTTTTAAAGTAAAAAAGACCGGAAATAAATAAAAATAGGATCATCACGAAGGATACATACATTAAAGAACCTGGAGCTTCACCACCAAAGATTGACCAACGAAATCCTTGAACCACTCCGGCAATAGGATTAAGATAATATACTGTTGCCGCCCATTTGGGTAATTGTTGCATTGCGAAGTCGGCAGGATATGCAATTGGAGTAATATACAAACCAATTTGGACCATAAATGGAACAACATGCTGAAAATCTCTGTAACGAACCGTTATAGCACTCAACCAAATTCCAACTGCTAAGGCAGCTAGCATTCCAAATAAAAGGAATACTGGCGCTAGCCATACATTTGAACTTGGAACAATACCGTAATAGAACATCAAACAAATCATAATTACAAGTGAAATACCCAAATCAATTAATCCAACAGCAGCTTTTGATAAAGGAATAATTAAACGTGGAAAATAGATTTTTTTTATCATTCCTTGACTTGCAATAATAGAAGCACCTGCATTGGTTATAACGAAGGAAAAATAAGTCCAAACGGTCAATCCTGTCATTGCGAATAACAAATAGGGAACATCTGTTTTAACACCAACAAACTTCCCGAAAACGAGCGATAAAATAAGTAAGGTAATCACGGGTTGAAGCAGCGCCCATAATAATCCAATGGTAGTTTGCGCATATCGCACCTTGAAATCGCGCCATGTAAGGGTAATAAATAAATCTTTATATCGATACAACTCTTTGAAGTCTGGAATTATACTTGAATGAGAAGCATCAATTATTTTATGGTGTTCGGACATTTGATATTCTATTTACGAAACAAAGGTAGATTAATTTTTAGGAAAACTTTGGGCTACGTGGATTCAACGAGGATTGATTACTTGAAATAAGTTGAAAACAATAGGCATTCAAATAGACAAAGTAACAAACTAACTTTTTCGAAATATATTGAAGGTTCAAAATGGATAGCTTTTTGATAACGAATTTGTTAGTATTGGCATTATTTTAGATATTTGCACAAATAAAAAAAACATGAAATCTAAAGCACTATTACTCTTCATTATTTTATCCTTTACAAACTTCACTTTTTCCCAAGATACTAAATCCCAAGGTGTTTTAGATAAGCTATCAATAAAAATGAAAGCACTAAAATCATTTTATCTAGAATTTAATGCCGTTATTAAAAACACGGCTAGTGGCATTAATGAAAATCAAAATGGAAATGGTTGGGTAAAGGGAAATAAATACAATGCCACCTATGCAGGAAATACAATAATTTCAAATGGCATGAAAACCTGGACCATCATAAAAGAAGACAAAACTGTCTATGAATCGGATTCCAATGACGATAATGATGGAATAAATCCTAAGAAAATAATGACAATTTGGGAAACAGGATTTAATAATAAATACGTTAAAGAAGAATTACTAAATGCAGAAACGGTTCACGTAATTAATTTATTACCGAAAAACCCTGCAAAATCTGATTTTACCAATATCACAATTTACATTTCAAAAACAAGTAATGCTATGAAAAAAGCCGTAATCAATTCGAAAGATGGTACAGTAATGACCTATACCGTATCAAAATTTGAAAGTAATCCCGATGTGAAAGACACAAAATTTGTTTTTAACAAAAAGAATTATCCCGGTTACCCTGTCATTAAAGATTAGTGTTTACTTTCAATCTAACGTTTTAAAGCGCGATCCATCTCTCTTTTGTCGTCTTTCAGTTTAAGATCTTCTCGTTTATCATGGAGTTTTTTACCGGTCGCACAAGAAATTAACACTTTCAACCATCCTTTTTCCGATAAAAACAATTTGATTGGAATGAGTGTATTTCCTTTTATTTTCAAAAACTTAGTAATCTTTTCGATTTCTTTTTTATTCAACAGTAATTTACGATCTGCCCTAGGTTGATGATTGTAAATAGACCCATTGGCATAGGTAGTTATATGCATATTCCTAATCCAAACTTCGCCATCTTGCTCAATACAATATGCTTCTAGAATACTTGCTTTACCTGCACGTATGCTTTTTATTTCTGTTCCAGATAATTGAATACCAGCTGTAAATTCATCCTCAAGATGGTATTCAAAACGAGCTCGTTTATTCTTAATATTGATTTCGGGCGTTGCCATTCAACAAATTTAATGCTATTATTCCTCTAATTATCTTCCAACAAGATAAATCTTAATTCGAAAGGTACAATACGATTCATTATGATTAAATTTGCCCATGAATTTACCTTCAAAAGTTCTAGAACAGGTTGTCGACCAATTATCCTCTTTACCGGGAATAGGGAAACGAACAGCCTTGCGACTCTCCCTCAATTTATTAAAAAGGACTGACATAGAAATCAGTCAATTTACCCAATCCATACTTTCCTTAAAAGAAAACACCCACAGCTGCCAAGTTTGCAGTAATATAAGTGATGAGCCTATTTGTACTATTTGCTCAAATCCAAATCGAAATCCAAAAATAATTTGTATCGTTGAAGATATTCGCGATGTAATGGCGATTGAATCTACTGGTACCTACAAAGGACTTTATCATGTGCTGGGTGGATTAATCTCTCCGATGGATGGTATTGGTCCACAAGATCTTAATATTATTCCCCTTCAGGAACGAATTTTGGGTACTGAAGTAGTGGAAGTAATATTTGCCTTGAGTCCAACAATGGAGGGCGACACGACAAATTTTTACCTTTTCAAAAAAATACAAGGGAATAATCTGCTCATTACTTCTTTATCGCGCGGTGTAGCGATAGGATCCGAATTACAATATGCCGATGAATTAACACTAGGTCGATCACTTGAACAACGCCAAGAATTTAAAATGCCGCATTTCTAAGTGTTAATGCTTGAACCAATCTGTGCGATGCTTTATCGTTCTGAAAGAAATTCCAAAAATAAAAATTGAACTAGCCAAGTAAGCATCGTTCCATTGCCAATTGAAAGCCCCATCAATCGAATACCTTCTCGCCAAGATTAGAATCAGAAAAGTAGTTAAGGTAGAAATAATACTCGGGTATTCATTTGCAAAAACCGATTTTATCGAAAAGGGATTACTTGATTTTTTATACAAAAATATATTTGGAACGAAAGCAGGGACAGAACGCGCCCAATCTTCAAATTGATTCCCAAAGGAAAGCAATAAAAATTGTTCTTCAGTAAACATAATTCGTTCATAAAAGAGCCAAAATCCAGTACAAATCAACAATCCCAGTAATGGATTTGCAAGGTAAATGAGTAAACCAAACCAAATCAAAAAATTAGCAAAATATAAGGGGTGTCTAACCATTGAATAGCAACCTGTGGTATTTAACTGATGAGCTACTTGCTGATCCCTATTCCTACCTGAAGTATGCCTTGCACTAGATCCAATAATTACTGCCCTTAAAATGTGACCCAAAGAAAAAAAACAAATACTCGAGATTGTTATGAAATGAACAAGCACGGGAGAATCTTTCAAAAATGAATAATCAAAAAAATAGGTAGCAGGAAGGATAATTAAAAAAAATAACAATGGTAAATGCCCACGGTAGCGAAATAAATATTGACCACTTTTCAGGAAAGAATCTTTTAAGGCCATTTAATAAATAAAATGATTACATTGCATTTCAAAAACAAAAGTAATATTATTCAAGAAAATAACCATGAAAGAAAAATTTGAACTCGAGTACTTATTGAAGACCTCTCCACGCGTCTTAGAAAATATGATCGGAACTCCTAGTGGTTTAAGCGAGTGGTTTGCGGATGATGTTAACGCGAATGATGATGTCTTTAGTTTTGATTGGGATGGAACAATAGAAGAAGCAAGGTTATTACACCACAAAATGAATTCAAGAATCCGGTTTATTTGGTTAGAAGACGAAGAAAATGGCTTGGATACTTTTTTTGAAATCAATTACCAAGTTGACTCAATGACCTCAATGGTTGCCTTACGGATCATTGATTTTAGTGAGCCAGAAGATTTAGAAAATTCAAAAATGCTTTGGGATCAGCAGGTAAATGATTTGAAGAGACTTTTAGGCGCCTAAATACCATATTCGCAGATACAACGTTTATTCCCTATTTTTGCATTAAAACCCAGCGGCTTGAAACGGCTTTATCTTTTTAGTATACGATCCTTTATTGGCCCATTCCTAATCACCTTGGTGATTTCTATGTTTATATTAATCATGCAATTCTTTTGGGTATACATTGATGATTTGATAGGAAAAGGCTTGAGTATATGGATCATTTTAGAATTATTATTCTACGTTTCCGCTAGTTTAATTCCGCTAGCCTTACCATTAGCCATTTTACTTTCGTCACTCATGACCTTTGGTAATTTTTCAGAAAGCAATGAGCTAACCGCATTAAAATCAAGTGGCATGTCACTCAATAAAATTATGAGGCCACTAACAATGGTGATCATCATCACAGCAGGATTTACCTTTTATTTTGCAAATTATGTCATTCCAGTAGCTAACTTAAAATGGCATTCCTTAATTTATGATATTCAAAATACAAAATTGTCAACTATTATAACGCCTGGAGTATATACCACAGAATTAGAGGGTTATGCAATTAAAGTGAAAGAAGGCAATGATAGCCTTTTTAAAGACATTATCATTCACGATCATTCTGTTCCAACTGAATTCAAAACCGTTAAAGCAAAAGAAGCACGATTATATCGTTCAAAAAATGGGCGCTACTTATTTTTTGATTTGAAGCATGGTACTATTTTCGAAGAATTAGATATTCAAAGTCCGATTTATCTTGCAGATGGGAAACAAGATCCCCAGTTGAAAAGCACCCATCCATCGCGTGCAACTACATTCGAGAGAGCAAGTTATAAGATGAATGTATCAGGATTTACCTTAAATAGAAGTGAAGAAGATATTTTTACGGATAAATTCGAAATGTTGAATGTCTTTCAAATAAATGCCGCAACTGATTCACTAAAGAATAAACGAAAGAAGATTAAAGCATCTTTTGTAGACGGTATTATGAATAATTCTGCCTATTTCTTTAAAGTGAACACTACTGAAGATTTAAACATGAAGATTAAGAATTTGGAACAAAAATCGACTGTTAAAACATGGCATGAAATCGATAAAAATGAAAAAATAATCGCCCTAAATGATGCTATTTCAAAACTAAGACGATTAAATCAAAACATCCAGACTCAACAAGATTTTATGAAAACGATCGAAAGAGAAGAAGATCAATATTGGATTGAATTCCATCGAAAGTTTGCCTTAACCTATGCCATAATTGTACTCTTTTTCATTGGAGCACCATTAGGAGCAATTATACGAAAAGGGGGATTTGGAACACCAGTGGTAATTGCAGCAGTGATTTTTATGATTTATTTCATACTCATTAGCATCGGTGAAAATCTCGCAGACACCTATGTCGTTTCGCCCTGGTTTGGAATGTGGATTGCTGGTATTTTCTTCACGCCAATAGCGATATTTATTACCAAGGCCGCAGCCGACGATTCTCCGATTTTTAGTCGTGAATTTTGGGGAAAACTATTTAAAAGAAAGAAACGAAATGCAGGTACTATACATTAGTCAAAAGCCCGCATTTCCCATAATTGATGGGGGGAGTTTTGCGATAAACCGCTTTTTAAAAGATGTAAGAGAAACTATCCATGGCGAAATTGATTACCTAGCTATTACTACCGTTAAACATCCAATGGATAGTGATCCCGCCCAACAAAATTTAGGCGATAACATTACAATTTATTCAGTAGAAGTCAACACTAATTTATCCATACTTTCATTTTTCGCTAGTCTATTTTCAACACTTCCTTACAATTTGAAAAGGTATAAGCAAACTAACTTCCTCCAAAAAATAAACGCATTACTTGCACAAAAAGAATACGATTGTATTATTTTAGATGGATTATATGCATGCGTATTCCTTGATGAAATAAAGTCTAAATCAAAGGCGAAAATTATCTATAGAAGCCATAATGTCGAACATCAAATCTGGCTAGATAGAGCTACAAGCACTCACAATTGGTTGAAACGACAATTTCTAATTAGCTTGGCAAATAAAGTATACAAGTACGAGAAAAAAATACCTGCCCAGCTTGATTGCATTGCCGCAATTTCTACTGTCGACTATGATTTTTTTAAGCTCGAAACAAGTAATAAAGTGGAAATAATTCCCGTATCGATGTTACCCATAAAAACAGTCGATGCAATCGCTCAAAATCAAATCTGCTTTATCGGTAATTTTGGCTGGTTTCCAAATGTTGAAGGAATTAGCTGGTTTATCAATCAGGTATTTCCTATCCTAAAAATAGACAATCCAACGCTTACCTTACACATAGCTGGCTTTGAATCAAAAGAAGCCTTATCGAATCTTGTTTCTGATGGAATCGTCATTCACGGACCTGTTAATGATGCCGCCTTATTTTTAAAAACTCATGGTATATTTGTTTCGCCAATATTTTCAGGAAGTGGCATAAAAATAAAAGTGTTGGAAGCAATGAATGCCGGTGTTCCTATGGTCTTAAGTAAAAAGTCGGCTGAAGGAATTGGCTTCCCTTCTGAATTCATCTGTTTTGAAACAAAAGAAACAGCCATTATGTTACTTAAAGAATTACTATTCAAGCCAATACACATCGAACATAATCAAGGCTTAATGCGTGACCTATTACAAGAACAATTTTCACAAGAAGTGGTAGTCAAAAAATTAAAAGAAATTATTTATGACTAGGAAAAAACTGGTCATCATGTCAACCCGGTTTCCCTTCCCAATAGAGAAAGGAGACAAACTTCGCACGTATTATTTTATTAAATCGCTTCATGAACACTATGATATTTATTTAATAAGTTTAACGGAAGAAACTATTTCGAAACAAGCACTCAGTCATATTGAAGGTATAACGAAAGAAATTCATGTTCTTAAACTCTCAAAGATTGGAATTTATTGCCGCATCATCATTGGTTTATTCAATAGCAAACCCCTACAAGTAAATTATTTCACATCGATTAAACAACTAAATAAAGTCAAAGAACTTTTACAGACCATATCACCAGATCATATTATTTGTCAATTAATACGTTCTGCCGAATACGTAAAAAACTATCATGATTGTCCAAAGACAATCGACTATATGGACGCCCTTTCAATCGGGATGGACAGAAGGATAGGTAAAGCACCATGGTATTTGAAATTCTTATTTAGACTTGAGACAAATCGTTTAAAAGAGTATGAGCGGCGTGTTTTTAATTATTTTGAATTTCAGACTATCATCAGTAAACAAGACCAGGCATATATTTCTCACCCCGATCAAAAAAAGATGCTCATCGTACCAAATGGAATTGATCGTTATTACTTTGAAGCCGCAGCCGTAAGTACCAAATATGACCTTGTTTTCATTGGTAATTTAAATTACGCCCCAAACATTGATGCTATCAATTACCTCTTAAAGGAAATCTTGCCTGCATTACCAAGCTTAAGCTTATTGATTTCAGGGGCAAATCCATCTAATCGTTTACTGAATCAAATTGAAAACACCCCTAATGCTTCGATTACTGGTTGGGTTGAAGACATTCGAACATCGTATCTTCAAGGAAAAATATTAATCGCACCGATGAAAATTGGTACAGGTATGCAAAATAAAATTTTGGAAGCCATGGCCTTGGGAGTTCCTTGCATCACCACTACCCTAGCCAACAATGCTATTAATGCGAAGCACCTTGAATCCATTTGGGTGGCTGACACCAAGCAAGAAATAATTTCTGGTATTGAAAGCTTACTTGCAGATCCCGCACTTTATCACAATATTCAAGAAAATGCAAAAAACTTTGTTAGCGAGAACTATAATTGGAATAGCATCCTTTTAAAACTGACTAAAGCTATTCATCTTCAAGATTGAACCTCTGAAAATGATCATATTTATCCTTAATGAATAAGATTAATTCCATCTCCGTTGCCGTTTTCAAAAAGTCCGTATCGAGGTTCATAAACGAAATAAAATCATCAAATTCATCCTCCGAAAGATTTATTATATCAAATGAAACATACAATCTCAATAACTCCTTCACCACTTTACGCTGATCATCTTTATATTCCTGTGCAGCAATCCATTTTTTATTTTGCTCTTTTTTGGAAAAGGCCTGGTAAATTGCAGTGATCGGACTTTCTAAAACATTTATACCCGATACTAATTTAGTTTCCCGTAATGCAAGCGCTGCTCTTTCCTCCTTTATCTGTTGTAATGATTTTAGAGGGCGAATAATCACTTCCGTGAATTCTTGTGGAATGCGCTCGATATAGGCTAAAATTTGGCATTGGCAATTTGAATCTGGATAAGCAACAAATTGATAAATAGGGTAATATTTAGTAGATAAAGCAATGATGTCATTTGGCGATGCCACCACAGAAAAATGACCGTCAGGCTGTCCAAAAACACCTCTGCCATTTGTTTTATTAATAACCATTAAATTGTAAAAACCCTGTGGAAACAATGAATCAACCACTTGACCTTGAATTAATACACGGTCACATTGCCCAAATGTAGTCAGGGAATAAGCACCTAAAAAAAGAAATAGCAGGGCTATTTTTGGGTTAAAATTTTTCAAAATACCAACTAAAATCTAAGTTTAAAAAAAGAATTAGCGGACCGATAAAAGAACTAATCCAAAGGATAATTAATGCAATTTTAAAAAATAAAGACGCATCCTTTTTTATCGGTGCGATTAACATGGCACTTACTTTAGGCGCCATAATCGGATCGATATCTTCTTCAGACATTTCTATGTATTTCTTAAGCGCTGTTGAATTATCAATAAGCACAGACTTAATTAAAGAATAATCTCGATTACTGAGCTCCTCATAAGTACATCGATAATTAACCTCTAAGTCATCAAGTTTGGAACGCACGACATGATTTCTTTGCATACCCCGCACTCGAATCCCCATTATAAAACCGAAAACAATAATTAAATAATCGCCTACTAAGAAACCAACAACAATCATTAGTATAGAAGAGACTAAGGCGAAAATCATTAAAAATAAATCGCGTTGTCGGTGCACTAACAACTTAAACATTTGCCCTCCATCTAAGGGGTCTACGGGTAATAAATTAATGGTGTTCAAAAAAATAAATATGAACCCTAAGGTAAGCACCGATTCATTTTGAATGACATAGGCAACATAAAGAGCAATCGCTCCAAATAGAATTCCAGGAAGAGGTCCGGCAAAAACAACCAATAAACTTTCTCGTTGAGAATATTTTGGTTTCGAACCTTGCACGAATGCACCCATAAGAGGAATAAACAACATGCGCACATTTTCATATTTAAAGAACTTCATAAATAACAAATGACCCATTTCGTGAATAAAAAGGACCAAGATAAGAAAGGCAATAAATATAAATTTTTCAGAAAAAACTAAGAGTAAAGAAAGTATAAATAGCACTAAGGAAAAAACGGTAAGTCCCCAATTATTTTTAACCTCCTCTTTTTCTAAGATTGGCTTTTCAGGATACAATGAATTATTATCCATGCGATTAATTAGGTGCTCCTCCCTTCATGTTTTTCATTTGGCTCATCATGGAGGCCATAGCGCGAGGGTTACTCATCATTTTCATCATTTTTTTCATTTCATCAAATTGTTTCATCAATTTATTCACCTCTATAATATTTGTACCACTTCCCTTAGCAATTCGTGCTTTTCGTGAGGTGTTTAGCAGTCCTGGTGTTGATCTTTCTTTGGGAGTCATGGAAAGGATAATCGCCTCCACACCTTTAAAGGCATCATCGGGAACATCTACATCCTTCACAGCTTTTCCCATTCCTGGAATCATGCCCATCAAATCCTTGACATTTCCCATTTTTTTAATTTGATTCAATTGCGCTAAAAAATCATTAAAATCAAATTGATCTTTCATGATTTTCTTCTGAAGCTTACGTGCCTCCTCCTCGTCATAGTTTTCTTGTGCGCGTTCTACCAATGATACCACATCACCCATGCCTAAAATTCTGTCGGCCATTCGCGAAGGATAGAAAACATCTAGGGCATCCATTTTTTCACCAGTACCAACAAACTTAATGGGTTTATTAACGACCGATTTTATCGTTAAAGCAGCACCACCTCGAGTATCACCGTCTAATTTTGTAAGGATAACGCCGTCAAAATTTATTTTATCATTAAAGGCTTTTGCCGTATTTACAGCATCTTGGCCCGTCATGGCATCAACAACAAATAATGTTTCACTAGGATTTATCGCCCCTTTTACCCGGGCAATTTCATCCATCATAGTCTCATCAATGGCCAAACGACCGGCAGTATCGACAATAACAACATTAAAACTCTTGCTTTTTGCGTACTGAACAGCACTAGTAGCAATTTTAACAGGGTCTTTTTCTTCCTTGTTAGAATATACCTCAATTCCCAACTGCTCACCAAGCACATGCAATTGATCTATCGCAGCCGGGCGGTATACATCACAAGCAACTAGCAGTACCGACTTATTTTTTTTATTTTTAAGATAATTTCCTAATTTTCCCGAGAAGGTAGTTTTTCCAGATCCCTGAAGTCCCGACATTAAAATTATAGCTGGATTTGCCTTTAAATTAATATCGACCTCATTGCCTCCCATTAATTCTTTTAATTCTTCGTGGCAAATTTTTACCATTAATTGACCTGGAGAGACTGAAGTAAGTACATCTCTTCCAAGCGCTTTATCCTTAACAGCGTTCGTGAAATTTTTGGCGGTATTAAAATTAACATCTGCATCCAAAAGTGCCCTTCGGACCTCCTTCAATGATTCAGCAACATTAATTTCAGTGATTTGGCCCTGACCCTTGAGCACCTTAAAAGCACGCTCGAATTTATCGGTTAAATTTTCAAACATTGGTATACGATATTTTTAACATACAAATTTAATGATAATTACTAAGGTTTTGAGGATATGATTGTAAAATTACTAAGGACCTGCCTAAGAATTAACCGTTTCGATTAGCCAAGGCGCAGAAGAATAAGCAGCGACTTTATTTTTATCAGACAAAAGTGATTCTTAGAATAATTAAAAAAAAATCATATTAACTATTTTAATTAGATTATTCTTATCTTACATGAACCAAAAGCCTCATTATGAAAAATTTAATCCATTTTCTTTTCTTTTTTTTCTGCCTAAGCAGTACTGTTTTTGGACAAGGGCCAGAAAGAAAAGTTTTCGCAAGTGCAGGAAAAGTTGCTAAATGCCAAACGATAGGAAGCACCAACACTGTATCTTATACAATTGGCGAAACAATTGTAAATTGGTCAAATGCCGGTTCACAAAGGATCCATAATGGCTTCCAACAACCAGATCAACTTGTTCCAATATCTCCTAATACAACAGCAATGATGATAGTAGACCCAACATTTTTAATTTATCCGAATCCATTTTCAAATCACACCATTATTGAAGGCGCGGAAGAACAAAAAGGCCTTACCAAAATTCAACTAATTGATCAAAACGGGAAATTAATTCAAGAAGAGCTTATGATTGATGCTCGGCACGATATGGATTTTGAAACTAATCTTGCTCCCGGACAATACTTTCTTAACTTTTACAATGAAAACGGCACTTTCCTACAACAAACCAAAATCATAAAAATTGCTACTAATTAATACTAATATTCGACTTATGCTTAAATCAAACTTTTTTAGGATTTTTTCCTTTTCAATCATTTTGTTTTACACTTTTCAAGTAAATGCGCAAGCACCCGATGGAATAAATTATCAAGCGGTCATTCGTAATCTTTCCGGAACGCTAATCGCTAATTCAACCATCGCCTTACGAATACAAGTGAAGCAAACTAGCGCCTCTGGAACGATTGTTTTTCAAGAAAGACATAGCGTTACCACATCAGCACAAGGTGTTGTGAATTTAGTCATTGGACAAGGAACGCTTCTTGGTGGTAATTTTTCGACTATTAATTGGACTGCTGGTCCTTATTTCGTAAGTCTTGGAGTGAACTTCAGTAATGGGACAACTTATTTAGACTACGGTTCGCAGCAGTTAATGAGCGTACCCTATGCGCTTTATGCTAAAAATGCAGGAAATCAACTCAATCAATGGCGCTATGGGAATGTCTTACCTGCCAACAATTTAGGGATGCTGGGAGATTTCTATTTAGACATGATTATTGGAAATGTATATTATAAGTCTTCGGCAACGACTTGGATATTAACAGGAAATATTAAAGGCCCAACGGGTGCAGCGGGTGTTGCAGGACCGTCAGGTGCACAAGGTTTGATTGGTTTAACAGGTCCCTCGGGTCCTGCTGGCCCAACGGGTGCAACGGGTGTTGCAGGTCCGGCAGGTGCACAAGGTTTGATTGGTTTAACAGGTCCATCGGGTCCTGCTGGACCCACGGGTGCAACGGGAGTTGCAGGTCCGGCAGGTGCACAAGGAATAGCGGGCCCACAAGGTATTCAAGGATTAACAGGTGCAACAGGACCCACGGGTGCAACAGGTCCGTCAGGAGGGCCAGCAGGGCCAGCAGGACCTCAAGGTCCCACGGGATTAACAGGTCCAGCTGGAACAAACGGAACAGCAGTCTTGAATGGAAATACTATACCTACCATAAATACAGGTGTTGATGGTGATTTTTACATCAATACGGCCACCAACGAATTATTTGGACCAAAAGCAAATGGAGTTTGGACAACAAGCGTATTGCTTATTGGACCGGCTGGCCCTTCTGGAGTAGCAGGAGCGACAGGTTCAGTGGGTCCGACAGGTTTAACGGGCCCCGCAGGCCCTACAGGAAATGCAGGATTACCTGGCACAACAGGACCGATTGGCTTAACAGGTCCCGCAGGCACAAATGGAACGGCAGTCTTAAATGGAACTTCTGTTCCTTCACTTAGTACTGGTGTGGATGGAGATTTTTATATCAATACGGCAAGTAATGAATTATTTGGGCCAAAAGCAAATGGAGTTTGGTCAAATGGGGTTTCACTGGTTGGACCAGCTGGTGTTAGCGGTACCCCAGGAAATCCTGGTCCGCAAGGACTTCAAGGCGTTCAAGGTCCTGCCGGAGGTGGAATGACCGTAAATTGCGGTACCACATTTAATTCGAATTACACCATTAGAGGTGATGGAAGCGGCACCTATGAATGTACAAATGCCTTGGTGGTTACGAGTACTGGAAAGGTAGGAATCGGAAATACATCTCCATCATCATCGTACGATTTGAATGTTGGAAGTGGCGGCTTATTAGTTGATGGCACTACAACTACATCAAATTTCGCTGGAAAAGTCCGTGTCGGGGGCACAACTAGCACAAGTTACGACTTTCAAGTAGATGGTCATGCGTATGTTACGAGCGGATTGCGCATAGGAACTACTTCAACTCCGGTAACAGGTGGTATATTGACATCAGGTAATATAGAAACCAATGGTCGCTTTGTACAAAATAGCTCTACAACAGGCACTGGGACAGTATTAATACGCACTTCCGCTGGTGAATTGAGACCCCAATCATCTACTAAATTTGTAAAAGACAACATCCGCGATTTACAATACGACAAAAAGAAGGTGTTTGCGCTTCGTCCAGTTATATACAATTTAAAGCCCGCACTCGGTGGTGATCAAGAAATTGGCTTAATCGCTGAGGAGGTTGCTGAAGTGATGCCTGAGCTTGTTATTTTAGGACCAGAAAGACAATGGGTTGGAAATACAGGGATACCTCAAACAGACGCCAATGGCGTAGAGATCAATGATCCATCTAAAATGGTCCCTTATTCTGTCTATTACGACCGTCTGCCCGTTTATTTGTTATCCATAATAAAAGAACAAGAAGAGCGAATTAACGCCTTAGAGAAAAGATTAAATGCTCTAGAAAAAGAGTAGATTATTCAACCTCCTCTGGTTTCTGGGCTAATCCAAAATTACGACTGATGTTTTTTATAAAATCAGAAAAGGTATTCCGCACCATAATGCGATAACCTTCACCCATATCAGCAATACCTTGAACATTATCTCCAGGACTACCTTTGTATTTAAATTGATACGATTTATTTATATTCCTAATGTTAAAGGCAAAGTTGAAATTTGCATCTATACCAATAACCCAGTTTTTAAAAATATGATTTTCTGTATATTCCCATAGGTTTGGATATTTCGTACCCTGATAATTATCTTCTTGATTTTCTATATTATAAGAAATTAAAATCACTAGGTCATTTGGACCAAGTTTGGTATTCTCGTTAACCATTTCAATTCCAAAAAAATCATTACTAAAAATCCCAAACAAAACTGACTTCATCTCTTGCACTACTTCTTCTTCCAATAAGTCTAAATTACCCTCTGAAAAATTAGTTTTCAAACTCAAAAGGTACTCAAAAGAGTGTTGTTCGCCGTATGCCAACATCGCTATTTCTTTTGCCTTAGCAGAGTATTCATAGTAATCTTTCAACTCGATTTTACGATCAAAATCTATATAAATAGTCGATAAATCTTTTGAACGCATGTAGTTTAACAAGTCACGAAAAAAAACGACCGATTTTCCATCTACTTTATGACCCGCATTTTTAACTGAAGTCTCGTAAATAGTAAATTCTGCTGTCCACAAATCGTTTAACTTTTGTTTTGATTGAGCTAAGTATTTTGAAGTTGGATATTCCGTTATAAAAGATCGGACAATAGCTACATTCGATGATTGTTTTACTTCCTCAAACCTAACATATTCCATTCTTCGTCCCCCGTCACATAAATTATAATATTGCCGAAAATTGAACTCAGTAGGATTCTTTATAACATTATCAAATGCCATTTTTTCTTCAATAATTTCTAATTCTTTAACATAACGACCACTTGGATAGTCAAGAAAATATGATTGCATACTTGTTAAAGTTTTTGACTCCTTTGCTTTATTAAATGCCAGTCTTTCCTTTAGATAAAAAGAGTAAAAAAAGATACTTCCAATAAGAATTCCAATTATCACATTACGACGCTTATTCTGCATAATTATTTATTTTAGGATTTATAATAATTTTAAATCAATTTTGTCCTTAATTAATATTAAGATATTCAAATTTAATTAATTATTATGATTAACCTCTAAAGGGGTAATAATTAGTCTTCTGGTATAATAGCGATTACAAATTGTTTAATATTAAATTCTATCCCGTATTATTTCTATAGATACTAAAAGCTCTTTAGAAAACTTATTAAAAGCGCTACTGAAGAATTTATTTGTTCATGAATTCACAGATTAATCTGTGAAAGTGGTGTATTCCTGTTTCGCGAGATGGCGAATATCGGCCTTGGTCATAAAACCGAGAACGAATTCCCTTCTGCACATTTTCTACTATAGCCTCATCTTCATATTCTACTTTATCAAGTTGTGCTCCTGCGCCACGATCTAATTTATTTTCATCGTATACGTAGGTCATAAATGACACTTTAGTTAAGCTAATTCCTAGGGGTCTAATGATGTTTAATGATAAACCCCAAGGGTAAAAGTTGAACATCATATTAGGGAATATCCAAAAGTAATAAGCCGAAACAGATTTTCCGAAATCGGGGTGATCCTTCGGAATTTCGAAAACATCTTCACCTCCTCTCGAAAGTGCTAGTTGCAAGTTCGAATAGCGAAATAATTCAGTGGTGTATGTTCCATAATCAAGCTCAGCATTTAAATCAGCATGGACAAATGGAATATGAAACCCTTCAAGATAATTTTCGGTGTACAAGGCCCAATGTGCATTAACGAGATAATCGCGTGAACGTGCTGGTTCAGGTTTGAACTCATGAAAAGGAAGAAATGAAATCCTATCTTGCATATTGCCAAGAACTTCATTCAACGTAATCGAAGGTAGAATTCCTGCAAAAGAAAGGTTTTCCCAAATACCATAGGGCACTTTAGGAAGATTATCCTTATCCGAGGGAAAATCAAGTGCCTCTTCAAACTCTGGCATGTGTTGGAATGTTCCATCCAAATCAAATCGCCTACCATGATAAAGACAGCGGATGCTTTTGTCTTGACATTTGTGCTCAACAAGAATGTTTCCACGATGTGTGCAAACATTAGAAAGGCATTGAACTTCCCCCTGATTATTCCGCGTGACCATTACAGGTTCATCGAGTAATCCAGGCAATAAGGTATATGGAGTTATCTGACCATTCAGGCTAATATCATCTGAGTTGCCAAGAAATTGCCACGTACGAGCAAAAATTTTTTCTTTGGCTAGTTCATAAGCTTCCTCAGAAGTATAAAATTCTGAATCAAGGGTATACGCCCTTTGGATATCTTCATTAACATGAAATCTTTTCATCTTATTTTTTTGCTAGTCTACTGTGCTTATGTCCATAAAGGAAATACACTACAAGGCCGATGGCAAACCAGATGAAGAACCATTTCCAATTGTTTGCGGCCATTCCTGTAAGCAGATAGCAACATGACACCAGACCGAGTACAGGAATTAAGGAAAGATTTTTTACGAAGGAAAGAACAGTCATGACTAAACAAATGACAAAGAAGCATAGCATGGGAATACTCTGAGCGTAGTTTTCGCCTTTCAAGAAAATAGTTTCCGTAAAAAATGCTGGAAACTGAATAATCAAAAACGTGAATATTGAAATGATTATTCCGGGAAAAATATACTTCGCATTGATGTATGGAAGGCGAAAACGACCTTTGGTTGGCTCTCCTTCCGGGGTAACTTTTTGAGATGGGAGCATGAGTACACCTCCACATACCAAAACAAATGCAAATAATGTTCCTATGCTCGTGAAATCAAGGATGAAATTTTCATCGGTGAAGAACATCGGAACCCCTACAACAAATCCTGTTACAATCGTGGCGAAACCAGGGGTTTTGTATTTTGGATGAATCTTAGAAAATTTCTTAGGTAATAATCCATCGCGACTCATGGTCATCCAAATACGTGGCTGTCCCATTTGAAAAACAAGCATAACACTGGTCATTGCTACAACGGCGGCAACGGAAACGATGTACAACATCCACTTTACTCCTTTTAACTGAAAGATTTCCGCCAAAGGATCAGAAACACCTAAATTTTTATATGAAACCATCCCAGTAAGAACAAGCGCTAGTAAAATATAGGCTACCGTACAAATTACGAGCGAATAGATCATTCCACGTGGAAGATCTCGTTGTGGATTCTTTGCCTCTTCGGCAAGGGTTGAAACAGCGTCAAATCCAATGTAAGCAAAAAAGACAGCAGATACTCCAGCCATTACGCCACCAAAACCATTAGGCAAGAATGGTGTCCAATTATCAATATCGATATAGAAAAACCCTACGACAATGACCAATATTACCACAACGAGTTTAATCATAACCATAATATTGCTGATGTTTCGCGATTCTTTTGTCCCAACGAAAACGAGCCAAGTAATTAATACATTAATCATAACACCCGGCAAATCAAAAATAATTCGCAGGCCACCAAACTGTGGTGCTGATTTCCATGCAGAGAATCCTTCCGTTCCAATTTTGGTGGACGTGAAAGCATCATGCGCAGCTCTATAGTTAATGGTTAACCAGGTAGGTAAATCAATACCAAAACCGTGAAGCAAATTGGTAAAATAACCACTCCACGAAAAAGCAATGTAAATATTCCCAATAGAATACTCCATGAGTAAAGCCCATCCAATAATCCAGGCGAACAATTCACCAAAGGAAACATAGGCATAGGTATAAGCACTTCCAGACACCGGCACACGTGCAGCAAATTCTGCGTAACACATGGCAGTAAATCCACACGCAATAGCGCAAATAACATACAACAAAACTACGCCAGGTCCTCCAGAAAAACAGGCATTACCAATAGCGCTAAACGTTCCACCACCAATAATTGCAGCAACTCCAAAGAACGTAAGATCTCGAACAGTTAATACTTTACTAAGACCATGGCCGTGGCCATCGCCTTCATCATGAGCTGATACTGTAGCTGATTTTTTACGAAATAATGACCTAAAACCCATTTTTTACATTTTAAGAAAGCTAAAAGTAAAAAAAAATAAGATTGTTGTCCCATTTTATCGGCATAGATTACCTTTACAACCGTGAAAAATAAAATCGTAATTAAAGGAGCACGTGTAAATAACTTAAAGAATATCGACGTAAGTATAAATCATGGCGAGCTAACGGTAATTACAGGAGTTTCAGGATCAGGAAAATCATCCTTAGCTTTTGATACTATTTTTGCCGAAGGTCAGCGACGATTCATTGAGAGCATGTCCTCCTATGCAAGGCAATTTCTCGGAAAACTAAATAAACCAGAAACCGATTACATCAAAGGCATTGCGCCGAGTATTGCCATACTACAAAAAGTAATTACGAATAATCCAAGATCTACTGTCGGAACAAGTACCGAAATTTATGATTACCTCAAACTTTTATTTGCCAGAATTGGTACTACCATCTCCCCAAAATCAGGTGAAATAGTCAAAAAACACGTACCTCAAGATGTTCTTAAAGCCCTGAAAGAATTTCCTGATTTACAAAAAATGGCAGTCGTTTGTCCGATACATAGCTCAGCCAGCCTAAGTGCAGATAAAAAAATTCAATTACTTTTAGAACAAGGATTTAAACGTATTTATTTAAATAATAAAATTATAAATATAGATGAGATAAATTCTATCGAAACTTCTCTAGATTCCGCACTATTAGTGATTGATCGAATCGTAGTAAAAAAAGAAAGCGACGAAAACGATGCACGCTACATCGATTCGATTCAGATTGCCTTTAGCGAAGGCAAAGGCGCATGTGGGCTATTGGATATTGAACAAGAAAATGTTACGTGGTTTACTAATTTATTTGAACTCGACGAAATGACATTTCAAGAACCTAGCGTTCACTTTTTCACCTTTAATAACCCATTTGGTGCTTGCAAAACATGCGAAGGATACGGTAGAGTACTAGGAATTGACCAGGATTTAGTTTTGCCAAACAAACAATTAAGCGTTTACGAAGGGGCAATTGCACCATGGAAAGGGGAAATCATGGGCGAATACCTAAACCAACTTATTTACAATGCGAAAAAATTTAACTTCCCAATTCATCGTCCTATTTGCGAATTAAGTACTGAGGAAATCGGTGTTTTATGGGAAGGAAATAGCTATTTTATGGGTTTAAATAAATTCTTTAAATTCATTGAAAGTCAGACTTATAAAATTCAATATCGCGTTATGCTTTCGCGGTATAGAGGTCAGACTGAATGTCCAGAATGCAAAGGAACTAGGTTAAGAGGCGATGCGAATTATGTGAAAATAAATAAGCATTCCATTCAAGACATTGTGCTACTTCCCATAATTCAATGCCTTGATTTTTTCAATCAACTTGAATTAAGTGTTTCTGAAAAAGAAATTAGCAAACGCATCTTACCCGAAATAATTCAACGACTAAGCTTTCTAAAAGATGTTGGATTAGGATATTTAACCCTTAATAGAGCAGCGAATACCCTTTCCGGTGGAGAATCTCAACGAATTAACTTAGCAACAGCATTAGGAAGTAGCTTAGTTGGTTCTATTTATGTTTTAGATGAGCCATCTATTGGACTTCATCCTCAGGATACACAACGATTAATTTCAGTATTACAGCACCTAAAAAATCTGGGGAATACCGTTTTGGTTGTTGAACATGACGAAGAAATTATGAAAGCGGCAGATTCAGTGATTGACATCGGGCCATTAGCCGGCCAATATGGTGGAGAAGTAGTTTATCATGGTACATACAGCGACCTACATAAAGCAAAAAATAGCTTAACTGCCGATTATTTAACCCAGAAAATTGCGATTCCATTACCACTGAAAAGAAGAAATACAAGTAAAAAAATAATGATTGCTGGGGCAAGGAAAAACAACCTAAAAAACATCCATGTCACTTTGCCATTGAATTCCTTAGTGTGTATTTCAGGTGTTTCAGGTTCAGGTAAATCTACCCTTATTAAAGAAATTGTCTACCCAGCTATTCGAACACATTTGGGATTAACAAGCGAACTAAATATTGGATATGATACCCTTAGCGGCGATCTCAATTTAATAAAAAACGTTGAGTTCATCGATCAGAATCCAATTGGAAAGTCATCTCGAAGTAATCCCATTACCTACGTTAAGGCTTTTGATGATATTCGTGAACTTTTTGCACGACAACCCTTAGCTAAATTGCGCGGATACAAACCAGGATTTTTCAGTTTTAACGTAGAAGGAGGTCGCTGTGAAATGTGTCAAGGAGAAGGAACAATTACCGTGGGCATGCAGTTTATGGCTGATGTTGAACTATCGTGTGATACGTGCAAGGGAAAACGGTATAAAGCAGAAACCCTTGAAGTAAATTATCGAGGAATAAACATCCACGAACTGCTCGCCATGAATTTAACCGATGCGTATTCCTTTTTTGCAGCATCAAACGAAAAAACAGAACAGAAAATTACAGAAAAAATAAAACCATTAATCGACGTTGGACTAGGCTATTTGAAAGTTGGTCAATCATCAAGTACTATGAGTGGCGGAGAAGCACAACGAATTAAGTTAGCTTCATTTCTTTCTAAAGGTTCAACTACTGAAACCCTCTTTATTTTCGATGAACCAACAACTGGCTTACATTTTCATGATATCGAAAAACTCATTATTGCCTTTAACGCATTAATTAACAAAGGAAATTCCATCTTTGTGATTGAACATAATGTGGAAGTAATGAAATGTGCCGATTGGATTATTGATTTGGGTCCAGAGGGAGGAGAAAATGGCGGTAATTTATTATTTTCAGGGGTTCCAGAAGCAATTAGCGATCTAAAAGAAAACTCGACAGGACTATTTTTAAGGGATAAATTAAAGAACAAAACGACTTAGAGAAAAACTAATCATCAAAATCGATTGAAATTCCTATTTTTGAACAACAAACTAAACCATTGAAAAAACTCACCATAGCTATTGACGGATTTTCATCTTGTGGAAAAAGTACCTTAGCCAAGGATTTAGCGAAAGAGTTAAATTACATTTTTGTCGATTCTGGCGCAATGTATAGAGGAATTGCCTATTTCGTTCTTCAAAATAATCTTTTTACCAATGGAGAACCCGATGCAATAGGCTTAATAAAACGATTAGATGAGATTACCCTGACTTTTAAATATAATCCTGAAAAATTTGAAAGCGACCTACTTCTAAATGGCAGCACAATATCAAATGAAATTAGGAAACCTGAAGTAGCTGCAATCGTTTCTAAAATAGCCGTTTTGAAAGAAGTCCGCAGCAAACTCGTAAAGACACAGCAGCAGTTAGGTGAATCTGGCGGAATTATTATGGATGGTAGAGACATAGGCACCGTTGTTTTTCCATTTGCTGATATCAAATTCTTCGTTACAGCAGATCCAACTATCAGAGCAGAAAGGCGCTATAATGAACTCGTTTTAAAAGATTCAACCATTACATTAGCAGCCATCAAAGCAAACTTAGAGGAACGTGATTTCATCGATACTACACGAGAAATTAGTCCCTTAAAAAAGGCTGATGACGCCATTGAACTTGATAATTCCAATTTATCGAGAGAAGCTCAATTGGCATTTGCACTCAAGCTCATCAAACAACGAACTATCGAAGTATGATCCAATCTATTTTTTCAACATTAAGCCTTGTAATATTCGGTTTTTTCATGATGCTTACCTCATCATGTCAAGAGCAAAAAGAACGGCAAGAAGTCTCCATTGAAGAGTTACCGACAGATCATTCAGATTTAAATGCATACGCTAAACGACACATAGAAGCTACGTTGCGAATACCTGTCACTGAAAAATACACCTTAAGTATTCACAAAGAAAATTTAGATGGTGATGATAAACAAGATGCCATCATTTTGGTTAATCGTTATCAATTTGCCATAGATGAGGCTGTACAATCCACTAATCCTGCAAAACGAGCAGAGCTAGGCTATATGGGCAACTATAATTACCTTTTTTACTTTGATGGTGCCTTAAACTTAATTTCTCCTCCCCTAGTCATTCCTTCCTCCCCAATGCTTCCTCTTAAAGTTAGTTTTGAAAATATCAGTTCGTCATCCTTCAAAGACATACTCATTGATTTTAGAATTCGCAATTCGAGTTATAAAGATTATTATACTGTTACCAATCATTCGCCTCGAAGAATTTTCCAATGGAAAATTTTTGATGGCTTAGGAACACCCAACGAAGAATCTTTTATTTTTAATTACGAAACAGGAAGCTACAGCGAATCAAAAGATATAGTCATTTCAAAAGGTCGAATAGGCGCTATTCCAAAAAAAGCAGATTTATTCATTTACGAGCCTGTAATCTCTGCCGAAAATAAACAAGAAACTCTCTATCGATTCTTTTATCTTCCTCAAAAAGGAATCTACGCTACCAACAAATAAAGAAAGATTAAGATTGTCTTAATTTAATCAATCTCGTACTTCAATCGCATCGTGATATTAGCCGTTTTACGTTTTGAAGTCGTATTAAAACTACCTCCCCATGCAAAATCTTCCGAAGAATTTTCGGCTGTAATCTGAAAAACACCCATGTCAGCACTTTTCATATCACCTAAACTACCACCTCCATTCTCAGCAATTTTCATAGCGCGATTGTAGGCATCCTTCGTAGCCTGCTCAATCATTGATAATTTTAAAGCAGCTAATTTTGTATAATAATACTCGGGGGCATTGGAATTTAATTCAATACCAGCATCAATTAACTCAGAAACTTCGCGCGATGTTTTCTCAACCAGATCGACATTTTTTGATTGAATAATCATACTCTGCGTTAGATTATATCCAGTAAATAATGAACTTCTTATGCTTCCATTTTCATCGTATTCATATGAATATTCTTTTTGTATAGATGCAGCCTCAATAACAATATCCTTGGGGTCTATTCCTTTTTTGCCCAAGTATTCTTTTACTTTCTTTAAGTCGATATTTAATTCTGCATATGCGTCTTTTAATGACAAATTCTTACGCGAAAAATCAGCACGCCAAACTATTAAATCAGAATCAAATGTAGTTTCACCTAAACCAGTAACACTAATGGTTGGATCAGCTTTCCCCTTCGAAAGGTATGAATGCCCTAAAATATACCCTGTAATTATTACTGAAAAAGTAATGATTATACTTTTAAAATTTGATTTAAGAAATTCCATAGTGATTATAATTTTTATGAAATTAATAGTATTTCTTTAATGTACCAATTTAAATTCATAATTTGGTATTGAACTAAATTAACTAACTCTTAATGAACCTACCTGAAACATTAGACAATGACCCTAATTTCCGTCCCTGGAATATGGAAATACACTCTTTTTGCATGCTGATGCACCTCTCTCAATTTGCAGGAATGATCGTTCCTATGGCTGGCATTGTATTACCAATCATCATGTGGACAACAAACAAAGATAAATCTCCACTTATTGATCAACATGGGAAAAACATTCTTAATTGGATGATTTCTTTTTTTATTTATATTATAATAAGTAGTATTCTAATACTTCTAATCGTTGGTATTTTTGCTTTAATAGCTTTGTGCGTCATGTGGTTTATATTTGTAATAATGGGTGCAGTTAAAGCGAATAACAAAGAAATTTATACGTACCCACTTTCTATTCAATTTTTAAAATAACAAATAGCTCCTTTTAAGTGTTTGATGTTAAATTGCGAGATTCCTATAAACGTAAGAATGAAATTCATTCCTGTTAAAGATATTTATAAAGCTGACCGTATTTTATTACCTTTATCAAAAGCAACTTTATTAAATTTTTATTTGTCTATAATTAAGTAATTTTATCACTAATTAATAAAAAACCATGAAAAACACAAGCATTCTATTTCTTATCGCTTTTTTTACATTAACAGCCTGTAATAAAAAAAATCAAACGCCTACCTATGAATTAGGTCAGAATTGTCTTGGTGGAATTGTTATCAAACTTGATGCTTCAAAAGAACATGGCTTAGTGGCTGCGCTTTCAGATCAAGTTACCTTTGCTCAACATTTAGATTGGAGTCAATCAAAGGCAGCATGTGAAGCTTATTCAGTAGGTGGCGCTGGCTGGAGACTTCCTGTTCAAGCTGAATTGGAATTGATGTATACTCAAAAAGCTACTATTGGTGGATTTCAATCAAGAGATTATTGGACATCAACTTTAGGAGGAAGCAACAATGCTTGGTCTAAATATTTCGGTACACCCGGAGGAATCACAACGAGCAATTGGAAACAATTGAGCAATTGCACCCTTTGTTCTAGAGCCGTAAAGGAATTCTAATAATTATAATTAGTGTTTTTATTTTTATGAATTCAATCTGACATAAGACAGTATTATCTTTACAGATGAATACTCATTCTTGTATTCTAAACTAATTCGAGTTGATTAATAAATTTGAGTATTCACAATTGTACCGATAAAATATTTTAATTATAAAAACAAATATTTCATTTGAAGTTGAAACTATTTTAGTGAATAGTAGCGTCCGCCCAGACGGAAAAATTCGGCCTTGAATTTAATGGTTTTTGCTACTGAAGTGAACCTGTTAATTTTTAAAATTTCTGTAAGAACATTTTTGAAAAATTTCAGTTTCAGAAAGGAGTTAAAATTGTTCGCTACGAGTTGTAAGTAATTTTAAAATAATGATTTGCGAACAAAATAGAAATTCAGTGCCTTGACTTTTTTGTTTCTTTTTTTGTCAAGAAAAAAAGAAAGGAAAATAGAATAATTTCTAAAATTGAGCTAATAATTCGTGTTATAAATTTGATTAGGATTTTGATTGGTGGTACTTAAGCATAAACCCAACTATTTATTCTAATTATAAAAAATACCGATGAAGAAAATCTCCATCGGTATTAATCATCATGTTTACTAGTTGTCGAAAGACATGAGAAAACACACAATTAAATTAAAAACTACCCCTAAGCGTTAGAATAAAATTCCTACCTGGTGCCGATATATTCGAAGCATATTGACGGTAATTTTGATCTAAGATGTTCTCACATGCTACCTGAAAACTAATAGCTTTAGTAATCGAATAAGATACACGAGCATTCAAAGTAAACCAGGAAGGCATTCCATCAACTGTTGCATATTCAAAATTATCTTCTCCGATCATATTATAATCCTTAATACGCTTCCAACCAGAATAATTAACAAAGAACTCAGTTCTTAATCGATTAACGGAAGAAATTACGCTGAATTTACCGAAAACTGGAGGAATATGATCTAAAGGATAAGGGACTGAGTCAGTTGCAATGCGTCCCTTTGTGTAATTCACAGTGCCTAATACCGAAATGTATTTGTTAAGTTGTCCAGCAAGCGCGGCTTCTATACCATAGATGTAGGCTTTACCTGCATTCACGGTAGACATAACTTGACTTAATTGACCATCATACATAATCGAATCAGCTCCTTGAAACTGGCTGTTTTGAGTCATCAACCCATTTGTCAATCGCGTATAGTAAACATTCACATTTACGCGCAATCCGGGAAGAATTTCCTTTGAAATTCCCAGTTCTCCATTAAGCGTGCATTCCACCTTTAACGTAGGATTTGGAACAATTACACTTCCAGGAACAGATTCAAATACTTTACTTAAATCATCCACATTAGGCGCTCTAAATCCACTAGAAAGATTCCCTGTAATTCTCCATGTTTTTGCCGGAAGATAAACAAAGCCTAAGTTCCCATTAAAAGCACTGTTGTTTTG
>CANHOA010000017.1 GCA_947462255.1 Flavobacteriales bacterium | reverse complement strand
TTGTCCTTAGTTATTTTGATAAAAATCAATTGGTTGATGACCATTTTTGTATTGGTTCCAGTTGCAATTTTTGCTTTTATTGCATTAAAAGCATTTGCATATATCCGTCCTATTTTTAGAGTACGCGGGAAATTAAATGCTGAAGTTACAGGCCGATTAACAGAAACCTTAAATGGTGTTCGCGTGATAAAAGGATTCAATGCTGAAGAACAAGAAAATAAAACATTTGAAGATGGTGTAGAACGCTTATTTCAAAATGTGAAAAAGAGTTTAACAGCGACTGCATTAATAACGAGCTCTTCCACATTACTTTTAGGATTGGCTTCAGCGGGAATAATGGGTATTGGAGGTTATTTCATTATGCAGAACACCATGACATATGGTGATTTTATATCGTTCACTTTATTTTTAGGGTTTATGATTGCTCCAATTGTTCAGATGAGTAATATCGGAAGTCAATTGACGGAAGCAATGGCTGGATTGGACCGTACACAGGAAATTATGGAAATGGACGAAGAAGATGATTCTACCGTTCGAACTGTGAAATTAGGGAAGATTAAAGGTGATATTGTTTTCGAAAATGTTGCCTTCAGTTATGATGAAAACAAAGAAGTATTACACGATATTTCATTCGATGCGCATGCTGGAAGTGTAACCGCTTTAGTGGGTTCTTCAGGCTCTGGAAAATCAACCATTGCAGGATTAGCAGCTACTTTTTTGAATCCAAAAGGAGGAAAAGTAACCATTGATGGAATTGACATTTCGACTGTTAATTTAAGTAGTTACCGATCAAATCTTGGCGTCGTTTTACAAGATGATTTTTTATACGAAGGAACTATTCGTGAGAACATTTTGTTTCCAAGACCACATGCAACAGAAGACCAATTATTGGCTGCTGTGCAAGGTGCATATGTTAATGAGTTTACGGATCGTTTTGATTTAGGATTGGACACGGTTATTGGAGAACGTGGTGTTAAATTGTCTGGTGGTCAACGTCAACGAATTTCAATTGCGAGGGCATTATTAGCAGATCCTAAAATCATTATTTTAGATGAAGCAACTTCCAATCTTGATACCGAAAGTGAAGCTTTCATTCAGAAAAGTTTACATGAATTAATGAAAGATAGAACTACATTCGTTATTGCTCACCGTTTGAGCACCATTCAAAAAGCAGATCAAATCTTAGTAATTGAAGATGGAAATATTGTTGAGAAAGGCAAACACGATGAGTTGATTGCTAGCAAAGGCAGGTATTGGGAATTGTTTACGTATCAAAGTAGAATATAAAAGCTGCAATTATAAATCACTACACAAGTATGAGTTATTTTGGTGTTCAAGAGCGGGATCAAAATACGCATGCGAAGCATGGAAACAAAACCCAATACAGCGTTTAAAATCGAAAAAACAAAACTGTATTGACTAGTGAATTATGAAAATGTGGTTTTTTTTCAAAGCCTGACATTTTGCAGCAATAAGAAATAGGCGATTTTATTTCCAATTACCATTTGAAACCTACATTTAAAATATAAGATAAAAAAATTACAAATAGTAGAACAGCCAATTCCTTGTGAATGTTGTTGTAAGCAAGTCTAAAAGTCAATGTTTATGTTCTCGTAGCCTGGAAAATTTATTCCGTCATACTTTTTCTTAAAAACCTCTGAAGAAGAACAAAGATTATAGCATCAGCAGCTATTTTATTACCTCATACTTAATCCAATGAATAAGTCGATTAAGGTCTTCTTGAATTATTTCTCGCTTAAAAAACAGCCCACAAAGAATTAATAAGCAAAAAGCAATGTATAACCAATTAATATGCTGCTTAATCTCCTTCTTTACCTGCCGGCGAAGCTCATTGTAATGGGGAAAACCGGTAAATTTATAAACCCCTTCTATTTTCATTTTTTCTGATATGTTACCTTGATAATCTAACCAAATTCCATCGATTAATACAGAAACATGGGAATATGTCAAAATCAGATATACTCCGCGATTAAAAACATAAGCAGATCTGCCAGTGGTAAGACCATTATAGAAAGAAATTTTTTCTATTGTTCCATTAAAACTGGCATTCGAATTACGAATCATCTGCGTCATTTTAATGGCAAAGTTAGCAGTGCCATCTTGTTCTGCACGATTAAAATAACCGCGGGAAAATCCATGCGCTTCGTCATAGGTTATTCCAAAGAGTATGGCAAAGGCTTTTACAACACAATCATTCGTTTCGTAATTCTTGTATCGTGAATTAGTATAACCAAGTATATAGGGTTCGGGTTCGATAAAAAGTAATTTCATAGGGGATATTATTTAATCATCTTCTTTCCTGTAAAGATAATATCAGCGGTCATTGGATTGCTAAAAAACGGCGGAATATACACTTTCTCATAACGGTTTTCAGCTAAAAGAGGTGCGGAATAAAAAACCACAAAACTGTCTTAACCGAAAAACTTTTATTAAATGTACTGAACTAAATGGCAAATGCAAAACACACTGTGCGCAAAGCGCACTTTTAAAACTTCATTTGCAGTTTACACTTGCTCCGCAATTATTTTAGGTGGTGTTAGTCGTAGTAATCAAGTCCCGGATTTTTTAAGTCCCTTTTCTGTCAAGTAGTCAACGACTTCTTTATGTTGGTAAAATATTGCAAAATCAAGAGCGTTTTGTCCGCCATTTTTTGGTTCAAGTTCACAACTATGTTCTACTAAATATTTTACTGTTAATAAATTTCCCTCCGCAGATGCGCGAATGAGAGCATTGCTATTATTTATGTCCACTTCATTAATATTCGCACCAGCCTGCAATAAAATTTCAATCTCTTCAATATTTCCTGTAATCGATGCTAAAATTAATGGTGTATGTCCATTACTGTCCCTATAATTTACATTAGCTCCTTTTGAAATGAGCAATTCAACAGCTTTCGAATTTCCAATAAAGGAAGCGTAACACAGTGGAGTCCAAAAATTGGTGGTCTGGGCGACACGTTCAGTTTGGATTTTTTTGTCAATATTGTTGGTTTTAGCAAGATCATCAATTATTGCTGAAACCTTAAATTCGTGGTGATAGGTCAATGCTTCAATAAAGTCATTGTCACTCTGACTCCTAGAAGATTCGCTAGATTTTTCTGAACAGCCCATAGCGGTCAGAATAAATAGAAACATTATTACTTTAAGTCTTGTCATTTTATTGCTGCTAACGGTTTCATGCCTAGCGAAGAAGCCGATTTTTAAAATTAATATTATTTGCGCTCAATAATCGTAAGTTTTTCCATTATCGTTTGTCGTAACTGAAATTACGGCTTTTTTGCTAGACGCGTGTTATCGGTTCGGGCTTCTATTTTGGTCGTTATTTCTTATCTGTTTTTAATTCATAATGGCCACCGTTTGGGTGTTGTCCATTGCAGATACAAGTTTCAAAGGAATTACTTTCTACCCAAATAAAATTGTCTTTGTTGTAATGATACCATTGCTTTACAGCTGACTTAAATTTCTCACGGTTTTCATAACTTTTATTTAGATGTTGCCAATACGAACAATAACCACAGCCTTCTTTGTCAAATTCAATCTCCAAAAGGTCGAATGTTGGTATTTTATGAATTATTTCTTGGAGAGCTGTGAAGGCAATATCAGCAGTAGTATAATAATATCCGAAAAGCGGAACTATTGATTCGGTTGTTGTTGTGTCATTAAGTTGATCAATTAATAGTTCTATTATGTTTTCATTTAATTTAACAACATTCCAATATAACTCATCTCCACAGCCAATAGATAATGGATGTCTTTCATTAACATAATATTTGTCTTCGCAATCAAAAGGCATCTCTTTAATAAACCTCAAACTGTCAACTTGATAAATGACTTCTTGAAGTTGAACTTTCATTTCTTCCCCGCAATTTAGAAGTCCATCAATTAACGTTTGGTCAAGTTTGTTGGTGATAATTTTATTGTCGGCTTTCTTAAAAAAAACTGTCGGATTAGATAGTGTTATTGAGTAAACCGTGTCTGTGTAAGTCATTTTTGTTGGGTCGTACTCAAATTTCTCTGGTGGATAATTCTTGTCATATTTTACCCATTCAGCAAAATGTTCACGATAAATTACTTTTATAAATTTGTCTTGGCAATTGTAAAATGTCCTTGAAGAAAACCCAAGTTCTGCATTATACCTTGAGTCAATCAATATTAATTTTTTATTTAAATAATAACCGTCAACTCCACCACCACAACCCGACATATTTGGGTAGGAAATTTTCACAAGTTTATTTTCTGTTCTCAACTTGTCTATTGACTTTGCATATTTCTCAATTTCGGGTGCCGTCAATTTAACTGCCTGCCCGAAAGTCAAGTTTGTTAGGAAAACCATTATGTAAAATATGTTCTTCATTCGTAGGTGTCGTTTTTTAGCCTGACCGATAACGTTTTGCGTGTAGGCGCATACCCTTTTTGGGTTGCGCTTGTGCGTTGTTAAGGGCTGGCTTATTCCTTAATCACTTTAAATTTCTGTTTCAAATTCTCTCCCACACTGAACAAATAAATTCCGCCCGATAAATTACCCAAATCTATTGTTGTATTTTCATCAGATAGTATGCCCTTTAAAATAACTTGCCCCAATTGGTCGTAAATCTTATAAGAAGAACCAAAAAGGATTGGAGTAGCTTTTATTTTTATTTGGCTTGTTGCAGGATTTGGGTAAATCTCGAACTGAACTTCTTCATGTTGAGAAATGCCCAATGTATTACTACATTTCGGCTTCTTATAAACATCTAAAAGCCCAGAACTAGGTAAAGGAATAGCAGATGTATAATTAAAAAACCTTGTAAAACTTTTAGTCAAAGGTGCTAGTGTATGATTTTGTATTGTAACAGGCATGTCGGAAAAACAATCTGTTTGACCATTATCATCCATGTGTATGAGCCAGAACTCAGGCTGATGACTCCACCATTGTGTCATTTCATTGGAAATATGCTCACCCCCAAAAACGATACCTTGGGTAGGATGTGTTGTTAAAACGCTGCCCTTTCCATAACCATCTGTGTAATGTTTTGCCCATATCAGATTGGCTGAGGCATCAAGTTTTATTAGGTAGGGAGTATATCCTGTATAATTTATGCCATCGTAGTGGTATCCTGCAAAATAAATATTGCCTGAAGCATCTTCCCATGTTCCTCTTGTATATATTATGCGATTCGCATCATTCAATGTTATCTTTTTCGACCAGTTTAAAGTGCCATCGGCATTGACATTAAACACACACAAAACATTATTTCCACTTACTATATTTTCTGCAGCAAGCGTGAGTGATCCATTATTTTGTTCATAAATGCCAAAAATGGTACCGAAGCCACTTGAATATGCTTTTGCCCATAATAAGTCACCGTTACTGGAATGTTTCGTCAGCAAGGGACCACTATTTAAACCACTTCCTCCCATATAAATATTCCCCGTGCTGCTAACTGCAACGCACTTGCCTGTTTGCCATCCGCTATTCATGCCATATACACGTGTCCATAAGGTATCTCCCTGCTGATTCAAAGAGCAAAGAAATGTCCTGACATCATACCCCGTTATATATACCTGGCCGGTTACAATAATATTTCCGCTTGCATCTTCAGCAATGTCGTACGCAATATCATTTCCATCATTAATTATGTTTCCGAATGAACGACCCCACAGGAAGTTTGCCGAAGTATCTATCTTAACTACCCACATATCTTTCATGCAAACTGTATTACACAAAAGTCCGTTGCCTGTTCCGCAAACAACAAGATTTCCGTCGCTAACCTTCTTTATGGAGAATGTCTCTGCAATAGTGGTTTTAATAGATTGCACCAACTGTCCCTGTGGATTAAACTTTAGAATTGGCGTATAATAATAAATTGTGGAGCCCACTAATCTGTCAGTTCTTCCAACTACATACATGTTTCCATGGTCATCGAATTCTATGTCGTTGATATAATCGCGTGCCACGGAGCTGGTAATTGTATCCGAACCATAAATTCCGCTAATCTGGGCATTTATTCTACTCATAATACAAAGACAAAGTATTGATAAAATGTAAAGCTTTTGTTTGTGTTTCATTTTTATTTTTTTAGATGACGCTACTTTTTTCTATTAGGTTGAATTAGTTTATGAGGCTCTTTTTTAAGCTTGCCCTTAACTTACTTATACACGCTACAAACCTTCTTCAATAAACTAAATATTGTTGTATATGCGCAGGTTTATTGCGTTAGGCTAAAATAGTGATAATTTTTACAAATCATCGAAAGGCGAACGAATTTGCTGTAAATTCCGTGTGCTGACATGTGTGTAAATCTCGGTTGTCCTTGAGCTAGAATGTCCAAGTAATTCTTGTATGTATCGTAAATCTGTTCCGCTTTCCAAAAGGTGAGTAGCGTAACTGTGACGTAGCCAATGCAAACTAACTGGTTTAACTATTTTTGCTTTTTCTACTGCTTGATTTAAAACAAGTTGGATACTTCTCTCGCTATATTTTTTGCCTACTTCTTGTCCTTCAAATAACCACGTTTTTGGTTTAAATGCCTTGTAATAGTCGCGTAGTATTTCAATGAGTTTGATACTTATGGGCACAACCCGGTCTTTTTTTCCTTTGGATTGCCTGATGAATAATAAGTTGCGATCAGATAAAATGTCTTTTAATGTCAGATTTAATAACTCACTTCTTCGCAATCCACAAGCATAAATTAAACTGAGCATGGCTCGATGTTTTAGATTTGTTGGTGCTTCTAAAATTGATTTTACTTCATTTTTACTCAGAACATTTGGTAAGCGTTTTTCTCTTCTTGGTCGCTGAATGAAATCTACCTCCATCGCGCGGTTAAAGCGATTTCTATAAAACAATTTGATGGAATTAATTACTTGATTTTGGTAACTCGCCGATAGATTTTTCTTGAGAATATAAGAAGTATTAAAGTTGATAATATCTTCAATGTTCAGACTTTCGGGCGCTTGATCCTTATAAAATCTAAAAAAAACTTCCAAAGCATCAGCGTATGTTTTGATGGTATTTTGACTATATCGCCGAAAGTTCATATAATTTTTGAACGAAATTAAATGCTGTTCTATTTCCACTTTTCTTATTTTTTATACCCGACTTGCTTGCGAGCTGTTTGCTGTGTAAGCTGTTGGTCTTTTTGAATAAGGTAATTCAGCACTTGGTCGATGTCTGTGAATTTTTGATTATGCTTCTTTTCCAATGCTATCAATTTCTCATTAAGTTCTTGGTAGGTTAATGCAAATTGGCGTATCATCACAAAAGCACGCATGATGGAAATGTTTATTTGAATGGCGGTCTTACTTTTCAATACGGATGACAGCATCGCAATACCTTGTTCCGTAAAGGCGAAAGGTTTATACCGTTGGCCTCCCCATCTTGAGATCACAAAATGTGATGTCAAGTTATGTATTTCGTCTTCTGTTAATTCAAACATAAAATCTTCCGGAAAACGCTCCATATTTCGCCGCACTGCTTGTTTCAAGACACGTGTTTCTACTTCGTATAGTTTAGCAAGATCCATGTCGAGCATTACTTTCTTTCCACGGATTTCGTGAATGCTGTTTTTGATTATTTCTAGTTCCATATTTCTATTTTTTATACCCAACTTGCTTGCGAGTTGTTTGCAGTGTTTGCTGCTGCTCTTTTTTAATAAGGTAATTCAGCACTTGGTCGATGTCTGTGAATTTTTGATTATGCTTCTTTTCCAACTCTATCAATTTCTCATTGAGTTCTTGGTAGGTCAATGCAAATTGGCGAATCATCACAAAAGCGCGCATAATGGAAATGTTTATTTGAATGGCAGTTTTACTTTTCAATACGGATGACAGCATCGCAATACCTTGCTCCGTAAAGGCAAAAGGAAGCGCACCTCCGAAATGATTAATGGTGGGTATCACATTTTGTGACACCAAGTTTTGGATTTCATATTGGTCTAGTGTTAACATAAAATCTTCTGGAAATCGCTCCATATTTCGCCGAACCGCTTGTTTCAAGACACGGGTTTCTACCTCATAAAGTTTAGCAAGATCCATGTCGAGCATTACTTTCTTTCCACGGATTTCGAGGATACTTTTTTTGATGATTTCTAGTTCCATATTTCTATTTTTTATACCCAACTTGCTTGCGAGTTGTTTGCAGTGTTTGCTGCTGCTCTTTTTTAATAAGGTAATTCAACACTTGGTCGATGTCTGTGAATTTTTGATTATGCTTCTTTTCCAATGCTATTAATTTCTCATTGAGCTCTTGGTAGGTCAATGCAAATTGGCGTATCATCACAAATGCGCGCATGATGGAAATGTTGACATCAATCGCAACAAACGAGTTCAATAGTCCGCTTAACATCGCGACCCCTTGTTCGGTGAATGCGAAAGGAGGATATCTTTGTCCTCCCCAACTTGAGGTGCTAATTTTGCACCTCAAGTTAAGCCATTCATCTGGCGTCAATTCAAACATGAAGTCAGATGGAAATCTATTCAAATTATTTCTTACCGATCGTTTTAAATATTTAGTCTCCACTTCATAGAGTTTCGCTAATTCGTAATCAAAAATTACTTTCATCCCCCTGATTTCGTGAATGCTTTGTTTTATTGTTTCTAGTTCCATAATGTGATATTTCTATTCGCCCTACTTAACTCCATTCTTTTTAACTTATTGAGTAGAACGAAGGTGCTGTTCCATTTCACATGGATAAGTTTTCTACCATAAAAATAGGTGCGATAAAAAGAAAAATCTGATAAATGATCGGTTTTTAAGCCAATTTTCAGGTGATTTTGGTAAATAAGGGTTAGCATAGAAAGTTATTTTTCACCTTAAGATAGTGAAAAAGGGAAGATGCCACAAGAAAATAGTGATGAAAGGTTTACTTAGTGCAGCAGCCGAATTATGCGTGTATTTTGCTCGACCTTCTGGCTGCAAACTTGTCTTTAATTCTATCGACCACGTAATACATCATTGGCACAACAATAATCGTTAGCAACATCGACGAAGTAAGTCCGCCAATAAGTACCCATGCCAATCCATTTTTCCAAACGGCACCAGCTCCTGTTGCGAATGCAATCGGAATCATACCAATCACCATGGCAATAGTGGTCATTAAAATTGGCCGCATACGCTCCCGAACAGCTATTAGAAGGGCCATATAGGTTGATTTACCATCTTCTTTAAGTTTATTGGTAAAATCAACAATTAGGATGGCATTCTTGGCGACTAATCCAAGCAGCATTAACATGCCGAGCATGGTAAAAATTCCCATACTCGAAGCAGAGAGGTTCAAGGCAAGAATAGCTCCCACTAGCGCAACAAGAATGGAAAAAAGGACAACAAATGGATAAACATAATTATCATAAAGAACCACCATAATTAAATACACTAAGATTAAACCAATTCCCATAGCGGTTCCCAATGAGCCAACGGATTCTTTCTGCCGCTTAACTTCTCCACCCCATAACATTCTTACATTTTTATCCAAGGGTGATTTCTCTAAATATTTATCTAATCCGCTGGCAACATTCCCTGCGGCTGTACCTAATACATAACAACGAATCGTAGTACTTGCAATTCGGTTTTTTCGCTCTAAACTTCCATTTGCTTTATCAATTGAGAGCGTGGCAAACTCACCTAGAAGAACTTGTTTTCCATCAGTGGTAGTAAAAGGAATTTGCTTTAAATCGTCGATATTTTCTCGATTGGCTTTATCCAGCATCACTTTTATTGCGTATTCCTCCCCTTTGACGTCGAATTGTGCGTCATCATTCCCGGTTAGTCCATTTTGCAACTGCATACCAACAACGGCAATTGGTAAACCTAATTGGCCCATTTTTTCGCGATCGAGTTCAATCCTAATTTCTGAGGTAATATCATCTGTTGAAATAACGGGATCTTTTGCCCCTTTCATCGCTAGTAAAACGCCTTTTATCCGTCTTGCTTCTTTCATCAACAATTCACTGTCATCAGAGGATAAAAATATTTCAATTGGCGCCTCCTCCGATTCAATCATTCCCATATTAATGGCCTTGACCTCAATTCCAGGAAATTTATCTTCAATTTTCTTACGAATTTTATTCATGTAAGGAATTGTCGGATAGGTTAAGTGTTTGTCTTTTTTAAGTTTAACCGTCAACTCTGATTTATTTTCAACTCCAAAAGCCGCTGCTCCCATGCCAGAGCTTGGGCCACCAATATTAGCAAAGACAATATCCACCATGTCTTTTTGGGCTAGAATGAGCTGTTCAATTTGGAGTGTTGTGGCATTATTTTCCTTAAACGTGGTGCTTTTATCGTATTTCAGCTTTAGCATAAATTTCCCTTGATCACCTTGCGCAACAAACTCTTGACCAACAATCCCAAGGGCCATCGTTCCGAAACTCGCAATAAAAATGAGTAAAATTGCTGAACCCATGATTATTTTATGTTTTAAAGACCAAGCTACTAATGAAACGTAGGCATCCGTAAAAGCGAGAACCCTTCTTTCAAACCAGGCCAAAATCGCATGAAACCAATTTTTTGGATTTAAGACAACCTCCTTAGCCATACGAGATGCAAGCCAGGGGGTCAAGGTGAAACAAACGAGTAAAGACATGAGCGTAGATACCACGACTACAACAGAAAACTGACGAAGAATATCGGCAATAATACCATCAATGAAAACAACTGGAGAGAAAACAACCACATCAACCAAGGTAATAGCAAGTGCTGTAAAACCAATTTCATTTCGACCATCTAGCGCAGCTGTTCTCTTATCTTTTCCCATCTTCAAATGCCGGTAGATATTTTCAAGTACCACAATCGAGTCATCCACCAAAATACCAATGACTAAAGACATGGCTAAAAGGGTCATGAGGTTTAGTGTATAACCAAGTAGGTACATCACAATAAAGGTTGAAATTAACGAGGCTGGAATAGAAATAAGAACAATGATTGCGTTGCGAAGCGTATGTAAAAACATGAGCATAACCAGTGCAACAAGAAAAATAGCAATTTCTAAGTCATGAATTACCGCATCAACAGATTCTAAAGTAGGAATGGAAGTATCAGTTGCAATCGTAAAACGAAGGCCAATATTTTTATATTTTTCTTCTATGGCTTTCAATTTTTCTTTGGTCGCGTTGGCCATATCGACGGCATTGGCATCACTTTGCTTACTTATTCGGAGTCCGATACCATTTACCCCATTTAAGCGACAGATTGTTGATTTATCAATTTCCGAATCAAGCACCTCAGCCACATCCTTCAAGCGAACAGAGGAAGAACTAGATGAAAAAATGATGAGATTTTCCAATTCATCGATAGAAATAAACTTCCCCGAAAGACGAACGGTAAATTGATCATTATCGTTGTTAACCTTCCCGGTAGGGAATTCTACGTTAGCTCCCGCAATGGCCTGATTAATCGAAGATAAGGACAGGCCCATTGTCTTCAATTTATCATTATCGACGTTAATTCTAAAGGCGCGATTTTCACCCCCAATCATCTGAATTTGCGCTACTCCTTTCGTTTGCTTTATTTGCGGTAGAATTTGATCTTCCATAAGAGCCATCAATTCCCTATCGGTAGTTTTAGTAGCTACCACAGTTGCCTGAAGAACAGGTGAAGCATTAGGTTCTATTTTAGAAATAACTGGCTTTAAGGCGCCCTCAGGCAACTTATTTTCGACGTTATTTACTTTTCGTTGGGCATCCTGAATTGACTTATCCATGTCCGCAGATGCTGTAAATTCAAGCAATACCACTGATGCATTATCTAAAGAGAAAGAGGTGACCTCTGCAATATTTTCCAATCCACTTAAGGCATCTTCGAGCGGCTTAGACACTTGATTTTCTACAGTTTTAGGAGATGCGCCAGGATAAGTGGTCGTAATCACTAATACTGGCGGAGAAAAATCAGGCAGTAATTCATAACTTAACTGCTTATAGCACAAAATTCCACCACCAATTAGAATGGTAAAGAGTACAATTATAAAAGACGGTCTTTTTATCGATAATTCTGTTAATGTCATTTTAGGTGTTATTTCAATGTTTTAACTGGAGACCCAGTCGTTAAATTAACCTGACCTTTAAGAATGATTCGATCATCTTTCGTTAGGCCATTGATGACTTCGATATAATCACCATCTGAGGTTCCTGCAGTAAAATAAGTGAGGGTTGCTTTTCCATTTTTAATAAGGTACACCGCAGGATTTTTAGTGGAACCAACCAAGGCCTTGCGTGGAACAGATAATGCCGTTACGCTATTCGAAGATAATAAACTGGTAGTAGCGAACATTCCTGATCGCAATTCTTTATTGGTATTAGAAACCAACACTTGCACTTTAAAATTATGCATCTTATCAGCTTGAATACCAATCAGTGATACCTTACCTGAAAATTCTTTTCCTGAAAAAACATCCACTTTTACGGATACTTGCTGATTAAGCACAAAGTTTTGAATGTCTCTTTCTGGTACACTTACCGTTAATTTTAATTGTGAAATATCGGTGATTTCAAAAACAGGAGTTCCAATACCAACCACCGAACCTAAATCGACTAGTTTCTTGGTGATAACACCTGAAAATGGGGCTTTTAATACATTTCCACTTAATTGTTTTAACACTTGCTTACGTTGAATTTGAGAAGATTTTAATGCCAATTTAGCTTTTTCCAATTGCACTGCCGGTACCGCTTCAGATTTTGCCAAAACAGTAAGACGATCCAAATCATTGGACTGACTTTCGATAGAAACATCCAAATTTTCAAGTTGATATTGGAGCATTTCATTATCTAATTGCAACAAGATTGCTCCCTGATTTATCAACTGGCCTTCTTGCACATTAAGGCTTATAATTTTCCCTTGTCCTTCTGAACCTATTAGGTTGGTTCGGTTCGGCTCGAAAGTCCCTAGAAAGGAAAACTGACTATCGAAAGTATGAACTTCAGCATGACCTTCTTCTACCAAAATTGGGGTTGATGTGTCGTGAATGTAAATTTCTTTAGCAATCTTATTTTTATTTTTTATTAATTGAAAAACTGAAAGGCAAATAAGAACAATGCTAATGATACCAACTGTGATGACTCTTTTATTCATTTTAATCTTTAATTTAATTAATCAATTCTATTTATTTAATACTGCCTATTGATCTCAAATAAGCTAATTCTGCTTGGCGTAACTGAATGTAGGTAGCCACCACATTTGTTTGGGCTTGCTGCAGCGCATTATCAGCTTGTATCAATTCGTTGCTACTAATTGTTCCAGCAGTAAATTGAGCTTGTGTTTGCGCATACACTTTATTAGCAAGGCCCAATTGCTCTTTGGCCGTCTCCAGTGAACTCGCCTGTACATCAATTTGATTTTTTGCAGTTTCACTAAGAAGCGCTAACTGCTTTGTCAATAACGCTTCCTGATTTTCAAGTTTATCCTTGTTTAAAGCATTCATTTTTTGCTTGTTGTATTTTTCGAAACCATCAAAAAGGGTCCAATCTAAATGCAAACCTAGAAAAGCAGAATTAATCCCAGTACGAAAATCATCTTTTGGCTTAATGTTGTATGCGTAATTGTACGAAGCATAAAATGAAAGGCTTGGCAAATACGCCATCTTTGTCCCCTTTCTTTCCTCCGCGTTCATTTCTTTCTGTGCTGCCATTAATTCAAGCTCCGGATGATTGATATTGTTTTGATCCACTAAAATGGTGTTTTCCATCATCTCATCGCTTACTAAGCTTAATTCGCCATCCGAATTAATACCGATAAGTATCTTTAATAAAGAACTTAATTGAGTCCTCGTTGCTTCCGTTGAAAGTTTAGTGTTAAGAAGTGTCAAACGGCTAATTTTTAGTTTGTCTACTTCCGTTTCAATGACCAATCCCAATTCGTACGATTTTTGAAGATTAGCAATTAATTTAGTTAGGTTAGCGATATTCGACTCAACGAATTCAAGCTGTTTTACAATCGCTTGAAGATTAAAATACGTGCTAGACACCTGCTGTTTAATATCCTGCTGCATCAAACGCTCCTGCGCCGCCACAATTTTTTGATTAATATCCAATGCCGCAAATCCATAATTCAATTGAGGATTATACAGAATTTGAGTAAGCTGAATACTATTTGAAAGATTGAATGGAACTCCAAACTGTACTGTTGAGTACGTACCTGGAGCACCACCAAAAAATTGACCAGGAACAACCTGCCCTGCGATAATCGCATTGTACCTGTAATCGCCTGTTGCCGTAACTTTTGGAAGCCGAGATGCTAAATATACTTTTTTCTGAATCGCATTGATATCGATATCTAATCGAGCGTTACGAATGTTGGTATTCGCTGTATCTGCCATTTTTAAACAAGTAGCTAAATCAAGAACTTGAGAAAAGAAACTAAAAGAACTTAAAAATACTGCGGTAATAAGGAATTTATATTTCATATTTTATTTTTTATTCGGTTTTGGTACTGGAGGAAATAAATAGCTGATGATCATTTCTGATACCATTCCTTTATGCAACTCAAGATGCTGTTGGTATTGCTCATCGCTTAAGTTGTGCAGGTTTTTAATCAGCGGCTTGGCCAAAAAAGGATATTGACAATTGGAAATAACCAATAAGGTGATGCCTACCATATCCACTCGTCTCATTTCTCCTTTTTTCTGGGCTTCTATGGCCTGTTCAATGACGCCGGTATTGTAAATCACAGGCAAAACATGCGTTAACTCAATCAAATCGGTATCCTTCCTAGATAATTCGTTGATGATAAAGCGTGGAATTTCAGGGTGTTTCGCTAGAAAGGCATATTCACGCTCAATTAAAAATTTTAGCTTTTCTTTTAAGGATAAATCCGAAGAGAATACACTCACCATCGACTCAAAAAACTCCTCCATGACCGTTTGAAAGATCAGCTGAAATAATTTATTTTTCGATCGGAAATAATAGTTGACAAGCGCCACATTCATCCCGGATGCCTTTGCTAACTCACGCGAGGTACATCCCGAAAAACCTTTCGAAATAAAAACCTGCTTAGCAGCAGCTTTTATTTTCTCTTCAGTGGATAAACTAGATGACATTTAATCTATTTGGGACACAAAGTTAAACACTTAATTTAAACAATTGTTTAAAACAATAAAATAAAAATAAATTAAGCGGATTGAATTCCCATAAGGAGTGTATTATTCCTCCTCTTCCTCCCAGAGTTTAATTTGTTTTTCGTTGGTCACATTAATGACCGGGAGTCCATTTTTATCCATTTCAACGAGACCTGTAACGACAATATACTTTCCGTTCAAATCATCTTCTGGTTTATAGCTAAAATTTCGTCTAGCATCTTTCCAAATCGTAACGGTAAAGAGTTGATGAGGAAAGGACTGATCTAGGTTAAGAAATGTAGCTTGCGATTTGGCTGCGAATTTAGCACTGACTACCTTACCTATAATTGACACTTTGCTTCCCACTTTTGACAGGGCTTGAGCGGTATTGAAATACCCTTTCGGTAAATCAAAAACATACAACGGTTCCACATCGCCCTCTTTTGTTTGTGCGTTCCAAAGCGAGAAATTTGATTTAGATTCAATGCTAGCTGCTATACTTTGATCCAATTTAGAAAAGAAGTCGAGGCCTGTCAGTTTTTCAATACTATCAATAGAAACAACATAGGCGCTTGGTGGCATATCGCATTTTTTATTTGGCATAAGAAAAGCCATTCCTTTTTGCTTGTCCGGTGTTAAATCGATAATAATTTTATAATGAAATGCAGGGATGGGCAATTTATTGATTCCTTTTTCAACTTTCGGAAGATTTTTATCTAAAATTGGTCCAGTAACAATATAATATGGTCTAGGATTATTCGCCATTATTCTTCGCATTAAATCTTCCACCTCAGCCCAAGATTCTCGATTAAACCCTGGAGCTTGTGGGGTCATGTTGCTATAAAAATAGGATTCACTCAATGCTTTTTTCGACCATCTAAAATCGGCAGAAGGTGCTAAATGTCCACGATCAAAGCCAAAGTTTTCAAAAGATACCGTTCCATCTTCCTTGGGAACCTTACGGAAATAATCCTGCTCAATGCCATCGCCACATTCGATCAAACTATCTTTTCTAAAATCATTTGTCCTCGAAACACCACCAACTAAAACATCAGGGCTTAAGACATGAAATGACCAAGCCGCCAATTTCAAATCACAGTTAAATCCAATAATCATAGCTGAATGCTCGGCAATATCCAATGGCGACTTACTAAGTGGAATACCAATTTGATTTAATTTTAATACACAATCTTGGAGTTTTAAGGCTTCGATTTCATCAGAAATCGCACGTTCTTTGGTTTGAATCTCCCTTAACTGTGCCTCTTTAATTTCCAAAGGAGTTTGGTTAAAGGCTACACTTAAGTTAGCCAATAAAACGAGAAAAAGAAATAAGCGCAGGAACATTAAGGGACGAACTTGTTTTTTACTTTTTATCTTTACTAAGCATTGCTTGGATTTGCTGCATGGTTTTATGCATTCCTTCGGCACTACCATCTAAGAAAATGGTATTTCCTTTTCCATATTCAGCAAAGTTTTTAATTGCCTCTGTCCACATAGAAAAAAGAATCACATTGGTATCTAAATTTGCTTGTTGCATTTGCTCCGCTGCCTCTGACATTCCTTTTGCGACCTCTTGACGGAATAAAGCAACCCCTTGTCCACGCAACATAGCCGCTTCTTTTTCGGCGAGTGCTGCAATTTTAATTGCATTTCCATCTGCTTCAGCAGCTTTCGTTTTAGTAATTAAAAGCGCTTGACCTTCATTTTCTGCTGCCGCTTTTAGGTTGTTTGAAGCAACCACACGGCTCATGCTTTCAATAATCGCTGGATCAAACGTAATGTCATTGATTTGAAGGTCAATTAAATGGTACCCCCACATTTCTAAAGTATTATCGATTTGATTTTTCACACTATCCACTAACTCGTGACGTAAACCAAGAATTTCGGCTTGTTTTTGACTTGCCACATACGATCGTATCGATCCTTCGATGGTCCGAATAAGCGCCTGCATAAAATCCCTATTACCAATAAATTTAAACGCAACTTTTTTGATGGTTTCCTCTTGCTCGTCCATTACACTGTAAAGCAACATACTTTTGAAGTAAACATTTGCTTGATCAATGGTAATGGCTTGAAATTCCATTTCTATACTCTGATTTTGAACGGAAATCTGTCGATAAACTTTTTCAAAAAACGGTATTTTCATTCGAAGTCCTGGTAGTAAAATGCGCTGATATTTTCCGAAAAGTGTAATTACAGCAATACTACCTTGCGAAACGGTTAAGAAGGAAGTAAAAACAATCACGATAATAATGCCCAAGACAATGTATAATGTTCCCATAGTAATTAATAAATTAGTTTATTTATGTTGAGCTAAAACCTGAGCACAAGTACATGATTTACTCGAAGAACAGGACGAAAATAGCAATAAAATCAAAAAAGCAGCGCTAAAAAAAAGGATGGTCATTTTCATAGTGTAAATGTACTATAAAATTACTAGAATATAAAAGAATAAAAGCACCTATAATTTTATTAATTTTACCGCGTGAAAGCTATCTATATCCTGCCTTTATTTTTACTCTTGGGTCAATCATTTTTATTTTCTCAGACAATAGATTCCCCGAAAAAAGAAACGCAGGGAGAAAAAGGAACCTTCTACTTTTACTGGGGATGGAACAGAGGCGCTTACTCAAAAAGCGACATTACCTTTTCTGGAGCGGACTACAATTTCACCTTAAGTAATGTGATTGCGAATGACCGCCAATCGCCTTTTGAACCCAATGTTTATTTTAATTTAACGAAATTTACGATTCCTCAATACAACTTCCGCGTAGGATATTTCATCAACGCGCATTACCAAATTTCGTTAGGAGTAGACCACATGAAATACGTGATGAAAACGAATCAAGTTTCCACTATTGACGGTTACATCTCAAACAGTGGAACAGTATACGATGGAGTCTACGATCAACAATCGTTTGTTATTGCGCCCAACTTTTTACTTTTCGAACATACAGACGGCTTAAATTACCTCAATACAGAAATTAGACGATCCGATATTTTATTCGACAGAAATTATTTCCAGCTAAGCGTAAATGAAGGTTTGGGTACAGGAATAGTTTTACCACGAACAAACACCACCTTATTAAATAACCCAAGATACGATGAGTTTCATCTTGCTGGTTATGGATTTGGGGCCGTAGCAGCTGTAAAATTTGCGTTTTTTAAGTATTTTATTATTCAAAGTGAACTTAAAGGTGGGTTTATTCATTTACCTGATATTCGAACAACGATAAACGAAGCTGATCGAGCCGCTCAACATTTTTGGTGGACACAATACAATGTGGTATTTGGGCTACAGTTTCCCATAATCAAGAAGAGCGTTAAAAAAGCAGGGGTAATTTTTGATTGAAAGGATCTTAGCCTCACTTCAACCACGAGCCGCCCACAGAAATAACATTTTCCAAGGCTAAATAATCGCGATAAGTTGCTTCGGTAAGTCCACCAGTTGGGCAAAACTTCAGGTTCGGAAAAACCTGTCCGTATGTTTTCAGCGCCTCTACTCCACCAAACAAAAATGCAGGAAAAAACTTGAAGGTATCCCATTCATATTGCAAGCCAGTAATAATATCGCTGGGCGTGGCCACACCGGGAATAAAAGCAATTTTACTCTCCATTAATTGTTGAGCCAAGCCACTATGCAAACCAGGACTTACCATGAAATCAACTTGTAATTCAATTGCTTTGCGAATTTGAGCTTCCATCACCACTGTTCCCATACCGACCGTTATTTCAGATCCGTAATTCTCTTTCACTTTTTGAATCGCATCATAGGCTACAGGAGTTCGCAGAGTAATTTCGATACACTTAACATTGTTTCGCAATAACACCTCAATTTTTGCATCTATCTCCTCTAAATTCGAAAAGGTTACCACAGGTATTACGGGATGCTTTGCCAATACTTCACGTATGTTATTTTGTTTCGTCATTTTGTTTCAATTACAATATTAATATCAGAATTAGTTGGGTTGATGGCCTTATAAATATCATGCAATTTTTCACTCACATTACCTTCAGGACAAATTTGAAAAAAATTCATCGATCGTTCTTGCATATTGCCATTCGGAAAGAGCTTTTCTTTTACCTGATCAATCACCTTTATTGACTTTTCATGCTTTAGCTTCTCAGCTCGCCATGATTTATCTTTGATGGATTGAAGAACGTTTTGCATTTTAGATAAATCGGCTCCCACGGTGCTTGACAAAGAGGCCTCATGGTCGGAAATTAAAGTAGACACTTGTTCTTTTATCGAATCAAATAATCCATCTATTGCAGAAAAATCTAGCGCAGAGGAATCTTGTCGCTTGATAAATTCTTTACTGATTTTATGAGTATCAGCAAAAAAATCCCTCCAGGTTAATCCCAGGGAAACTATTTTATTTGCCAAGGCATGGTCAATATAAATTAGGCTAGAACGCGCCTGAATGAGCGGATAAACGACATTTGCTTTTTCAAAAACACCTTTTAATTGAAGCCAATAATTCAACTCGCCTAGCCCACCGACATAACAGATGTTTGGTAAAATAAACTCTTGATAAACAGGACGTAAAATCACATTTGGGGAAAAATCCGCTGGGTTTTCCGTTAATTTATTTTTTAATTGAGCAAAAGTATAGGTCTGTTCGCCAATCAGGTAGTCTTCTCCTTTCTTTTGAATTCGTTCACGACTATTCGGACTCAGGTAGAATAAATTAATCTCCCGAGGATTCACTTGCGTTTTCAGTCCCAGTTCATTTAGAGCATCAGAAGCTTGCTGAACCGCCTGAAAAGAGAACTGTTCTACCAATTCTTTTTCAAGTATTGGTGCGAAAGCAGCTTTAAAAACAACATTGTCTCCATCCACCACCACCAAGCCAAAATCTGCAAATAAAGTATGTATAAAGCGAAAAAATGCTTGACCGTAGCGTGGACCGGTATAAGCATCTAATAAGTCAAGAACCTCATTCGAGCGACTATTTCCAAAAATCGATTTTAAGTTGTTTTTGACATCTTGCAAACCACTTGTAGAAAAGCGACCAACAGCGCCTTTATGAGTAGAATCCCACCTCAGAACTTGATTGAAAAGAGCCGTTTCTTTTACCTCATCAAAATCATGATCTTCTGAGGCCATCCAAAAAACAGGCACAAAATCAGCATTCGGGAACGACACTTTTAATTCTTCACATAGTTTAATCACATGAAGAATTTTGTATATGAAATAAATTGGGCCTGTTAAAAGACTAAGTTGGTGTCCAGTACAAACGGTGAAGGTGTTTTCATTTAAAAGAGACTTCAAGGCCTTGCTTACCTTATCATTTACTTTTATTCCATGATATTGCACTTCTAATCCACGCACCAATATTTCACGTTGCTCATTAGTAAAGGCAGCCTTTTTATCTTTCATTTGCGCAGGAACATTTCTTAAATCAAAAGGTCGATTAATAAAATTGACTAATTGATCTTGATTTTCGGCAAGTTGAATTTGTTGCTTAGAAAAACAAGCAGATTCAGTACGAGAAATGGATTCAACGAGCATAAAGCAGTTTTGTAGTTGCGTTCACCTTAGTTATCCAATAATTGCAAGCTCACTAAATTAGCGTAATTTCCCTTGAGTTGCATTAATTCTTGATGCGTACCTGTTTCCACAATTGCGCCATTTTGCATGACTAAAATTTTATCTGCTTTACGAATTGTGGCTAAACGATGAGCAATTACGAGGGATGTTCTATTTTTCATTAAATTTTGAAGCGCATCTTGCACTAATTTTTCAGATTCGGAATCCAATGCTGAAGTAGCTTCGTCTAAAATTAAAATACTAGGGTTTTTCAGCAAAGCTCGGGCGATAGCTACACGTTGCTTTTGCCCACCTGACAATTGAATTCCCCTATCCCCTACTTCTGTTTGCATTCCATCTGGGAAGGACTCAATAAACTCCCAAGCATTCGCTTGCTGGGCAGCAACAACCACTTGTTCATCAGTTGCATCGGTTTGGCCAAAGCGAATGTTTTCTTGAATTGTTCCTGAAAACAACATTACTTCCTGCGGCACAATCGCCATATTTTCGCGAAGGTGATTTAAATCGTACTCATTAACAGAGACGCCATCAACGAGAACTTGACCATCATCAGACTTATAAAATCCGAGAAGTAAATTAGTAATGGTTGTTTTTCCTGAACCACTTGCGCCAACAATAGCAAAGGTTTGATTGGGTTGAATATTGAACGAAACCGACTTCAAGACCTCCATATCATTTCGTTGTGGGTAGGAAAATTTAACATCTTTAAATTCGATTTCACCTGTGATTTTATTTTTTTTCGTCCCTGGATGCAAGTCTAATTCAGATTGACCGTTCACAATATCCATTAAGTTTTCGGTTGCACCAATCGCTTTTTGAATATTCGCATACAAATCGGGTAAAGAACCAACCGAAGCACCCATCATTATTGTAAATAAGACAAACTGATAAAAACCTTCTTTGGATAATTCAGGATGAGCACCTTGGGTCATGAGAAGCCCTTGCCAAACGATAAATACAATTGCACCAAAGAGACAAAAGATAATAAAAGATACAAACAAGCCTCGCCAAACACCACTACGAACGTTTAAATCGCGCATTTCCTGCGTATTTTTACGAAAGCGATTAATATTAAAGTATTCATTCGTGAAGGCCTTCACGTTGGCGATTCCAGTTAATGCTTCTTCCACAATCGCATTAGAATTAGCAGAGAAATTTTGAGCTTCTTTGCTTAATCGACGGATATAACGTCCAAAAAACACAGCAATAAGCGCCATCACAGGAACTGTTGCTAACATTATCAAGGCCAATTTCCAGGAAATAAAAAACAAGAAAGAAATTCCACCCACAATAATTACAATTTGCCTAAAAAACTCAGCGATGGTTGTTCGCAATGTTTCTTGAATTTGAGTAATATCAGAAGAAACCCTACTAGTAAGCTCCCCCACTTTATTCGTGTTAAAAAAGTCCATTGGCATAAAAACCATCTTAGAAAAGGCATCATTTCTAAGATCGCGTAAGGAATTTTCGGTCACATTATTGAAAATAACTACCCTAAAGAATGAAAATAAGGCTTGAACACCAAACAAAATGAATAAAGCAATGGCAACACTAGTGACAGAAGTTAGTGTTAAGAAGCCTGTTGGGGCAGCGACATCAGAAGGACTAACCGTTGAGCCCAAGAGTTTTCCCATCAAATAGGGAAATATTAATCCTGCCGTAGTTGATAAAACTAAAAATAACCAACCAACAAAATACAACAATGCATATGGCCTCAAGTATTGAAAAATTCCCTTGGCTTTTCGAATGCTATCCTTGTTTAATTTAGGCCTTTTTACCTCGTCTTTTTTTCCTTCCGGCATTTTAAATATTTGGTACAAAATTAACTTGCTTTATCGTTTAATTTGAAATTTTTGATTTTTTTAATAAAAGAATTTGATTTGTTCAAAAAATACCTATCTTTGCATTCCTAAATTTGAAAGTTTTTAAGGTTACTATAAATGAAAAGAACATTCCAACCCTCCGTAAGAAAAAGAAGAAACAAGCATGGTTTCCGAAGTAGAATGGCTACCAAAAATGGCCGTCGAGTAATCACTTCTCGAAGGAGAAAAGGAAGAAAGAAATTAACAGTTTCAGACGAAGGTCTGCACAAAAGATAAGTATCAACCTCGGTTTACCGGGGTTTTTTTTTGACCTAACAAATAATTCCTGCTGCAAGCGTAGCGTAATCTGAAGGGTCAATTAAGATAAAACTTCCGCTTGCTTTTGCATCTTCATAGCGGTCAAATACGATTTTTGTTTCCGTTTCGATTACTACCCTTGCAATATCATTGAGGGATAAATTTTCCGAACTATTATTATTTTCAAGAAGTTTTTGTTGAACTGCAATCATTTTTGCGCCAACAGATATTGCACCCAACTGGAGTAAATACTCTGTTTTCAAATCACTATATCTATCAGACATCCAGCAAATAGTAGTTGTGAATCGATTTCCAACAGTAGGTGCAAAAGCAACAGCTGACAATATATCTCCTCTTTTTAGTTCGGTTTGATTGTCAAAATAAAAAGAAACGCACATTCCTTCCGCTGCGAAAGACACGGATTGAGTATTGTGAACAATGTTCTGAATGCATTTTAGTTCACCCGTTGATCCTACTAATACTTCTTGTCCAACATGAAAAACGCCATGTTCAATTCGTCCAGCATAGCCAATAGTATCATCAGCATGAATCAGGTACTGCACTTGAAAGCGCAGCAATTTATTTTCATGCTCATTATGATGAATGCTATTTTCCAAATAATCAAACAAGGTAGGACCATTAAACCAAGATAGAAAAGGGGACTTTTCCACAACATTATCGCCTTTCAATGCACTCATGGGCAGAACAGTTGGTGCGTCAATCTCTAATGGCTTGCAGAGCTCAACTAAGTCTGTTTTAATGGCCTCAAAAACAAATTTGTCATACTGCTTCAGATCCATTTTATTAATGGCAAAAATGACATGTTTTATTCCCAGCAAGGATACTATCAAGGAATGTCGTTTCGTTTGTTCTGTAATGCCAATGGTAACATCTACTAGAATAATGGCCACATCACAACGAGATGCACCGGTAAACATATTTCTAGTGTATTCAAAGTGCCCAGGTGTATCAGCAATGATGTATTTATTCTTTTGAGTCGAAAAGAACTTATACGCCACATCTATGGTAATTCCCAACTCTCGTTCTGCTCTGAGTCCATCTGTTAGAAAAGCCAAATCAATTTCCGGATTCTCCATACCAAGTTCATTGACCTTTGTCAAGCCTTGAATAATATCAGTAGATACTGCACCGGAGTCAAGGAGCAAGCGGCCGATTAAGGTACTTTTACCATCATCAACATTTCCAGCAGTAAATAATCGAATTAGTTTCATAATTTAATTAAAGTGCTTAAAAGTACCCTTCTCTTTTTCTATCTTCCATTCCTGCATCACTAATCCGGTCGTCAATTCGAGTTGCCCCACGTTCAGAAATTTTTGTTCTTTTTAACTCGTCAATGATTTCCTCTACCGAAGTTGCAGTACTTCTCACAGCAGCGGTGCAAGTCATATCACCAATTGTACGATAACGAACCTTTTCAGTAAGGATCTTATCGGCAGGGCTTAAAGAAACAAATTCATTTACATTCATAAGGTGCCCATCAGATGTTTCAATACACGCTCGTTCGTGCGAAAAATACAAAGAAGGCAAAGCAATTTTTTCACGTTGAATATAGGCCCACACATCCAATTCTGTCCAATTAGAAAGCGGAAAAACACGCATATTCTCATCCTCATTCAAATGGGCATTCACGATATTCCACACTTCAGGGCGCTGATTAGCAGGGTCCCATTTTCCTATTTTATCACGTAAGGAAAACATCCTTTCTTTGGCGCGTGATTTTTCCTCGTCTCTTCTAGCACCGCCAATACACGCATCAAATTTGAATTCTTTAATAGCATCCAATAAAGTAAGGGATTGAAGAGCATTTCGAGAAGGGAATTTTCCTTCCACATCCTTAATTCCTTTTTGGATCATGGTGTCCTCCACCAAGCGAACGATTAAGGATTCTTTCAATTCCTTTACCAAATCATCGCGAAATTCGAGCGTTTCAGGAAAATTATGGCCTGTATCGATGTGCATAAGAGGAAAGGGAAATTTAGCGGGATAAAATGCTTTTTTGCAAAGATGAACCATGCAGATACTATCTTTCCCACCACTGAATAATAATACTGGTCTTTTGAATTGAGCGGCTACTTCTCGAAGAGAAAAAATTGCTTCCGACTCTAAAAAATCCAAATAATTCATATGCAAATAAAAGAATTTAAACCCTTACTCGTGGGATATGAAATAAAAAAAGCAAGCAATTATGAGAAATTATGCCAATACTTTCGGAGCAGCATTAAGAATTTTAGAGTCCGTTTCCGCGGCAAATTTCTCAAAGTTCTTAACAAACTTTGTAGCGAGATTATTGGCTGTTTCATCGTAAAGCGATGGGGACGACCAGGTATTTCTTGGATTCAACAATTCGGAAGGAACCCCTTCACAAGTACTAGGAAATTCCAAGTCAAAAACTGGCAACGTTTCAAAAACGACATGGTCAAATTTCCCAGTTAATGCCGCTGTTATGAGTGCACGTGTATAGGCTAATTTGATTCTTGAACCTGTTCCATAAGCTCCACCAGTCCAACCGGTATTAATTAACCAAACCTTACATTTTGATGTTTCTAATTTATCGCCAAGTAATTTAGCATATTTTGCTGGGTGCAGCGGTAAAAAAGCAGCACCAAAACCAGCAGAAAAGGTAGTGGTTGGCTCTGTAACACCAACTTCAGTACCGGCGACTTTTGCCGTATATCCAGACATAAAGTGATACATGGCTTGCTCATGAGTAAGCTTGGATATTGGAGGCAATACGCCAAAAGCATCTGCCGTTAGAAAAAAGATATTCTTAGGTTCTTTTCCAATAGATGGGACAACAATATTTTCAATATGATGGATTGGATAAGATACGCGGGTATTTTCTGTAATCGAGCCATCAGCATAATCAGGCTCAGAGGTTCCATCGACAAAGCCAATGTTTTCAAGCAAGGCGCCAAATCGAATTGCATCATAAATTTGCGGTTCTTTTTCTTGAGATAAATCGATGGTTTTTGCATAACAACCACCTTCAAAGTTAAAAACAGCATGATCAGACCAACCATGTTCATCATCACCAATTAAACGTCTGTTGGGATCGGAAGATAGGGTTGTTTTTCCAGTTCCAGATAGACCAAAAAATATTGCCGTATCGCCATCTTCACCAATATTGGCAGAACAGTGCATTGAGAGAACCTTCTTTTCATAAGGAAGAATGAAATTTAGAGCAGAAAATATTCCTTTCTTTATTTCTCCTGTATATCCGGTACCACCGATAAGAATTATTTTTTTTGTAAAATTTAATATTGCAAAATTAGATTGCCGCGTTCCGTCTTCTTCAGGAATAGCCATAAAACTTGGAACACATAGGATGTGCCAATCTGGAATAAGCTGTGATAATTCATCGTTTGATGGCCTCAAAAACATGTTGTATGCAAATAAATTGGACCATGGCGTTTCTGTCACCACCCTAATGTTCATGCGGTAATCACTATCAGCACATGCATAAACATCTCGAACGTAAATATCTTGTTTTTCTAAATGACTTACCATTTTTTGATGCAGTGCATCAAACTTATCAGGAGAATAGGCAATATTTACATCACCCCACCAAACGGCAGTATCGGTAATTTCATCTCTAACGATAAACCTATCTTTGGGGGAACGACCAGTAAATTCACCAGTTTCAATCGCCAATGCGCCTGTATCAGTAAGCATTCCATCACCCTGTAAAATACAATCTTCAATTAATTCAGCTGGAGAGAGGTTCCAAAATTCATTTGCTAAATTCTTTAGCCCAATAGAGCGAGATAAATCACCTGCGCCTATAAAATTTCCGATTTTTGCCATTGTATTTTCTAGGTTATACGTCTGATTAAAAAACAAAATTAAGCTCAAGTTACTGAAATGCATGCCTTTTTTCCAAGTTTTTACGAACAATTAATAAATAGGGTGTTAAGAAATAAATTAGCAATATTTAAATATTATTTGTAAATTGAGAAAGTGTACATGAGACACTTATTGTGATCTTTTTTTTTAATTATTGATAAATAATATACTAGACGCGAAGAATGGATTAAATTTGTTTTAAACTTATTTTAATAATGAAAAAGATAATTCCTGCCTCTTTACTCTTTTTTCTAGCTTTATTTATTTTTTCATTTTGCATCAACAAGGTATCCGAAAAAACAAAACCATTTCTAAAAGACGGTCCAAAAAATTGGTATAGTGAAGAACTATCGTATTTAAATAATAAGAGCGAAGCCGAACAAGCAATCGCGATTGAAAAATCAATCGTTATCTTGAAAAACAAGGACTTAATCTTACCCTTAGGAGGATTGAACCGGAAAATTGCCGCAATCAGTATAGGAGGCTCATCACAAGATTTTCATCAAACAATGGGTTTGTTTGCCGACTTCGAAAGCCATCAAGTCCTTTCCTCTAATGAATTGGCAGATAGCACGATAAACAGTATAAAATTAAATGACCTATGTATAATTTCATTGCATGCTGAGGGATTAAAAGGTCAAGAGAACACCATAAATGCAGAACATCTTAAGGTGATCAATAGGCTACCGGCAAATCAAATTAAAATAGTAATACTGTTTGGCAATGAGGCTATATTTGAAAAGTTAGACCCGACAAAAGTTGACGTTATTATTTGGGCAAAGGAGAATCAATATTTAGCGCAAGATAGAGTGGCACAGCTTCTTTTTGGTGCAACTGCAGCGGAAGGAAAGTTGACAAAAGCAATGGGAAATTTTAAAATAGGTGATGGAATAAGCACAAAAGCAAATGGACGCTTAAAATTTGGATTACCCGAAGAACTAGGAATTGACGCTGAGCGCTTAAAAGAAATTGATAAAATTGCTTTAAATGGAATAGCCAATGGGGCCTATCCGGGTTGTCAAGTGGTGGTTTCGGTTAAAGGGAACATCATTTACAGAAAAAGTTTTGGGGAGCAAACAAAAGATGGAAATAAGGTAAAAGACACCGATTTATATGACATTGCATCGATTACGAAAATTGCAGCTTCTACTTTACTCACGATGCATTTATGCGATGCAGGCTTACTCAACATCGACAAAAAATTGGGAGATTACATCCCAGAGGTAACGGGCAATGGACCATATTCACAAATCAATATCCGAGAAATGTTAGCGCATCAAGCGGGTTTGACACCGTTTATTAAATTTTACAGCAAATCAATGAGCAATGGAACCCTACTTCCATCTATTTACGCTACTGATAAAAAAGCAGGCTACGAATTAAAGGTTGCTGACGGTATTTATATGAGAAACGATTATGTTGATACCATGTATAAGCAGATTATAAATACACCCTTAGGGATAAAGAAATATGTGTATTCGGATTTATGCTTTTATTTTATTCAAAAAATAAATGAAAAGATTGTGCAACAGAAACAAAACGATTATTTACTTTCTACCATTTACATGCCAATGGGGCTAAGGTATGCGCGCTACCTGCCCTTAAATTTTTTCTCAAAGGCACAAATCGCACCTACAGAAAATGATAAGACGTTTAGAAAACAATTGATTCATGGATATGTACACGATCCGGGGGCAGCAATGCTTGGCGGAGTAGCAGGACATGCCGGAATTTTTTCTAATGCAACTGATTTAGCTAGTATTATGCAATTGTTTTTAAATAATGGAGAATATGCTGGCCTGAAATTTTTCAGTGAAAAAACAATAAACGATTTTACACGAGTTCAATTTCCGGGCAATAAAAGGGGAGCAGGTTTCGATAGGCCAAATGCTAGCGGCGGTGGCACCTGTGATGAATTAGCATCCTCCGTAAGTTTTGGACATTCTGGATTTACCGGAACCTTGGCTTGGGCAGATCCAAAAGACGATGTCATTGTGGTATTCTTATCGAATAGAGTGAATCCAGATCAAGAAAATTGGAAATTAAGGGACATGGGTATTCGTACTAAAATACAGCATGTTGTTTACGAAGCAGTAAATTCAAGGATTAAATAAGCATTATTTAACGCGATTCATTCCCATAGCCAAGAGTATCCAACGCGGCAATGACTTCCCTTTCGGTTTATTTTTCAAATGAATATACCACCCAAGTTTCTTAAGAACGGGGACCTTGTGCGTTTCTACAAATTCAATAAGCGCCCCATCAGGATCTTCAACATACGAAAATCGTCCGCCTGCTTCTCCCATATCAAATGTTTCTGCACTATCAACAGTAAAAGAGTAGCCCATAGCACTGCATTCTTCTTTGAGTGAATCCATACCTTGCACATCAAAACACAAGTGAATAAAGCCCCAATCTCCCCACATTCTATCCTGAAAAATCCGTTTTGCTCCGCTTATGTCTGACAATTGAACAAGTTCAATTTGCGAAGGCCCCAACAAGCGAGAGAAAGGCCCCCGTCGAGCTTGATTATGAAAAAGCCTTACACGGCGCATTGCTCTATTTCCTCCATCTAGCATTGAAAAATCATCAAAAGTATCCGTCTGATCCAACTCAACTCCATCATAATCTAATATACCTTGGTAAAATGCCAAGGAACTATCCATATTAGAAACACCAATGATTGCACCAGCAACTCCACCACAATAGGATGGGTGTTTTGTATTACTAAACCACTCAGCGCTTTCAACCACTTGAAATAGATTGCCATTTGGATCTTTTAAAAAGAAAGACCAACTTCCAGAACTATCTTTCTGAGGTGCGCTCAAAATATTCACCTTGTTATTGGTCATATAGGCGAAAGATTTTGCCACATCTCGCGATTTAATTTTGCAGGCAAAAAGACCAAAATCGCCCATGCGTATATCAAAAGATGCTTTAGTTGTTACCCTTGATGTATATTGCCAGATTTCAAATCCGCCACCGCCATCCATGCTTAGCGCAAGTGTAGCAGTTCTAGATTGCACTTTATCACCAGTGTATTTAACCATTAATGGCGCTTCAGCTGCCTCTTCAAATATTTTGATGTCCATGCCAAATTGCAATCGATACCATGCCCATATTTCTTTAACATCCGGTACCCCAATTCCCATTTGTTGAATACCACAGATAATTTTTTCCATATAAAATATTTGTGCAAATATAAATAATCAGATTAGCGTACAGCCCTCTCATTAAATAAAACATATCCAAAACTAACTTGGAATGCGAAGGGATTTATTTGCTGAGGGAAATAATTAACAGTTGCTCTGAGCGGACCGAGAAGGGAATGATAGATCAAAGAAGACGAAGCGATATAAGAACTGCCTTCAAAAGGCTGCGAATATTCAATTGTACCATCGTTATTTTTCTGTAAAATTAAAAGTGGCTGATAATAATACGCATCAATCCTCATCTCCATATGCTTACTTAGCTTACCCACTAAATTTAAGCCTAAGCCAAAGTGCTGCGGAGAACGATATTCAGGAAGAAAATAGGTGTCCATATCTGGCAGAACAGAAAACGAAGGCAAGGAAAGTAAACTTGCTGTGTAATTCGCAAAAAGGGACTGACTATTTAACATTCCTTTAAAATGAAGTCCAAAATGAATCGGCGACTTTGGGAAAAAATAATGTTGAAATTCTGCGCTTAGGTTTATCCAATTATGGGGTTTTCTTACAATTGAATCAAAAACGGCAGTAGAACCTGGCGTAGTGCGCTCTTGAGAGCTTACATAGCGAATTTTGACATTGATTAACGTTCCGGCGGATGCAAATTGTTTTCTATTCAGGGTATTATTGAGAAGTTCGTAGCTAATATTATTGCCCAATAAAATCGTTTCATCTGTCGTGTCTTTATTATTAAACTGAGTAGTTTGATAATATTCATCAATTAATCTAAATCGCCTAAATTCAAAGGTTCCTTTGGAATTATTAGAGATGGGATGTTTTAATTTAGCTCCAAAATACAGCTCATTCTGAACTAAGAAAGAGGGTTGTACATCTTCGAAAAATGTGGCAAAACTTCGAAAATAATCCCACCTATTTAAAACAAAATACGTGGCAATAGAGATCGGGAAAACAGACGGAAAATCGATTTTCGCTTCCATTTTTGCAGAGCCGTAGAACTTGCCAAAATACGTTTCGGCATGTAATGAACTGGCGGCTTTGCCCAATCGACGGTATGTTAGACCAATATAGCCCGTATTGACAGATCGAGAGCAAAGGTGTCCGCCAATATCAACCTTAAAATCATTCGATTTACGAACAAACAAATTCAGGTTAAAGCTTGAATCTTTCTTTAAACCAAATGTAGGATACATAAATTCTATTTGAGGACTTGAGGACAAACGAAAATACCTTTTCTGAAGTAAATCGGCAGGCAATCCCCCCAGCTTATTATTTTTAGAATAGAGTGATTTAGCAGCAAAGCTAAGGTTTCTCTTCTCATTACTATCAATAGTAATGGAGCTCACCACTATGGAGCGGGTTTTCTGTTTAAAAAGGTCTCTTTTATGCCTTAATTCCTCGGCGCTAACCCTTCTTTTTATCTGCATCTCTATGGAATCAATTACAAGAATTGTAGCGAGATAACCATCCTCTATTGCCTGTTTCACCTCATCAAACTGAAAAGTACCAACCGCAGTATTGGTTCGAATTATGAGGCCTTGCTCGCAAGGTAATTTATATTCTGTTGGGGTTTCCATCATGTGCTGAATTAAACCAATAAAGTCTTTTTCATTTGGCTTGGAGGCACTTACAGCACAATTGCTCCCTATGATATAATCAGGGTTAAACTCAGAATACATGACATTAACAGGAAAGTTGTTATATAAACCTCCATCAAAATAAATAATGCCATTGACCTTAATCGGATTAAGATAAAATGGGAAAGTCATGGATGCGCGAATGGCTTCGTTTAAATTACCGTCTTTAAAAACAGTACTTTTTTTATTTACAATATCCGATGCTACACAACGAAAAGGAACAAATAAGGAATCAAAATCTGACCCATTACAAGCGCTGATGACGCCGAAAGTTCGAGCCATTTCAAAATCTAATAAAGCTGGATTCACAAAATTTAGTGGAATAGACTTCCGTAATATGGAATCTTTTGAAACGTTAAAATTAAAAAGTCCGGCATTCAAATCCTCTTCATTGAATAAAAATCGCTTCTCTGAATTTACCTTTCCAGTACTCATTAATTGAAATTGTTCACTTAACACAAACTCCTCGATTTCTTTTGGTGAATAGCCAGCAGCATATAATCCACCAACCAAAGCACCCGCTGAAGTACCCGAAATATAATCAATTGGAATACCACGTTCTTCGAGCGCTTTTAGAACACCAATATGCGTTAAACCTGAGGCGCCACCTCCACTTAAAACCAAGCCTACACCGCGTTGAGCGAAACAGAAATGACCGTTTAAAAAAAATAGTATCAGTAATAACCCTAAAAACGCTTTCAATTTTGTTCTTTTGTACAAATTTAGGCGCTTAATTTATAAAAATGATAACTCTCAATAATTTAACAAAAGATTCTATTTCTATTACTCTAAAATGCTTCTTTGGCTTTGAAGATACCTTGGCTGAAGAATTAACTGAATTAGGGTACAAAGACATCACTAAATTAAATCGTGCCGTTCAGATTAAGGGCACATGGGAAGATGTGTATTATTTGAACTTACACACGCGTTGCGCCATTTCCATATTAGTTGAAATCGCGCAATTTAGAATTCACGACGAACAAGATGTTTACAAAAAAGCGGCTCAGATTGATTGGACTAGCTTTTTTAGAAGCAATCAAACCTTTGCCATAAAAGGCGCTATTAATTCAAGTTTATTTAAAAATACGCATTATCCTTTTTTATTGGTAAAAGATGCGATAATAGATTGTTTCCGTGATAAAAGCATGGATCGACCATCTATTGAATTAAAGACCCCGAACATATTAATTGACTTGTATATTCGTGAAAACATGTTAACCCTTTCCATTAATACAAGTGGAGCGCCACTCTTTCACAGAGGTTATCGCACAGAAACAGGATCAGCGCCCTTAAATGAAGTGGTAGCAGCCTGCTTGATAAGGCTATCTGGTTGGGATAAAAAAACAACTTTTTTAGACCCTTTTTGTGGTTCAGGAACTATTTTAATTGAAGCAGCGCTTCTTGCAGCCGGAGTGCCTTCCTCCATTGAAAGACAACACTATGCCTTTAAGAACCTCAAAAACTTTGATCAGAAATTATGGGATAAAATTTATGATGATGCTCCTAAAAATGCGCGGGTTCTTCCTTGCCGGATTTTTGGTTCCGACATTGCCGATGAAATGGTCCTGAAAACTAGGGCTAATCTTCGCGCCATGAGTTTCGGAAAATTAATTGCTATTTCAGCCTTAGATTACAGCGAGATTCAAAAACAAGAGGAAGAAATTTTTATTTTAACAAATCCGCCATACGGACAACGCCTAGAAGCAGATGTATTGGATTTATATTCAGGAATTGGCGACTGGCTAAAAAATACAATGAATCCCTCTACTACATGGATTATTACCTCCAATGAAGATGGCCCTAAATCAATTGGTCTTCGTCCAGGAAAAAAATACAATATTTACAATGGTGATATTCCATGTACGTTTAGATCGTACGAAACATTTTCAGGCAGTCTGAAAGAATATAAAAGTAAGGCCAACGAAAACACAAAGTCGTAAGGACAGGCTATTATCTTTTAGAAATTTCGATATATTCTCGGGACGTATGCCCAACATATACTTGTCTTGGTCGACCAATTGGCTCTTTATTTTCGGTCATTTCTTTCCACTGAGCAATCCATCCAGGAAGGCGACCCAGTGCAAACATTACCGTAAACATTTCAGTTGGAATCCCCAGTGCTTTGTAAATTATTCCTGAATAGAAATCAACATTTGGGTATAAGTTTCGCTCTTTGAAATACTCATCTTCTAGCGCAACCTTTTCTAATTTCTTTGCAATAGCTAGCAAAGGATCGTTGATGTTTAATTTTTCCAACACATCATCACAGGCTTTCTTAATGATATTTGCGCGCGGATCAAAGTTTTTGTAAACACGATGACCAAAGCCCATTAATCTGAACGGATCAGCTTTATCTTTCGCTTTTGCTACCCATTTATCGACATTCCCTCCATCATTGTTAATTTGTTCAAGCATTTCGATAACTTCTTGATTTGCTCCACCATGCAATGGGCCCCAAAGAGCTGAAATACCAGCAGATACTGTTGAATATAAGTTTGCTTGAGAGGAACCAACGATACGAACCGTAGATGTTGAACAATTTTGTTCGTGATCCGCGTGTAAAATTAATAAGGTATTTAATGCTTCAACTACCACCGGATGCACCTTGTATTCTTCCGTCGGCATTGCGAACATCATGTAAAGAAAATTCTCACAATAATCGAATTCGTTTCTTGGATACATGAATGGGTGGCTCAAAGAATTTTTAAAAGACCAAGCTGCCAAGGTTGGTAATTTAGCAATTAATCGATGTATCGTTAAATTTTTCGCCTCCTTGCTTCTATTTGGATCCAAGGATTCAGGATAAAAGGTAGAAAGAGAAGATATCATTGACGACAAAACGCCCATCGGATGTGCTTTCGCTGGATACGCTTCAAAAAATTGCTTCATATCTTCGCTCACCAGGGTGTGCTTCTTTATGCTCATTTCAAAATCGTCTAATTCATCATGCGTAGGTAATTCGCCATAAATAAGTAAATAGGATACTTCCACAAAACTTGCTTTAGAGGCCAACTGTTCGATTGAATAACCACGATAATGCAAAATACCCTCTTCACCATCTAAAAAGGTAATAGCACTTTTGGTGGCTCCGGTATTCTTGTAACCAGAGTCAAGGGTAATGTATCCTGACAAATCCCTTAGTTTTGAAATATCGATCGCTTTTTCATTTTCCGACCCTATAATAACTGGCAGCTCATAAATTTTTCCGTCCAATTCTAATCTTGCAACTTCACTCATTTTTGAAAATTATTTTTTAACTGCCTAAAATTACAAAACAAATTTGTTCTATTATCTAAAGAAAGTGAAATAAATTTTATGATCTATACCTAAACCTAGCATTTTTAAAATAACATCCTGTGGGAAGATAAAAAACGAAGGTGTTAAAGATTCTTCTCAATGAAATTCAACATCATGTTAAACAAATGGTTACGTGTGTTTCCGCCGTAAATACCATGGTTTCGGTTAGGATAAATAAATAAATCAAATTGCTTATCCGCTTTTACCATGGCATTAACCAATTCCATTGAATTTTGATAATGCACATTATCATCTGCCGATCCATGAATAAGTAAAAACTTACCTTTGATTAGATTTACAAAATTAACAGGTGAATTAGCATCATATCCGTCCGGATTTTCCTTCGGAGTTCGCATGAATCGTTCGGTATAAATATTATCGTAATTGCGCCAGTTGGTAACAGGAGCAACAGCAATAGCCATTTTAAAAACATCCGCTCCTTTGGTGATAGCTAATGAAGCCATAAAACCACCATAACTCCAGCCCATCACACCAATTCGTTGTGGATCTACGTATGGGAATCCTTGTATTTCTTTTGCTGTTGCAATTAAATCCTCGGTTTCTAATTTACCTAACTGTAAATAAGTAGATTTTTTAAATGCTGCACCTCTGTAAAGAGTTCCTCTCGGTTCAATGCAAATAACAATATACCCTTTTTGTGTGAGTAACTGATGGTACATATAATCTGCATTATCCCACGCATCTACCACCTCGTTGTGCCCAGGACCTCCATATAAAGTCATATAAACTGGGTATTTGTTAGCCGCATTAAAGTTAGCTGGCTTCATTATCCAAGCATTGAGGGTATTGCCATTTACATTAAAGGTGATGAACTCTTTTTTACTCAATGTTAAGGTAGAAAGCGTACGGTTCAATTCTTCGTTATCTTCCAATATTCTCACAAAACCACCATCATGTTTCATTAAAGAATAAACTGGCGGATTATTGGCCTGAGAATGTGTAAGAACCATGTACTTAAAGCCTGAAGTGAATGATGCATCATTCCAGCCAATTGACTTTGAAAGGGTTGTTTTATTAGCGCCATCTAGTTTAATAGAATGAATTGTTTTCACCATTGGAGATACTTCCGCGGAAGAATAGTAAACGGTATTACTTAGCTCATCTATTCCGTATAAATCAATTACATCCCAGTTCCCTTTCGTTATTTGAGTGCTTTTACCATTAAAATCGAGTTGGTAAATATGATTATACCCATCCATTTCGCTTGTTCTTAAAATCGTATTACCATCCTTAAGCACTAATAAATTATTATCAATTTCAACATAGGTAGTGGATGTTTCCTCATAAAATATTTTTTGAGTCATTTTTTTTGCTGTCAAATCAATCAAATGGTATTTAAGGTGATTTTGATAGCGATTTAAAGTCAATAAAACGAGTTTATTGGCATTCCCTGCCCATGACAATCTTGGGATATATTCATATTCACCCAAATTAATCGGCGTAATACTTTTCTTTTGAACGTTTATCAAATGGGCAGTAACCTCGCTATTGTCTTCACCGGCTTTGGGGTATTTATACTTATATTCTTCAGGATACAAGCCTTTGTAATAGGTCAAATTAAATTCCTTTACCTCCTTTTCGTTAAAGCGCAAAAAACTAATCCATTTAGAATCTGGTGACCATGCGTAAGCTTTTGTAATGCCGAATTCTTCTTCATAAACCCAATCGCTTGTACCATTGATAATTTTATTTCTCTTACCATCTTCCGTCAGTTTAATCGATTTTCCGCTTGCCAATTCCTTTACGAAAATATCATTGCCATGAATAAATGAAACACTCTTACCGTCGGGAGAATATTCTGCTAATGTTTGTGGCTTATGCTTATCATCTAAGGGCACTAATTGTTTAGTTTTGATATCATAGAGATAATAAATTGCCGTATAACTTCTACGGTAAATAGGTTTTATGTTGGTCATAAATAAGACCTTCGTTTCATCACTATTAAACTCGTAATCTTCATATGCGATTATCGAATCGTTATAAACCAACGAATTTATATTAACAAGCACTTCTCCTTTATCATTTGCATCCATTAATTTGTAAATTAATATAGATCCATCTTCACCAATCCGGGAATAATGTTCTCCGTCTTTCATTGACTTAAAATCTTCTACCCCTTTCGGATAGTATTCGTATTTTTTCCAAATTTTCTCGACGGTGATTTGCTGCGCAGTTATCTTTAAACCAACAAGAAATAATAAACAAAAAAAGTGCTTCATTTTATACCATTTAATGTCCGAAATTAATGTATAAAGTTTAATTAGTATTAAGTCTATTAGAAAATTAGATTAAACTTTTAAAAAAGGCGTATTCAAAAAAAAATAAACTTACTTTTGTGAAAATAAAAACAAGTTTATGAAAGCAACATTTACACTCGGATTTCTCCTTCTTTTAAACACTCTTTCTGCCCAAGGCAATTGTACGGAACTTTTTATTTCGGAATATGTCGAGGGATGGTCTAATAACAAGGCTTTAGAAATCTACAATCCCACTAGTCAAACCATTAATCTAAGCGGCTATTTTGTATCCCGATACTCCAATGGCGCTACTTCAGCTACTGTAGCCAACTCGGTTCAATTGACAGGAACCATTGCACCTTACAGTGTCTATGTTGGCGTACTTGAGAAATTAGATTCCAATGGAACCGGTCAAGAGGCTCCAATTTGGGACTCATTGCAAGTGCGTGCAGATGGTTTTTACTGCGCCGTTTACAATACATCCAATGCTTGGTACTGGAACGGTAACGATGCAATTGTTTTAGGTAAAGGAACCTTACCTTCTACAGCCACTACCGTTATCAATCCAACGAATGTACCTGGTTTTGCTATTGTTGATATATTTGGAAAAATCGGAGAGAATCCGGCTAATGAAACAGGTTCTTCTGCCGGAAACGACGGAGCATGGTCTTCTACTTTTCCATACAACAACGGTGCAGGAGTATTAATAACTAAAGACCACTCCATGTTGCGCAAAGCTACAATACAAAAAGGGGCAACAACCATGGTTGGATTTTTTGACCCTTTGTTAGAATGGGACTCCATTCCAGCGGTTATCGAACGTTTAGATGCCAACGGAAATCCAATCTTAGGAACGAGTGGCAATCCTATTTTAGATGGTAACTGGACATCATTAGGAACACACGAATGCCAATGTAATCCAGCTAGTATTGATGAAGCCAGTAATCTTGAAATACTCTTATATCCAAATCCAAGCAATGGCGTTGTTTATCTGAAAAACTCAGAAAACATAAGGTCTGTTGAAGTGCTAAGTGCATTAGGACAGCGTCTATTCACAAATACGTATTCCAATAAGCCTCTCCTTGTTATTGATATCAACGGAAATAAAGGGGTATACTTCTTGAAAATTACCATGAAGAATGGTGCTCAGGAAATTAAAAGAGTAATCGTAAGATAATTAAAAACAAAGTAAAAGGTCTGTAAGGGCCTTTTTTTATTTTATTGTCGCCATGAAATCCAAGCTGCTCATTATTTTCTGCTTATTAGTTCCCTCGCTATTTGGACAAAATAAGGGTTCAATTACCTTTAATGTTGTAGATGCAAATAAGGAGCAAATTGTTGGCGCTAAACTTATTTTAACAAGCGAAACCAACCCAAGTACTATTTTCAAAGGAATTTCGAATTCTGAAGGCATTTGCTTGTTTGAGAATATAAGTTTTGGAGGGTATATCGCCAATATAAACATGATAGGCTTTGAACCTATTTCGGAGCAAGTAACTATCAATAAATCAACCATTACACGAACGATCGTACTCGGAGACAATCAAGAATTTGAAGAAGTTAAGGTGATTGGTAACCTTGTAAAAGAAGGTAATGTGCCAGTTGCCGTAACCAAAATATCACTCCAGAAAATTGCAGAAGAGTTAGGGTCAAGAGATTTACCGATGTTGTTGAATGGTACAGCCGGCGTTTATGCAACAACACAGGGTGGTGGCGATGGCGATGCTAGGATAAATGTACGCGGTTTTGATCAACGAAATGTGGGGGTAATGATTGACGGTGTGCCAGTAAACGACATGGAGAATGGCGCTGTTTATTGGTCGAACTGGTTTGGATTAGATGCTATTACTGCCCAGATGCAAGTTCAGAGAGGATTAGGCGCAACAAAAATTGCCATGCCTTCGATTGGAGGAACGATCAATATTATTACTCAAGGCATTGGGAATAAAAAAGGTGGCAGTTTTAAGCAAGAATATGGTACAGGAAATTTACTTCGCACAAACTTTTCGTACAATACTGGCATGACCAAAAAAGGGTGGGGATTAACGGTGTCAACATCCTATAAGCAAACTGATGGTTGGGTATACGGAACACCAAGTCAAGGATTTTTCGGATACTTAAAGATTTCTAAAAAGATAAACTCACATTTAATAACTCTTTCTGGTTTTGCTGCACCACAACAACATGGCCAGCGTTCATATAACCAAGCAATACAATATTGGGATAAAGATGCGGCAAGAGAATTGGGAACATCCATTGACACCAATATAAATCTATTCGACATGGGAGTAAGGTATAACCAGCATTGGGGATATCGAACACATAATGGGAAAAAAGAATTGCTTAATGAGCGATTAAATTTTTACTCCAAACCACAACTCACCTTGAAAGATTTTTGGAAAGTAAATGAAAAGTTATCCATTTCCAATTTGGCCTATGTTTCAATCGGACGAGGAGGTGGAACAAGCATTTATAATTCATCCGCCTTACTAAGAGATTCGAATAATTTAATCGATTGGGATTTAATGGAGCAATACAATAAAGTCAATTCTTTATTTGGAACTCCTAATATAGATACACAGTATCACCCTACTGAAATAAAATCTAGTCAAATCCTACTAGCTAGTATCAATAATCATTTTTGGGTAGGGTATTTGGGCCAGTTTAACTACGAGTTATCAAAGGAATTTGAGTTCTCAGGTGGAATCGATTTTAGATATTATGAAGGCAGACATTATCAAGTTGTACACGACTTATTAGGTGGAGATTATTACCTTGATAATGCGAATAAAAATGCAAGTTCTCCAATGAAAAGAGTGGGTGATAAAATTGCAAAAAACAGCTTTAGTGCCGACCGAAGTGGATTGGTACAATGGACTGGCGCTTTTGGCCAGATGGCCTATACTGGGGACAAATTGTCGTTTTTTGTAAACGTAACTGGCATCTTAAACGGATACAAAGGCATAGACTACTTTCAAAAACGGGTCTTGGAAATAGGAGATACTACCTTGCGAATCGGAGCAGGAGATACCGTTCAATATCAAGGCAATACCTACACATCATCCTCAAAAGGATTGAAAAACGATCAAACAGACTGGATGTTTTTGCCAGGATGCACCGTTAAAGGTGGAGTTGCCTACCGCGTATTTGAAAATGCGAGTGCGTATGTTAATCTCGGCTACTTGAACCGAACACCGCAGTTCTCAAATGTGATTGACAATAATACCAATGCCTTTTTTGGAATTTTAACCAACGAACTTATTTTAGCCTTAGAAGGCGGATTAAATTATGCTGATAAAAAATTCGGTATTAATTTAAATGGATATGCAACGAATTGGAAAAACAAACCATTCCCTTATGGAGTTGCCGTTCCAGATCCAAATGATCCCACAGAATTTATTCGCGTGAACATTAATGGAATGGATGCTATACATCTTGGAGGCGAACTTGATATTGCATACAACATCACTAAAAAGTTAAGTGCCGAATTCATGGTGTCATATGGCAACTGGTATTGGAATTCAGACAAGACCGTTCTTATCCCACAATACGATTCATTATTGGTAACTTTTGATGCAAAAGGGGTTCACGTTGGCGATGCCGCTCAAACAGCTTTATCTGCTTCTATTCGATATGAACCCTTTAAAAATTTTTATGTTAAAGTACAATCACAGTATTTTGATCGATACTATTCCAATTTTGATCCTTTTACTTTACAAGGCGCTAACGCCGGAAGAGAATCTTGGGTAATGCCTTCTTATTTTCTTTTAAATCTATTTGCTGGTTATAAATTCCCACTTAAAACAACCACCCTAATTGCTAGTGGTTCCATCACCAATTTATTAAATACACAATATATTTCCGATGCCACGAACAATGCAAACGATAGTTATGATAACTTTGATGCACAATCTGCAACAGTAATGTTCGGAGGAGGCTTGCGATTTAATGTTTCACTAGGTATTCAATTTTAAAACAAAACAAAAAAATGAAAAAACAACTACTCTTATTATCACTCAGCCTCGGCTTAATGAGCCAAGCACAAACCATTTCCAATATTCGTAATTTATCCATCGGTACCACAGTAACTGTTCGTGGCGTTGTGTCCAATGGTTCAGAATTGGGCGCCATTCGCTATATTCAAGACGAAACGGCGGGAATAGCGTGTTACGGAACGAGTTTATCCAGCATTGCAGTAGGCGATTCCATTACAGCCACAGGTGTTTTGTTCGATTTCAGCGGTTTATTGGAATTGTCACCAACCAATAGCTTTACCAATCATGGACCAGTAAGTCCAAACACACCCCTCATCATTCCCATTACAAGTGCAAATGAATTGCTCGAGGCGCAACTCATACGTTTTGAAAATGTCACTTTTGTTCAAACAGGAACATTCGCAACAGGTAACTCAACGGTTCAAATCACCAATGGCACAAATACATTCGATGTTCGCGTCAATGGTTCAACCAATATAGACGGAACAGCTATACCCACAGGACCGGTTACCATTACTGGTTTATTGGGGCAATTCAACACAAACTATCAAATTATTCCTCGCTACACTTCAGATATCGTAGCTTATGTAGCTCCACAACGTGAGATCAACGTCAAAATAAATGGAACCACCGTTCTGAATAATGGCACTTATATCATTGGTAATACTAGCAACAACACACTAACCGTTGAAAATACAGGTACACAATCACTGAGCGTTACCTCCACCACTCTAACGGGAGCGAATGCCTCCGAATTCACCACCTCCTTAAGTAGTGCTTCTATCTTGGGATTAGGTGCGCAAAGCTTCTCCTTGACCTTTACGCCAACTGCCAATGGATCGCGCTTTGCGACCATCACCATTGCCAACAACGATGCCGATGAAAACCCATACATCATTAGTCTTTTAGCAGTAGGATTAGACAATTTAGCCACAGAGCCAAGCTCCAATCCAACAAATTTAAACTTTAGCAATATACAAGCCTATACACTAAGTGGAGCATACACCGCAGGTAGCAATACTGAAAAATATTTGGTGCTTTGGAGCAAAGGCGCCCCAGTTTCAGGAACCCCAACTGATGCCAACACCTACCTTAGGGGAGATATCATCGGAAATGCGAAAGTTGCTTATGTGGGAGGAGGAACCTCTTTCATTCCACGAGGTGTAAGGGCCAATCAAAACTATCATTTTGCAGTATATGCCTTCAACGGCACTCCGGGATTTGAAAACTATAAAACAAACGGTGCAGCATCTGGTAACTGTACCACAACAGGTTTGAACATCGGCTCCTATTATGCAGGCATCTCATCGGCTTCTCCAACGTTCATTGCTGATCTATCTGCCTTAATAGGACCACATAATTTTATTAGTTATTTTAACTACAAACAAACCGTGATGAACCAATTCGAAGTGTGCGACACGACGGCTGGACAATCATTTGTGACCTGTGTTTATACAGGAGAAAATAAAGTGTTTAGCGATCCTTTCGATTGGACAGCTACTGGGTATTCTAGAGAACACACTTTTTGTCACTCTTGGATGCCAACTTTTCCTTGCGACAATCCTGAGCAAGATGAATACACAGACCAACACAACTTGTATCCGACTAATTTAGCCAATGCTAATTCTTACCGCAGTAATTTGCCACTCAATGAAATTACAGGCAACGTACTCTTTAATTTCTTGGAGGGAAGTGTAGGATATAATGCTTCTCAAATGGTTTACGAGCCAAGAGCGGCTCAAAAAGGAAATGCTGCCAGATCCATCTTTTACATGGCAACCGCTTACAACGGATTAAACGGTTTAAATTGGGCCATTCCAAATTACCAAGACCAAGATATCCTAAAGACGTGGCATTTTACAGATTTACCTGATTCATATGAAATTGCACGTCAAGAATACATATACAGCGTTCAAGACAACCGTAACCCATACATTGATTCCGTTAATTATGCTTGTCACGTTAGTTTTTCAAACATGACCTATTTGGATGTTAACTGTAATGTAGGTTTAGAAGAACAACTTCAAAGTAATTTCTCGGTGTTTCCGGTTCCTTCCAATGGGAAAGTTTTCGCGCAGGTCAATGGCTTAAACATTACTCAATACACAGTCTCTGATTTAATGGGAAGAGTTGTATTTAAAAATGATTTTGTTAATGTTCCCGTATTAGAATTAAATGGTCAAAATCTAAGATCAGGAAAATATATTATTGAAGTAAATACAGAACTAGGTACTGCCAAAGGATCATTTATCATCGAGTGATGACAAAGATGCTTTGGATAATATGTATAGGAGCGGGACTTATGTCCTGCTCTTCTCATTTAGTTCTGCACCAAACCCCACTCATTCCTCTTTCAAAAGAATCAGTTTTCGTAAGTGAAACGGAAGAAGTAATCAAGCCATATCGCGATTCAATGGCCACGGTGATGAACAAACACGTTGCTTATTCACCCTGCAACTTTGTTCTTGAACGCCCTTCATCTAATTTGATGAATTGGGTAGCAGATGCCTTGTTTGTGAATCAAACTAAAACCGTTCGCCTAAGTCAGCCTGCATTTTGCCTTTTAAATTTTGGAGGCCTTCGCGCTACCTTGAATAAAGGCGAAATCCTCATGGGCGACATGTTCAAACTCATGCCTTTTGACAATACCATAACTTGGGTTGAAATACCAGTTGGCTTATTGCCAGAAATTGCTTCCTATCTGCTTAAAACTGGTGGGGAACCGCTTTCAAATGCGTACATAGAAAATGGAAAAATAGTTGTTAATGGTCTCAACGAAAACCACAGCCATGTTTGGATCATCACCTCAGACTACCTTTCGAATGGAGGCGACAACATGCTGTTTTTTAAAAAAGGAAGCACGTATTCCAGTAAAACCACTACCTTAAGAGACGCATTGATCGAGGAGGCCACGTACCAAGAAAACCTCTTAGAAATAATTGATAAACGCATACGCTAATGGAGAGAAGGAAATTTATTAGAAATGCAAGTCTAGGCTTAACCGGATTAGCATTTGTTCATCAAGGGCTTGGACAAGCAATGAATGCGAAAAGCAAAAAGCTCACCATACTTCACACGAACGATACCCACTCAAATATAGACCCGCTTCCAGACAACCATCCGAAATACCCAGGAATGGGAGGCGTAGCCAAAAGACATGCCCTCATAAAAAAAATAAGAAGTGAAGAACAACACGTTTTGTTATTTGATGCCGGCGATATTTTCCAAGGAACTCCCTATTTCAATACCTTCAAAGGACATTTAGAAATGAAGCTCATGACGGCCATGGGCTACGATGCTGCAACAATGGGCAACCATGATTTTGACATCGGATTAGAGGGATTTATTGATGCCCAAACGCACGCTAATTTCCCTTTCCTCTGTTCGAACTATGATTTTTCGAACACCATCATGGACGGAAAAACACAAGCTTACACGATTTTTTACAAAGGAGGGATGAAAATTGGAGTATTTGGAATTGGGGTGAATTTAGAAAGCTTAGTTCCTAATGCAAATTATGGAAAGATGATCTACAAAGACCCCATCGAAACAGCAAATCAACAAGCAGCTACTTTAACTGAAAAGGGATGCGATATCGTAATTTGTTTGTCGCATTTAGGGTATGAATACAAGGATGATAGACCTTCCGACCGCTTAATGGCGAAAAAGACCCGGAATATACATTTAATTTTAGGCGGCCATAGTCACACCTTTTTAGAAAAGCCAGTCTTAGAAAGCAACCTCGACGGTATCCCTGTATTAATCAATCAAACAGGATGGGCTGGGATAAATCTGGGTCGTATTGACATTGATTTTGACCAGAAATTCGTTAAAGGCGATTCGATAAAAGTAGAGTAATACTAATCATTTTTACGGCGACTAAGTTTCGTTCAATAAAGACGAAATAAGCAATTCTTCATAAGATCTTTTTAAACCCTAAAGAGATGAACATACCCTTACTATTTGGAGAAAATTACTTTGTTATGGAGTAACCTTTTGGCAAAATCTTATTTTAGATTTTAAGCGACTTAAAGATGACTCGCATTTTTAATCTAAACCGCCCTAAATTTAAAAACATGAAAAAGTTATTAGTCGTAGTAATAGTTGTATTATCTACCGCCTTCAATTCTGTTAGTCAACAAATTGATATTCATGTTACAAAGATATTATTTCGAATAGCAGACGAAGTTGGTGTCTTTAATAAAGGAACTAAACAACATGTAGACTCTTATTATTTTATCAATTTAGAAGACAGTACGGTTGTTTATAAATGTCCTAATTATAAGATCGATGTTACTCGCAATATTGTAAATAAATCAGTAATTAATAATATTATTACGATCGTTATTGACGATAAGGGAACAGCCATGGCTTTAATTATTGATAAAAACAACAATTCCGTTAGGATAAGTGATCAGGATCCTATGGGTGAATATTCTTATGAATTTAAAAAATTCAGTATGAAAACTATGTAAAGATATAATTATGGGTAACACATACTAAAAAGGGGCTTATTGCCCCTTTTTAGTATATTTTATTGTTTACTAATCTTGTTTAAATATTAAAATAGTATAGCTGTCTAATGCGAGTTGCTTTGTACAGAGTATTGAGTCTTCAAAGATAGAGGTGATAAATCCTCACATTATAATTTCAGTAAGATATCATATATTTACACCTATTTTAATAGCTCAGGTTGGAATATTAAAATAAGCAGAAAGGTAAAAAATGGCCTTTTCGATAAAAGTAGAGTAATGAATAGACAATTATTTTTTATAGGACTTGCATGCTTGATTTCGGCCTGTGCAGGGAGGAAAATTGGAACACCACCAAGCTTGGGTAATATAGCCATTCCAGTGCAACGCGGCATCAACTATTCTGATTCTTCGGACTTAAAATCAATGATAATCAACTATTGGGCGAATGCAAAAATAAACGATTGGGGAGATGAGGGTAAAATCGACTTTAAAATTCCCCGGGCAATTCTTGGGCGTTTATTAGCTAAAAAAGACATACAGGAAACGAATGCCTACCTTCTCAAACAATTTCCCAAGGGAAAAATCGGATCAAAATGGCTATTAAATCCGAATGGGGGATATGATTTTACAGCAATGTCCTTAATGCCGGCATTATACCTCTTTGACGCCTCCCCCGAACTACTCTATCCTGAAACGAAACAACACCTCATCAAGAATATACTCACTATTAAAGGGGCGGGATTTTCTCGTAATGTACCCCGTTTATGCTTCCAAGATTCAGAAAATCATATTCTTATGGGGGAAGGTTCGAGGTATTTAATGAATCAATATTTGTGGGATAATGGCGAAAAAGACCCGCAATATGATAATAAGAATAATGGCGTTGAAGCGGGATTAATTGCCTACTTAAAAGAAATAGAAGAGCATGGTATTTTTGAATATAATGCAAAACCGTACTTGGGCTACACCTATTCTGCCTTGATGAATCTAAATGCTTTTGGCAGGGGAGAAATCAAAACGCTTGCGACTAAAATATTAGATCACATTAATTGGCAATATGCCCTTAACAGTTATGATTTTAAGCATTGTCCACCGTATAGAAGGCGCTTTAAAAAAAATATCGACCAAGATATAGTATCTGATTACCATTCCGTGATGCTTACGCTTTGGGCCAGCCAAATTAGTATAGATCAAAGCTTATCCATTACTAGTGGCAAGCACATTGCGCTTTGGGCAACTATGCTTCCCTATCGACCAGCCGATGACGTTATGAAATGGTCACTTGCAAAACCGAATGCCTATTTTGTAAAAATCGGTCATGGTCATAATGCTTGCCCGGAAATTTGCAGCGGCGATAAAACGTACCACCTTAGTGCAGGCGGAGCGAACCAAGGAAGAGCATCATTGATTGTTCCCCAAGCCACAATGTTGTTTTTAGCTGATAGCGCAAGTAAACTCAAAGAACTTTTTTACCTGTCTGATCCAAGCAAATCGCTCATGCGGTGGAACAATACGGGAGTATGTGAAGATTTTGCTTGCGCAAAAGGAATTGTAAATGTTCCGTCCAATAAAAAACCCGTGCTGGATTCCAATAACTGGTCTATATATCCAATTTCAAAAGGGGTTTTCCTAGCTACGTACTCAAAAAAAGAGGTGGCATTACTTGTAATTGTAAGGGCCTCATCAGGTATAGATGCCTTTCAAGCAGTATTAAAAAACAATCCCGATGCCCAAAAATATGCGTCCCAATTTACACACCCAAATGGAAATGTGCTACATTACGACCTTGACGCGCCCAAAAACAAGTGGGTAATTAAAAGCATAAACGGGATTGAACAAGAACGCGATTTTGAAAAATGGCCCTTTTTCGATGGCAGCATTGATCCATACTAAGGCTCTATTATATCCTATTAAATAAAAGCGTAAGATAGAATTTTGGTATCTTTGCAAAATAAATAGTTTCGTATGCCCAATAAAACCGTTCGCGTTCGCTTTGCCCCCTCACCTACAGGCCCATTACACATGGGAGGTGTTCGAACCGCTTTGTATAATTACCTTTTCGCAAAAAAACACAAGGGTACCTTCATCATTCGAATTGAAGATACCGACCAAACACGTTTTGTAGAAGGCGCGCAAGATTATATTATGGATGCGATGAATTGGTGTGGCATCATGCCAAGCGAAGGCCCAGGAATTGGAGGGGAATTCGGTCCGTATGTGCAATCGGAAAGAAAGGAAATGTACAAACCCTACGCTGAAGAATTAATTGCAAACGAAAAAGCATACTATGCCTTCGATACCGCCGAAGAATTAGATGCTATGCGAGAGCAATCAAAGCAAATGGGCATGCCGAATTGGCAATACAATAGCGTAACGAGAGCGAGCTTAAGAAACTCCATCACCTTGCCACAATCAGAAGTAGCGCAACTCTTACAAGACGGCATTCCGTATGTTATACGCATGAAAATGCCCAGAAATGTTGACATTCGATTTCATGACATCATTCGAGGATGGGTAGTTGTGAATACCAATAATTTAGATGATAAAGTTTTGTTTAAAAGCGATGGCATGCCAACCTATCACCTTGCTAATATTGTTGATGATCATACCATGGAAATTAGCCACGTAATTCGTGGTGAAGAATGGTTGCCCTCTGCCCCACTGCATGTTATGCTATATGAGGCCTTTGGTTGGGAATGTCCATTGTTTGCTCACTTACCCTTGCTGCTTAAACCAGATGGCAATGGAAAATTATCTAAAAGAGACGGTGATCGCTTAGGTTTTCCAGTATTTCCAACAAATTGGACAACGGCAGAAGGCGAACTATACTCTGGCTATCGAGAGAAAGGTTACCATCCAGGAGCATTTATAAACATGCTTGCCCTCTTGGGTTGGAATCCGGGCACGACACAAGAACTATTCAATCTTGATGAATTAGTAGAGGCTTTCAGCTTAGAAAGAGTATCAAAGTCAGGCGCAAAATTTGATCCCGACAAAACCCTTTGGTTTCAACAGCAATACCTGCGTTCGCAATCTGATGAAAGCTTGGCGAAAGAACTTAAAATCTTGTTGCCATCGATTACTCAGAATGATTATGAGTTAAAAATCATTTGTGGATTAATGAAAGAAAGAGCCACATTCGTGAAAGATATTCATACCGATGGACATTATCTATTCGAGCGACCGAGTGAGTGGGATACTGAAAGTATTAGAAAAAAATGGAAGCAAGATACCACCGCTCTATTAACAGAATGGCTTGAAAGAATGCGTGCCCTAAGTACCTTCGATGCAGCATCCATTGAAATTGCATTCAAGCAGTATTTAGAAGAACGATCATTGGGCATTGGTTCCGTTCTCTTGCCCTTTCGTTTAGTGGTTACTGGCGTGGGAGCTGGTCCAGGCATGTTTGATATTTCTGCCTTTTTAGGTCAACAAGAAGTGGTGGAACGCATGCAACTTGGGATAAAAGTTATTCAAGAAATAGTAAATGAAGCATAGCATTGAAGTAAGCGGTATTAACATTTATGCATTTCATGGTTGCTTGGAAGAAGAAGCGCGCATTGGTGGTAATTATATCGTAGATGTATACTTAGAAACTGATTTCACCCAAGCTGGGCTAAAGGATGAATTAAGCCTAACCGTAGATTATGTGAATGTAAATAAAATAGTAGCAAGCGAAATGGCGATACGGTCTAACTTAATAGAACATGTTGGGCAGCGAATTTGGGACAAAATGACAGCAGAACTGATTGGTTTGAATTACTTGCGCATAAAAATCCGGAAACTAATGCCACCGATAAATGGTCATGTTGATGAAGTGGCTATATGCATTGAAGGGAAACCTTAAACCAAATAATTAGAATGATAACTATTAATGCTTACCTTTAATTTTAATAAAAGAAAGCTATGAAAAAATTATTTTGGTTAGTATTAATAATTGGTTTAGTAGGCGCATTCATGACCAACCCTAATAAGGATGATTTTCAAGATTTTTTAACCCTACAATACACCAAAGAGTTAAAAAATATGAGCGATAACGAATCTTTACTGAGTCTTTTGGCATCACCTGCCGCTTTTATTTCATCATTAAGCTTAAAAACAGAAGACTATAAATTATGTTCTACCTATACGATTACTAACTTCAAAGGTGAAGAGGAAAAATACCTTGGTGTTTATAAAACATTTATCAAACTATAACGAATTACCGTCATGAAAAGCGTACTTTTTAAACTTTTCTTTTTTCTAGTAATCGGTTCATTTAATACCCATTCTCAAACGGTGGTTTATAATGGCTTATACGGAGTTGAAGCCTTGCTTCATGTTGAGGATCATGTTATTTATAAAGGACTGTATGGATATGACGCTTTAGTTCATGTTGAGGATGATGTGATTTATAAAGGAATGTATGGTTATGATGCTATAGCCCACGTTGAGGATGATGTGATTTATAAAAAAATGTATGGGTATGATGCCTTATTTCATGTTGAGGATGATGTGATTTATAAAGGAATGTATGGTTATGACGCTTTAGCCCATATTGAAGATGGAGTAATTTATAAAGGAATGTACGGATATGATGCCATAGCACACTTAGAGGGTTATATGAGTGACATAGAGCTATATGCAGTTTTACTCTTAATCCTTGAGTTCTAAGCTCAGTCTCTAAATTAATTCGATTATTTTTCTAAAAGATAAAGTACGTATATATAATCCGTATGTGCCAAATATCTTTGCGTAAAATAACGTAATGAAACATACTCTATACACTATTCCTGACCCAGAAAAACAACTCTTAAGTTTTAAGGCTATTACTAACATAATTAAGTTGATTCGTGATTTAATTGCCAATAGATTTGAGGGCTATTCAAGCATTAAGATACAAAGTGAACCAGGAAACGGGAATAGCTATCTGCTTCATGCAATCGCAAACTCATTGAAAAAAAAGGGTCTTAGTATTGCTTTTCTAAATTTTAAGGGAAATGATCAATTTAGCGACCTTACACCCTATCACCTAAATCAGCTTATGAATTGCCATTACGTATTTATGGATAATGTGGAACTATTGATGGCAAACGAAAAAGATCCTAATAAATTAATCGAATTTATCGACGATTTAGAACGAAAGGATATAACCTTAATTTATGCCTGTCACTCCAGCGAAATCCAAGTTACAGTCAAAGCAATGAATGAAGTATTTTCATCCCCTTCTTTAATTATTAATTTGCCCCCGATTTCTGATCAAGAAAGAATAAAATGGGCAGAATCCTATCTTGAACAGATTGTAATAAATCGGATACAAAAAAACCTCATCGGAGAAAAATTATCTAATGCCGAATTTCTTAAAAAGTTAGACTACCATATTAAAAAACAAGAAATTATTCTAGGAACTAATTACGAGGAAATCCGCGAGCAATATATCGAACTAAAAAAACAAGAACTGTTGTTGCTCAAGAATAAACTCGCTATTTTGGAACTAGAACCTTTAAAGCTCTCCGCGATTAGTAAACAAGAGTATGAATTAGCAGCGAAATTAAGGGGGCAAGAACGAGAGCTACTCGCAGCTAACGACAAAATGCTGGATGAATTAACTCGCTTAAAAATAAGCCCTAAACCGAGTAAAAAAGCCATGGAGGTATATGTTTATTTTTCGAGCTTAGTGAATTTTATAACTAATAAAGATGATTCTTTGCAGATGGTCCCGCACTATATTGAAAAGGAACTTTTAACCTTACAGAAAAAGAAATCAGACCCTGACTATAATTCCCTTGGAAAACATACCGAAGAACTTGATAATGAAATCTCCCGTTGGGAATCCCTTCTGATACAATATGTATAAGCCGTAATTAATTTGCCATAATCAAGTCTATTCGATGCACATCCTCTGCTCTCCAGTTAAATTGACTAGCAATAAGTTCAATTCGGTCGCCATGTGAAAGTAACATCAAATCTTCAAGGATTATTTCAATTTTCGCTACATAAAAATAAAGATCTTGTAGATCTTCTTCGTTCATAAAAAATAAGAATTGGGAAACGGCCCTGTCAATGACACTTTTTTCATTGACCAAAGGCATAACAAAATCGCTGTATTCATCTGCAAGATAGGGCGCTAAGCAACCTTCCATAGAAATCAATGATGAAAACATATTTTCTTCGCTTACATATTGCCATCCCAATGACTTAATGCAATCATGGTCTAACCCTTCAAGAAACTTTCTAAAAGAGTTGTTGTTCGTTAGTAAGTACGTATTCATATATTAATTTTTACCTCTTGGGACATCAGCTGCATGAGAGACCGTCATCCAAGCTGAAAAATTCACCTTATAAAAATTGAAATAAGTGCCGGGCGCCTCCTTCTCAATAATATCAATAGAAGTAGTAGATGATGGAAGTGCCGGAAAAATGAGCGTATAAGTATGATATTGGCCTTTACGCTTAAAATATAACTTACTTGGAGCCAACGGAATCTTTAAGGCTTTTACCAAAAAATACTTTTCAGATGAGCCCGTTGCTTGAATGTACGCACTTTTATCCATTTGAATCCATCCTCCATTATCCCATTTCATCGAAGCTTTATAAATGAAATCGATTCGTGTATATTCCTCTGTTGCTTCAACACATTTGATCCGGTGATCATTTTTATGATCCATTCCTTCGGGGTTGTAACGTTTTAGGGATTTTTTCACCTTTACCACCGGTTTTTTTTTGACTGTTTTTTTAATGTCTGTTTCCATTGTTTTAAGTTTAGAATACAAAATAAAATAAATCATACGTATTTTGTATACGGAGTTAAAATAAAGTAATATATTTACAAAAAAAAAACCATGAACTTAAGTAAAAGCGCTGTCCGAAGGTACAGAATCATTGATGGGCTACTCCGAAATACCATGCGTAGTTACCCAACAATGGAAGATATAATAGATCAATGTATAGAAAAACTAGATTTCGAACCATCTAGGGAAACCATTCAGAAAGACTTAGCAAATATGCGACTGCCTTATCCTGACGGATTTGATGCTCCCATTCGGTATTGCTACACCAATAAAGGATATGAGTACACCGAACCAAATTATTCCCTTTCGGGAATTGCGCTTAAGCAAGAGGATATTGATACGATACGTGAAGCAGTTGATTTGATTCGCTGCATTGGTAGTTCGCGTATTAGCAGCCAATTTAACCATGCAGTTGAAAAACTTCTATCTGCGACGGTTGAAAGCAGGGTATCAGATGATGATAGAAAGCCAGTGCTACAAACCATGATTCCACCAGCATCTAGAGGTCTGGAGAATTTCGACATTTTGTATTCCGCTTGTAAAGAACGAATTCCGCTTTCAATTATACATTTTTCATATACGAAGCGCACCTTCAAGCATACCTACCTGCATGGGTTTTTAATTAAAGAGTTTGATAATCGCTGGTACATTATTGGTTTTTCAGAAACACATAATTGCATTAGAACGTTTGGAATAGATAGAATCAGTGATCCTTTAAAAATAAAAAAACCATTTAAGGTCAGTCCAAAAGAACTTATTGACACTTATCTAAACGATGTATATGGTGTATATCCAATTCCAGGTGCTCAAAAAGAATTGATAACGATTAGTGTAAGTAAAATAGGTACACACTATTTTCAGGCTTATCCCATTCATGAAAGCCAAGTAATCAAAAAGAACAACTCTGGTTCTTCAACTATTTCCTTCTCGCTTATCGCATCAGATGAACTCGCTCGCTACATCCTTGCACAAGGGAATAATGTACGCGTGCAATCGCCCCTATGGTTTAAAAAATACACTCATGAACTAACGCTATGAAAAAGACAAACAGTAAAAAAATTAATTATATCGTTCACCATCAAACCAGCGAGCAAAAGAACAAAAATCCTGTTGTCCTTAGAATTATTCTAAGTACAGAACACACGAGGATTGATTTTGGATATGCTGCACCCTGGATTTATATCAAAGGTGGCTGGATCAAAATTGCACCCTACACCTTTATTGAAGTTTGTGGCACAAAAAGAAGATACCACTTAAAAAAGACTTGGAATATCCCATTTGCGCCTGAAATATTTGAATTTGAGACCAATGAAGATTGGAAAGTATTCAGTTTATATTTTGAACCTATACCGATAAAAGATTGCTCGATTAATATCATTGAGGAGGAAAACCCGAATGATGATGATTTTAATTATTACAACATTGCATTAAAAAATATTGAGCAGATTGAATTAATCGAATAATTCCGAAATCCATGAAGGCTCACATACTAATTAGCTACATGCTTTTAATATAACTATCGAACACATCATTGAAAAGGATGCCTTTTTCAGTCCGCTTCTTTGACAGCTGCTTGAGTTCGACTAAGGCCCAAAGTATAAATTCTTTCAAGAAATTCACATCCTCTTTAGCAAGCTCGGGTTGATGCGTGCGTAATAATTCATCAAGTGGTTTTAAGCTTGACAATACCTTTTGATACTCTTTATTTGTGGCTTCATCAGAAAGCTCGATGTTATCCGCTTGCACAAACCAATCTAATACAGCATCATAAACGGTGATTTGATTTGGCTTTTTAAGTTTTTCAATTTTCGGAAAACGCATTAAAAACAAGGTTTTAGTCGCTTCACTTATCAGGTGATTCGCCACAAAATCACTCCCTTCTTGTTCGCCTTCATACACCAACTCCACCTTTCCGGTAATCGATGGAATCATCCCCATTAGATCACTAAATCGGACTGATGTTTGTGATTCACCATTCAGCAGCGAGCGCCTTTCAGCAGTACTAATTAGGTTTTCATAACCTGTAATGCTCATTCGCGCACTCACCCCACTTTTAGGATCTACAAATTCACTCACGCGAGCCTCAAAAGCAATTTGCTCAAGTAAATCTCTTGCCAATTCCGGCACATAAACGTCAATCGATCGACTGCTCGATTTTTCTGTTTCTTGTTTAGTGATCCGTTTTGCAGTCGATAAATCATATGCGTAATGCGTGAGTATTTGCGATCCGATGCGGTCCTTAAGAGGTGTAACAATACTTCCCCTGTTGGTGTAATCCTCTGGATTTGCAGTAAATACAAATTGAAGGTCCAGGGCCATTCTTAATTTAAAGCCACGAATTTGTATATCGCCTTCTTCCAAAATATTAAAGAGTGCTACTTGAATCCTCGCTTGTAAATCTGGTAATTCATTAATTACGAAAAGACAACGATTTGCGCGCGGAATCATTCCAAAATGCAAGACCCTATCATCTGCATAACTGAGTTTTAAATTTGCTGCTTTAATGGGATCAATATCACCTATGAGGTCGGCAATTGTAACATCAGGAGTGGCTAACTTTTCGAAAAACCGATCATCCCTATGAAGCCATTCAATTGGAGTTGCGTCTCCTTTTTCACGAATAATATCTTTCGCATAGCGACTAATTGGAGCAAAGGGATCGTCATTAATTTCACTTCCTGCAACAATTGGAATATATTCATCCAATAACTGAATCATTAACCGTGCGATTTTAGTTTTTCCTTGTCCTCTCAATCCCAATAAATTAATATTATGTTTCGATAAGATGGCGCGCTCTAATTGTGGTATAACAGATTGTTCGTAACCATGCATTCCCTGAAATGTTTTTTCACCTGCCTGAAGAGCCTTAATCAAGTTGTCCCTTAATTCTGTTTTAATAGATTTGGAAACATACTTTGCTTTTTTTAAGTCGCCAATTGTTTTTAAAGTAGTATTCATAGTATTAGTTAATTCGTTTTTTTCGGTTGCTTTCATAATCGTAAAAAATCATTTCTCCAAGTCCTTTTAGTCCGGTAAAAAAAGCCTTTCCTTTATTTGATTTAGTAAATTCTTCAATAAAAGACTTAAGATAAGGGTCTTGTGCGATCATGAATGTTGTAATTGGAATGTGCAATTTTCTAGCTTGCGCTGCCATCGTATAGCATTTATCGACAATGAATTGATCCAAGCCGTTGCTATTTTTATAATATTGTCCGTCTGGCATTCGAACACAGCTAGGCTTACCATCTGTGATCATAAAGATTTGTTTATTGGTATTTCTTTTTCGCCTTAAAATATCCATGGCTAGCGCCAAACCTGCAACCGTATTGGTATGATATGGCCCTACTTGAAGGTATGGTAAATCTTTAATCTTTATTGGCCAAGCATCATTTCCGAATACAATTACATCCAAAGTATCTTTAGGATAGCGCGTGGTAATCAGTTCTGCTAAAGCCATGGCCACTTTTTTAGCAGGCGTGATTCGATCTTCACCATATAAAATCATACTATGACTAATATCGATCATCAGCACTGTACTCATTTGAGATTTATGGTGCGTATCTTCAATAATCAAGTCCTCTTCAGCTAAGGTAAACTCACCAATCCCATGATTGATTTGCGCATTTTTTAAGCTTTCAGTAATTGATATTTGTTCGATGCTATCTCCGAATTGGAAATTCCTAAATTCTCCTGTTGACTCATCGCCCTGACCACTTTTTTTTGATTTATGACTACCAGAACCACTTTTTTTAATGTTTCCAAAGAGCTGTTGCATCGCATTTTTACGAAGGGCACGTTCTGTTTTTGCTGTAATTTTTAAGGCCGCTGGACCTTTAGCTTTAATTTCTTCCCTGAGATAGCCTTTCTTTTTTAGATCTTCCAAAAAATCATCCAGCGTATACTCGTCATTTGTCAATTTATATTCCTCGTCTAAAATTTTAAACCAATTTAACGCTTCATCCACATCACCAGAGGTGTGCGTAATTAATTCACTAAAAATCTCGAAAAGCCTTTCAAAATTTGATTGCTCAGGCGCTTGATAAGGGGTAAAAATAAAACCTGATTTGAAATTTTGGTTCATAACTTACAAACAAAAAAAAGGATAAATAGTTTTCACGCGCTGAGGGTTTGAGTTTGGGAGTGCAAAGTAGTATTAATCCAATGATATACTAATCAAAGAGGGTAAAAATAAGCGTTTTTTATTTCAGTACGCTATTGCCCGATTAATGTCTGACCTTATTTTCTTTGTCCTTTTAATTTTAATTTAAATTACCATAGATATATGTAAATGGCTTTGTAATACCAAAAGTGGGCTTAAGGTTTTCAGGTACAGAAGAAAAATCTGCACTTTCCACACCGTTTGTACATTTATAATCAACAGAAGTTCCCCCATCCAACAAGATACCCTCAACCATGCCTTTTTCTACCGCAAAATTGATAATTTCTTCAATTGTTAAAAGAGACAAATATGATGATGATGAAATAATCATAATTTGACCTTGATCGTTTTCACCCATGATAGTACGATGTCTTTCTAACTTTGCATGCGATTTTTTTAAAAGATCTTCATTTACTCGTCCATTATCAATGGCCCATAAAATTGTTTGGGATGCATATTCAGTCATTTTTGGACAAGATTTTGCTCTGACATAAGGAATTCCTTTTTTAACATAAAAATACCCACCTCCTTTTACGCGGTTATTTTTACGAATACCATCGACAACAACTAAACCAATAGGACCTTCATTTTTGAAAAAGTTACTGTTAATGTAGAAGTCGGCATTTTCAGGTTTACCTTCAGAAACACCAAACTTCATATCTTCCTTGTTCATAACAATAACATTATAATCACCTTCCTCTATGATAGAAATGTTGTTTGGTTCATTAGTCTTACAACTTGTTATTGCAAGAAAGATTGTAGCTATTATAGTATATCCTAATACTGATGCTATTTTCATATTTGGTGCTATATTAACTTTGTTTATAAAGTTAAACTATTCAGTTTAATAGTGTGAAAATTTTCAAATTAATATTGATTCTTTTCCTTCTGGGAGCGCTAAAAAAAAACATTAGCAGTAAAATAAACGGAGAAATCAAGTATGGATTTCGTACTTAAACCTATTTAACCTAAGCGCGTCAAATTTCGATTTTTCCTTTTCTTAAAAATGCCAAAAATGTGCTTATTTTACTTAAAACTTCTTTTTTTTTATCAAAAAACGTCTTTTTCTAGCATTTTTTGAATGTTTTTGAAAAAAATTAATAATTGCAGATTTTTCAAAAACCGATTTTTTTTTTCGGAAATGAAAAAGAAATGCAATGAAATACTTGTGAAAGCAGGTTTATACTATAAAACTATAACCTTTATATGCAAAATGATGCGTAACTTTGGTTACCAAAATACAGGCTTTCATAATGAAATCAAAACAATTTTATATTTTATTCTTTTTGATTACCTTTTTCGGGTGGTCATATATCCACGGTCAAAATTGCAACGTAAGTTTAGGTCCAAATCAATATGTTTGTAATAATATAAATAGCACCCCAGTTACTGCTAACAATGTTTCTGGATTTGGTAATAACCCTAACTATAATTGGACTGTAAACGGTAATAACGTAAATGGAAATAATTCGATTACTATTCAATTCAACAATAATTCACCGAACCCTCAAGTAGTAATTTGCGAGGTAACATCTTCAAACAACAATAATAATTGCCTTGCATTAGATACCCTCCTAATTTATAATATTAACCCGGGAACCATTTCAGGAAACCAATACGTTTGTAATGGCTCTATTCCCAATTTACTAACAAGCAGCAATGCTGGTTCCACTAACTATCCAAACACCACATATTCTTATCAATGGCAATCTGCTAGCAATAATAATGGTCCATGGACAAATATTACGAATGAGACGAATGCAACGTATAGTCCGTCCCCAGTTCAAACGACCACATATTACCGGCGTGAATTCACATTAACTGTAAATGGCGTAGACTATACATGTAATTCAAATAACATTGCTATAACCAACATTAATCCTCCAACAATTAACAATGCTCTATGCGTTAATTTAAATTCAGTTGCTAATCTATCTCTTACATTCAATCCATCACTACCCAATGGAGTAAGCGCAACATATGCTTGGACAGGGCCCAACAATTTTACTAGTGCATCATCAAGCCCAAACGTTACTAATGTTACCGCCATAAAAACTGGCACCTATAATGTATCTGTGGCAATAGTTAGTAATGGAAATACCATTTGTACCTATCAATTAAGCACGACGGTCAACGTAAATCCACCCGTTCCAACATTCTCTATGCCGTCCAATGGTTGTCAAGGAAACAGTTACATTCCTACCAACTTTACTCCCCAACCAAATACAAGCTATCAATGGAGTATTAGTCCTCAAACCGGATCTGGAGGAAGCACAGGCTTAACAACAGCTAACCCTAATTTTGTTTTTAATAACGTTGGTACTTATGCTATTACGGTGACTGCTACTCTAAATGGGTGCAGCACTACTTCTAATGCTCAAAACATAAGCATGTCCAACTTTAATATTGACCCTCCATCAGTGGAACTCAACGGGACATATTACAATGTTCAGGTAATTAACGGACAGAATACAATTGCTATTTGCGCAGGATTGAGTAATACAAACATTAATATCTTGAATAATAACATCAGTCCAAATTGTTTAGGTGGCGCGTGTAATCCAAGTGGGGTAACTTACACGTTTTCGATTAATAATAGTAATCCTGTACCATTTGGGGCACAAGTTTCCGGTACCATCAATTACGGGAATAACATTTTTGTCATTACAGCCACCTATTCAGGTTGCACGATGACCTACACTGGAAATATTTATTCGGGTTCAAACCCCTTTGTTTCTATAGGAACAAACAATTCTATCGGTTTATGTCCAGGAAATTCCCTTAACTTTAGTATAAACCCTGTAACACCATCTGGTCAAACAAATCCGCCGGGAACAACCTATTCTGTTTCGTTTAATGATGCTCCTGGAGTGACTAGTTCATTTCAAAACATCTTCGCAGTAACGCCGGTTTCTCACACGTATAATACTACTTCCTGCGGCATGGTTTATGCCAATGGCTCCTTCCCAAATAACACATTTTACGCCCAGGTTACTGCTCAAAACCTCTGTGGTCAAACGACAAGTAGTGTTTCTCCAATTACGGTGAATGCCTTGCCCTCTGCGAATTTCACTGTGAGCGATTCAACCATTTGTGTGAATCAAACGATTACAGTAACAAATACTGGAAATTCGGGAAGTGTAATTGGTAATTCCCCCCCTTACAATTGCAATGCACAAGGGAAATTTTATTGGACGATAAGCGGTGGTGTACTTGGAACAAATTTTACAATTCCCGGTACACAAACCCTTGGCTTTAATAATACAAACTATGGAAGTTTGGTAGGTAATGGTAGCCCAGTGTTGAATGTTACTTTTTTAACCGCTGGCTACTATACCATTACCCAATATTATTACAACAGTTGTGGATCAGTGGCAAGGGTTCGAAATATTTGCGTTATCAATCCAGCCACCTGTCAATTTACCACAAATCCAACTAGTGGATGTTCTCCTCTTACGATAAGTACTAATAATACCTCAACCGCACCATCATGTAATGGAAGTACTGTTCCCCTTGGTTATGTTTGGACCGTATCAAATCAAGGGCTCAACACAAGTTCTGTGATTACTACTCCGAGCACTCAAAATCCGACAATAACACTTACAAATAATACAACAACACCTCAAGTATTTACGATTAGTTTGAATGTTATTCCTATGGAACCGGCTGCGCCTACTATTCCATTTTCCAACACATTATTATTTTGCTCTACTCCGATAGCTGGAAGTCCGACTGTCACCTCAATTACAGGTGCAAATAGTCCTTGGCCTGCCGTAATAAGTGGACTTTCGGGAACGACAGGAATACCGGCTGGAACCTTTATTATGGCTACAAATGGTTCAGGCAGTATAGGAACTGGGGGAGTTTACAGTGTAACAAGTTCAACTGCAAGTTCAATAAATTATACGGCTACTGGAGGAAATATGCCAATGTTAGGAACTGTAACTGGCTTGTATCGTGCGATATCAGGAACAGTAAGCTCACCAACAGTTACAGGTAATGGCGTATGGACCTCTACTATTTCTGGATTATGCTCAACAAGTGGAATTACCGTTGGATCGGTAATATATGCGACAAATGTTGGGGGAGGCAGTATAGGATCAGGTGGTATTTATACAGTAATCTCTGTGACTTCATCCTCAATTACGTATACTGCAACAGGCGGTACCGCACCTACTGCAGGAACAATTACAAATTTATCCGTTACCAGCTGTACTGCCCTATGCACACAAACGGTTGTTGTGAATCCGATTCCAATTTTAACACCACTTAACATTACCAGCTGTTCGTCTCCTTACACTACGAATATTAACTTGCAAAACCAGACCAACATGGCATCCACTTTTTCTTGGATTGCCCTTGATAATGTCAATGTCACCGGAGAATCAATTACTCAGCAAAATACATCCAGCATTCAAGATGTTCTTACGAATCAATCGAGTAGTTCACAAACGATCAGCTACAGCGTCACGCCCACTTCTACTCCACCTGTGGCACCTGGTTGTGTGGGTGCTACTCAGCCAATCACCGTCCTATTAAATTATATTTCTCCCGGCGTCATTTCCTCCGACCAAACGATTTGTGCTGGTGGAAATCCCATAAATCTTACTGGCACAAGCCCAAGTGCTATTGGAACACTCACCTATCAGTGGCAATCTTCTTCATCTCCCAACGGACCATGGGTCAATATTAGTGGTGCAACACTTTCTAGCTATGATCCTCCAGTTACAAACAGCACCATCTATTATCAAAGGATCGTCAACTACCTAAGCAACGGTGTAAACTGTCAGGGAATTTCAAATATGGTTACTATCACCGTTAACACTATCTCTGCAGGAACAATTTCAGCAGCCCAGACGATTTGTCAAGGGGGAGATCCGGCGCTCATTGATGTGGCAACAAATCCAACCGGTTCGGGTGTTTTAACCTACCAATGGCAATCATCAACAAGCTCATCAACGACAGGGTTTAGTAATATTACATCGCAAATTACTCCCTCTTATGATCCTCCTGTACTAAACGTAAATACTTGGTATCAGTTAATAACCACCAGTACCCTTAATGGAATACCATGCAGTGCTACTTCCGCTCCAATTTTAATTACCGTCGTTACTTTAAATGTAGGCTCCGTTGCAACTAATCAAACTATTTGTGTTGGCGGCGATCCAGCGGCCTTCACTTCTGTGGCTGCAACAAGCAATAATGGAGCAAGCATCGCTTATCAATGGCAATCATCCTTAGATAATTCCACCTGGATAAATATTGTAAATGCAACGAGTGCAACGTATGACCCACCAGTACAAAATGACACCATTTGGTTTCGACGACTGGTGACAACGACCCTAGGTGGAAATGTAATTTGTTCTGGCGTTTCGAACACATTAATGATCACCGTCATCAACGATCCAATAATCACAACGCCGCCTCTGGCAGCTCAAAACATTTGTCAAGGTGGTTCAGTTGCGGCATTTAATTTTGTCTTTAGCGGTGGAACGGGAACTCCATCTTACCAATGGTACTCCGTTTCTTCAACGGGTGCGTATTCGCCAATAAGTGGTGCTACTTC
>CANHOA010000016.1 GCA_947462255.1 Flavobacteriales bacterium | reverse complement strand
GTGGGTGTAATTTCCATTAAAGCAGGTAAGGTAAGCGAAAGTAGAATTCCAATAAGTTGTGAGTCTAGATATTGGTGGATCCAACCCGGCAAACCAGGTTATATTTCAGTTTCAGAATATTATCGAAAAGAAAAGAAAATCGATATGCGTTTGGAAAAATTGACGTATTAAGATAACATTCATTTTTTTTTTAGAAAGGGAGGTCTTAGCTTCCCTTTTTTTATGCTTTTTTTTTTCTAATGATAAGCCCGACTTTGTTAATAATGGGCTAGACCAAAAGTCGCGTTAACACTACTTTTGGTTTTAGAAATCAAATAGTGTCGCCTTAAAATAGACAATGACCATTCAAAAGTTTGTTTAAACACACTTTTGAGTAGAATTTACAATCCTTTACATTACTGAACCACAATTTTTCGAATCGTAACAGTGTTGTTCTGCGGATCAATCAAATGAATGTAATACATACCATTTCCTGTCCAATTACTGATGTCAATGTAAAATTTCAAAAAGAAACTGTAATTTGATTTTAGCAAAAAAAAACCAACTCCGGTTTCCGAAGCTGGTTTTTTATTGAAGGTTTTTCTGATCGATTATTGCATTTTTAGTTTTGCTTGTGAAAGCAAGTCATAGAAGGTAGTCAAATCATCTTTTTCAATCCAAACGTAGCTTTTCCCATCATTTTTGACAAGTTTAAGATAACTTGACCAAGCTTCTTCACTCACAAAACATCCAGTTTCAAATCCACCTCTACTTTTAAATGATACTTCGGTATATAATGTAGGTACTGTTAACATTACCTTTTCTTGCATCAATTTGATAGATTTCATTAACCCATCTATTTCATCCGTATCAAGAACCGCAGTTTTTGTATCGGTAGAATAGGTAGAAACAACATCAAAAGAAATTTTTAATGCTTTTTGTTTTGTATTGGAGATTAAATCAGTGTATTCAATTACTTGAATCTCACATTTTTTAAACGTCCCAATAGTGTTAAACACCTTTTGAATCAGCGTGCCCGATTTTGCTGAAAACTTTTCAGCATTACTTAATTCTTTTTCATTAGTCTGCTGAGCAAAACCATTGATTCCAACAATTGAAATCATTAAAACAGTAATCATCTTTTTCATAAGTCTTTTTTTTAATTTTATCAAAAGTCCTTCTTCCCTTTGACAATCCAAGTCAAAACCGAAATCTACTCAAAAAATAGTTTGACAACCCAAGTCAAGCGCTTGGTGGGACAATCTTATTGTGCTAATTTGCGGGTGAATGATTAAAGCAGATTTAGGATTAGGACTTGGGGTCTATTGAGATGTTTTTGAATATCCTAATATAATTTAAACTCATATTAAAATAAATAATGATAAATTTGATATTAATCAAAATTTATATGATTCAAGTATCTAATGTTGTTGGTAATTTAATTGATTCAGAGCTAGTCATTATTAAGTCAACCGCCGTAAAACACTTATCTTAAAACAAGCCAGAATATAAGATAGTTAAAGAATCGACTAAGCAGTTAGGGTTGAATTTTGAGGAGGAGTAGAACAATAATTATAAATAAAATATTGAAAATGAGTTTAGAAAATAAAACAAAAGAACTTTATAATATTTTTAAAGGATTGCCTTCAGGTAATCCAATAGTTCGAGAAAATACTGAAAATGACGCATTTGAAATAGTTGTTTATGACATCCTGTTTCGAAAAAACAAGTTTAATCGTGACCTGACGATTGAAGATTTAGAAGAAATCGAAAATTGCATACCTGCCCCACCAGATGATGGGATTGATATCTTTTTTGAAGATGAAGACGATGAAAAATATCCCTTCCATATTGTTCAAGTCAAAAATACGTCACTAATGCCGAGAGAAATCAAGGATTGCTTTGCGACAATGAAAAGAACAATGAAATCTTACACTGAGAATACTGGCTCTATTGGGAATAATTTGAAAACTGTTATGTCAAATTATTCCTTCGATCCTAAATGTCTGGATAAATGCAAGTATTATGTTGTACATTCTGGTGATACCAAAGATATTACTGATCAAAATTTAGACGAAAACATAATAACGACCGAACAATTAAACGTAATTCTAGCAAGTGTTCCAAGTTATTCTGTACCGCGTGAAGAATTGGAGATAGATCATGAAAACAATTTTATTGGATATTCTAAAATCAATAATCCTAATGTTGAAAAATCAGCATATCAAGTTAATTTAAACGCTTATGACTTGGCAATTTTATGCCGAAAATATATAAATACAGAGATAGGTAGGAATATTTTATTTGGTCAAAATGTTAGAGAATCTATAATAAAAGGCTCCAAAACCTACGAGGGAATGTGCGCAACTATTGATAATGAACCAGAGAATTTTTGGTTTTATAATAATGGGATTACGATAATTGCAAATGACATATCAATTATTACCAAAGACAATAAAACTTTTTTTCAATTAAAGAATTTCTCAATAATCAATGGTGCACAAACAACAAGTACTTTTAGTAATTATTTAAAAGAAGCGATTATAAATAAAGATGACGATAAACAAGAAAAATTAAAAAAAGTATTTGTTGCCGCACGATTAGTACAAACAGGCACAAACAAGGAACTAAAAAGAAATATTACCATTTATAATAATACTCAGAATCCCATATCAAGTCGTGATATGGTAGCCAACAATGAGGAGCAACTTCAGTTGCAAAAGAAATTAAAGGATAATACCCCTTCGATATTCATGCAAATTCGAAGAGGCGAACTAAAACCCAAGTCGGAATCTTATTTAAAATTTAGAATTATTTCAAATGATGAAATAGCCCAATTATGTTTTGCTGGGTTTTTAAAAAAACCATTTACATCTAAAGATAAAAAGAGTACACTATTTAATAGAGACAATTCAAATTCGAATTACATTATTAATCAGGATTACGATTCAGTTTTTAAATATTCATTAGTTGAAGGTGAAAATGGGGAACTGTTCAAAAGAAACAATCATGATATTGATGAACTTTTGTTTGTTCGTTTTTTACATGATAAAGCAAAGAAATTTCAAAAAGATTTTTACGAGAAACAACTAGAAACATATAAATCAGATTTAAATAATAGTAAGTCCGAGTCCGAAAAAAAGACAATAAATGGAAAAATAGAATCACTTAACCGGATCAAACAAATCAACAGTATTAATACATTTTATAATATTGCCTTATACTGGGAATTGAAACGAAAATTCGATGTTATGTTAGAATTCTCTAACTTGGTTTTTGACATTGAAAAATATTTTTCTGATAAAGCATCTGCCAATTCATTAAATAAAGATTTTGCTAAAGTTTTTAATGTATTAACCATTTCAATTTTCAATGAGAAATGCGGAGGTAATCCTTCTCAATTTTCGAGGGCGAAGAAATCACAAGAAATATTCTTTGACACGTTAGAAGAAAAAATGAGCCTCTCAACTGAAATTATGGAAGGATATCAGTCCTTTGTTGAGAAATACAAAATTAATATTTAACTAAAATTTATGCGACATGGAAGAATCAATAGTTATTAAATATTTGAAACGAAAGGGAGAAAAACGCTTTAAAACAGAAGAGCAATTAATTGATTTTATGTTAGTTGCAGGAAATGATTTCTATAATTCATTTTTAAAATCAAAAGGAAAATCTATTCTAAGTCTTCAATTTGAATCAAAACGCAAAAGTAATTTACAAGCCATGATTTTAAGAATAGAACATGAAGAAGAGTTTCTTAGAGACGCAAACGATATGACCCGGGATGGTTCAATTTTAGATTCATCGCGATATGTATACAATGGGATGAATTTTGAGCAAAATAAACGGAAGCAAAAAGTTTATGAGTTAATAGAACTTATTGATTTGTATCAAAGATAAACGGAAATATAAAAGGCCTATTTAATGGGTAAAAAAAACTATTTTGTCGAAAAATTTAACCAACCCATTAAGTTAAAAAAAGAAAAATGAAATGGTATAATTTTTGGTTGCGACCAATAAAATTAATTTCTAATATTCGTCGAGAAAGGAGAGATGCTGTAGAACCCATAATACCATTTTTTAGCGAGAAGGATATGGAGACATTTGGCTTTGTTAAATTACAAGATAAATTAGATTTATTTAAAAAGCTTAATGGAATATGCGGCCAAGAACGAATCGATGTTCCAATACAAATTGGCTCAAAAGAAGTTTTTGAACTGGAAGACCAAAAACGGCAATTCATTACAAATTTGCCTTCATTCGACTTCATGATTGATAAATTTAATATTGCCCATGAAACCGATTTTAAAATTCTTGAAACCAATAATGAAAGACTGAATAATTTAATTCAGTTGATTACGTTCGACAACCGTATATCTGAAATAGAAAAAAGATTTTTAATTGAAAAAACTAACGAATTAAATTTATCCATCGAACTTTTAAAAGAAGCCAAGGACTATTTAGAAACAAATAATCCATTTCTCGATAAAATTTTCGAACTTGTTTTTAATGATGGTATTATTAACAAAAATGAGCTTGAGTTCATTCATGAGAAGGCTTTAGAGTTTGGTCTTATTAAGGATATAGTAAATGATCGCTTTTGGTCTTATGCAATTCACTTCAATTTAATCGATTTACTAAAAATCTTTGAATTTAAAGAATGGGTATTTACTTGGTATTTATATAGCAATTTCAGTATTATTGATAATCAAATCCCATTGAACACAAAAGTTTGGTTAGATATTTTCTCTGGAACCGATTTTATTCAGATAATTCGTGAAAATTGTCAAAAAATAAAAGAAAAAAATATTGCTGAAATTGGATTTGAAATTTCATTTGAAGAATTTATTCGACATCAAAATTCATTTATATACGGAGCTAAAATTGATTTATCTTCAATTAGCCCCTTACATAAGGACGCATTGTGCTGGTTTGTTATTAATAAAAACAAAACAATAAATTATATTGATGTAAGTGGTGAAAAGGAATTTAATAATGGTATAATTTATCTATTTAATTCCGCTAAAGGAATTCATAAGCCTAAGAGTGAAAATTTTGTTCTTAGTATTAAGGTTTTGATGGATAATTCATACAGTGATAAAATATTTGAAAATAAGGATGGTTCATGGCATTTAAAGTATCATAAAGAAGATAATAATGAATGGACAAATGATTATTTAATTAAATGTATGGAAAATAACATCCCTGTGGGTTTATTTTATCAGACCAAAAAGCGGCCTGCGCCGATATATAAAATAAAAGGCTTAGGATTGATCAACAAGTTTGACGGAACCTATTTTCACATAAAAAGTTTAAATGAAGTTGATTATAAAAAATTTAACTGGAACCCCCAAATAGAGTTTGAAACTAAAATTGTAACTAAAAGTATATTTGAAAATCTTAATAAAATATCTCAAGGGAATATATTTTTAAAATTTACAAAAAATGAGCAACAAGAAATTATTTCGAACTTGAAATCAAAGGATTTTCTGCAAGCTAGCAATAAATTCCTAAATTATTCATTCAAACATGGATTAGAAGATTACAAAAGAATAAATAATTGGTTTGATGAAGTAGAAGTAATTATTAGTCAATCGAAAATTTGAAATATATCTATATTCTGAATACAATTATTTTCCTTAAGTAAGGATGAAAATTGTATGTCAGAAACTTCATCTGGTATTTCAGATTCGATAGACGGTATGCTTTGTGCATAAAATAAAAGAAAATTTTCTATCGCAAAATTATAGTCAAAATTTTTAAACTCAACACCAAAAATATCAGATCCTAAACATTCAGCTAACTTTTTATTAAATAAAATTTTAACTTGGGAATTTATATTCCCTTCGATTTTATTTATTAAATCTTTAATGGATACTCCATTATCAATTTGTTCTGTAACGACAGAGCCAACTATAACATTTTCCCTAAAATGACTCTTTAATTGATTTAACTTAAACACATGTTTTCTTTCATTTAATGTTGTAGTTTTAATTTCAACTTTTACTTTACCATCATTAAAATCAATCCTATTTGTATTGGATATATGCCAAGCATTTACTGCAGAACCAATATTATTTTGAATCGAAATCACAAGAAGCTCGCCCCATAAACCGATTTCATCTTTTAACAGCTTATTCGTCAAGTTCTTGAAAATATCCTTTAAAATAAACACCTCTTTTTCAACAGATTTTATATCAGGTTCATCACCTAAAATAGTCAACAAAATTTCACATATTTTACAGAAATAATACTGTGTATTCTTGGTTTTATTTAATAATCGTAATATGGTAAATCTAGTTGAGATGTTTGATGTGGCATTAATAATGTCTGTTTCCTGATCAAAAAGTATTTCCAAATTTTCACCTTTGTAAGAAGTTAGGGTTAGGTTTTGAGAATTAATATTATTTATTAATAATGCAATATTATTATCTTTATCTATACCGATATAATGGTTATTAAAAGAATCAAACTTCTCAACATGATAAGAACCTAGTTGTAGTTCATCTGTGAATTTACTATTTAATATATCAATCATATTGAACATTTATATAATTTGATGTTTTCTCATCCGGATAACGAAATGCAATTATATAAAATACTTTGCCAGAATAAGCTTTGTAAATAGAATCTTCATTTTTCACATCCTTTATTTTAACTTTATGAACTTGAACAATGATTTCATTTTTATAATCACTATAAAATTGTCCTCCTGCTATTTTATCCATTAATAATTTTGTGTCACCAAATTCTGGTGGATGATTTGTAAACAATGCCTTTAATTCGCCAGTTTCCTTTATAGATCTTGGTCTAAACCCGTCTCTTTTGTACGCCATTTCAATCAGCCAAACTTTTAAATCATAATTGATATCACCCAACAATGCAATAAATTGATCTAAAATCATTTTATCTTTAATACGATTTACTTTAATTTTTGTCAAAAGTCCCTTTAGACTTTTGACATTGCTAATACTAACCCTATGTAAATTATCGGTACTAATGTCCTCTACTGCCTTCGAATAAGATAATTCTCCTTTGAAACTTGAGTCATTGATAAAAGAAGTAATCAATTGATTAGTCTCATCCAAATTCTCCAAATCAGGTTCTAAAAATTTATAACTAAAGAAATCATTACGAATTATGTTGCCCGGAATTTTGTTTATGGATGTCGGATTAAGACCAAATAAACGCATAAGTGTATTATTATTATAGTAATCCTGTATATTACCTGTTCTAAGAAGATCACGAAGTTTTTCTTCATGAAATATATATTCACTAAACTCATCAATTGATTGTTTGGGAAGAAACACCTTACAAGCCTCAATATACTCTTTTTTATACCCGAAAAATCGACACCTTTGTTCAATAGTATCAGCATTTGAAATTGCTTTTGTTTGACGAGGCAAGTATGTGGTAATCAATTCTTTAACCGTGAATCCCCGGTCTAATTTTTGGCCTCCAATCAATACATGATGATTGCCTTGATCCCATTGAACTTGTGAATCACCGTCGCCTGCAACAAACCAAAAACGAATTTCATCTAAAACAAAGTATCTGATATTTTGATAAACTTCCTCGTAAACTGGGAATATATCGAAATAATTAGTCAATAAAATTTTAACCTTCTCGTAATATTTTTTTATATTAATAACTATCTCCTCCTCATTTGAATCAATACCAAGACGAATTGTTTTTGAATAAGCAACTAGCCAACGCATATAAATAGAATTTTTTTCTATCAATCTATCTGCATGCACCATCATCGAAGTCCTAGTCATTTTTTTACGTAATCTCTTTATATTTTTATATTCGCAAGTTAAAAGCGCAGATTCAACAAGGAAAAGTAGAAATGCATCTATTAATTCATTTGGCATTTCTGGATCTTCATCTTCAATTTCATTTTTAATTTCCACGATTAAATCTGAAGTATCATTAAAAAATACTTTACCACCAGTATATTTATTTCCAGGCTCCAATACTACTGCCCAAGACGGCCTTAGTAGATCCCTTTGTGCCGCTAGAATATTAGCTTGGGGTGTTGCAGTATATTGTATATAAGAATGGCAATCTAACTTGCTTTTTAATTCTAAAATATTACTGTATGTAGTTGTGAATGAATGAAGTTGTTTTTCTTCTTCGGATAAATTTTTTGATTTCTGATCTAATTTCCAATTTTTTCTAGCCAAGCCATTTAAACTTGCTTGATCTGCTTCATCATCAATAATTAAGACGCTTTTACTTAAAAGAGCGTTTTTTAATTCGATATTATCTAAAATATTACTTATATGTTTAATATGTTTATGATGCTTTAAAATAGTAAGGATTACAGTCTTATTTCGTTGAGGATTTATAATTATATTGGCTATTGTATTTGGATCTTTATATAATGTGTTACTTTCACTAATTATCTCAAATGAATTCCTATCATTAAGATCTTCCGTTAGACGCTCAATTGTTTGATTCAATAATATTCTAGTTGTACCAGCAAGAACAATTATCAATTTATAATTATTGTCACTTGCAAGTGTGATCAAACCAGTAAAAGACATCGTTTTACCACTCTGTACATATCCTAACACTAGGCCTGTGTTTGAAACTGGAACATCTTCATGATAACTTGGCGGCACGCATTTACGTAAAATTTCAATTGTACTTTTTACGATATTATCAATTTCGTCCTGGGACATTTTAGGTAAACGACTAATAAAACTATCAAACTTTTGCCCAGTATGCACCTTATAATCAGTTTGAGAATTATTATAGTTTTTAGGTTTTGCTATTGTATTACTCATTTAAAAAAATATTAATAAATTGATTAATAGAATTACGAAAAATAAAAACATCTCTTGCCCCTGAATCTTTAGAAACGCATTCAGAATATGCTAAACACCTAATAAAATTAATAAGCATAAAAAATTTAGAGTGGTCATTACGTAAGGATTCATTTTGTATAAAAACTTTATGTTTTAGGTTGATTTTTATTTCAACATCCATTGACTTACCAGTTTTGTCTTCTTTTACTTTACTGCGATGTACTTCATATAAATGACATGTATCATTAATTGATTCAAAGTGGGATAAAACAAAATTATATTTTAAACCAGATACAGTTGAACTTAAAGAATAAACCAAATTTTCTGGAATAGGTAATAAATCAAATAAATCATTTTCAGTTTTAGAAATAGCATCAATAGTTGTACTAGCAATTTGTGCCTCTACCTCTACCTGATATTCAATATTATCAATCTTTTTTTGTTCATTTTTATTGAACTCTTTAATACTTGCTTCTGCTTTTACTTTATTAAAATTACTTCTATATTCAAGTGCCTGAGTTCTCATATTAAATGACCTATTAGGGAATTCTGGAAACTCAATATTTTTTATATATCTCGGTACTTGATCGATACAAAAATCTATAAAATTACGATTTTGAAAAGCACTCTTATTGAAGGCGGATTCAACATGACCATTTTCCGTATCATCAAAGTGAAATTCTCCATAAAGTCTCTTGTAAGGAAAGGAACTCGGATTCGAAGAAATCGATGTGGGAAATATTTTTTCGTCTCCAGATCCTTCAATAACTCTTCCTCTTCGAAAGAATGAAAATCCATTACTCCCCTGTTTTATTTCAGGTAAAATGCCCACAAAACCAGAAAATTTCAATTCACTTTTTGATTTCGGATCTATTATTGTTTCTGAAAATTTATATTTCCATTCAATCATTGGTGAGTTCTCCAAAGAAATGATCTTGTTTTGTCGATCATCATACCATTGATCAAATAAAAAACCTTTTTCTTCATAAACTAAAACTTCACCAAATGCTTTAATCTGTATATTACTATTTATAATGAAATCCTCAAAAAACGGTTGGTATTCTCTTATAAAATTTCTATAAATACTAGATATATGATTACGAGTCTTAGCCCATTGAAAAGGACGTAATTTATCATGTTCTAATTTTGTTAGAGTTAATATTGTGCCAGGTTTCATTTGAACATCAATGTATTCAAGTTCTTCTAGATTCTCTTTAATAACCTTTAGGTAATCAAAGGTAACCTCACGGCCATGTTTTTCATTTATGCTCCGACTTCTTAGAGTCCAAACATTTGATAACCAAACTGCAGAATATTTCATCCCCATACCAAACTCATTCAATCCTGTAATATCATCTGGCACATCTCCTGGGTTAAGTGCTCTTTCCCAATTATGTGAATCAATACCTCCTGCGTTGTCTGCAATCGTAATAGTATCATCATTATCAAAATTAATTTCGATTATCAATTTATAATCAGATCCATAAAGTTCCTCTAGTTTATCTTTATTTTGGAGATAACTTGAAATTGAATTATCGATAAATTCTGAAAAAACAAACCATAACTTTCCGGGCATTGCTTTAAGCATTCTATATGCTTGCGCCTTAAAACGGATACCTACTTTTTTTTCTTTCATTTTAATAAATTTTTAGCAATTAATTTAACGACTTCAACATTTACAGCATTTCCAAAAGCTCGGTAACCGCCATTTGCGATAAAGTTACCATTATATATATCTGGGTGATGATCTAAATTCATTGATTGTAATTTGGCAATCTCGTGAATTGATAATTTTCTGCCCAATTTTGGAATGTATACATTTTGGGTTCTTACAGTTGTTAATGCAGGAGCCCAATTATTTAATTTAACACGAAGTCCTGATGGACGAAATTGAATTATTTTATCATCGAAAGTTCTAAGTGCATTTTGACATGACCATTCTAATTTTTGATATGAAAAATCAAATTGATGAATTTCGGGATGTCGCTTTAGAAAGTCAATTATGTACTCTTTATTTTCCTCGAAGAATTCCCTGTTTTTTCTAATGTAATTAATTTTCCATTGCGGAAATATATTTCCTTTTTGAGCGTATCTTGGGATAAAATTATCAATGATATTCTCAAAGTTTGTGCCTTCGATTTTAATTCCAAATGTCCCTCTCGATATATTTAAATCTTCCAATTTACTACTTCGAGGTGTCTTTAATGCATATGGATAATTAGCACCCCATTCATGTGCCCAAATTGGAAAGCCGGGTAATTTTTTGTTTTTAGGAAAATTCACTATAAAATCTTGCCATAGATCAATAACTGCTTGTGTTTCTTTTTTTAAATGTAAGTTTTCACCTTTCATTGGTTTAAAATCGTAATCTAAAATTGATTCAATCGTTGTATTCGAAATATCTAATGGTTCAGGGAACTGAAAATCTTTTAGTCCTCCCATTGAACATAGCACTCCAACTATAAAAAGTCTTCTTCTATGATGTGGCACATTGAATTCATGTGGAGACAAAATCTTAAATGTTAATTCGTACCCTCTTGCTTCCAAACTATCCTTTATTACTTTAAAAGTATTTTTGTTATCATGTTTTAATAATGTTTCCACGTTTTCAAGAAACACAAATTTAGGCGCTTTATTTTCGGCTTGTTTAGAATCAATGATATCCAAAATCCTGAAAAAATGATTTCCTTTGGACTCGTCCGCAAATCCTTTCATAAAACCAGCTCTTGAAAATGGTTGACAAGGAAATCCACCACAAATTATATCGTGATCGGGAATAGCTTTAATGTCCACCTTAAAAATATCACCTTCAATAGGTGTATTAGGAAAATTTTTTGAGTAAAGTTCTCTCAAGTTTGAGTTGTATTCTGATGCCCAAACACCTCTGTGACCAAGCGAAGAAAGTGCTTGATGGAATCCGCCTAAACCGGCATAAAGATCAATAAAAGTGTATTTCGATTTTTTAGGCATTTTATTTGAAGGATTTTGAACCAAAAGCAAGTATGTTCTATAGAAACATATACTTATTTCAAATTTACAACTAATTTATTACAATTTAATAACTGAATTGTCATGATATTATCTTAGTAATAATCAATTCTAAAAGGATTACCACTAATGCAAGAAATAATAATTTAATTCTTATTGAATTCATTTCAAAATCACAATTGAAGCGCGTATTCATAACATTTTGACGAGCGTTTAAACAAACTCCTTAAAATAACGGGTCCAAATTAGCAATTAATTTTAATGAAAAAAAATCACCATTATTGAGAGCAAAATCGTTTTATTAATGGAAAATATATTCGTTTTTGATCGCTATAGTGGAAAATAACCACGATTTTTGAGCTACTTATATAAAGGTTACTTCCCACTTTTTTGCAAACTTACTTCCCCGTTGGGAAATAATTTTCTGCCAATAACTTATTATTTGCTCAATGAAAATTAAGGTTTTCTTGATTTTACCAAAATAGGAATATCCTATGTTAGTTAATCATCTTGAAATATATAATTTTAACTTTACCGAAGTTTGTAATTAATCTCGTCGCTAAGCGCTAAAATGAAAAGCACCTTTCTACTCCTCTTTTGTTTTATTTGCACCGTGGCTTACAATCAGAAAAGCTTAAATGAACTCGTAGAAGAAGGTTTGAATACCACTATTCAAAAAAAAACGCGCATCATAGCATTGCTAAGCGCCGCAGAATTAATGACGAATTCAAAGCCAGATAGCTCCATTATATTATTGGATCTTGCCAACAAGTTGAATGAAAAAGTCGGGGAACTTAGCTTACAACAATCAAATCATTTAATCCGAGCCAAAACCCTACTCATTCAAGGAGTCTATCCGATCGCGCTGGAATATGCACAAAAAGCGCTGAATCTTTCCGAGGGATTTAAAGATAAGAAACTAATTGCTGACTGCTACAGTGTCATTGGACAGATATACGAACGGCAAGAAAACAATGAAAAAGCGGCAGAATATCAATTAAAAGGACTAAAAATAAATCGGGCCTTGAATGATTCCGTTCGAATCTCAACTTCCTTAAGTTTATTGGGAAATATCTATGGTGCGAAGCTGGAGTATAAAGCCGCGTTGGATTCATACCGAGAAAGTCTACGGTATATTAGGGAGGATGAGAACCGAGAACAGGTTGGGATCGCTTACGGAAACATTGGGTATGTTTATTATGAGCAAGGTCGAGCAGTAAAGGAAACGGATCCTAAAAATGCCGCGACTTACTTGAATAAGGCACTTGAAGCATCCAAAAAAGCAAAAGAAATCTTTGTGGAATTAAAAAACCGTCGTTTTCAAATTATTGCTGAATTGAATATCGGTCTAGTTTACAATGAACTGAACGATTATTCTACGGCAATTAAGTGGTGTTTTTCAGCCTATAAAACAGCAGAAGAATTAAAGATTCCACCATTAAAAAGAGATGCCTGTGATTGTTTGTATAAGAGCAATAAAAGCGTCGGAAAAGATAAAGATGCCCTCATTTATTTCGAGATTTATAAAAATTTGAATGACTCCATTAAAAACCTAGACAATGAACGCTCTATGGTAGAAAAAGAGTTGAATTTTAATTATGAAAAAGTACAGCTTGCTGACAGTTTACAATACGCTCAAAAAGAAGCCATCGCTGATTCTCAAATTCAAAAGCAACGGGTTGGATTAATTTCCGCCGGAGGAATCTTATTATTAATCGTGATTTTAATGACCGTTGTTGTAAAAGGAAAACAACGTTCAGAGGCATTATTATTAAACATCCTTCCCTATGAAACTGCCCAAGAGCTAAAGAAAAAGGGAAGTGCAGAGACCAAAAACTTTGAGAGCGCTACCGTCTTATTTACTGATTTCAAGGGATTCACAAAAATCTCGGAACAACTAACTCCAAAGGAATTGATAACCGAGATTGACACCTGTTTTAGAGGAATAGATCGAATCATGGATAAATACCAAATCGAAAAAATAAAAACAATTGGCGATGCCTATATGGCAGCTGGAGGTTTGCCAAAAGAAAATTTGAGCCATCCAATCGATGTGGTCTTGGCCGCTAAAGAAATCTTATTATTCATCGCAGAACTAAAAACCGAGCGCATTGAAAAGAATTTACCCTATTTTGATATTCGAATAGGCATCCATACTGGCCCCTTAATTGCTGGTATTGTAGGTACAAAAAAGTTCTCCTATGACATTTGGGGAGATACCGTAAATACCGCTTCACGCATGGAAAGCAGTGGCGAAATCAACAAAATTAATGTCTCAGGAACCACCTATGAACTCATAAAAGAGCAATTTGTTTGTGAATACCGAGGCAAAGTTGCAGCTAAAAACAAAGGTGAAATTGACATGTATTTTGTCAAAGAACGCATCGAAATCAACTAAATCATTCACGCCATTGCAAACTCCCAGCGATCCTTCTGCTACAATGGGAGTCAGGCCTTAATAAGATACATTCCCTTCTTCATCGAAGGTCATGTTTTCTTGTCCCCATTTAAACATAGCATCCAAAACAGGCATAACAGTTTTTCCTTTTTCACTGATAAAATACTCAACTCGTGGAGGAATTTCTGGGTAGATGATTCGTGTGATCAATCCATCTTTCTCTAGTTCTCGGAGTTGCTTCGTGAGCATTTGTTTACTAATGTCATGAATTCCTTTGTTTAGGATTCCAAATCGATTAATTCCTAATTGAATTAGAAATAAAATAGTTGGTTTCCACTTTCCACCAATTGTTGAAAGAGTGTATTCGACCGGTGATGCCGATCTAATTTCATTTTTTTCATTTATTATTTTTACTTAATGTGTTGAAAATCAATATTAGTCACAAATTATAGACTAGGTAAGAAAAATATAACTACTTGCAAAAATAATACTTATTTAAAACCTTTGTCAAAAAAATAGAAAGTATGATTGAAAAAAACATGTTAGTAAAAAGCGAAGAATTACAAGAGGTAAATCCGCTACCGAAAATTTTAGATTTTTGGGTTGAGGGATGTGGTCCATGTATATTATTAGGCACCTTTTTAGATGAGATTTCTAAAAAATATGAGCGCCAAATTCAGATTGTCAAACTCAATGCCGCAGAAGCAACAGAGTTACAGATGCGGTATCACATTTTATCAGTGCCTACCCTTATTTTTTTGAAAGATGATGCGCTTGTTTTTAGACATGTTGGCTTTGATGGTAAAAATCACACCAAAGAAAAGATCGAAGATGAAATTAAAAAACTATTAAATTAGCTGAGTTGCGTAAAGAAGGCAACCAATTTTAAATTAAAGGCGTTGATAGAGAGATAGTTCAAATTTATTTTTCTTTTGGATTTGAAACGCAGAAATTATTCACTAAAAACTTATTGTATGAAAAAATCAACCTTATTTATGTCCTTTGTATTTATTGGAGCGCTCGTTATGTCATCTTGTACAAAGCGGGGATGTACCGATTCGACGGCGACAAATTTTGCTGAAAAAGCAAATTCAGATGACGGAAGCTGCAAGTATAGTGATGTTGATGGAAACTTATACGGGAGTAAAACAATAGGATCCCAAATTTGGATGACAGAAAACCTTCAAGTGACAAAATATCAAAATGGAGATGTTATTCCAAAATCACAGTTCGGCACTGGATGGGCAACATTAACTACTGGTGCGTGGTGTTATTTTATGAATGACCCGAATAAAGGCGTGTTATATAATTGGTACGCCGTGAATGACCCGCGTGGTTTAGCGCCTGCTGGTTGGAAAATACCAAGTGATCAAGTATTTACAACCTTAGGTGATTATTTAGGCGGTTCAGAAATCGCGGGAAAAAAAATGAAATCAAAAACCGATTGGATAGGCAATGGAAATGGATCAGACGAAAGCCAGTTTTCTGGATATCCGCGTGGCTGTCGTGAATTTGAATCGAGTGTTTTCTGTTATTCCGGAGTGAATGCTTATTGGTGGACAACAACAGCAAGTGCAACAGATAGCGCCTACGTTCGTCAATTGGGATATTATCACGATAAATTATTGAGATATTACCGTAGCAAAACAGATGGCTTAAGCGTTCGTTGCGTAAAAATATAATAGCGTAACTCTTCTTTTGAGTGAATTGTAGCCAAGAAATAACGACAACTGCTATGCGAATCTGCTATATTTGCACGAACGATTAAAGAAAAACATTGGCAGAAGTACAGAATTCAATCCATAAGGGCAGCTTGGCCATCGTTATTGCAAATGGTGCTACTTGTTCGTTTAATCTGCTAAATAGCTTTATTAGTGAGGATGCTTTGTTGGTAGTGTTGGATGCTGCACTAAAACGAGTAGCTGAAACCAGCTTGAATCCACATGTGGCACTAGGAGATTTTGACGCTGGTTTTGACGCCGGTTTTTACCTAGAAAAATACCCCCATCTTGAGATTGTAGCTGCACCAGATCAAAACAAAACAGACTTAGAAAAAGCATTTGACTACCTAATCGAAAAGGAAATAAAGACCGTTTATGTCTTTTGGGCCACCGGTAAAAGAAGTGATCATGCCCTTGCTAATCTTTCGTGTATCGTAAAATACCGAAACACCTTGTCCATAACTTTAATTGACGACCATTCGAAGATTCAATTATTGGATAAAAAATACTCCTTTTGGTATGCCGCCAACACCTGTCTATCGCTGATGCCCTTAGGCAAGGTGACAGGTATTAGCACTAAAAACTTATTGTATCCTCTCAACAACGAGGAGCTAACTTCTGGGTATCGAATGGGTAATAGCAACAGCGTTGTGACGGATGGAATAGTCACTATTGAGCATCAATCTGGCGACTTGTTATTAATGGAGTGTAGCGATTAGCCTACTTTATTCTTCCTCTTTCTTGGCTTCATCAGAGTCTAATTCCAATAAGTTCCAATTGGTATCATCCTCTTCGTCGTAAATTTCGAACATTGGTTCTTCAAATGATTTGGTTGTTAATTTACGCTCGAAACTCAGCAATAAACTTGGAAGCAAAATCAAATTGGTAAATAGAGCAACGAAATAGGTAATTGCTGACAAATATCCCAAGGCCTGTGTACCTCCAAAATCGGAAAATACAAAAACGATAAATCCAAAAAATAAAATTACGGAGGTATAAATAATACTCAAGCCCGTTTCACGAATAGAAATTGCCACGCATTCTTGTAAATCCCATTTTTTTAATTTTAATTCATGCCGATAATGGGCTAAAAAATGAATCGTATTATCGACTGTAATTCCTAGTGCTATTGAAAAAATTAACAATGTTGATGGTTTCAATGGAATGCCGAACCATCCCATTATTCCAGCTGTAATAACCATTGGAATTAAATTAGGAATCATCGAAACAACCACCATTCTAAACGAATAAAACAGAATGGACATTAATGCTGCAATTGAGATTACGGCAAAGATGATACTCTGCCATAGATTGTCCATCAAGTATTTAGTTCCTTCAGAAACTACGACTGAGGTACCTGTTAATTTAACATCATAATAATTTTTATCGATGGCCTTTCGCAAGATCGGTAAGAAAGACTTAGAAGGATAATAGGTTTTTATTAACTCCGGATCAGCATCAAACTTATCTTGTAGTTTCTGATTATAATTACTTAAAAGCGCGGTCGTATTGTTGTAAATCCCAGTATAATCGTAGAACAATAAAGAGTCATAATAATCCTTATTCCCTTTAAGCGCTTTTGTATAAAGGAACTCTATTCGTTTACGATCAGGGTTCAAGATTTTATCAATCCGAGTACGAACCATCTCTACTTCGTCGGTTACCTCATACGAGCCCACATCCCTCATTTGTGTTCGAATGCGAATTATTTTATTCGTGGTATCTACTAATTCCTTAATGGAAAATGATGAATTCTGTATGCTTGAATTAAAGCCTTCGACATACTTTTTTAATCGCAGTTTATCTTTATTTTTAATGGTAGTATAATATCTGGGGTCATTATTATAGTACGACATATTAATTACCTTAATAAAGTCAACTAATGAAATACTCTTGGAGAACATCGTATCTTTTGCAAACATAGTTTGAACCTCTTCTACTCTGCTTAGTGTCGTTTTATCAAATAAGCGGCTATTTTTTTTGTAGTAAATTAATACTTCAAAAGGAACAGAGCCACCGAAATTTTGCTCGATAAAGCCAATATCCTTTCGAATCGAGTCATTTGGCGGTAAGTCTCCAGTTATATTTCCTGTAACCTTCATAAAAAACACCCCTATCCCTGCCACGATGGTTAAAATAATGGTGACTGTATAAATTGCTGGTCTATAATTTTTAGTAAGGCTTACCAATCGATCTAGCAAACCAATTGCGAGTTTTCTATCTAAATGTTTTAAGTGGCGTTGGTGCGGGGATTTAGACAAAGAGATAAAGATAGGAACCAAACAAAGTGAAACAACATAACAAAGCATAATATTCAAAGAAGAAATGACGCCAAACTCATAGAATTTTTGAGAATCAGTAAATAAAAATGTCATAAACCCAATGGCGGTCGTAAGATTAGTGAGCAACATTGCGGTACCTGTTTTTCGAATCATTCGGCTCAAAGCCTTTGCCTTATTATTATGATTTCGAAACTCATAATGAAACTTGTTATACAAATAGATGCAATTCGGGATCCCGATTACAATCATTAGAGGAGGTATTAAACCCATCATTAATGAGATATTATACCCCATTATACCAATCGTACCCAATGCCCAAACAACGGTCACCAATACTACCAATACACTAATTAAGGTTACCCTTACCGATCGGAAAAGGAAGTACATAAATAGGGAAGAAATCAAGATTGATAGAAAAATGAAGATGTACATTTCGTTTAATACACGCTTGCCAATTTGTACACGCATGTGCGGTAAGCCTGAAAAATGCACATCGCCAAAATAGGTCTTGTATGAGCTAGCTAATTCCTCAATTTTAATAACTACCTCTTGCTTTTTTTTATCGATCAGAAATTTTTCGTCGATATTTACAAGCATTAAGCTTACGTAGGTAGAATCATTATATAGTAAATCAGCATAAAGGGGATTATTTCTAATTTCTTTTTTAAGCTCTTGAATACTTTTCCCATCTTCTGAAGTAGTATCAAAATTATGATTTCGGCCAGTAAAAATAACTTCAGGAATAAACGATTGCCTGGTAGTATCTTTATATAATTTAACCAGTTTCGCCTCGGAAATAACGGACAGTACACCATCCATTCGTAGGATACTATCGCCTAATTCTTTCCATAGCAAAAACTTTTTTTCGGTATATAAATCCTTTGACTTAATTGCAATAATAAGTGTCGCACCATCTTCGCCAAATAAAGATTTGAATTTTAAGTAGGTTTTCTGCGTTTCTGAATCTTTCGGAAGAAGGCTGCCGTATTTATTGTCAATCTTAATCCCTTTTGCCGCTTGAAAACCTAAAAAAACAGTTAAAAGAGCAATTATCCCTAAGATAATAAATCGATTTCTGAGTATAAGGTTGGATATAAAATTCCACATAAAACAACACGTTCAACCGCAAATATACTAATTTTAGCGGTGTCAATAAAATAAATTTCTGCTCAAGCACATGGTTTCAACTACCACTTTTCTCGTTTCGTAGCTTCTATTCCTCCTTACTTTTTCAAGTTATCTTGGCTCATTTCAATTTACTTAAATAATTTCTCGAGATTCTTGTTTTTGCTTAACTGAAAAATTGTTTCAAAATCACCTAGTTTCCCAAGGATAAAAGCAATTTTTAATAATGAATCCAATGAAATATGACCGCTCGATTCATATCGTTTGTAACTCCCAAGAGAAACGTTGGCACGTTGAGCAAGTTCACTCTGAGACATTTTATGTTCTTTTCGAAGAGCTCTTGTTCGTTGAGCAAGTTCCTTCAGTATGTCTGTTGGATTTTTATCAATGGAAAAAGGATTCATTATAGCTAATATATTATCCAAATATACTATAAATTAATTGGAATAGCTAATATATTAGCTTAATTGTGTTTGGATAACGTTAAAGTTTCTAGAAAATTAAAAATCCTTGCCGTCATCGCTCTCGCTCTGTTTCTCACTCTGCCTTTGTGATCCGCTCAGGATTACAGAACCTAAAAAAAGACTCATTCCAAGCATAGCGCTCACTATGCCTTGCATAGCTCGGTCTTTTCCATTTTTATTGTTTACGGAAACAAGTTTCCGACACTAAAAAACGAAAAAGCCCGCTTCATTTCATGAAGTGGACTCCTTTTGTGATCCGCTCAGGATTCGAACCTGAGACCTTCGCCTTAGAAGGGCGTTGCTCTATCCAGCTGAGCTAGCGGACCCTAATATACATTTCAATTTTCGGTTTGCTCTATTCTCCCGAACCTTCGGGAGAGCTAGCGGACCAAAATCTCATTAATAAAAAAGGGGATGATTGCTCATCCCCAAGTTGTCGGGGCGGCAGGATTCGAACCTGCGACCTCCTGGTCCCAAACCAGGCGCGATGACCGGACTACGCTACGCCCCGAACTTATTGACCTTTTGTTATTGCTATCGGTTTGATCGTTATCAAACTCGTCTCACCATAATCAATCTTCGCGGTGGGAGCGAGATTACTTCAGCTTTGCTTCAGTGCTCTTCGCTTCGCTACGGGTCGAACGAGTTCAAATCTCCCTTTGCGTCTCACCATAATCAATCTTCGCGGTGGGAGCGAGATTACTTCAGCTTTGCTTCAGTGCTCTTCGCTTCGCTTCGGGTCGAACGAGTTCAAATCTCCCTTCACGTCTCACCATAATCAATCTTCGCGGTGGGAGCGAGATTCGAACTCGCGGTACAGTTACCCGTACGACAGTTTAGCAAACTGTTGGTTTCAGCCACTCACCCATCCCACCTATGCATTAACGGACGGCAAAAGTAAGAAATCCTTTTGTTTTTTCAGAATTTTAGACGAAAAAAAATGGCTTAATCGTAAACAAATTCTCCATAGCTTGATTTAATGGTCACTTTCGCCCCTATATTTGACTCAACACGTCCGATAATTTTTGCATCAATTCCGAAGTGATTTGAGATTTTAATTAGCTCATTGGCAATTTCTTTGGGCACATATAATTCCATCCGATGTCCCATATTAAATACTTTATACATTTCTTGCCATGGTGTTTGAGACTGTGATTGAATCAATTTAAAAAGCAGGGGGGTATCAAATAAGTTGTCTTTAACTATGTGTAAATCCGTTATAAAGTGCAATACTTTTGTTTGAGCACCACCGGAGCAATGCACCATGCCGTGAATATCTTTTCTGAATTTAGCAAGCATTTCGATAATAACAGGCGCATAAGTTCGCGTCGGAGAAAGAACCAGTTGTCCTGCATTTAGGGGGCTTCCCTCAATCGAATCGGTGAGTTTAAGCGCTCCACTATAAACGAATTCGTCAGGAATAGATGCGTCATAGCTTTCAGGAAATAAAGTAGCTAATTCATGATGAAAAACATCATGTCGCGCACTTGTTAATCCATTACTTCCCATACCACCGTTATAACCATGCTCGTAAGTGGCTTGTCCAAATGATGCAAGACCCACTATAACATCTCCAGCTTGTATGTTTCCATTTGAAATAACATCGGATCTTTTCATTCTGCAGACCACTGTAGAATCAACAATAATGGTTCTTACAAGATCGCCGACATCTGCCGTTTCTCCTCCTGTAGCATAAATATCTAAACCGAAACTCCTTAATTCTTCAAGCAGGGCTTCTGTTCCATTAATAATTTCCGATAATACTTCGCCGGGAATCAGGTGCTTATTTCTACCAATAGTAGAGGAAACGATGATCGGACCAGTAGCGCCTACACAAAGTAAATCATCAATATTCATGATTAAAGCATCTTGGGCAATCCCTTTCCACACGGAAATATCACCGGTTGATTTCCAATAGGTATAGGCCAAAGAAGATTTTGTTCCAGCGCCATCGGCGTGCATGATAAGGCAATAGTCATCGTCGCCTCCTAGATAATCGGGCACAATCTTGCAAAAGGCCTTTGGAAACAACCCTTTATCAATGTTTTTTATGGCATTATGCACATCTTCTTTTCCCGCTGAAACTCCCCGGGATTGATATCTGTTGTCTGACATTTACGTTAAGGTTGTGCTACAAAGGTAAAAAAATGACTCAGTTATTATCTGCTGTTTCATCTAATTCATCTAGAATTTTCTGCACATCTAATTCAGTTGCTTTCAATTTAGATTTACAAAGGTGTATTAGTTCAGCCGCCCGCTTTACTTTTATCGCTAAATCATCAATAGAAATGTTGCCCATTTCCATTTCTCCAACTATCTGCTGAAGCTCTTCAAAAGCTGCCGCATAATTTTGTTCTTTCATAAGGTAAAAATAAGTATTTAACCTTTTGGAAGCATTAGTGCCCGATAAAAAAATGAATTGTTTGAAAATCCTTATAAATTATTGGATTATTGTAGATTACTGGCGTTGGGCTTGGTTATTATGATGCGCGCTGAACCTGAAAGAAAAGTACTTAAATTATCAAAATTTACTCCATATTCATTTTTTCTACGTCTCGATTGGCAAAGAGAGGATGAAGAAAATTTCGAGGCGTAAGCGATACCGAAAAGCGCTTGTCGTTTGATAAGCTTAGCTTATCACTCTTTTCGTGTATCGGTCGATGAGAAATTTTAGCCGAACGTCTTCAATCGAGAATTGATTTTTTCGTTCTTTTGTATCAAGACAAAAGGACAAAGAAAATAAGGTTCGATTTTTTCCGCCTGGGCGGAAGACAATAGTAATTTGAAACAAAAAATAGATCCTTAGTTACTGATTCTTCTCCAAAATGTAGCTTAGAATTTTTTCAATTAAGTGCACTCGATCTTTCCCTATTACATTATGCTTGTGCATCGGATAAGGAAAGAAATCCATTTGTTTTCCTGCCTCAACAAATTTTTGAACCAAAGCATAATTATGCTGCATGACAACAACATCATCAACTGTTCCATGAATCAATAATAAGTTTCCTCTTAGCTTGTCAGCATAGTTTAGTAAAGAAGCTTTTTCATACCCTTCTTTGTTTTGTTCGGGACGATCCATGTACCGTTCGCCATACATGATTTCATAATATTTCCAGTCCGTTACTGGGCCTCCAGCCACTCCCACCTTAAATACTCCTGGTTGACGCAGCATCAGCGAGGTGGTCATGAAACCGCCAAAAGACCATCCGTGCACTGCTAGTCTAGTGGAATCTACATAGGGTAAAGAACGTAAAAAACGAACTCCCAACAACTGATCTTCCATTTCCAAATCGCCCAAGTGGCGGTGAATTTTTGACTCAAAATCAAAACCTCGTTCACCAGAACCATGATTATCAAGCGTGTAAATAATATATCCTTGATTCGCCATCCAATGCATCCAAAGATTGGCCCCAAAAAGCCAGGTATTGGTAACCATTTGCGCATGAGGACCTCCATAAACATAAACCATTACTGGGTATTTTTTAGACGCATCAAAATTGCTTGGTTTTATCATTCGATAATACAAATCAGACCCATCATTAGCTTTAATTGTTCCAATTTCTGTTTGACCAATAAGGTAATCATCTAATTTTTCTTTTGAGGTAATGAGGGGTTTTGCCATTTTCCCGTTATTGGTCCATAGCATCGCTTTGTGAGGAACAGTTCCACTAGAAAAAGCATCGTAATAGTAAATACCATCTGAAGACAAAGAAAAAGCATGTGTCCCTTCTTCGCGGGTTTCTAAAACCGAATTTCCTTCAAAATCAACAGAATAAACTAAGGTATTCATGGGATTCGGTCCGGTGGCAGAATAATACAACCTCTTGCCATCTTTGCTCGTTGTCAATATGTCCTTTACCACAAACGAGTGATTGGTCAGTTGCTTCAGCAGTTTACCGTTGATGTCATAATAATATAAATTATTGAATCCGTTTTTTTCCGATATCCAAACAAAATTAGTTGATGTTTTCGTTGGAAAATAAGCTGCATGCTCAGGCTCTACCCAACGATCATTGGTTTCCTCCAAAATCGTTTTAATAAACTTTCCTGATTTTGCATCATAAAGATTTAGCCACATGTGGTTTTGATCTCTATTTACCTCAGCAACAAGAATATATTGGTCGTCTGGAGTAAACGTGAGATTCGTAAAGTAGTCATCTTTATCCCCTCTTGGACTGATATAAACTGTCTTATTTTTTTTCACCTGATAAATTCCAATCCTAGGCTCCTCTGATTTTTGTCCGGCCATTGGATACTTAATTTCCATTAATTCCCCGGGTGTTTTCGTAATATCAAGCAAAGGATAAGCATGCACATTGCTTTCATTTTTTTGGTAAAATGCTAGTCTGTTTCCTGATTCACTCCAAAAAATCCCATTTGAAATCCCAAATTCATTGCGAGCAATCGACTGGCCGGAGACAATATTTTTATCCGTGTTTTTCGTAATTGACACTTTTTTACCATCTGCTTTAAGCAAGTATAAATTATTACCCAAAGTATAGGATAATTGATTGCTAGCAGCATGAAAGGATTGGTTTTCGGCTCCATCTTCTACTTTTTGAATTTTTTTTCCCGTTTTAGAGCCAAGGTCAAAGGAATAAACTTTTGATCCATCATTCAAGCAAATTTCATGATCGTTGAGCCAAGACATTCCGAAAAAATTTGCGAAATCTGTTGTTAAAACAGTATTTATATCGGCAATTTTTATCAATTCCTGATCTTTATCAGACGCCACTTCGGACTTAAATAAGATTGTCCAATCTTTGCTGCAATACGAATAACTTGATCCTTCAGGTATCCACTGAAAATTCGCAATGCGGTCAGGGCCAAATTTACGACCTTGCTGTAAGACCGCGTCAGACAAAGAAATCTCTTTTTTTTGAGCGGTAACACTCGTTGAAAGAAGTAAAAAGAAGAAAAGTTTTTTCATGTTGTTATATTTTTAGGTAGTAATTAATGTTTATGGTTTCTAAAGCGATTTTTTTTCCTCTGAATCGATGATTATGGTAATTGGACCATCATTGCAAAGCGTTATTTGCATGTCAGCGCCAAATTCCCCAGTTTGAATCCGTCCTGTATATTGCTGCTGGAGGCAAGCCAAAAAATCGTGGTATAAAGGCAAGGCAATTTCAGGAGTCGCCGCATCTATAAAGCTAGGCCGATTTCCTTTCGTTGTTTGAGCATACAAAGTGAATTGACTAATCACCAGTAAGTCGCCCTTAACATCATGGACAGACAAATTCATTTTTCCATCCCCATCGCTAAAAATGCGTAAAGCCACTATTTTTTTAATGAGGTACTGAATATCATCAAGATTATCTTCCGAATGGATCCCTAGAAAAACGACAAGGCCTTTTTCGATATGCCTTTCGATTTCCTGATTAATTTTAAGGGACGCACTACTTACTCGTTGTATGACTATCTTCATGAATTCTATGCATAACGATAAGGAGAATTGCCATCTTCCTCCATTAATTGTGTATAACTATGATAACGAGACGCTGCAATCTGATCCTCTTCTAATGCTAGTTTAACCGCACAAAAGGGCTCATTTAAATGCAAACAATTATGAAATCGACATTGACCCAATAAACCCCTCATTTCTGGAAAATAATGTGATATATGCTCTTTTTCTATATTAATTAGGCCAAAAGCGCGTATTCCTGGGGTGTCGATGATATAGCCTCCGCTCACTAATTTATGCATTTCAGCAAAGGTAGTAGTGTGTTTGCCTTGTTCATGGGCTTGGGAAATTTCGCCAATTCTAAGGTTTAGCGTGGCATCTAGTGCATTCACTAACGATGATTTTCCAACACCAGAATTACCAGAAATCATCACATTTTTTCCATTGATTTCATTCAAAAGAAAATTTGTGGTCAATTTATCCATTGTACTTATCGCTGCTACACCATAACCTATGGCCCCATAAATATTTTTTAAAACTGCTAAAAGCCCCAACTCTTCCTCTCCATATAAGTCAGTTTTATTAAATAAAATTGTCGTCGGAATTCTAAAAGATTCAGCAGAAACTAAAAAACGATCTATAAAGGCAATTTGTGTGATCGGTGATTTTAGAGTAACTACTAAATAAGCATGATCAATATTTGCAGCTAAAATTTGCATTTGCTTGCTAAGATTGGTTGACTTTCGCACAAGGTAGTTTTTACGAGGGACGATGTTGTCAATCAAGCGAATTCCCTCCGCATCTACATCGGGAAGTAGGAACACTTTATCACCTGCAGCGATAGGATTAGTGGTAGAAAGCCCTTCTAAACGTAATTTTCCACGAATTCGCCCTTGAACAATTTGCCCTGTAGATAACTCAAGGGTATACCATTTTCCTGTCGACTTCAATACCAAACCCTGCTCCATAATACAAAGTTAAAAGAATGTTCTTATTGCTTCAAGAAAACAATAATTGATTTCAATATGCGATTTATTGTATTTTCGCAAATCAAATTCAAGCATGAAAACCTACGGACTAATCGGAAAATCTCTATCGCACTCGTTTTCCGCTAAATTTTTTAGCCAAATGTTCGAAAACGAAGCTATTGAGGCAAGGTACAAAAATTTTGAACTCGCTTCTATTCAAGAGATTTTAACTGTCTTTGCTCAGGCTCCTTCTGGTCTTAATGTTACAATTCCTTATAAAGAAAGCGTCCTTCCGTATGTAGATGAACTTGATCCTCTTGCGAGAACAATTGGTGCTGTAAATACCATCGTTTTTGATGGAAACCATAAAATTGGATACAACACAGACGTGTTTGGATTTCAGCAATCCATCAAGCCCTTTTTAACGAACCAGCATGAACGCGCAATCATATTCGGGACCGGAGGTGCAGCAAAAGCGGTGGCATTTGTATTACAAGAAATAGGTATTGACGTACTTTATGTTAGTCGAAAAGCGAGTGGCATTCCTAAACACTTTGATTACTCAGCGGTAAATTCTCACATGATCAAGGCTTGTAAATTAATCATTAACTGCACACCAGTCGGAACACACCCACACATCGATGAGTGCCTTGATATTCCCTATGAATCAATGGGAATAGAACACCTTGCCATCGATTTAATTTACAATCCTATTGAAACGCTATTTCTGAAAAAAGCTAAAGCACAAGGTGCTAGTATAATGAATGGGGAGAGCATGTTAAAAACACAGGCCATGAAAAGTTGGGCGCTTTGGAATCCCTAATTAGATATGCATGGCGCGGTTATCCGTAGCAGCCATTGCCGCTTCCTTCATCCCTTCAGAATAGGTAGGATGAGGGTGACAAATCCTAACAATATCCTCAGCAGATGCTCGGTATTCCATGGCCACAACTGCTTCCATAATTAAATCAGCTGCTCGAGGGGCAATCATATGAACACCCAATACCTCATCGGTTTTTTTATCCGCAATAATTTTAATAAAGCCAGCAGTATCCATACTTGCACGTGCCCTGCCTAGAGCTTTAATGGGGAAACTTCCTACTTTATATTCGATACCCATGGCTTTTATTTCCTCCTCTGTTTTTCCAACTGCAGCAATTTCTGGCCATGTGTAAACAACCCCTGGAATTAAATTATAATTAATATGAGGTTTTTGACCCGCTATTAACTCTGCCACAAATACTCCCTCTTCTTCTGCTTTATGAGCCAACATAGCACCTCGAACGACATCTCCGATAGCATAAATAGTAGGCACTGCAGTTTGAAGGTGCTCATTCACTTCCACTTGCCCACGCTCATTCGCTGAAATACCAGCGTTTTTAAGGTGCAAGCCTTCCGTATATGCTTTTCGACCAACGGCTACTAGACAATAGTCCGCTTCGAAATTAATCGACTCCCCTTTTTTATTTAAGGCGGTCAAAACCACTTTTTTTCCCATATTGACAACCGATTCTACTCGGTGTTCCATGTGAAATTTAAATCCTTCTTTTTTAAGAATTTTACCAAATTCTTTCCCAATCGATGCGTCCATTGTTGGTAACAGGGTCGGTGCAAATTCAATTACATCAATTTCACTTCCAAGTCTGCTAAACACAGAGCCTAATTCCAAACCTATAACACCCGCTCCAATCACGAGCATTTTCTTGGGGATTTCAGTCATATTAAGTGCCTCAGTAGAGGTGATAATTCGTTTTTTATCTGGCTCCATTCCCGGAAAGAAATTGGGTTTTGAACCAGTTGCAATCACAATATTTTTAGCCGTCAACGTTGTTTTTGAGCCGTCTTCAGCAAGAACAGAAACCGTTTGTTTATCAACAAAAGATCCCATTCCATAATAAACCGAAATTTTATTTTTATCCATTAGAAACTTAACCCCAGCGCAGGTTTGACTTACCACCTCATTTTTTCGATTTATCATTTGGCTTAAATTTGCCTGTAGACCCTTCAAATCAATGCCATGTTCTTGAAAGTTGTGTTTGGCATTAAAAAAATGTTCGGAAGAATCCAATAATGCCTTAGAAGGAATACATCCCACATTTAAGCAGGTGCCCCCTAAAGTTGCATATTTTTCAATAATCGCTGTTTTTAATCCAAGTTGGGCGCAACGAATGGCAGAAACGTATCCACCAGGTCCAGAACCAATAATAATTACGTCGTAAGAACTCATCTTTGTATCTTTATGGTCTGACAAAGGTAAGATTTGAAAAGTATAATGAAAGAAAAAATAACAATTATTGGAGGTGGATGGTTGGGGGTTCAACTTGCTGAAGCCTTATATGACGATGGGTATACTATAGCAATTTCATCTAGAGACCCTAAAAAACGGTTGTTTTTCGAAAATAATAAGTGGAAATCAGTAAGCATTACATTTTCTGATACCTCCGTTAATATCAATCCATTAGTAGAAACCGATGTTTTAATTATTGGTTTACCCCCAACAGGTTTTACGAATTATCCAATGATAATTTCGTCCCTACTATCCTCCTTTTCTGCTACTACTCGTGTTATATTTTTAAGTTCGACTGGTGTTTATGCCAATACCACCGGCAGGGTCTCTGAGGAAAGTGCACTCATAGAAGGGCATCCTTTAACTCTTGCGGAGAACATTATTTTACACACTTCAAATTGGTGTATCCTTAGACTAGGAGGTTTAATTGGTCCGAAAAGACATCCCATTCACAGCCTCATTAAAAAATCACCCCCCCTAAACGATGGTGATTCACCTGTAAATTTGGTGCATAGCCATGATGTCATAGAAGCAATAAAAATGATTGTCAATCAAAAATTGAATGAAAAAATATTTACTATTTGTAACCCTGAGCATCCAAGCAGGCATGATTATTATGGTTTAGCAGCACGCTATTTTTATGATAAAGATCTTGCTTTCGAAAAGGGTAATCCAGGAAAATGTGTTGATGGCTCAGCGATCGAAAATTGGGGTGCTTATAAATACACTTCTTCGATATATAACTTTGATGGATGCAAATAATATTTAAAAGCAAACATTTGGACTAACTTTACGTCTACTAAGCCTATGAGATACATTATCTTTTGTCTTTTTGTGTTATTTTCTAAACTAAGTTTTGCTTCCCATATCATTGGTGGTGATATTTATTACAATTACCTTGGGAATAACCAATATAGATTTTTTATAACCCTTTACAGAGATTGCAATTCAACAGGTGCAGAATACGATAATCCGCTAAAATTGGCGATTTATTTAGGGGGAAACTTATATCAAAACATTGACGTTCCCTTTCCGGGTAGTACAGTACTGCCTGTAATTTTCAATAATCCCTGCGCAACACCCCCAACAAATATTTGCGTTGAAAGAGCTATCTACACGGTCGTGGTTACCCTACCTCCATCGCCAAATGGTTATACGATAGCCTACCAACGTTGCTGCCGCGGACCAAATGTCACCAACCTTAATAATCCCGATGACACGGGCATAACCTTAAGCACAACCATACCAGGATCAGGTTCCAATTATTATCAAAACAGCAGTCCACGATTTGTAAACTACCCCCCTATATTACTTTGCAGCAATGACAACTTGGTCTTTAATCATGTTGCAACAGATCCCGATGGAGATCAATTAGTGTATTCACTGGTCACCCCAAACGCTGGAGCAAACTCTATAAATCCTCTACCTGCACAAACCCCACCACCACCTTATCCGCCAGTCAATTGGGCCGGAGGCTATAACGCTGCTACTCCATTAGGCCCTGGCTCTTCTGTTTCGATTGATCCCGTAAGTGGTATATTAAATGTCAATCCAAACATGATCGGCTTATTTGTAGTAGGTGTGCGCGTTCAAGAAATCAGAAATGGTGTTGTTATCGGTCAAACTGTACGTGACTTTTTATTCCGGGTATTTAACTGCAACATTACCATGCAAGCGATCTTACCCACACAAGAACAACTGCCGACCTTTATTTCATACTGCCAAGGTTTAACCGTACAATTTGATAATAATTCTTATGGTGGTTCGAGCTACGCATGGGATTTTGGGGTTGCTGGAACAAATGCCGATATCAGCTCTTTATTTGAGCCAAATTACACCTATCCTGGTCCAGGCACCTATCAAGCGCAACTCATTGTTAACCCAGGAATGCCTTGCACAGATACCGCATATATTTCGATCATCGTAAACAATCCTTTTTCGGTAGGATGGTCAGCAGAAGACTCCTTATGCATTAACGGTAATGAATTTAACTTTGTTGGTCAATCTAGTTCCCCGTCTATAGGTACTTATTCATGGACCTTTGATGCGAGTGCTTCACAAAGCAGTGCATCAGGCTTGGCAGGGCCAACTATTGTATACTCCACACCGGGATACCACACGATTGTCATTTCTGGTGATAATGGTCAATGCCAAACAAGTTTTACCGACTCTGTTTATATTTTTGGGCAGGCAACATCAAGTATCAGCGTTCCTCCTAATATTGAATGCCTTGGTCTGACCATCGCCTTTGGAAATGCCTCCACCAATAGTTTTCAATACCAATGGGATTTTGGGGTTGGCGGAATAAACACAGACATAAGCAGTGTCTTTTCACCCTCGTATTCCTATACCACGTCTGGAACCTATACCGTTCAATTAATTGCAAGCTCAGGTTTAAATTGTTCGGATACGAGTGATGTTCAAATCACCATTAATGAACCTTTATTATTAAGTTTTACCCATTCAGATTCTCTCTGTATCAATGGTGGGTTATATGATTTCGACGGAACCGTTAGCGGCCCACCAAATGCCATTTACTGGTATGATTTTGGGCCTAATGCAGTTCCTTCTTTTGCGAATAGTTCAGACGTAAATGATGTGTCCTATTTAAGTGCTGGAGTTCATCCGGTAACGCTTTATGGTAGTTTTGACAATTGCATTGATTCTGTTCAACAACAAGTTTATGTTTACTTTGAGCCCAGTATTAACTTTGTTTTCTTAAATAGTTTACAATGTGCTCCATCAATTGCGAGCTTTGTCAATACGAGTGTAGTTGACGGTAGTGCAAGCTATTCTTGGGATTTTGGAGATGGAGGAACCTCTACAGCTTTAAATCCGAGCCATGTCTATTATCAGGTTGGAAACTATAGTGTTGGCTTAACCTTAATTACCTTGGAGGGTTGTATCGATACCTTATATATGCTACAACAGGATATTGTAACCGTGCACCCATCTCCTATTGCAGGATTTAGCGTTAATCCCACCGAAGTGGATGTGTGTGATAACACCGTTAATTTTACAGATGAATCGAGTGGGGCTTCCAATTACCTTTACTACTTCGATCATAATGGCTTTATGTCTAACCAGGCTAGTTTTTCACATGATTATATTGTTGCCGGAACAGATAACCCCGTTCAAATCGTGTCTAATATTTTTGGCTGTAAAGATTCGGCCATTTGTACTGTAAAGGTTAGTCCTTTTACCCTTTACATTCCCAATACTTTTATCCCTGATGAAGATGGGAAAAACGATGTATTCAAACCCGTGACCGATTTTGAAATTATCGATTGGGAGTTTTGTGTGTATAATCGATGGGGGCAGCTCGTTTTTATTACCGACAACAAAGATTTGGGATGGGATGGGAAATACCGAGGCGCAATTAGTCCTGATGGTGTGTATGCTTATGTATTGAAATACAAACCTTGTAACATTCCCAGCGCGTGGCAAATCATAACAGGATCTGTCAACCTTCTCAAATAATTATCACTTTCGCAGCACAAAATTTTGCCCTAAATAAACCTTCCGTACTTGTTCGTCGGCTGCAAGTTCTTCTGCTGTTCCTGATTTCAATATCTTCCCTTCAAAAAGCAGATAGGCTCGATCAGTAATTGATAAGGTTTCCTGAACATTATGATCCGTAATTAAAACGCCGATATTCCGGTTTCTTAATTCGGAGATTATACTTTGAATGTCTTCAACCGCGATAGGATCTACACCAGCGAAAGGCTCATCAAGGAGAATAAATTTAGGGTCTGTAGCTAGTGCACGAGCAATTTCTGTTCTTCTTTTTTCCCCTCCAGACAATCGGTCACCAAGGTTTTTTCGAATAGCTACAAGCCCAAACTCCTCTAATAATTTTTCTAATTTTTCTTTCCTTTGGATTGAACTTAGCGGAGTCATTTCGAGAATGGCCATAATATTATCTTCTACGCTTAACTTTCTAAACACAGAAACCTCTTGTGGAAGGTAACCAATTCCCAGTTGGGCCCTTTTATACATTGGTAAATTTGTGATGTCAAAGTCATCAAGAAAAACATGTCCTTGATCCGGTCTAACTAATCCAACAATCATGTAGAAAGAAGTTGTTTTTCCAGCGCCATTTGGCCCTAACAAACCAACTATTTCACCTTGTTTTAGCTCAACAGAGACCCCGTCAACAACTGAGCGACCTCTATATGATTTCTTAATACTTGTTGTATATAATTTCACCCTGCTAAAGTACTAAAAATTGAAGGAAAAACGAGCTCGGACACCCAATGGACTAATTCCAGGTGTGTTGTGCGTCATACGCCAAACCAAATCAACACGTCCTACTTTGAAAATATTTTCAATGCCAATGGATAGTTCGGAATAAGGAATATTACCAAATTTCTTTACAAAAGAAGGCATTAGCATGACTTGATTGTGACGGTTACTAACAGCACCGTACATTATACGACCTGTAGTAACTAATCGTAACTTCAACTTGCTAACAAGAGGTATGCGATCAAAAAACAATCCCTCCCAATGGTTTTCAATGAACCCCGAAACATAGCGATCAGAAACAAATTCTACAAAATTTAATTTATTAAATGTGGATGTTAGTAGCCATAAAGACTGATTGCCTTCATGCACTTTCAAGAATGGAAAAGCCGTTAGTCCAAAAACATAACCCGCTGTAGCTCCGTACCTCATCCTCCCAAATACACCAACTTGGGTATTATGCTCGAGCTGAAATTCAAGTTTCTGATAATTATATTGGCTTCCAAAAACACCCTTAAGGCCAAAAATGGCTTGAAAAGAAAGAATTGGAAAACTGGAGCTTACACTCGTTCTGTCAAAAGCACCGCTAATAAATTCTTCGTCTTTTGCCCAACGAAATCTTGCAGTGATTTCTGCCGTTCTAATTTGATTTATGGTATCAATAATTTGTGTGCTCGGATTATAGCACAAATAACTCGTTACACCTAATGGATTAAATTGTTTCCACTCCATACCAGTAAAAAGGACAATGTCTTTTTTAACATCCTTTTCAACGTTTAAGCCCACCCTTTTAACGAAGGTTAATTTATCGAATGGAGCGGTACTAAAAACGGTAGCAAAAGTAGATCCTAATGCTACCGCATTTGGAGATTGACCGATTTGCTCAATATTAAAATTGTAGTAAGCAACTAACAAAGCACGTTTTTTGGTGCTAAGATTGTAACGTAATAAGGCGCTATACTTCCAACGTTGATCATAAAATCCATACCCCAACGTCCCCCCTAATTCAATGCGTTTTGAAAAATCATTTGATGTTCTAAGTCCCATGGAAACACGGTATTTCTCAACAGGATTAGAACTAATCAATGAAAATACACTTCCTAATTCAATTTTCCCTAGAGGGAAATAACCAGTTGAAGCAAAATAGGTGAGTTTTTTTAAAGTAACGAAAAATGGGGTATGATTTAGAGAGTCGATCATTAGCCCAATACCATGCTCATTTAGGTTAAGCGCAGAATGCCTTAATTCGCTCCATTCTTCTTTTGTTTTATTATTTGCTCCCTCAAGTATTTCGACGGTATTGTCTGATTTATAAAAATCTGGCGGCCGTTTTGAATTAACAATAAAGTTTTTTCGGGAACTGGATTTACGGCCATATAAACCAATTAATTTAGTGTCTTGTGTTAACCGCACATCTGCAATTAATTTTTCATTTGTTAGCATCCACACCTCTTTTTCAATTTGAGTAAAATCTTGCTCAAAATAAAGATCCTGTATGTAATTCAAATTGGCGAGCCCAGCGATAGTGGCTTTAATTTGCTTGACCGCATAAGTGGTGTCATGAATCCACATTTCGCCCTCAAAAACTAAATCTCCTTTTCGTTTTGGAATAAAGCGTAACTTGTAACACCAATTCGTTCCGATATAGCTTGAGTCTTCTAAAAAATACTTGTAGTAAGAGCGCGAATAATTAGCAATTGGGCTAATAAAAGACTTGCCGAATAGATCAATAATATTGTCATATACATTTATTTCTAAATACATGTCTCCAAGAAATTGTGAGATTTTTAGATTTTCTATCCCTGTTGCCCTCGATGCTTTTACAACTTCTTTTTTATTTTTCGGATTATTAGAGAAATAAAAATCGGAGACGGATTCACTTAATACGAGTGGCAGAAATGTTTTTCCTTCAACAGAAGTATCCATATAATTCAGTACGAAATCAAGTTTCTTAACGACTCCAATCTGATTAAATTTATCACCAAGATTATTCCCGTCTAACTGAATTTTATTGTAAACCTCATATTCGTATGCATCAAGCTTTTCCTTGTTGTTCACTTTTTTGTTTGCAATCACTTTTTTATGAAGCCTTGTTGAGGGTAATTCATCTGGTGGACGAACCGTAATCTCATCAAAATTTGATGTTTTAAGGGATAATTTTACATTTAAAACTTGAGCTTGATCGACCTTAATTTTGAATCGCACAGTTGCATAGCCAGGAAAAGAAAATTGTAGCGAATCTGTGGCATAATAAGTCTCCAAGATAAATTTGCCAAGTGAATCACTCAACACCGCTATTTTAGAATTAAAAAATTGAATTTTTACATTTGCGATTCCTTCTTTGCTCGCCTCATCGACTACTTTACCAGAAACAATTGTTTTTTGCGCCATAAAAAAGGCGGGGATGAAGCATAGTAAAAAAAACAATCCTTTCATTCTTGAATCGTCTGTGCCGCTTTCTTTGCTAATCTTTCTGCACGTTTCGAAACAAATATTCCAATTTCATAAAGCACCACAATCGGTATCGAAACGATAATTTGAGAAGCAATATCTGGAGGTGTTATGATCGCTGCTAATATTAAAATTACTACAATGGCATGCTTGCGGTATTTAACTAAAAAAGCAACATCAATCAATCCAATTTTTGTTAGCAGGTAGCTTATGACAGGAAGCAAGAAAAATAAGCCCGAATAAAAAATAGTAGAGAGAATTGTACTCATATACGATCCTATGGTAAAATTATTCTCAATTTGATTACTTATTTGGTACGACCCGAAAAACTGGACACTTAATGGGGCAACAATAAAATAACCAAATAAAATTCCTGTAAAAAATAATAGGCTAACATAAAAAACAAGACCCCTTGCCATTTTTTTCTCCTTGAATTTAAGACCCGGTTTTACAAAAGACCATAATTGATAAAATACATACGGAAACGATACAACTAGTCCACCCAAAAAACTCATCATTAAAGCATAGGTAAATTGACCCGAAACAGTCATGCTTTGCATTTTAACCGGTATCTCCTCAACACATACACCCAAGTAATCACAGAATAAGCGAAAGGTAATGAAGTCTTTCTCCTTCATCGATAAAAATAAATTAACCATTATTTCCTCTTGGAAATACCAAATAACAATAGCAAAAAGGCAAATCGCTATTGCGCTCCGAACCAATCGCCATCGAAGTTCTTCCAAGTGCTGTAAAAAAGACATGTTTTCGCTATCAGCCATTTGGTAAAATTACCTAAAAAAAAAGATAATAATTAATTTTTAAGCCTTCATGTTGATCGTAAATTGATTACGTTCAACAACTCTAAATTTGTATCATAAAAAGAAAAGAGTATGGAAAAGACAATGGAAATAAGACAGATTAAAATGGCTTCCTGCAGGCAGGATGTAATAATCTCGGGTGAATTATCAAGTGGAAATTTTCAGTATGAAAGTTCTATTGTAATTAATACAAGTGATTTAAATCGTTTAATTAATCTTTTACAAAAAGGTAATCCAAGTGATGAAATTAGCGCTATGTTTACTAGTACTGATTTTTATGACTGGACCGAATATGTTTTGAATACAAATTCGCTTGACAACAAAACAATTTTGTTAAGAGATCTAACAGAATTTAAGTCGCTAAGAAGAATTTGCGCTTAAGGCTGAATGATTACCGTTTCTTCATTGATCATCTCCGCCTCAATTTTAATAATCCCTTGGCCAAAACGATTAGATTTATATGCTTCGATATCTAGTACTGCAACCCCAGCTTGACCCAATTGATAAATTTCATTATAACTAAATGTTGCTATACCAGCCGAATTGGTATAAGCGGTATCATATACTGCAACTTGTGATGGGCAATTACAAGTTGATGTACCGTGCAGCACAACCATTGCTTGTTCTACAACATCATTGTTTTCGTCACGCACCTCAATTTTTGCGATAGTGTCTTCTTTCTTAACACAAGAACCAATAACCATTAAGCCAATTATAGCTACTCCAAAAAGAATTATTTTTTTCATTTTCTTAGTTTAATTCGGTAAATAAATTGTTTCAACAGAGGTCGTGTGTACGCGACATCTTGAATAACCAGTCGCTGTCTTTGTGTTATATTTTACAATAATATCAAAATATCCAGTTGTATTATCTGCACCTGAAACATCAAAGTATTGATCCATATCCACAACAGTAAAGCCGGAGCTATTGGTGTATGAAGTATCTACAAAATTCAAGGTAGGTGGTGTGGATTGTTGATCGCCAATAACGACTACTTTGGCTCCATTCATTAATTGATTAGATGATGAACGAACGAATACTTTCAAAATGGCTGGATCTTTTGATTTACAAGAGCCAATTATTAGGAGGATAAAGAGGAATGAAATTCCAAAAAGTGCTTTTTTCATCATATTATTTAAGTAGTAAAATTAAAAATAATTTTTCAATTAACAAAGTCTATACGTACAGGTCAAAAAGATGTTGCCAAAGATTCTAGAAAATGGTCGTTAATAACTCAAATTGCAACTCTTTATTCTTTTATTTCAAAATCCTTTTAACTTTGTATGCTGTCCTTGTTGCTATAAAACAATTTGAAGGAATTAAAAGTTACACTGTACCTAAAATGACCGATAAAATTAACCAATTACTGCTATTATTTAAGGCTGATTCAGATCAAGTAGGCACGCTAGATTCATTGGAGGAGTTTCGAATTAAGTTTTTAGGTTCTAAAGGTTTATTAAAAGATTTATTTAATGATTTAAAAACCGTTCCCAATGAAAGTAAGCGAGACTTAGGCCAACAAGTTAACGCTGTACGCATTCAATTGGAGGAATTTTATACTGAAAAGAAAACCGTTCTTACCCCCCAAGAAAAGATAAAAATAGGTCAAGATTTAACACGGCCAGGACAAAATATCACAAAAGGAAGTCACCACCCATTATCATTAGTAAGAGACGAAATAATCGGTGTGTTTAATCGAATAGGGTTTGAGGTTTCGGAAGGTCCTGAAATTGAAGACGACTGGCATAATTTCTCCGCTCTAAATTTCCCTAAAGACCATCCTGCAAGGGATATGCAAGACACATTTTTTATTGAAAAAGGCGAGCAGGAAATAGCGCTTCGGACCCATACTAGTTCTGTGCAAGTGCGCGTGATGGAAAACACTAGCCCTCCCATACGAACCATTTCACCGGGAAGAGTTTATCGAAATGAAGCGATTTCTGCGCGTGCGCATTGTTTTTTTCATCAGGTAGAAGGATTATATATCGATAAAAATGTTTCGTTTGCTGATTTAAAACAAACACTTTTACACTTCGCGAAAGCGATATTTGGAGATCATGCCCAAATTAGGCTTCGCCCCTCCTATTTTCCATTCACCGAACCAAGTGCGGAAGTCGATGTTTCTTGCTCTATCTGCGACGCTAAAGGTTGTAATGTTTGTAAATACAGTGGATGGCTAGAAATTTTAGGTTGTGGAATGGTTGATCCAGCAGTGCTTGATGCGAGTGGGATTGATTCTTCTGTCTACAGTGGCTTTGCCTTTGGAATGGGGGTAGAGCGTATAGCACAACTTAAATTTAAAGTAAATGATTTACGCTTATATTCTGAAAACGACTTGCGCTTTTTAAAACAATTTTAGCGATACGAATGAGCTACATAGAACTGAAAACAGAGAATGAACTAAATGAATTGATAGCGGAAAGCTTTCATAAACCTCAGGTTATTTTTAAACACTCCACCCGTTGTTTTATATCATCAAGGGTGCTAAAAAATACACTGAGTTGTTTTGAAGATCCCCGGGCTGACTGGCATTTATTAGATTTAATTGCTTTCAGAAACATTTCCAATGACATTGAAAAAACCTTAAACGTAACACATCAATCTCCTCAAATCATCATAATCGATAAAGGAATTGCAACCTACAATGCCTCCCATGAACAGATCTTGCCGGAGGCTATTTTCGAACAGCTTGATAACCTTAACCGATGAAAAAAAAGATACTCGTTCCCATTCTTATAACAGTTGGTATAGGCTTTATTTTGTTTTTCCTTTATAAAAACAATGTCACCCCAATAGAGGATGAAGCTTTACCATGTCAATTTAAGATTCAGGATAATGTTACACTTGCTCACGGACAAAAACTTGATATACCAATAGCATCTATTGAACAAATGAATTCCGTTGAACTTCGCATAGGTGATAGCACCCTCTCAAAATGGACGATGCCATCAAAACTCCTTCATTATGAATTAAATTCTAAAGACTTGCCTGTAGGGTTGGTTTCACTTGTTTTAATTGCCAAGACGAAAGAGGGAAAAGAAATTAGAGATGAACGAATCTTGCAAATAGTATCTGACATTGTTCCGCAAAGTTGGGGGATTAAGATTGTGACCGAGTACCCTCATTTAGATTCTAGCTATACTCAGGGACTTGCTTTTCATAACAATAAACTATTTGAAAGCACCGGAGATCCAAATAAAACAGGCAGCTCTTTAGTGGGTGAAATAGCATTAGAAACCGGTAAAATAAATCGCCGTACAGGACTTGACAACACGTTCTTTGGTGAAGGAATTACCATTTTAGGAGATAAGATTTTTCAAATCACTTGGAAGAATCAAACTTGTTTTGTGTACAATGCTGCTGACTTTGCCAAACTGAAAACATTTACCTACACAGGAGAAGGATGGGGAATTTGTAATGATGGGAAGTATCTCATTATGTCTGACGGAACAGATAGATTAAGCTATCATGACCCAGAAACATTCGAGTTACTTAAAACAGTAGATGTTTATACCAACGAAGGCCCCATCTCCAAGTTAAATGAGTTAGAATTTATTAATGGATTAATCTATGCAAACATTTATACCACAAATTTAGTTGCCGTTATCGATCCGGAATATGGAAAAGTGATGGCCATAATTGATGCTACAGAATTAGTTAGGCGCGGAAAAGGAACAGCAAATGGGGAAGTGCTTAATGGCATTGCATACAACTCCGCAAATCGTAAAACCTATATGACGGGTAAGTTTTGGCCAAAACTATTTGAAATAGAGGTGCTTAAAACACCTGTTAAGGGCTTGTAAAGAAAAGTTGGCTTTGCAAACCTATACCATTAGAAATCAATAATCTATAGTTGCCATTTTGAAAATCATCGATTGAAAAAAAATGATATTTTTCATTAAGATCAAATGATTTTACTACGGCATCATTCTCATTAAGCACTTGAATTTTTATTCCCTCATTACTTATTCCGTTCAAATGCAATTGAAATAATTTTTCATTTATAGGCATTAAACTAATGAATCCTTGTTCATTTTCTAATAATGATTTGGGTAATGTGCGTTTATTTTTACCTTTTAGCTTTGCTTTTTCGCCGCCATCCAGCGCCAAAAGAGGACCTATATTTAGCAAGTCACCTTCAGTAAAGCTCTTTTGCTGGATAGCAGTTGGAGTATCCTTACTAACTAATTTCCATACGCGCATATAATCTACCATAAACTCACTTGGAAAAACCGTTTTCGCATTTGGCCCAGGAGAAAAAGGCCCTTTATCTACCGCTACGGATATATTTGCAATCATATTCATTTCCGCTCCAAAATCGCCGACATAGTTGGCAACGGGCTTACCATTCATGTAAAAGTTAACATAACCAGGAAGCCATACCCCTGAAAAAACAACCCATTCTCCCATTAAGGACCGATCCGTTTTAAGCCAAGCACCCCATGGTTTTTTTACCATATATGGAAATGGTTTGATTTTATCACAAGCATCGGGACAATGAATATCGACATGAAATTCGTTGGTTTTCTCTCCTTTCGATTCCATGAAATCAATTTCGTCGTTAGGCTTTCCACCATAAAGCCAAAAGGCGGGCCACAATCCTTGACCCTTAGGAATAAAGCAACGGCACTCAAAATAACCATACCTAAAGGATAATTTACTCCATATTGCTGCCGTTAGGTAATTTAATTTAACACGATTGTTTTGGACCAATGGATTTTTATTTTTTATATCTTCCTCCAACATCCATTCTGGAAATGTCCGGTAGTCAGAGCTTGTATCTACCGTTAAAATAGCTTTGCCATTTTCAATACTAACCATTTCTGGTGCGGCATAAATCCCATCCTTAATCGACAATCCTCCCCAAGGATAATGATTATACCACTTGCTTTCATCCAAACGCTCGTCGGTAAATTCATCTCCAAAATGATAGTACCACTCTTTAATTGTACTGTTGTTTATCTGCCAAAGTGTAGGCTTTAACTGAGCGGCTAAAGAAGACCAAACCAAGCAAAAAGTCAAGATAAATAAGTGTTTCATACCATTGAATTAACTAAGCACTCAAAAATAAGCAAGATAAATTTGATTTAAAGAATTACCGCAATCAAAATAACTAATACACGTTTTAAGGATATCGCTTATCTTCGCTTTTCAATGTGCTTACGACCACTTTTATTTCTGTTTTGTATCACCCCTGTCATATTAACCGCACAAAGTGGCAATTTGAGGTCGTACTCCATTAAAGCCTCCTCCTCCAGTATCAAAATAGATACCTTAAGCATCTACCCCAATTCCTTTTATGCTATATGGAATGGAGACACGCTCTCCAAAAACGATTACTTTTTAGATTACACACGCTCAACTTTTCAATGGTTGCGAAAAGACACCGGCCTAGTCATGCTTCATTACCGAGTGCTTCCTTTTGATTTTTCTCGCAGCTACAAGCGATATGACACCACACTACTCAGTATAAAATCAGACGATGAAAGAGACAAATTCAAAATTAGTAATTCCTATTCCGTCAACGATGTTTTTGGTGGACAGGAATTAGCAAAAAACGGAAGTATTTCTCGAGGTGTGAGTTTCGGAAACAGGCAAGATTTAGGGATTAATTCAGCCTTAAACTTAGAATTATCCGGTAACCTATCTCCGAATTTAAAAGTGCTTGCGGCGGTTTCAGATGCCAACATACCCATTCAGCCCAATGGAAATACGAATAAACTTCAAGAATTTGACCAAGTCTTCATTCAAGTATTTAATGAGCAATTTAAGCTAACTGTTGGTGACTTTTGGCTATCAAAACCTGAGGGCTTTTTCATGAACTATAAAAAAAGAGCACAAGGCCTAAGTATAGAGAATCGTTGGTCCTTAGAAAACGAAAAATATTGGAAAACTCAGGCGAGTGCAGCGCTTTCAAAAGGAAAGTTTAATCGACAAGTGATTGTTGGGATAGAGAGCAATCAAGGTCCCTATCGACTTATAGGCAACGAAAATGAACCCTTTATTTTAGTTCTCGCAGGTACAGAACGCATTTACATTGATGGTCGCTTATTAGAGCGAGGGCAGGAATACGATTATGTAATGGATTATAATACCTCGGAACTTACCTTTACAGCACGAAACCTCATTACAAAAGATTCACGCATTGTAGCAGAATTTCAATATTCTGATCAAAACTATGCCCGCTCCTTAATCCAAAGCGCCACAAGTTACCATGGAAAGAAACTAGATTTCTGGTTGAATGCCTATTCTGAACAAGATGCCAAAAATCAATCATTACAACAAAACTTAAGCCCTTCCCAGAAATTTTACTTGAGTACAATTGGCGACAACCTTGATTTAGCCAAGATTTCAAGTATTGATTCCATCGGATATTTCGATAACCAAGTATTATATAAAATGATTGATTCCTTAGCGTACGATTCCGTTTTGGTCTTTAGCGTGCAGCCAGACTCTGCGATATACAGGGCGGTTTTTCAATACATTGGAGCAAATAAGGGTAACTACATATTAAATAACTATAATGCGCTTGGTAAAGTTTTTCGATGGGTTGCACCAGTTGGTGGTATTCCACAAGGCGATTACCAACCCTCACGCCTTATTATCACCCCAAAACAAAAACAACTATTTACCTCCGGCTTTCGATACCAACTTACTAAAAACATTAAAATTGATAGCGAAATAGCCCTTTCAAGCGAGGACCTTAATACATTTTCAACCCTTGGAAATAATAATAATCTAGGACTAGCCCAGCGCAGTAAAATTACTCAATCGCGTATCCTCGGAGATAGTAGTAAAGGTTGGGAGATTGAAAATAAAATAGAATATGAATACCTACATGCTAATTTTTCGCCCATAGAACAATACCGTAGCGTTGAATTTGACCGCGATTGGAACACAAGAAATAAAGGCTATCAAGGTCAGCAAGGAGTAGGACAAATCAGTTCAAAACTCAAACAAAAATCGTACGGATTTATAAATCTATCCGGCCAAAGCTACGCTTTCGGAAAAGATTATCTTGGCAATCGAATTTATTCTGATGGGAAATGGAATCAAGGAGGCTGGTCTGCAAATTGGAATGGTAGCTATTTATCGTCGAAAACAACAGGCGGCAATCAGTTTTTTAGGCATCGTATAGATCTCAATAAAAAAATTGGTCGTCTCAGACTTGGATACCGTGATGACCATGAGAAAAACACCTTTACAGATTCGAGTCAATTCATCACTAAAAACAGCTATCAATTTTTTGATTATGAAATTTATTTAGCCAGCTCCGACACTTCTTCTTCTACATTTAAGTTTTATTATCGTGAACGCTATGATCAACGAGCAGATAGCACATCATTACGACAAGCAGCAAAAGCGAGAACCTTGGGTGGAGAAATCTCCTTAAAAAAACTAAAAGACCAACGCTTAACCCTAATCGGTGGATATAGAACATTGGCGATTACTGATAGTAGTTTGATCAATCAAAGCCCAGAAAATTCCTTAATTGGTCGAATTGATTATGAAGCGAGGTGGTTCAAAAACGCCTTAAATTGGAGCACCTTTTATGAAGTGGGTTCTGGACTAGAACAAAAGCGAACCTTTATTTACATAAAAGTAAATGATGGTCAAGGCGTTTACACTTGGGTAGATTACAACAATGATGGTGTAAAAGACCTAAACGAATTCGAAATTGCGCAATACGTAGACCAGGCCAGTTATATCCGAATTTTTACACCAAGCAATGACTATGTAAAGACCTATTCGAATGAACTCAATCAAGGCATTTTTTGGCGACCCGAAAAAATATGGGCAAAGAAAAAAGGCTTTTTGGGCTTAATGGCTAAATTTTCAAACCAAACCCGTATTCGTATTAATCAAAAAACCAGCCTATTTGACCCCAGCACATTTTTTAACCCATTTGCCAATGCCATAGCAGACACCAACTTATTAAGTACAGGAGCACTGATACGAAACGCCCTATATTTCAATCGAACATCAAACGTAATAAATGCTGAATACACCTATCAAGACAGTAAAAATAAAAGCCTGCTAGCATCGGGATTCGATTCAAAAAGAAACAAATACCACGAAATCTTTACCCGGTGGAACATTATTCCTACCTTTTCCATAGAACTTAAAGGGCAAAAAGGGGCGAAAAGTGCCTTTGCCGACTACACCACCAACAGAAACTATTCCTTTGGTTACCAATCACTCTTAGCTAGCTTTATTTACCAAGCATCCACCAACTATCGTCTAACCCTTGATGGGCGAATAATAGACAAAAAAAATGAGGCTAATTTTGGAGGAGAAACGTGTTTATTAAAAGAAATCGGTGGAAGTTTTAAGTACAATCAAACCGAAAAAGGAAGTGTTCAGGGTGCTATAAAGGCCATATCAATGGGTTATACAGGCAATCCAAATTCGGCTGTCGGATTTGAAATGCTTGAATCCTTGAGGCCGGGGATTAATTATACGTGGAATCTTAGCTACCAGCGTACCTTATCCAAAAATTTGCAATTAACCATTCAGTACCTAGGAAGAAAATCCGAAGCGATTCGAACCATTCATAGTGGAAGTATGGAAGTAAGGGCTTATTTTTAAACTATGAAAGATATCGAAACCAAGGCTGATGTTGAAAAATTAATCACTTTATTTTATAGTAAAGTTGTTCAAGATGCTAGCCTATCTCCATTTTTCGCCAACATAGATTTGGAAAAACACCTGCCACACATAATTCACTTTTGGTGTTTTGCCCTCCTTGACGAACCCGGATATACGACCAATGTGGTAGAAAAACACCTACACATGCCATTAGAAGCAACACATTTTAGTACTTGGCTACAGCATTTCAACCAAACAGTTGATGCCCTTTTTATCGGTGAAAAAGCAGAGGCCGCAAAACAAAGAGCTGCCCTTATTGGGTGGACTATTCAAAGTAAAGTTGAAAAGAAATAGACATTAAGTTTAAAAGACTTAATTAAGTTAAATTAAAAAATATGAGCCTTGTAACTGTTTTCAAATTTCTGTTTATTGGAGGAATTATATTCGCAGTCATTTTATTGATTTCTACTACTAAAAAGACGATAAAATGGAAAAAAAGCATCCTACTATTGAGTGCCTATGGCCTGATTTCTTTTTTTATATTAGTTGTTGGAATTCTTTCGAGAGATGAATTTTTTCATGAAATTGAAAAGAAGATAATAAAAAAAGAAATTCCAAATGGAAACCAGGAAAGATGTTCCTGCACTTGGTCTACATTGCAACTTAAGAAAAATGATTATGCTTTAGAACATCGTCCATTGGCGAAGAAAATTTCCAATGACCGGTATATTTTAAATGAAAAGATGGAAAATAAATTTCTTAAAAAAGGATATTTAGTCAATGTTCCAGAAAACGACGGGTTTGGGATAAAACCATTGGGGCAAAGCAAAGCCATTTTAATTCCCATTGCGAAAAAAAGATTGGATGAATTGGGACGGCGATTTCGAGCAAAAATCTCCTTGAAAAGTGAACGAATGAGTTATTTTGTAATAAGTTCCATGACAAGAACAGATGATCAACAAAAATCAGTAAGAAAAAGCAATCGCAATGCTGCTACACCAGGGAAATCAGCGCATTCGTATGGTGTTGCTTTCGATATTGCCTATGTGCGAAGCGGTTCAAAAAATTGCAGCTATGGTGTTCGGGCACTTGAGGAAGTCCTTCGCGAAATGCAGAAAGAAGGAAAAATTCTACTCTGTGCTGAATCAAAATGTATTCATGTTACTGTTTGTCGGTAAAATACAAACGCTAGCCTCGTCCGACGCTGACTGAGTGATTCCGCCTCCGCCAAGGCGGAATAGTATCGAGGTCAGCACTCGGAGAGCTCCAAACCAGCGCATCTCGACTCCGCTCGATGAGCTCTTGAAAGTGAATCGAAAGCAGCTTATCGAGTGGCCACAGCTGAGGAATAAGCAAAGAATAATTTACAATATCAATAATCATATGGTTGGTTGATAATTAATTTTTCATTATCTTAAAGATAAATTAAAGAATGAAAAATGAAATTATTTTATATAGCCAAAATGAACATGCAGAACACATTGAGGTTAGGCTTGAAGATGATACGGTGTGGCTCAATAGAAATCAGTTAGTACTATTATTTGGAAGGGATGTTAAAACTATTGGAAAACATATAAACAATGTGTTTTTGGAGGGAGAACTCAACGAAAAAGGAACTGTCGCAAAATTTGCGACAGTTCAACTTGAAGGCAATAGAAAAATTGAAAGAGAAATTGAATACTATAATTTAGATGTTATCATTTCAGTTGGTTATCGAATAAAATCCAAACAAGGTACACAATTTCGCATTTGGGCAACTCAAATCTTGAGGGACTATCTTCTTAAAGGTTATAGTCTAAATCAACGCATGAATAGAATTGAAGACAATCTTGAAAATCTAAGTAAAAAGGTAGATAAAATAGATTTTCACATTCAATCACAACTCATACCAACACAAGGAGTATTCTTTGATGGTCAAGTATTCAATGCATATGAATTAACTTCAAGAATTATCCGTTCCGCGAAAACCGACATTATATTAATTGATAATTATATTGACGAATCTACATTTACTCATCTTTCAAAAAAGTGTGAAAATGTTACGGTTTCAATATTTACCAAAAATTGTGATAAACAAATTATGTTAGACCTAAAAAAAGCCAATGAGCAATTTGGTCATTTCAAAATGGTAAACTTTTCGCAAAGTCATGATCGATTTTTAATCATTGACCAAAAAGAAGTTTATCACCTCGGAGCATCGCTAAAAGATTTAGGAAAAAAGTGGTGTGCCTTTTCTAAGATGGATAAAAGTACTGTGGAACTACTATTGAAAGAAGTAACTGCTAAAATAGCCTAATTGGTTGAGCGCATCTCGATCCGCCTAGTCGGACTCGATGAGCTCTTGAAAGTGGATCGAGCGGAGTCGAGAGACACGATAGATGAAGAAAAGCGCAACTTTACCAATTTTAACTATGTTTTCTTGGAGTATAGGTTGTTGCTTGTTCAATAAATAGATGAAAATCAAATTCAATATCGAAGAGATCCCTTAATTGAACGCCAAGGGTAGCTGAGATACGCGCATACGTTAAAAGTTGCGGATTTGATTTTCCATTTTCAATAACAGATAGATTAGAGGGCTCCATACCAATCTTGTAGGCTAAATCGCGCAAAGAAAGTTTTCTGTCCTTTCGCAAGGACTTTATTCTACTACCTACCAGTTTGAGTAACGCTTCGTCCGTATTTTCAACCATGCAAGCAAGTTGCCTTATTTTTTACGCTTACAATTTATGTATATACATAACTTATCGTATATTTGATAAAAAACTAACTCAAACATGAGAAAACTATTACTTAGCGCTTTATTTGCATTGTTTTCACTCAGTACCTTCGCTCAAATTCCTACCTATGTTCCTGCCAATGGCCTCGTTGGTTGGTGGCCTTTTAACGGCAATGCGAATGATGAAAGTGGAAATGGGAATAATGGAACGGTTAATGGAGCTACATTGACAAATGATCGTTTTGGGAATTCAAACAGTGCTTATAATTTTCAGTCTTTAATAAGTAATTATATTGTTGCAAATATAGGATTACAGAATACACTATCATTTTCAGGATGGTATAAAGCCCAAACTCCTGATAAATATTATCCTAAATTATTTTATTATGGAGATGGCTCTGATCCTGGCTCTGCTAATTTAATAAAACATTACGCAGGAGGGTTCTATGGCAATAACCCCAGTTATATTCCAAATTTCATCGGTAAATTTTTTGCTTCCAGCTCTATTCCGGGATTGGTTGAACATTCAATGGCAACATCCAATAATATATGGCATCATTTTGCAGTCATTTTTGATTATCAAAATTCTTTGTCTTTATATATTGACGGCCAAATGATTCAATCGGTACCATATTCGGGAATAATAAGTTTTACTACAGGTTTATTATATTTGGGTAGGGATCCTATTGATTTTTCTGGTGCAATTCCTGGTGCGGGCAGGTATCATGGTGATTTAGATGATTTTGGCGTTTGGAATCGTGCTTTAACCGAGTGTGAAATAAAAGCTTTATTCAATTCAGCACCTTGGTTAGCTATTAATGATATCAGCATTTGTCCGAATGATACTGGCACATTAATAGCTCAAACGGTGGAGAATGGTGGGGCTTTTCAATGGAGTTCTGGGCAACAGACTTCATCCATCAATGTCTCTGTCCCTACTACAACCTCATACAGTGTTGCCTATACCTTAAACGGTTTAACCTGCACGGATTCGGCAATTGTTACGGTAATTCCAAACCAAACGGCCTTTTTTCCTAGCGTTAATCCGATTTGTGAAGGCGACCCATTAAGCCCATTGCCAACAAGCTCATTAAATCTTTTCCAAGGCACTTGGTCGCCGCCATTAAACAATTTACTTACAACAACCTACACATTCACACCAAGCCCCAATGTATGTGTCTGGGATACTACTACACTTACCATTGTGGTTAAACCCCTTCCATTACTAAGTTCTCAAGACATCAGCGTTTGTAAAGGACAACAAGTAACGGTTACCTCCGTTCCCAACATACCTAATGGAGCCTTCGCTTGGTCGAATAACTCAACTGCTAGTCAATTGAATATAACGGCAGATACATCCACGTTTTACACAGTGAGCTATACGTTGGACGGTTGTAGCAGTTTGGTAGATACCATTAACGTTCTTGTTAATACCTTACCGTTCGTTTCTATTACCCCGAATGGCCCCACAACATTTTGCGCTGAATCTTCGATAAATCTAAGCTCATTGTCAACTACAGGCAATTTGTGGAGTAATGGCCAAAACGCTCAAAACATAACGGTATCAGCTTCTGGGACCTACCAATTAACTGTCACTGATTCCAACGGATGTGTTGATTCGGCAAGTATTTTTATTACTAATACGGGGATTGCCTGCATTCAAATCGGTGGAGTATTTACGCCGAATGGCGATGGAACCAACGACACTTGGGAAATTCCAGGCATTGAAAATTATCCTGATGCAACGGTGGAGATCTTCAACCGCTGGGGACAACAAATTTTCTATTCTAATGGATATAACTCCCCATGGAATGGAACATATAATAACGAGCGATTACCAACTGGGGATTACTTTTATATAATTGATTTAGGTGACGGCAACCCATTAAAGGGAGCATTAACCATTAAAAACTAACTTATGCAAAAATTAATACTTTCTTTTTTACTTTTTGCAGGAAATTTATATGGTCAGCAACTTCCTGTTTCTAGCCATGTTTTCCTCAACAAACAATTGCTTAACCCATCGTTTGCCGGACAAGGAAATAATGCCAATTTTCAAGTTGGATTTCGATCTCAATGGGTTGGCTTTAATGGATCTCCGCGAACCGCCTTACTTGGTGGTCAAGGAGTTTTAATGAATGGAAAGGTCGGAATTGGAGGATATCTTTTTAATGATTTTGCAGGAAATACCATCAGCACTACCGGTGTAATTATCCCTCTTGCATACCATCATTCTTTTAAAGGAGAACATAACATTTCCATCGGTGTTTCTCCAGTTATTGAGCAATTTTCCATGAACTTGCTAAATCAAGTTCCCATTAATCCCAATGATCCATCTCTCACAAATGCCAACTTGAATCAACTAGTTGGAGACTTAAATTTCGGTATCGCATACCGCTTATCTGATAAGTTGAACATTGGATTCGGTGCACAGCAACTGCTTCAAACAAAACTCAATAAAATAAACCTGTCAAATTTAGAATCCAATCGACTGGCTCGTCATTTTAATTTGTATGCTTCTTACAAAGTTTTTAGCAATAAAAACCTATCCATCGAGCCACAATTAATGATGAAATCTATTTTAATTACTCCAATTCAATATGACTTTGGGGTGAAAGTGAATTTGTTTAAGACCATTGGACTTGGATTTTATTATCGAAGCGCTGACGCATTCTATGCCTTATTAGGCTATGATGGAAAAAAGATTGCCGCCTACTATTCGTACGATCTCACACGATCTAATCTTCGGAATTACAGTTCGGGGTCTCATGAATTTACGCTGGTTTACAAATTCCAAGTCAAAATTATTCCGGATACAGACAAGGATGGGACTACTGATGACAAGGATGATTGCAAAGATTTACCTGGCCCTAAAGAAAATAATGGGTGTCCATGGGGTGATAAAGATGGCGATGGTTTAACGGACAATTTGGATAAATGTCCCGAAGAGGCGGGACCAAAAGAAAACAAGGGTTGTCCATGGGGCGATAAAGACGGCGATGGTGTTAAAGATAATGTAGATAAATGTCCCGAAATAGCTGGGCCTATCGAAAATAATGGGTGTCCTTGGTTAGATTCAGATGGGGATGGCGTACATGATGGAATAGATGCTTGTAAAGACCAAGCAGGGCCTATTGAAAATAAGGGCTGTCCTTGGGGTGATAAAGATAGTGACGGAGTTACGGATAACATTGATGAATGCCCCATGACGAAAGGTCCAATAGAAAATAAAGGGTGCCCGATCGTTGAAGAAAAGGTTAAAGAGCAAATCACCAAAGCTGTGGACAACCTTGAATTTGAGAACAATAGCGATAAAATCATTGCTACATCCTATCCTGCACTCGATGTCTTAATTATTTTGTTAACAGAAAAATCAGATTGGAGTCTTAACTTGGCTGGGCATACCGATAATGTTGGAAATGATGAATTTAACATGGATCTCTCCAAGCGTAGAGCAGAATCAATAAAAGCTTATTTTGTTGCTAAAGGAATAAATGCTTCAAGAATTACTACGGAATTCTTTGGGGAAACCAAACCAATAGAAACTAATGATACGCAAGCGGGAAGAAAGAAAAACCGACGGGTAGAAATGAAACTAGTCTTTAATTAAATTAAATATGATGTCTATGAAAACATTTTTTTTACTTTCTATGTTATGTGTCTTTGAAAATGGAATAAGCCAATTGTATTTTCCTGATCGGAAGGTCTATGCTACCGCTGGAAAAGATTTGGTTAAACAAGGGCCCTTTGTTCCTTTTGCTCCGAACTATAAAATTACTTTTACTTTAGGCGAGCCTTTTACAGTAGTTCAATTTCTGCCAGCACAAAATAAACGTATAAATAGTGGGTTCATTCAGCCAGATGGCATAACACCTATTGGCCCAGGAACCTCCGCAATAATTGCCGTTAATGACCCTTTCATAATTGCCCCTAACCCGGTTAATGATTACGCAATGATAATCGCACCATCTGAGTGGGATGGCGAAGTAATAGTACAATTAATTGATAATAGTGGGAAACTAATCCAAACGCATCAAATGAATACAAGAAGGCTTTCCTTGGATTTTCAACAAGGAATTACTCCTGGAATGTACTTTTTAAATTTATACAATCCAGATGGCACCTTACTACAACAAAACAAAATAATTAAAACCAATTAATATGAAAATGAAATTTACATTGCTCTTTTTTTTAGCACTATTAATTTGCTCAAATGCGCTTTTTTCCCAATCTCCTCCCGAGGCGATCAACTATCAGATGGTTATTAGAAGCAATACCAACGTATTGATTGCCAATCAAAACATTGCCGTTCGAGCAATGATTCGTTCAGGAAGTCCCGCTGGAACAGTGGTGTATTCAGAAAGACACCAAGTGCAAACCAACGTTCAAGGTTTAGTGAATTTTGCTATTGGACAGGGTTCTATATTATCTGGGGTGTTTTCTACCATACAATGGGGCAATAACACAACCTTTTGGTTAGATGTTGCGGTAGATTTCAATGCAGGAACCAATTATATCAATTACGGAACGCAGCAATTAATAAGCGTTCCCTATGCACTATATGCAAAAACAGCTGGAGCTATTTTATCTAAATGGATGAATGGGAATGGCGTTCCCAGTGCTAATCAAGGAATTCAGGGAGATTATTTCTTGGATGTGCAAACAGGAAATGTGTACAATAAACTTCCGAATGGAACTTGGGTCTTGGTTACAAATATTACAGGACCTCAAGGTATAGCAGGAATAGCGGGCTCAACAGGGGCTAATGGTGCAACAGGACCAACAGGATTAACTGGTGCTGCGGGAGCAAATGGTGCGACAGGGCCACAGGGTCCCGCAGGCCCATCTGGAGCGCTCAATGCGTGGAGTTTAACTGGAAATGCGGGTACCAACCCCGCAACGAATTTTATTGGGACCACCGATGCGCAAGACTGGGTGGTAAAGAGTAATAACTTAGAGCGCATGAGAGTCCTTGCAAATGGGAATATTGGGATTGGAACTAGCGCACCTGCATTCAGATTAACGACCTCTGATGATGGTGCGGGTGTGATATCTCCTTTTGGAATAACAGACAATGGAAATAATCCTAGATTTAGAATGGATATAGAAGGAGATAACACCACAACAATTACAAATTGTAAATTTGATTTATACCCACTTACTAATAGTGATCAGGTTCAATTTAGATTTTTTAGAAGCACAAATACAACTGGGCCGAAATGCGTCGTGTTTTTTCGCGGAAACAATACCACCCAAGGATCTGCACAAATTGGTGTTGACGGATTAAATAGTTATTTTCAAAACCACGGTGGAAATTTTGGCGTTGGCACAGCTACTCCACTTGGTAGATTCCATGTAAATAATGATGTGATAGGTGCAGATAGTTCATTCATAGTTACTAGCGCAGGAGATGTTGGTATTGGTACTGCAACTCCAATTTCACAGTTTATGGTCAAAGACAAACAATACAACTATTGGATGAATTACATTAGTGGTCTCGGCGGAATTTCAAATTTAATAATCTCCAATCAGGGTGGTGATGCTAATGATAATAAACCATCACTAACTCTACAAGGATTTTCAGGGAATTTATCAATGGAAAATCATTATGATAGTAATACTGGATCTAATCGCTATACATGTTTAAGAAATACCACCGCATATAAGTTTCATTACATTAATAATTTAGGTCAATATTCAATGACTATAGATGCTTTTGGTAATATGGGATTGGCTACGGCAACACCAACTTCGCTATTAAGCGTTAACGGTACCGCTGATAAAATAGGCGGTGGCACATGGGCTACCTTCTCAGATGAACGCGTAAAAAGTGATATCAAACCTTTCACGGATGGTTTGAGCCTTCTTTTGAAACTCAAGCCAGTAACCTTTAAATACAATGAAAAATCCGGGTATTCTGATCTTAATAAAACATTTGTTGGTTTCATTGCCCAGGATGTTGAAAAAGTAGCGCCATACATGGTTAGTTCCTATGATGATTCTGAAGGACCGAGCGGTTTAAATGACAAACGACAATTCGATGAGAGCGCTCTTTCAAAAATCATGTTAAACGCTATTCAAGAGCAACAAGTAATGATTGAAGAGCAAAATAAAACCATACAACAGCTTTTAAAAAGAATTGAAGCTTTAGAAAAATAAAAATTTAGGCAAGGAAGTAACGTCAGGTAAATTAACTGGAATCGATACTGAGTTGATCTATCTAATTTAAATAATGTGGTGTATCTCTTCAAAATTGGATCGAAAAAATTAGGGACATTTAAGATGATTAAGGAGTAACCGCTAGCCTCGTCAGCTCCTTTTCTTGTTACTTTCCTTGAACTAAAAAAAGAAAAGAAAATCCTCCCCCTTCATCCCCCTCAGGAGGGGGAAACATTCTAATTTAGACCTTGCAATAGCAGATTTTAAAAACCCATTGAATTTGGCATATGCTAAGACTAGCTGAAAGACGCTATTTATTTCAATCCCATCATTTTCTCAAAGGCATCTTTGATGTGGCGAACCGGTTCGATTACCAAGCGCAGTTTATCATTGTTTTGTACAAGGCGATATTCTTTGCCTATGCTCATGATTTTGTTGAGTAATAAGGTAAATGTTTCTGTTTCGTAAAAAGAAGATTGTGGATTCGAAATAAAATACCCCACTAATTTTTCACTTTTAATCACTAAGCGCTCCATGCCTAACTCTTGGGCCAACCAACGTAATTCGAAAGAAAATAGGAGCTCCTTAGCGGCTTTGGGTAAAGGTCCAAAACGATCTACTAAATCTACTGAGAAACGATCTAACTCTTCTTTGTTTTTTAAATTATCAAGTGCCTGATATAAACTAAGACGTTCCGTTACATTATTGACATAATCATCTGGAATACGAACTTCCATATCTGTTTCAAAAATACAATCGCTCACAAAAGACCCAAAGGTATCGGTTTGTCTATCGTCAAATAATTCCTTAAACTCGGTGTCTTTTAATTCTTGCATGGCTTCATTCAAGATCTTTTGATACATTTCAAAGCCAATTTCAGAGATAAACCCACTTTGTTCTCCCCCCAACATGTTACCCGCCCCTCGAATATCTAGGTCTTTCATCGCGATATTGAAACCTGCTCCTAAATCTGAAAATTGAACTAATGCTTCTAAGCGTTTGTGAGCCTCGGAAGTTAAGAGGCTAAATTTGGGAGCAATAAGGTAACAAAATCCTTTTTTATTTGAACGGCCTACCCTGCCGCGAAGTTGGTGAAGATCACTCAATCCAAATTGATTGGCATCGTTGATAATAATCGTATTTGCATTAGAAATATCAATCCCGGATTCGATTATGGTAGTCGCAATCAGCACATCATATTTACCATCGATAAAGTCCATCATCACTTTCTCTAACTGTTTACCATCCATTTGCCCATGACCAATAGCGACGCGAACACCGGGACATAAGCGCTGAATCATTCCAGAAATTTCTTTAATATTTGACAAGCGATTATTCACAAAAAATACCTGTCCACCTCGAGTAACTTCATAAGCAATAGCGTCGCGTATAGTCTCTTCGTTAAAAGAAATCACCTCTGTAAGTACCGGTTGTCGGTTCGGGGGTGGCGTATTGATGATGCTTAAATCGCGTGCTCCCATCAATGAAAACTGCAGCGTTCGTGGAATTGGCGTTGCGGTTAGCGTTAAGGTGTCAACAGAGGTTCTCAATGTTTTTAATTTATCTTTCACCGAAACACCAAATTTCTGCTCTTCATCAATAATCATCAAGCCTAAATCTTTGAACTTCACCTTTTCAGAAACCAAGGCGTGGGTACCAATGAGAATGTCAATTTTACCACTGGCCAGCTTCTTTAACGTTTCACTTGTGTCTTTGGTAGACTTAAAGCGGTTAATATAATCAACAGTACATGGAAAATCTTTTAGCCGCTCCTTAAAACTTCGGTAATGCTGCATGGATAAAATAGTAGTTGGAACTAAGATCGCTACTTGTTTACTATCACAGACTGCTTTAAATGCGGCCCTAACAGCGACTTCTGTTTTACCAAAACCGACATCACCACAAATCAATCGATCCATTGGTGTATTAGATTCCATGTCTTTAATTACATCTAGACTTGCCTTATTTTGGTCGGGCGTATCTTCGTACATAAAAGAAGCGGTCAATTCATTCTGAAGGTAATTATCTTGCGAAAAAGCAAAGCCTGGCTGTGATCGGCGTTTTGCATACAATTGTATTAGATCAAAGGCTAATTCTTTGATTTTTTTCTTGGTTTTATTCTTTAATGTAGCCCACGCTTGAGTGCCTAATTTATTCATTTTGGGTACCGCACCATCTTTTCCAGTAAACTTAGAAATGCGATGAAGTGAATGAATCCCTACATACAATACATCACCGTCTTTGTATAAAAGCCGAATAGCTTCTTGTGGTTTACCGTTAACATCTATCGTTTCCAATCCCGAAAACTGCCCAACACCATGGTCGATATGTGTTACATAGTCGCCCTTTTGAAGATTGTAAATTTCTTTTAAGGTGAGTGCTTGTTTGGTTTGACGAAAACCTTCTTTTAAGCGAAAACGATGGTAGCGATCGAAAATTTGGTGATCAGTATAGCAAACAATTTTTACAGTTGGGCAAACAAATCCTTCTTGAAGCGCAAAGTCCATTGGCTCAAAATTAACCCCTCCACCAATATCCTCGAATACTTGAAAAAGGCGTTCAATTTGCTGAGCTTGATTGGAGAAAATAATATTTAAAAACCCACTTTCTTGCTTCTGCAATAAATCTGCTTTCAACAAATCAAAATTCTTATTAAAGCTAGGCTGCGGTAAGAAATCGAAAGTTATTTTATCGCTAGCTGGAAAATGATAGACCGGCCCGAATTCGATAATCGAAAGCGCAGCTAGGTTGTCCTTTAATTCCTTTGGTGATAGAAAAAGGGCATCAGGGGCAGCATCAAGCGGACTAATCGTCATTTTTTTAAAGGCGTCTTTTGCTTTTTCAAACCCCTTGTGCAAGGCATCCTCGAGACGTTCGTAGGAACTTAGCCAAACTTTAGTAGACATCCCTAGGAAGGAAAAGAAGGATCCTATGCCGTTTTGAACCATTTGACCTTGAATATTTGGTATGATCATCAAGGATACATGCTTGGATAGTGACAATTGATTAGCAGCATCGAAGGTTCTAATAGATTCTACCTCATCGCCGAAGAATTCTATGCGGAACGGAAAATCATTCGAAAAAGAAAAAACATCAATAATGCCACCACGTATAGCAAACTGACCCGGTTCATAAACAAAGTCGACACGTTCAAACTGGTATTCGATGAGTAAATCATTCAAGAAATCTATGGCATATGATTTACCTACCTCCACGCGAAAGGTATTTTCTATTAAGTTTTGTTGCGTTGGAACCTTCTCGAACAAGGCTTCTGGATATGTAATTACCCAGGTATTGTCGCCTTTAGAAATTTTAGCTAATACTTCTGCTCTAGCGACCACATTAGCATTATCAATTGCCTCTACTTGATACGGTAAGCGATAGGATGACGGATAAAAATGCACTCGTTTGTCTGATGGATAAAGTCCCTGAAGATCATTTAAAAAATAAGCCGCTTGTTCTTTATCTCCAAGAATAAAAATATGATTCCCCGGGACTTGATCGGCTACAGCAGTCGCGCAAACACTTGTTGCAGAACCGACCAGACCAGACCAATGGACGCGTGCTTTAGGTCGAAACAATGCTTGCGCAGTTTGTTCGACAGGGGAATATGATTTAAAAACATGCAGGAATTGCTTGCGTTCCATTCGTGGCTGCAAAATTACCCAATCTTAATTAGGGGGCAATGCATTAAAATAAAAAAAGGTGTTATTTTAGAAAACTCATGGCTTTATTTACCATGCTTTTTGATCCAATAAAATAAGGGACACGTTGATGAAGGTGCTGTGGCTGGATACTCAGGATTCTTTCCCTGCCAGTTGTTGCAAGGCCACCAGCTTGTTCCGCTATAAACGCTAAGGGATTACACTCATACAATAAACGCAATCTACCCATGGGGTGAGCGGAAACAGCGGGATAAATGTAAATCCCTCCCTTTATTAAATTACGATGAAAATCAGCCACTAGCGATCCTATGTAGCGACCGGAATAAGGTGCGTTGAAATCATTTTCGTCGCTTTGACAATATGCTAAGTAAGATTTAAGTTTGGGATCACAAGCATTAATATTTCCTTCATTCATGGCATACATACGGCCAACGGAAGGCATTAATAAATTAGGGTGTGATAAACAAAATTGATTGGATTGAGGATCCAGTGTAAAACCGTTCACCCCTTTTTGCGCAGCATATATCAACATAGTAGATGACCCGTATAAAACGTAGCCAGCAGCAACCTGTTCGGTACCTGCTTGCAACATATCTTCCAAGGTGGCAGGAGTTCCTTTTGGAGAAATTCTTCTGTATATTGAAAAGATTGTCCCTATTGAAACGTTTACATCAATGTTACTAGAGCCATCTAAGGGGTCAAATAAAACAATAAGATCAGAATTTTTTGCTTCATCAGATGTAAAAGCAACAAAGTCCTCGTTCTCTTCTGAAGCGATACCACATACGGCACCACAATTCTGAAAAGCTTCGATAAAAGCATTATCAGCAACCAAATCTAATTTTTGCTGAGCCTCCCCTTGGATGTTATCAAGTCCTTGAGCACCAAGAATGTGGTCTACTAATCCGGCCTGACGTATATCATATGAAACAATTTTAGAAGCGATTTCTACCGCAGCTAAAACCTTAGCAATATCAGCGGAAACATCTTGCTCTTGCAAGATAAAATCAGATAAGAAAACTAGTTTAGACACCTTGGATTAGTACGAAATCCCATGGTTGTACCAATTGCCATTAACATTCTTTGCTTCCACCGGATTTACAAGTAGGGTTGGAATAAGTGCTTCATTGGTAATCATGTATTGCTCTTGATTTGAAGTAATAACATTTAAAAGGCTATTTCGATTCATATTCATAATGGCAATTAGGTCAGCACCCACACTTACCGCATGTTTAACAACCTCTTTGTCAAAACCGCTGCTTGGCACAAGAGCAGTAAACATTTCAATTTCTCTTTGCGCAAAATATCGTTCAGCAAACAATATATTAGTTTCTAATTGATGCTTTAAATAGGAATCTGTTTCTATAGGTGTTACCACATGAACCTTTGAATTGAAATATTTCGCAAGATTAGCGACAATCGAAAGTTTTTGTTTGGTTTCTTTATGTAAATCCATTGGTACAACAATTGTGTCATAACCAGTGCTTTTAACTGCTTTTTCTTGCACTATAATAAAAGGAACGTGTGAATCAGTAACTACTTTTAAGGCGTTACTACCCACAACATGTTGCCAACCATGTGCACCATGAGTTCCCATAAAAATTAGCTCTGCCTGATGTTCAGAAGCAAAGTCCCTTATGTCATCAAAAATATTTCCGATACGAATATTAGGAATTAATTCTACACCATCAGTAACATTACTTTCGATTACTTGATCTAATTTTATACTAGATTCTTTGATCTCACTTTCTTTCGCTACAACGTGTAATAATTGAATTATCGTGTTAGTAGCTTTTGCAGAAGCGATTGCATGTTGTAAAGCGATGTCAGCAGCAGGTGTGAAATCATGAGGAACAACAAAAGACTTTTGTTTCATAACTTTTATTTTTTTACAAATTTAGGTGAAAAATAAGAAAAATTTGTCTTATTTGTTTCATTATTTTTGAGGAATAAATGTTTTGACTTTAAATAATAGATATTAATGATATGAAAATAATTGGCAGGCTCTTAAAAAAATCAACAGAGCTGAGTTTCAGGCGCATTAATCGAAAACACATCGATTACAAAAATCAACTACTAGTATTAAAAAAACTACTATATACTGCAAAGCATACTCAATTTGGGTTATATCATAGTTTTACCAATCTTTTACAAAAATCAGATTTCGTTAGCCAATATCAATCTATTGTTCCTATAAATGATTACGAAGAGTTTTATGATAAATGGCTACACAAAACAATCGCGGGTCAAAAAGATTATACATGGAAAGGAAAAATTAAATATTATGCGCTATCGTCAGGTACTACTGGCTCTCCTAGCAAACGAATTCCAGTTTCTATTCAAATGATTCGGTCTTTTCAAAAGACGAGCTTAATGCAGTTTTCTGTCTTACACGAATTAGATTTAAAAGACGAGTTTTATGAAGCGAGTATGTTGGCGATCGGTGGAAGCACAAAATTAGCTAAGGTTGATAATCACATTGAAGGAGATTTAAGTGGTATTTTAAAGAAGCATATATCGATTTTGGTGAAGCCTTTTGCTAAACCAGGCGATAAAATTTCCGCGATAAAAAATTGGGATGAGAAAATAAACGCCATTGTTGCTAAAGCGGATAGTTGGAATATTGGTTTAATTGCTGGCATTCCAAGTTGGTGCTTAATGCTGATGGAGCGAATTGTGAAACATTACGGTGTCGATAATATCCATGACATTTGGCCTAATTTACAAGTGTATGTTCATGGTGGTGTTTTCATGGGCCCATACGAGGAACGATTTAAGAAAATCTGCGGAAAAAAAGTTTTTTTATTGGATACTTATTTAGCTAGTGAGGGTTATTTTGCCTATCAGGTAGATCCAATTAAAAAAAGCATGAAATTGCTTGTAAATAATAACATCTTTTTCGAATTTATACCCTTCACCGCCGATTATTTTACGGAAACAGGCGCATTAATATCCAATCAAACTGCTTATACGATTAGTGAAGTAAAACCAGGAATTGATTACGCCTTAGTTATTAGTACAAATGCCGGACTTTGGCGATATTTAATCGGAGATTTAGTACGATTCATTAGTGTAGAAGAACGAGAAATAATTATTTCGGGGCGAATTAAGCAATTCTTAAGCATTTGTGGCGAACATTTATCGCTTGACAATATCCATACAGCCTTGCTAAATATAAATCATAGAGGAATAATTATTGAACCGGAATTTACAATATCTGCAGATTTAACGGCTCAATCACATCATTGGTATTTTGAATCTAGTCAAGCTCAACTTGATAAAAATAAAATCGCGGAGATCCTTGATGAAGAACTGAGTAAAATAAACGATGATTATAAGTCTGCACGAAAATACACTTTAGGTTCTCCGCAAATTACAATTGTTCCAATCGGGACGATTTATCATTACATGAGTACTTTAGGAAAGGTTGGTGCTCAGAATAAAATGCCACGTGTTCTCTCTGAGGATCAAAACAACCGTTGGGAAGCCTATTTAAAAGGATTATAAACTTTTACAGCTTTTTTCCACTAAACATGGACCGCTTGGTTAATGTGAATCCAAAAGAAAATTCTAAGGAGCTTCGATAAGCGCGTGCAATCCTGCCGAGTTCCTGATCATAAGAAACGCCAAACCTCCAAGTGCCAAAATCTATGAAACAAGCAGGAATTGCGGCCCCAGTAGATCGAAAATAAGAACCCAGGCTTATATTTTTATCATTAATTAGATTCGTTACGCGAGATGATCCTTTAAATCGTAATTTATAAAAAGCACCGTATACACCCTCATAATGTTTCCCTTGAAAAAATTGACCGACTTTTAACTCTAAGCCCGACCTCGAATTAAACCCAATCGTAGTGGTGGTATAAATGCCATATTTAGCATTTAAACGATCTAATGTTAGCGCATTGTAACGAAGTTTAGGTTGATTAAGGTGCTGGATAAAAAACCCACTATTGAGAATAAAATCTTTCCCTCCCATACTAGAACTATTCTTTTTGTTGTAGGTGTAATTTGCGCCTAATCCTGCATCAACATAACTAAAGGATGCTAATTGATTCGGTTCGTCGACTGGAATTGATGGATCGAATGTAATCCCATTCCACTGAGAATAAAACGAAAGGTTTGAAAAATCTGCGTTTCGATTATTAAATGAGGTTTGAAGTCCCGCGGCTAAACGATGTCCTTTGGCTAAAGGTAAATTCCCACTAATTGAAATCCCACCTGATGTCATTCCGAATTTTGAATCACCGCCAATATCATTTAAAAAAAACACCCCTAGACCAACAAATCCATTGTTGTTACGAGCTGATTTTCCAAAAGTGAGTTCCGCCGATGCCATAGTGGTCATAAACTGTGTTCCCGCTCCTATCCACTGATTTCTATTTTGAATACTGAAGCGTTCAAAGCCATCAAAGTCACCAACAGCAGCGGGATTTAGCACCATTAAGGATTTATCAAATTGCGAAAAATGATAGTCTTGAGCTGTAAAAAACCCACTTAAAGCAAGCATAAAGGACAGTAATTTTAACTTACACATCCTACCTAATTAAGGTAATATTCCCCGAAAGCGTTTCTTTTTTACCATCAAGGTAAAGTACATCTATGCTATAAGCATAAACGCCTGAGTTACAATTCGCTCCTTTATTAGTGCCATCCCAAATAAAATTTGGTGTGCTAGACTGGAACATATTATTTCCCCAACGATCGTAGATATTGAAGGTAAATGAAGCGACGTCATAACCCACAATAATCGAATAACCATTATTGGCCACATTTCCGATATTATTAGGTGAAAATGCCGTCGGGATATGAACTCCTGTAGCGCATTCTGGTGAAGAATCATCGGGATCGCATGGATCTAAAGGATTACTGCCATTGGCTAATTCTTGTCCGTCACTGTAACCATCTCCATCGGTGTCTGGGTTTGTTGGATCTGTTCCTAAAACGCCTTCTTGGGCGTCGGTTAATCCATCCGCATCGGTATCGATTTGACACAATGGTAAGGAATCGTCAGGATCACAAGGATCAAGTGGGTCGGAGCCATTGGCTACTTCAAGACCGTCGTTAATTCCATCATTATCCGTATCCGGATTTGTTGGATTTGTCCCGGCTGTCGTTTCTTGCGTGTTGGTTAAACCGTCACCGTCTTGATCACAAAGTCCGGCATTTGGGTTGGGAATACAAGGGTCGGTATTGGCTATGTCTGCCTCGTCATTTACCCCATCACCGTCGGTATCAATAATGGAAGACTCTAAGGCATCAATAATTCCATCGCCATCGGTATCCAATGGGTTGGCCGGATTTGAACCTATCTCCGCGCAATCGTTTTCGCCGTCTCCATCCGTATCTGGGTTGTTTATGTCTGTGCCAGCTGTAATTTCATCCACATTTAAACACCCGTCTCCATCTAAATCTGGAATGTCAGGAACAAATACAGCAACGATGGTTTCAGGACCAGTTATGTTCACACCGTTCGTGTCTTGTGTAATTGGAAAAAGAAGCGGTCCAGTAACATAGGTCCAATTACTAAATACATAGCCCGGATTTGCTTGTGCAATAATATTGGTGTTGATTCCGCCAAAATAAGTGGTAGACCAGGGATAGGAAGGTGGCCAAATAGAATTTACTTTTATCTTACCTGCATTAATGGGCGTCACATTGAAGGTAACCGCAAATGGGCCGCTTAATGAATAACAATCAATGAGTCCTTGTGTCAAAGCCAAACATCGAGCATTGATAAAATTTCTAAGGGTTTGAACTTTGGTCTGCCAACCGTTATAGGTGCCTCCCCATTTCGTACAATGCGCTGTCATTTCAGGGCCAATTTCATTGACCATACTATCAAGAAGTGCAATCATGCTGTCACAGGAAAAATACGTATTCACCAAGTCGATGTATCGCGTAATATAGTATTGCTCAACAACTGGGTTTTCAAGGATAAGTTTTTCTAGTATCTCGGTATGACCTTGACCTCCTGGGTTCGGTAAATTTTCTACGTTACAAGGATCGGCATTGGCACTTGGATCAGGAATTCCTGTATAATTGATATAGTGACCAAAGGTAGCATCCATATCCCATAGCGCATAGCGCCACTTTTTCTTATCACCACTTGTGTCAATTCCTCTCCACCAAGACGTATTCCAATTTAACCAATCTTGATTTACAACATAGGAATTGAACATAAAGTAATCACAAAGTGACTCCCAATTGAGCAGACTATCGACATAAGCAAAATTAGTGGGATTAGCCATGCTGTTGGTGGCGATATAATTCTTCAAGCTATTCCAATCAGGTAGCGCATTTGGTGCGCCATAATCCTGCCAAGTGCCTCCCCAAGTCTTTAGATAGTAAAGGTTATATTTGTTTTGATTGTAGTAAAAGTCCGTGTAATCACTGTCATCTACTTTTTCCCGTATCTCGTATACACCCCAATATTGTCCGTTCAAATATAACACACAAGGTCTCCAAGTACGCTCATCTAATTTCATGTCCGCCTTTATCGATAATTCATGGATAAAAGCATCTCTAATATGGGCTCCATTCTCAAATGGATAATTATCACTTGCTGCCGGCTTTAAGATTACACGCTGAAAATTATCCCTTGTTTTCTCTGGAAAGATCACATGCTCAAGGTCGCCATTATAGCCATATTCATCTCGCATAATAAAATCAAAACCTCTTTGAGGATAGCTCCAAGAATCATTTCCATGCTTATTAAAATCTCCTTGACCCTCATCAATAAAGGCCCCATTATCTTCAAACAATTCAAATGATCCAATGCGATCGGGAGGGTTTTGGCTGCCATTGGCCACCAAACTATATACCCCTTGACTCGATACAGAAACCACTGGTAGCGTGTGAGTGCTATTAATGAAATAAGTATTCGTGGCAGTAAAAGACGGCAAATTGGTTCCAAATGCGGCGGCCCGAACTATTTTAGTACTTGCTATCGGAATCGGTCCTGTGTAAGCAGGTGATGTAACCACAGGATCTGAACCATCAATGGTGTATCGTATGGTTGCAGCTGGGTCTGGGCAAGTAATGGTGATTGACTGCGCAGCAGGATAAAATCCTGCTTGGAGTGTAAAAACAGGCGATGCTGTATAAAAACTGGTTGCCCCAGCATTGCTAGCGTTGGGCGTTGGGGTCGTGAATAAACTAAAGGTTGACGCGCCATTGGTCGTTCGCCCAACCGAATGATTGGACTTTGTCATGTGGACAATTTTAAAAGAGTCAACAACTGCCAACATGGGGTTGGTTAGAATAATCCAGTCGCCTTCTGTTTGTGAAAGCGCAAAATTAGGATGGTATTGATTGCCATTGACCAAATCTCTTTTTGAGCAAAAAACCATTTTATATCCATTGGCACTAATGGACCCACTAGGAATTTGCCATTTGGTTAAATTAGTAGGCTTGTCAGACAAAAACCAACCGGTTAAATCCACAGATGCACCTGTGGTATTTAGTAACTCTATCCAGTCCTCTCTTTCGCCATAAGCATCAGTAGGACCTGCGATATTAGAACACGAATATTCATTTATTTTTACTTGACCATGAAGTGATGCACATGAGATAAAAAATAAAGAAATTAGTAGTATTTTATTCATATTAGAGAGATATATTAAGGTAAATTTACAAAAAATTAATAATAACACCATTTTCTGAATAGTTCTATTCGGTAAGCGACTAAAAAAATGTATGTTTGTCAAAATTTAACCATAGTATTATGAAATCATTAAGCCAATATTATTTCTTTTTTATTTTAATTCTATTATTGACTGCCTGTACAAAAACAGAGGGACTTGGGGGCCAGGCCAAAATAAAAGGTAAACTCACCGGTAAATTTTATACTGATGATCAATTGACGCAATTTAACGGCACAGGTGTGTTGGCGAACGAAAATGTGTACATCGTTTATGGTACAGAGGACACCTATTTTGATGATGACATAAAAACCAGTTATGATGGCAGTTTCGAATTTAATTATTTACGGCCTGGAACATACACTATTTACTCCTATGAAAACTGTTTTCCTTGTGCTGCACTAGAAACTAATAAACAAGTAACCGTTGAAATAACTAGCAAGGACCAAATCCTTGATATTGGAACAATTGAATTAAAGAAAAAAATATAATCCTTTATGAAGAATTTTCTTTGTTTGGTGTTCTTTCTTTGCTCTTCCTATGGATTTTCTCAAACTTCGGCTTTTCAAGTTTGGACAGAGACAGGAATTAAAATCGGGGTTTCTAAGCGAGTTTCATTAGGTGCAGATTGGACCAATAGAATTGGTGAGCGTGGCTTTGTTACGATGTTTCCACAAGCATCTATAAAAGTTAAAGTGTTCGATTGGTTTCGGCCATCGATAGATTTTCGCTATATTATTGACAAATCATCAAGTGGGGTTTACAGTGGGAGCAGCCGCATCAATCTAAACGCACAGTTTAATTACGATAAAAAACGATTTATAGCGGGATTGCGATTGCGTTATCAATATGGCTTTGACAGATTAAGTGCTAATTATGATTCAGACTTTGATAAAGCGTATCGAATTAAACCACAAATTTCTTATGACATAAAGAACAGTGTCTTTTCTCCGATTATTAGTGCCGAATTTTTTTATGATCCGAACTTTGCTCCCTTAGGTCGTCGCTTTAACAAAATACGTTGTTTTATTGGAGCTAGTTTAGATTTTTCAGGACCACATTCTTTTCAATTTGGATACCAATATGACCAAAAAATAAACTTGCCAGCGCCGAATAATAAGCACATTCTTAATGTAAGTTATACCTATAGCATTAAGAAAAAAAAGGGGAGTGAGAAAAATGGCGTAAAACCAAAAAACTCAAAGAACCTATAGATTAATCAGTGTAATTATTTTCTTCTAATCTTGCAATGATCACAGCCAGGTTTTCTTGTTTCTTTTGTGATCGGCTTTTAATGGCAGAAGAAGTAAAGTATGTATGTTGATTTAAAAACTTTACTTGAGTTTCATCCCATTTTCTATCACTATTAATTTTATTCATCGTTTTTAATTCCGCTTTTAAATTATCGGCGATTTCTTGGAAATCGTTCCTTCCTAGGTAATCTAAATCAGCATCGCATATAATTTCTTGAAGATGATTAAGAGGTTTGTGGGGAATTTCTGTAACATGAATTAACTTCACAATAGTATTAATATGTTGTTCCGTATATCCATACTTAGGCAGAATATCTGATGCCATTTTTGCGCCAATAGTTTCATTCGAATCATATTGCTTTAAAAATCCTGCATCGTGAAATAAAGCGGCAGTTTTGAGTAAAAACAATCCCTCGTCCGTTATTCCTTCTTGCAAAGCAATACGTTCTACTGACTTAACGACATCCTTTGTGTGTTCAACAGAATGATAGAGTAAATGAGGCTGGAGACCCTCCGTTAATTTTTTTATCATTTCGTGTTCGGCCTTATAATATTTAATCGCGCTAAAAAAGTGAAGTTGCACTATTTGATAGAAGCGATCGTTTGGCTTTAGGCCCTCTCCGTTTAATGATAACTCAGC
>CANHOA010000015.1 GCA_947462255.1 Flavobacteriales bacterium | reverse complement strand
TTAGAATTTGTAAAGCAACTTGCTGTTTAATCAGATAAGAGACCCCGAGAAATAACAATTTTTTGAATTTCAGAAGTTCCCTCATAAATCTGAGTGATCTTTGCATCACGCATTAAGCGTTCAACATGGTATTCTTTCACAAAACCATATCCACCATGAATCTGAACAGCCTCAATGGTTTGTTCCATTGCGACTTTAGAAGCATAAAGCTTTGCCATTGCACTCGATTGATCATAGTTTCTTCCAGCATCTTTATCAAGTGCAGAACGATAAACCAACAAACGTGCTGCTTCTATCTCCGTAGCCATATCTGCTAACTTAAAAGCAATTGCCTGGTGTTTATATATTTCTTTTCCAAATGTTTTTCGTTCTTTCGAATAAGCCAAGGCTAATTCAAATGCGCCCGCAGCAATACCTAGCGCTTGAGCAGCAATACCAATTCTGCCACCACTCAATACCTTCATTGCGAATTTAAATCCAAAACCATCTTCACCGATCCTATTTTCTTTAGGAACCTTAACATCATTAAATAGCAAGGTATGTGTATCACTGCCGCGAATGCCCAATTTATCTTCCTTTGCACCGACAATAAAACCATCCATTCCACGCTCCACAATTAATGCATTGATCCCTTTGTGACCCAGCTCTCTACTCGTTTGCGCAATAACCAAGTAAACCGAAGCGGTTGATCCATTAGTAATCCAATTTTTTGTGCCATTTAAGAGATAATGATCCCCCATATCGATGGCGGAAGTCACCTGAGATGTAGCATCTGATCCTGCTTCTGGCTCCGACAAACAAAAGGCTCCAATTTTTTCACCGTTTACTAAGGGAGGTAAATACTTTTGTTTTTGCTCTTCTGTTCCGAATTTTTCTATACCCCAACATACCAAAGAATTATTGACCGACATACAAACTGAGGCAGAAGCATCTACCTTAGAAATTTCTTCCATCGCCAAGACATACGATAAGGTGTCCATTCCACTGCCTCCATATTTTGGATCAACCATCATACCCATAAATCCGAGTTCAGCTAATTGCTTTATTTCTTCAGCGGGAAATTTCTGAAGGTTGTCTCTTTCAATTACGCCTGGCTTCAATACATTTTGAGCGAAATCTCTCGCTGCCTCCTTAACCGCTTTATGTTCTTCTGTTAAATCAAAATTCATAGTAAATAGTTATTGCATTATATTTACAAAAATAAGAGATTTTTGTTCTTTATTCCTTAAAAGTTACCACAAATGACTCAAATCATCGGATTAATGTCTGGAACATCAAAAGATGGATTAGATATTGCACATGTTTCTTTCAGAAATAGTGATGAGGGATACTCATTCAAACTGCTCCACGGTCTTACAATCGCCTACCCCAAAGATATCCTTGAGGCCTTAGATAGCATTGAGACACTTTCAGCGAGTAATATATACCAACTAGACAAGCAAATAGGACAGTTTTATGGCAAATCGGTTAACGATTTTATACAAAAATTCAATATTAATCCTAAAGATATTGAGGCAATAGCAAGCCATGGTCAAACCATTTTTCACCAACCGAGCAAAGGTTTTTCAACCCAGATTGGCTGCGGAAGCACCCTCGCATTCCTAACTGGCATTAAAGTAGTCAATGATTTTAGAACCCGGGATATTTTAGCCGGCGGACAAGGAGCTCCTTTGGTTCCATTAGGCGATGAATATTTGTTTTCAAATCTTGCAGAATCATTTTTAAATATTGGAGGCTTTACTAACATCAGCTTTAAGAAAGATGGTCAACTAAAAGCATTTGATATTTGCCCGGGAAACCTACCAATTAATCGATTTGCTAATAAATACGGGATGGATTTTGATTCCGGTGGGGAAATTTCAAGAAGCGGCGAATTAAACACCCAATTATTAGAGACCTTAAATCAGATTGAATATTATAATAATATCGGTCCGAAATCTATTGGAACGGAATGGCTAAGTTCAGAATTCCTTTCACTAATAAATGATTTTTCAGTACCAAGTTCCATTATGCGAACCATTGTTGAACACGAAGCCATCCAAATAGCCAAGGTTCTTATCAATGAGAAGTTAAGCTCCGTTTATATTACAGGCGGTGGCGCAAAGAACAATTTCTTAATTGAACGCATCGCAGCCCATTATTCTGGCAATATTATTATTCCTGAACTCGAACTTATTGACTTTAAGGAAGCCATTATCTTTGCTTTTCTTGGATATCGATACTTGGAAAATAAAGCCACTAATGATCCTAGCGCTACCGGTGCGAATCGAGCCATAGTAAGCGGCGTGCTGCATATACCCGGTTACTAATCCCACTATAATCAGCGTATATTTAACAACTAATATAAAAGTGTACCTTTGCCGGCGCTAATAAGTGAGCAATATGAAAGATTTACTAAAAAAATTTGAGGGTAAAAGACCTGAAATCGTTTTCGAATGGAAAGACAGTGAAACGGAAGCAGAGGGATGGATCGTTATCAATAGCCTTCGCGGAGGCGCTGCTGGTGGCGGCACTAGAATGAGAAAAGGACTTGACAAAAGAGAAGTTGAATCACTAGCGAAAACAATGGAGGTAAAATTTACCGTTGCAGGTCCGCCAATTGGTGGCGCAAAGTCAGGTATCAACTTCGATCCCACCGATCCAAGAAAAAAAGAAGTTTTAAAAAGATGGTTTGCTGCAGTATCTCCTTTGTTGAAAAACTACTATGGAACAGGGGGAGATTTAAATGTAGATGAAATTCATGAAGTTATTCCGATAACCGAAGATTGCGGCGTATGGCATCCACAAGAAGGTGTTTTTAATGGACACTTTCAACCGAAAGAATCTCAAAAAATAAATAGAATAGGACAATTAAGGCAAGGTGTTTCTAAAGTGGTAGAAGACGAGCGCTACTCTCCTTCTATTAGTCGTAAATACCTCGTTGCTGATTTGATTACAGGTTTTGGCGTAGCTGCCTCTATTAAACATTATTATTCCATTTGGGGAGGTGAATTAAAAGGTAAAAAAGTAATCGTGCAAGGATGGGGAAATGTTGGCTCTTCTGCAGCGTATTATTTAGCAAAAGAAGGCGCTTTAATAGTTGGTATTATTGATCGCGATGGCGGATTAATCAATGAAAATGGCTTTACATTTGAAGAAGTTCGTTCCTTGTACTTAACAAAAAAAGGAACTGCCCTTCACCACGAAAAACTATTATCATTTGAAGAAATTAATGCACGTATTTGGGACCTAAAGGCTTCCATTTTTATTCCTTGCGCTGGAAGCAGAATGATTACCGAGGAACAATTAAGCCGCATGCTTACTGCTGGGATTAGCATGATATCTTCTGGTGCGAATGTCCCTTTTGCTGATCCGGAAATATTTTTTGGCGCAATCGCAGAAAAAGCAGATAATAGCTTGTCATTAATTCCTGATTTTATTGCTAATTGCGGTATGGCACGCGTATTTGCTTATCTTATGAGTAACGATTTAGATACGATTGAAGATCACGAAATTTTTGAGGATACCAGTGCTATTATTAATAAAGCGCTACTAGCTGCCCATGCCAAGCATGATGCGAAAACTGGAATTGCGAAAGCAGCCCTAGAAATCGCCCTCCAACAACTCGTTTAATTTTTGTTTTTTTAATTGAAAGAAGTGTAACGATTTTTCATCAATTCATTTTTTTATTAAAAGGTAACAATTCAATGTGGATATCTAATTCCCATTTTAAAAAATGGCGTATGCCTTATTTTTAATTTTGAGTAACAATTTTTATAATAAAATATGAAAAAACAAACTAAAGTATTCATTAGCTTATCGTTTATTCTTATCAGCGCTTTTGCAATAGCACAACCAGCTGTAACAGCTGCAAAGAAAACATCGTCTGATATCACAGCGTTTGAATTTTTAATGAAAGGAGGGATATTTTTAATTCCAATTGGAATTCTCTTATTTTATTCCTTAATAGTTATCGTTGAAAAGTACCGTTATATTCGAAAAATGACACGTTATAATTCAAGTCTATTAGCCGAGATTAAAACGGACCTTAGTTCAAATAATTTTGATCAGGCACTCAATGTATTAGGGAAAGACAAAACCGCTTTTGGAAGTGTTGTTAGTGAAGGAGTTTTATCAATGGACAGACCTTATTTGGAACGCCAATCAAACATGGAGAAGGTCGCAAATATTGAAGTTGGTAAAATGGAAAAGAATTTAGGGCACCTAGGCTTGATTGCAGGAATTGCCCCAACATTAGGATTCATTGGTACTATATCCGGTGTTATTAAAATCTTCTACTCCATTTCAATTACAGAAAATGTTTCGATTAGTAATATTTCTGGCGGACTATATGAAAAAATGATTAGCTCCGGTTCTGGTTTAGTAGTCGGAATTATTGCATTCGCAGGATATCATTTACTAAACGGAATGATTGATAATTATGCCTTGAATATACAAAAAGTAAGTTTAGATTTCGCAAACCTTCTTAGACAAAAAAATGGCAATAAAGCGCAATAAACGCTTCCATGTAGAAGTAGCTACTTCGGCATTAAGCGACATCATGTTTTTCTTGCTTTTGTTTTTCTTAATCATCTCTACCTTAGCTAACCCTAATGTGATCAAGGTTCCGTTACCGAAATCAGATGCGAATGAAAAAACGAATAAGCAACATGTAACCCTCACCGTAACGATGGATAAAAAATATTACATCTACAAAGAGGAGGTTGCAAGGGATCAAATTGAAGCAAGGCTTGTATCAGAAACAGCGAAGCTAAAAGACGAAACCGTTGTTTTAAGAATACCTAAAGAATCGCAAGTACAAGAATTAGTTGATTTACTTGGTATTGGAATGAAAAACAACCTCAAAATTATCATTGCTACAACGGAAGAGCAGTAACTAAAAGATTTATTTTAAGTAACCTTTTAGTTGATATAGCGTTCTTAATCGAACTGAAAATATATTAAAAAGCATGGAAATTTACACATTAAGGTATCAAAATGAAGACGAAAACAAAGAACGTAAAATAGCAATTATTACATCCTCTATGTTTATTTCATTCACGTTGATTGCAGCGTGCTTTATTCACCTTTTTGTTCAATCACCGCTGCCAAAAGACCTCCCCCCTCTTCGATCTGATGAAGTGATTGAAGAATTTGTGATTGATAATGTTGAAATAGCAGAAACAGGAGGTAGCTCTGGTGGTGGAACAGAAAATAATGCTCCTGTAAATCCAGTAAAACAGGATAATCCTAATACAGTTAAGGGAAATGACTTTAACGGTCCAGCAAATAACGGAAATAATAGTTCCCAAAATCCTTTCGGTACAGGTGGAACAGGCGGTGGAACAGGAACAGGAAACGGTGCCCTTGGCGGACCAGGTTCTGGGGAAGGTGATGGAGGAACAGGAACTGGCACCGGAACTGGGGACGGAAAAAATAGAGTACGCCTAAACGATGCTGTAATCCCATTATATAAAACAGATGTAGACATTTATGTACATTTGAAACTAATCATCAATGAGGACGGAAAAGTAGTCAGTGCTAACAACCTTACTTCGAAAACAACCACCACAGATCAACGAATTATTAACGGTGTAATTAGCGAAGTAATTAAACAAGTGAAGTATAAAAAAGAAAAAGGTGTTGGTTTACAATTCACCTTTGTTACTTGTAAAATTCGTGCGCAATAAATATAATCAAACGATTGATTGGCTTTTTCAACAATTTCCTTCGTATCAAGAAATTGGAGCCGAGGCATATAAGCCAGGTTTAGAGCGGGTTGAAAAGCTTTTAAGTACGTTTGGCAATCCACATCTTAAGACAAAAACAATTCATGTTGCCGGAACAAATGGAAAAGGTTCTACATGTTCATTTTTAGCATCCATTCTTACCGAAAAAGGTGAAAAAGTGGGGCTATTTACCTCCCCTCATATTTTTGATTTCAAAGAGCGAATACGAATAAATGGTACAACTATTTCTGAGGAGGATGTTGTTTCATTTTGTGCGAAACTACAAGAAATCGAATTGCCTTTTCAACCCTCCTTTTTTGAAATTACTTTCGTGATGGCAATGGAGTATTTTGCTGCACAAAATTGCACTTACGCAATTATAGAAACAGGCTTAGGAGGACGCTTAGATGCTACCAATGTGGTGCTCCCTTTGCTGAGCATCATTACAAATATAGGACTTGACCATCAACAATTTCTTGGGCATAGCATAGCAGAAATTGCAGCAGAAAAAGCAGGCATTATTAAGAAAAATATCCCTGTACTTGTGGCAGAAGAAACAGCAGAAACAAAAAATATTTTCCTGAACCATGCCCTAGAAAAGCAAACGAGCATTGAATTTTTAGTTCCTACCCAAACTAAAGTAGATGGCATTGCAAATTACCAACAAACAAATCTACAAATAGCAATACAAGCTTTATCGATCATTGACATTGATGTCATCGATGCCGAAGTGAGTTTGGCACTTAGAAATCTATTTAAAAATACAGGCCTTTTCGGACGCTTTCAAGAAATAAATAGTTCTCCAAGAATAATTATAGATGCTGCACACAATGAAGCGGGAATAAAAATCCTATTGAAGGAATTAAAGGATACGCCGCATGAAAAATTAAAATTTATCGTTGGAAGCAGTGGAGATAAAGACTTGAAGAAACTCATCGCCAATTTACCCACCGCAAGCGAATTAAATTTATGTGTTTTCAAAAATGAACGGAGTACTACTTACAATAAACTGTCAGAATTAGCCGCGGAAAATGGCACAGTAAAAAAAGTATATAAAGAAATAAATCAAGCCATAAACGAAATAGTTAGCGACACCTTGTCCAACGAAACAATAGTCATCTGCGGAAGCTTTTTCCTCATTAGCGATATTAAACTATCGCTTTTGAATCAATGAATTTTTATCTTATTTTTGACTATTGGAAGTATTGAACTATTTTTATTAGAAATATAGTGCCTTAAAAACAAACTATTTCATTCAAGTGTTATTAAATTAAGTAATAAGTAATGATTGACAAGCGAACCATACGTATTGAAATTGAAGTAACTAGTAGTTTTCTGGAACAAGAATCAAGCATCCCTAATGGTCCATTTCGTTACAGGTACGACGTGAAAATTACCAATCACTTGCCGAATACCGTTCAATTACTAAGGCGATATTGGAAAATTGAGCACGTATTATTAGGAAATGCTGAAGTAGAAGGAGAAGGTGTAATAGGTTTTACTCCCCAAATTAATCCTGAAGAAAGTTTTGAATATTCAAGTTTTACAGAATTATTTATGCCCTATGGTAAAATGTCTGGTCATTACACCTTTAAAGATTTAGTTTTGGGTGATATTTTTAAGGTAGAAATTCCAGCCTTTGTATTAACCTATCCGATACTACTCAATTAAGTTCTACATGTACCACTTTTTTTGTTTCAAAAAAAGGTTCTTCAAAATAATCGCTTAATGAATAGATTCTATGCTTTTGTTTAACAGGAGACAGCTCTTCTTTCAAGTCCCCGCCTTTCAAGTAAAGTATACCATTTTTTAGGTTATGCGCTGATTTCTTTTCTATTTTTGACGATACCCAGCCTATAAATTCGGGCATTTGTGTCACTGCGCGACTTACAATGAAATGATATTTCCCCTTTACTTCTTCTGCACGCAGATGGTGCGCACTTATATTTTGCAAGCCTAATTCGTTTGAAATTTCTTTCACCACTTTAATTTTCTTTCCAATCGAATCTACCAATGTAAAATGAACCTCCGGAAATAGAATCGCTAAGGGAATTCCTGGAAAACCGCCACCTGTTCCAACATCCAATACTTGTGTGTCCTTTTTAAACGAAATAACTTTAGCTATTCCTAAAGAATGAAGAACGTGACGCTCATTAAAGTTCTCCATGTCTTTCCGCGAAATGACATTAATTTGCTCATTCCAAAAACGGTATAAACTCGGTAATTTTTCGAATTGCTGTGCTTGACTTTTTGAAAGCTCACTAAAATAAGATTCAATACTTATCACTTAAATCGTATCCTTTGTTTTTTCAATCATATTCGCTAGAAAGTCCCTAGCTCGAAATAGCTGCGCTTTAACAGTGCCTAATGGCAAGTTTAATTGTTGGGCTATTTCTTCGTAACTAAGCTCTTCAAAGTAACGTTTTTCAACAAGTTCTTTATAACGAGGCTTTAGTTTACTAACCAATAAACGCATGTGAACTATGCGCTGACCGTATATCAATGATTCCTCTGGATTATGCGTCATCGATTTAGCATCAATGCGACGAGTCTCACCATCTGATGTAGCGATTCCAGTATCCATACTCAACACTTGAATGCGTTTTTTTCGGATAAAATCGATACAATTATTTGAAGCAATTTTAAATAACCATGTACTAAAAGCAAAACTAGGTGAATATTGCTCCAATCGATTAAATGCTTTACCGAAGGCCTCAATCGTTAAATCGTCGGCATCATCTTGGTTCTTTACCATTTTTAACATCATAAAATAAATGGATTCACGATAGCGATCCATCAATTCTGCATAAGCGGCTTGTTTGCCCGATTTTGCAGCCTCAACCAACACGAAATCATGCTTCGCTTTGTCTGATAAATGCTCGTTTTCTACCATTTTTTATACCTTTTATGATCGGAAAAATTATATAACATCGGCATTAATAATGCATGGCCTAAATCCCACAGCGGAAAAGCCAATGCAAAACCTTTTTCATTTAATGTTCGAAGGCATTTTCCTTGAATTAACCATTTTACTATGAGCATACATCCAAATAGAATTAAGCTAATTGCAAACCATTTCGCATTAAACAACAAAATAACAAAGGTTAACCACACCATCAACAAGGATATGGGGTATATTCCTAACAATGCTTTCTTAATAACCTTATATCGACTTGAGGTAGAGTAATGCCTGGTTTTTTGCCTTACCCAACCTTTCCAAGTTTCAGCTGCTTTTGAATAACAAAATGTTTCCGGCGAAATCTGTATGGTATAGTTTTGATTTACTGCCGCTTCTTGAATAAATAAATCATCATCCCCAGAGGGTAATGAATAATGAGATTTAAATCCTCGTACGGATTCAAATACTTTTTTAGAATAGGCTAAATTTCGACCAACTCCCATGTATGGAATTTTTGCTAAGGCAAATGATAAATAACTTACGCCAATAAAAGCGGTATCATAACGAATAATTCTATTTATTATTCCTTTCGTTTTAAAATAAGGCGCATAACCTAATATAATCTGTTTGTTTTCTGTGAACGTTTCGCTCATAATTCGCAACCATTGATTGGAGGCAGGTTTACAATCCGCGTCGGTAAAAACCATCTTCTCGTATTTTGCCGCTTTTACGCCCAAGGTAATCGGAAGTTTTTTTCCAGGTAACAAATGCTTGTTTTTACCAATCTCTACAACCTTTAGGTTTTTATGTTGAAGACACAAAGCTTTTAATAACCATGCGCTATCGTCAACCGATTGATTATTAACAATAATCACCTCAAATTCCGGGTAATCTTGCGTAAGGATGAAGGGTAAATTATCATATAAATTATCCGATTCATTTCGAGCTGCAATTATAATACTGATTGGCATTAGCGTTGATGCCACAGTTTTTTTTTCCTTAAAAAATGCTAAGCGAAGAAATATGAAAGCAACATAACTAAGTTGTATTGCAACAAAAAAGAGAAAAATTAAAAAAATAACTGAAAAAAGATCCCATGACCAATGGGTAGGAAAAAACATAAGGCTTGAATTTTTACAAAGATGAGGTAGCAAATTAAATACACCTATCTTTGCTTTACTTTTTTTTCAACATTCTTATGCACTTTGAACTACTCCAGGAAGATAAAGATACCTCAGCGCGTCTTGGATTAATCCATACCGATCATGGTAGCATCACCACGCCGATTTTCATGCCTGTTGGCACTGTTGGGAGCGTTAAAGGTGTCCATCAACAAGAACTAAGAGATGATATTGGCGCCCAAATAATTCTTGGAAATACCTATCATTTATTTTTACGCCCCGGTGTTGAGATCATTGAAAAAGCAGGAGGCTTGCATCAATTCATTGGCTGGGAACGCCCAATGCTTACCGATAGTGGTGGATACCAAGTTTACTCACTATCAGGATCAAGGAAAATAAAAGAAGAAGGCGTTACGTTTCAATCGCACCTTAATGGGAGCTACTTATTTTTTTCACCAGAAACAGCCATTGACATGCAGCGAAGCATTGGGGCAGATATTATCATGGCTTTTGACGAATGTACCCCATATCCGTGTGATTATAGTTATGCTAAAAATTCAATGGAACTTACACACCGATGGTTAAAACGATGTGATGACCATATGAACAATACGCGACCACTTTATGATTATGAACAGACCTTATTCCCTATTGTACAAGGGAGCACATATAAAGATTTAAGAACAATTTCAGCAGAAACCATCGCTCAATATGGTAAGATCGGTAATGCAATTGGAGGTTTATCCGTTGGGGAACCTGAGGATGAATTATACGCAATGACAGAACACGTTTGTCAAATTTTACCAAAAGATAAAGCGCGCTACTTAATGGGCGTAGGAACACCCTGGAATATCCTAGAGTGCATAGCCTTAGGAATCGACATGTTTGATTGTGTAATGCCAAGTCGAAATGCACGACATGGTATGCTTTTCACCTGGGAAGGAACCTTAAATATAAAAAATAAAAAGTGGGCAGATGATTTTAGTCCCATTGATCCAACTTCAAAAGTTTGGGTAGACCAAGTATATACAAAGGCGTATTTAAGGCATTTAATAAGTTCCAAAGAATACCTCGGAATTCAAATTGCGACCATTCATAATTTAGCCTTTTACCTTGAATTAGTTGATCAAGCAAGGCAGCATATTAAAGCCGGCGACTTTTTGACATGGAAAAATACGATGGTAAAACAACTTTCTCAAAAAAGATAAGGCATGCTGAAAATCCTCGATAAATACATTATCAGAAAGTTTTTAAGCACTTTCTTTTTTATGTTGGGGATTATTATGCTATTCGCTGTTGTTTTTGATGTATCTGAAAAACTAAGCGAATTTATCTCGCATCGCGCGCCATTTTCCGCCATTATTTTTGAATATTATTTGGGCTTCATCATTTTTCATGGCAACATGTTTTCATCGATGATTATTTTTATTTCAGTGATTTGGTTTACCGCTAAAATGGCTCAGGACACTGAAATAATTCCAATGTGGTTCAGTGGTAGGCCAATTAATCGATTCTTAAGGCCCTATATTATTGCCTCAACGATCCTTATGGTTTTATCCTTGGTGTTAAACCATTTTATTGTGCCACGAACCAATAAGATACGATTAGAATTTGAAGAAAAATATTACCGCGATGTAATGACGGTAGAAAATTATCATGCCGAATATCCGGGCAATCAAATTGTTTATTTTTCTAATTACTCCAACCAAGAAGACGAAGTAAAAGATTTAGTCGTTCAGCAATGGAACGATAGCATGCAACCCTGCTTTTTCTTAAAAGCGCGAAAAGCAAAAAACATTCGAGGTACCAACAAGTGGATTCTAACGGATGTCTATGAAAAACACTTAGACTTTCCAAAAGGCACCTTAATTCATGCTGCAAAAAAAGACACCCTTTTTAATTTTCAAATCGATGAAATGTCACAACGTGAAAATATAGCTGAAACAATGACTTATAGTGAATTAACCAAAATGATTCAACGCGAAAAGTTTAAAGGCTCTGCCTTTGTGCCTTATTATGAAATAGAATTATACCAACGTACCTCTTATCCATTTGCTACTTATATTCTTACAATAATTGGCGTTGCTGTTTCGTCAAGAAAAAAACGTGGTGGCGTTGGTATAAATATCGCCATTGGATTAGGTTTTGTTTTCGTTTATATATTCTCCATGAAGGTAATGGCAGTTGCGGCCATAAAAATTGGCTTTCCCGCCTACATATCGGTTTGGATTCCAAACATCTTATTTGCCATTGTAGCTCTATTTCTATTTAGGTCTGCTCAAAAATAATGGCATAACTACGTATAATTACTTAGACATTTATTAAAACTACGTATGCCTTACTTAGTAAGTAAGTGTATTTTGACTCATCACCTTTCAAATAGCTTCTTGGGAATTGTTTAAATTAACTTGATTTGTATCATAAACAACAAACAAAAAACTAGCACCATGAAAAAATCGAACTCTCTTAAAAATTTCTTAGCGATTGTTATTGGAATCTTATCTTTTTCGTATCATGCTCAAAACGACTCAAAAATTTGGGCAACACTTCCAAATGAGTCTATTGTTCCGAGTTTAAATTCAGACGGTCAGCTTTATTCAAGCAGTACCGAATTTAATGCGCTAATTTCTTCCTTATCAATTACGAATGTAATTAAAGCGCTTCCAGCTTCGAAACAAGACAAATTACAAAAAGTGTATGAAATTAGCTGCAACTGTAGCGAACAGCAATTAGTTGATGCCTTTACAAAAGCTACAAGCCTAGCCCAGGGTATCGTAGTTGCACCGAAATATGAAGCACTTTATACCACCAACGATTATAACGTTGAATTTGCAACTGATTATGCCTTAGATCTAGTCAATGCAAGCGGTGCTTGGGATATAACGCATGGAAATAGCAATATCGTTATTGGGATTTCTGACCAAAATTTTAATATTAACCATGAAGAATTAGTTGGTAAAGCAGTTTATTATGATGCTAGCAATGTGTCAACCCCAACACACGGAACCTCAGTGGCCATTGTTGCCGCAGGGAATACCGATAACAATATTGGCAAAAGCTCCATTGGTTTTAATAGCTCCTTAGCGCTTTATCAAATGTCGTATAATGAAATCCTAGCTGCAAGCTATGCTGGTATAGACATTATTAATTTAAGTTGGACATCGGGTTGTTTTTATAACCAATACGCTCAAGATGTAGTCGATGAAGCCTACAACAACGGAAGTTTTATACTTGCTGCTGCCGGAAATGGAACAACATGCGGATCAGCGGATCAATTGGTTTATCCATCTGCCCACAATAATGTTTTCTCTGTAACAAGCATTGGATACAATGATAGTCACGAACAAATTGCAGGAGATCCCTTGAGTACTCACCAACACAATGTAACGGTAGACATGAGCGCTCCTGGATACAATGTTGCAATTTCTCCAGATCCAGGATGGTATTTAACTAGTTCAGGAACTTCTTTTGCTACACCACTTGTAAGCGGGATAGTTGCTTTAATGCTTGATGTTAACCCTTGCCTCAATAATCTTGATATAGAATATATATTAAAAAATAGCGCAACTAATATTGATAATTTAAATCCAAATTATGCTGGAAAAATTGGAGCAGGAAGAGTGAATGCTGCTGCGGCTGTTTTAATGGCAAGCACCTTTGTATCAATGCCTATTCAAACGAATGCTGAAATTACAGGAAGTTGTGTTGCAAACTCATCAAGCATATTAATTAACCCAACTGGTGGACAAGCACCCTACACCGTTCAGTGGTCAAACAACGGCACAGGATTGTTTCAAGATAGCTTGCCAGCTGGCACTTACAATATTCAAATTTCAGATGCACATGGATGCATTTTAGATACAGCAATTGATGTGACAACTAGCCCTGCTGCCCTGTTTACTGCAAATCAAGTGAATATATCTTGTTTTGGTTCAAACAATGGATCCATAGATGTTACTGTATTGCTAGGCACACCAAATTTTTCTTATGCTTGGGATAATGGCGCTACTACGGAAGACATTAGTAACCTATCTCCTGGCACCTATCGCTTTGTCTTAACCGATGGTAATGGCTGTAAAACATCGTCAAGCTATACTATCACTACACCAAGCCAACTGAACGCATCAGTAATAACTAGCACAGCAAATAGTAGTAATAACGGTGCGATTGACCTAAGTGTAAGCGGGGGAACACCAGCTTATACGTACCTATGGAACACCAACGAAACAAGCGAAGATTTGTCAAACCTAGCGGCTGGAAACTATTCAGTAACAGTTACCGATGCGAATGGTTGTCAAACTATAGTGAACGCTGAGGTAATGGTTGAAAGCACGAATGCATTAATTGATCAAGAAAACAACGAATGGATGATCTACCCTAACCCAACTAACAATGATGCAACCATTGAATGGAGTAACAATGATGTTGATGAATTAATTATCACGGATTCAAATGGGAAAATAATGAGTAAAAATACTGTTGTCAATGAAAACAACTATAAAGTTCAAAATTTATCGTCAGGTATTTATTTTGTTTCTCTTTACCAATTAAACGAGAAAATTGGTTCTAGAAAACTGATCGTTTTGTAATAAATTCCTAACTGTATTTAAAAAAGAAGGCTAGTTTTCACTAGCCTTCTTTTTTTCCATTAAATAATGTTGGATTTCTCCAAACAATAAATGCGATTTCTCTACTATCCTAAATCCTAAGCGTTCATAAAAAGGCACTGCGATTTCTCTAGCATGTAAAATGATGGTATGAAGATTCTCCTGCTCACAACGCGTCAAAATAAATTCCATTAATGCTTTTCCAATATTCTTTCCTTGAAATGTTTCCTCCACCGCCATATACCTCACTTTACCGACAGAATCATTAAGAACATCCAGCCTGCCAACAGCGATAATTATGAGATCTTGAAAAACGGCAAAATGCGCTGCCTCCTCCTCGTACTCATCCCGTTCACTCCCTTTTAATTGATTCCAAGGTTGGCGTAAAACCCGATACCGTAAATCATAATATAATTCCCATTCTAAGGGCGTTTGCGGGGATCTTATTTCCATTTGAAAGCAATTTGAGACATGCGTTTGGTCGCTTTAGCATTTATATTTTCTGTCTTTATCATTTTTTTAGAGGCGGCACTAGCTAGTACCTCATCGATATTTTTAACAATTCCATAAGGTACTTTTTCTGCTCTCATTGCAGTACTAATTTGCTCACTCGTTCGCTGAGAGACTTTTTCATCGAGTAATTTCTCAAGTTCCCTCCGATGAATAACCCGCTGTTGATTATCCATAAACCGAATATCATTTAATACAAGATCCAACTCAAGAAAACGACATAATTTCGAAAAATGAAGGTTGCTTCCAATTGCAAAAGTAATGAGTTGACCATCCTGAGTTTCAAATAACTCGCCGTATGGGGCAATGTTGGGATGCAAACTCCCCATTCTTTCTGGAATTTTACCAGACATTAAATAATTTGATGCTTGATTCATTAAACTACAAACCGCCGCGTCATACAGCGAAACCTCCACCGTTTTTGCAGTACCATTTTTCGTTCGATCCATTAGCGCAAGCAACAACCCTTCTTTTAGATGATGTGCAGCCAAGACATCAATTAGCGCAACCGGCATTTTCAGAGGCCCGCTTTCCTGTGTGCCATTTATTGACATAAACCCTGTTTCTGCTTGTAGAATCAAATCATAAGCAACTCGGTCACTTTCATCGCTAAAACCCTGTATTTTTCCAATAATTAAGCTAGGATTAATCACGCGAAGAACCTGATCGCTCACATTTAATTTTTCTTCGTCTCCCTGTTTAAAGTTGCTGATAAGAATATCCGTGTTGGATATTTCCTCTAGGAAAAAATTATAATCAATTGGGTTTAATAAATCGAGGGACCGGTATTCTTTTTTATAATTTATACTCGAAAAATAAGCCGAAACGTCTTGTTTTTCTTCCCCTTGTAAAAACCATGACCGCGTGACGTCGGGATTGTTTTTATTTTCAATTTTTATGACTTGACTTCCTAACTCAGCAAAAAATGTAGCCACTGATGGCCCTGCCAATACTGTTGAAAGATCAATAATTTTAAGTTTTTCTAACACCTTAAATCAAAGGTAATAGTTGAATAGTAATAATACTAATTTAACTAAGCTCTTCTATAAATTAGAAACCAAGTTCAGTAGAAATTTTAGAAAAAATATCGGTATAATCAAGCTTCCCAACGAACAAAAATTCTTACTTTTACTGAAATTATTAAGTGAAAAAATATGGTTTTTGATATTGAAATGATAAAAAGGATTTATTCCTTATATCCTGAGCGAATAGAAGCTGCACGAAAATTAGTTGGGCGCCCTTTAACATTGACTGAAAAAATTCTTTACACGCATCTTTGGGAAGGTAATGCAAGCCAAGTATATTCTCGAGGGGAATCATACGTGGATTTTGCGCCAGATCGTGTTGCTATGCAAGATGCAACTGCTCAAATGGCCTTGCTGCAATTTATGCAAGCAGGAAAAAAGAAAGTAGCTGTTCCCTCTACCGTTCATGCAGATCACCTCATCCAAGCCAAAGTTGGCGCAAGTAAAGACTTACAAGAATCACTCAACCAAAACAACGAAGTTTTTAATTTTTTATCCTCTATTTCAAATAAATATGGCATTGGTTTCTGGAAGCCAGGCGCAGGAATTATTCATCAAGTAGTGTTGGAAAATTATGCATTTCCGGGTGGAATGATGATCGGAACAGATTCTCATACAGTAAACGCTGGAGGCTTAGGCATGATTGCTATTGGCGTTGGTGGAGCCGATGCAGTAGACGTAATGGCAGCCATGGCATGGGAATTAAAGTTCCCTAAATTAATAGGTGTTAAATTAACAGGAAAACTCAATGGTTGGACCTCTGCAAAAGATGTCATTCTAAAGGTAGCGGATATTTTAACCGTGAAAGGAGGAACTGGAGCTGTAGTAGAATATTTTGGAGAAGGAGCAATTGCTTTATCTTGTACCGGAAAAGGTACCATTTGTAACATGGGTGCAGAGATCGGTGCAACCACTTCGACCTTTGGTTATGATGAATCTATGCGACGGTATTTGAATGCGACAGGAAGAGCAGAGGTGGTGAGTGCAGCGGATCTTATCGCTGAACATTTAACAGGTGATCCTGAAGTTTATGAAGATCCAAAAACCTATTTTGATCAACTTATTGAAATTAATTTAAGTGAATTAGAGCCGCACATCAATGGTCCGTTTACACCTGATAATGGCACTCCCATATCAAAAATGAAGGAGCAAGCGAAAAAAAATGAGTGGCCAACTAAAGTAGAATGGGGATTAATTGGTTCATGTACCAATTCATCGTATGAAGATTTAGCTAGAGCATCATCCATTGTAAAACAAGCTGTTGCTAATGGCCTTTTGCCAAAAGCTGAATTTGGTATCAATCCGGGGTCTGAACAAGTTCGCTTTACGGCAGAGCGCGATGGAATATTAGAAGATTTTGAAAAAATGGGAACGAAGATATTTACCAATGCTTGCGGTCCTTGTATTGGACAATGGGCGCGTGAAGGTTCAGAAAAGCAAGAAAAGAATACCATCATCCACTCGTTTAATCGTAATTTCTCTAAACGCGCGGATGGAAATCCAAATACGCATGCTTTTGTTGCTTCTCCAGAAATTGTAGCTGCAATAGCAATTGCTGGCGACCTTGGTTTTAATCCATTAACTGATTCTTTGATTAATGCAAAAGGAGAAGCCTTTAAGTTTTCAGCACCTCACGGCGATGAACTTCCTCTATTAGGCTTTTCAGTAGAGGATAATGGTTATCAAGCGCCCGCTGAAGACGGCGAAAGCGTTCAAGTTGCTGTTGCCCCTGATTCCTCTAGATTGCAATTATTAGATAATTTTCCAATGTGGAACGGTGAAAACATCACTGGGGCGAAGCTGCTTATCAAAGCAAAAGGAAAATGTACTACCGACCATATTTCAATGGCTGGACCTTGGTTAAAATACCGTGGACATTTGGATAACATCTCCAATAATTTATTGATTGGTGCTGAAAACGCATTTAATGGCAAAGCAAATTCAGTAAAAAATTCACTAAGCTTAAATTACGGAGAAGTCCCTGCAGTTCAACGAGCCTACAAAGCAGCTGGAATTCCAACAATTGTTGTTGGAGACCATAATTACGGGGAGGGTTCCTCGCGAGAACATGCGGCAATGGAGCCAAGACATTTAGGCGTAGCTGCAGTAATCGTAAAATCCTTTGCACGTATTCACGAAACTAATCTCAAAAAACAAGGAATGTTAGGCCTTACTTTTCAAAATGAGGCAGATTATGATAAAATACAAGAAGATGACACATTCAACTTTATTGATTTGAAATCATTCCATCCTGGCAAAGCATTGACATTAGAAATTGTGCATTCAAATGGTAAAACAGATACTATTTTATTGAATCACACCTACAATAGCGCTCAAATTGATTGGTTCAAGGCAGGATCGGCCTTGAATTTAATTAAGTTAATGGAGAACTAAGATCCTAGGCTATAGCGCATAAAAAAAGCCATCCGTCAAGCGACGGATGGCTTTTTATTTAATTCATTAGTTATAATTTAGCCGAAACGCCAAATTGGATTGAACCACCTCCGAAACTTCCTAGTTCAACGTGACCTCCAAAATTTCGATTAAAATAAAATTTAGCGCCTAAGGCCAAACGAAAACTGAAAGGAAAAGGGAATAAAACCTCATCAACAGAATTCAAAAAATTTGCACTTGAAGGATCATATGGAGTAGTAGTGAACGATCGATTAATACCATAATAACCAAGACCCAAACCGCCATAAAAATTTACTTTCTCATTAGTTAAGAAATAATAATTCAACCTGCCCATTGCGCGGTATCTTTCGGCCGTATACTTCTCACTATAAGGCATTAGCAGCGCCATACCATTGGTGTCAAATAATTGATTATTAAATTCATCGTATTGATAACCGATATAATCCGAAGTATAACCCGACTTTACATAATTAAAATCTGTACCCAACCCTAATTTGTCAGTAAGCATGTACTCTAAACGGAAACCGTACGAAAAAAACCCACCAACAAGTTTATAACTATCAGATCCCTGGGTGTTCATTGAAAATAGTTGAGTTACTCCGAAGTTTGGATAATTTGGTATACCTATGTAAGGATCAACTAGAATATCTCCTCTAAGCACTTGTGAATTAACACAAAGGGAGTTCACAAGAAAACAAATGAAAATTATTTTTTTTATAGACATAATCTGAATTTGAAGTATTAATAGTTAATTTGGCATAAATCTAAGTCTTTTTTATGACCAATTTGAGTAAATATAATTTTACCATCTTACTGTTCTTAACGATTATACTTTTTTGCTGTAAAAAAAACGATTCGAGTAATATTAACGTACACATTGAAAGTATTCCTGGGAGTAAGTTCCACGAACAAAATGGGACATGGTGGGGATACAACCAGCAAAAAATTGTTCGATTTGAAAACAAGGTCTTCATGACTGTTGTCGATAATGATAATTTAACGAACGGCTTACCCAACGCAAACAATCCCTCTACCGTTTACCTCTATTGTAAAACAGAAAATGGACCTTGGGTGAAGGGTGCAGGCATTCCTACTTCACGACCTGCAAATATCTTGGTCGATTCAAAAGGCGCCATTCACTTGATTGTTTTTGAACCCACGGAAACTGATCCCACAGAAAATGGTTCGCTTGGAAAACTGAAACACTACACTTTTCCAAATGCAAAAAGTGGTGACATAACTAACCACACAATAGAATTAATCGTTGATCATACGCCCGGAACCTCAGAAACTGTCAACATACGCATTGGAGCATCCATCAGCGCGGACGATATATTGTATGTTTCATTTGGATTGTACCAAGATCTTAAACTCTATTACAAACATGTCGATGCAACAAATTGGACCGAAGAAATGGCTGGCCAAAATTTGGGTAATTCCTACTACTACCCTTTCGTATTAGGAACACCAAATGGACCATGCGTTTTGGCTGTACAAGACGATTATGTTGGTCCCGGATTACCAGCTATTTATTATAAAAATAAATTCTTCCACCGTTTTAGTGGCACATGGAACAACCAAACTATTTGTGATTTAAGCACCCATCCCTTGGCAGCGACTCGGAGCAAATTAGTCGACAATTGCGAATTATTTCTGAGTTCCTCTAACAAAGTTATTGGTATTTATCAAAAACTCCTTGATCCCTCGGAGGAATGGAAATCGAGCTACTTCCAACTAGAAGTTGATGCTAGCGGGCAAACGACCGAAACTCCAATTCCATTAGAAATGGATGATATCAATCGGATTCGACTGATTGAGCACCAAGGAACATTATATTACCTGTGTATCAAGTACAATGGTTTATTTATTAAGAAAGGGCTCGATGGAAGTCTAAAAGAAATCAATTTGCCATCTTTTGTTTCAGGAAACTACATGTACTTGAGCAATGCCTCTGGTGGCAGTTCAATAAATTCAAACTACATAGACATTCTTTTACTGAATGGGTATGCACAAGATTATCCCAACGGTACCAACCATTATGTACGCATAAATAAATGTGAGTTAGAGAAACTATGATTAAATTACTTTAATTTCTTTCTGTAAAGAAAATAACTGACTGATCGCTTTCTTACCACAAAATCTTTTTGTCATGATTTTATATAAAAATACACGCCAAAAAGGGATTCATTTCCTATTTTTTCGCTGGATTACATCCAGCGTTAAAAATAGTCAACCCCTTGCGGGGTTATATATTATATTCTTGTGGTATAATTAAGTCCAGTCAAAAGAAATAATCTAAAACAGGTATTCACAAAACATTATTGTACTTTTAACAAAAAGTTAAACCAACTACCATGAAAAAAGCGCTACTCCTTTTTGTATTGATTGCTGTTAATACCTGTTTTGCACAGAATGGCCCCATAACATTTGAAACCGGTGGATACGGAACACTTTGGACATGGACCGTATTTGAAAATGACAATCAACCCCCATTGGAGATCGTTGCAAATCCATCAATTGCTGGGATAAATCTTTCCGCGCAGGTCGCGAAATTTACCGCTAAACAAAATGGAATGCCTTGGGCAGGATGCGAATCGCAGCATGGAACTAACCTGGGTACCTTCACCTTAACATCGAGTAATTGCATTGTGAAAATAATGGTCAACAAACCCGTTATCAGCCCTGTTGGGATAAAATTCGCTACAGCTGCAGGTGCCTCCACAGGCGAAATATTGGTCAGTAATACACTCGTGAATCAATGGGAAGAATTGACCTTTGATTTCACCGCCATCATTGGCGCTCCATCGTCTACAGGGATCGATCAAATTATTATTTTTCCAGATTTTCAACAACGAAATCAAGACCGCATTTGCTATTTCGATAACATCAAATTTAGTAGTCAAGGTCCACCATTAGCGGAACCGATGGTAGCAGCACCAACACCCACTTATAATGCTACAAATGTTATTTCCATGTTCAGCAATCCTTACACAAACGTAAGTGTTGACACGTGGCAAGCTCCCTGGTCGCAAGGCACCCTAACTAATTTACAAATCGCTGGAAATGACACGAAGAAATACACGGATTTGAATTTCGTAGGCATCGAAACATTGGGCGCGAATATTCTAAATGTAAGCGCCATGACGCACCTCAGAATAGATGCTTGGACTGCCAATATCACGACTTTAAAAATTAAACTGGTTGATTTTGGGGCTGATATGGCCTATGCAGGCGGCGATGACAGCGAACACGAATTATCCTTTGTACCTATCCTAGAACAGTGGAACACTTACGACATTCCATTGAGTAATTTCACTTCCTTGAATAGCACCCAACACATCGCGCAGCTTATTATTTCTGGTTCTCCTGCGTCCTCTGGGGTTGTATATATTGATAATGTATTATTCAGAAATGACAATAATATTGGTTTGGGAGAAAATAACAACATCGAAATGGAAGTCTTTCCAAACCCAACACGCGATGAATTGATCATTCGACATACTAAAGAAACCGATCGAATTTTACTCGTTGATTGCTTTGGGCAAAGCCTAATGGAGATTATTCCTACCTCTTCAGAAACGATCATAGACCTTTCTAACTTTCCGGCAGGATGTTATCTTCTACAAAGCGAACAAGCTGAGCAGAAGATGACAAAAAGAATAGTTAAGCTGTAGTTCCTAACAAAAGAGGGATGCCCCGCTTAAATCGTTGAAAAAATTAGGATACGATTTCGCTACACAGTCCACATTATCGATGATAATTTCTGAAGTACTTATACAAGCTGCAATAGCGCCAGCCATTGACATGCGATGATCATTATAGGTAGCGATCGTTCCACCATGAACCTTTCCTTTACCTTCAATAAAGATGCTGTCCGCAACAATTCGATAATTCACCCCAAGAACGTTCAGCATCTTGACAATACTACGTTGACGATTTGATTCTTTATTCTCTAAACGATGAAGTCCTATAATTTCACTAGTACCCACTGCAGCACATGCCAAAATTGCTAGAGGAGGAAATAAATCTGGGCAGTGGGTGGCATTAAAAACAAATGGTCGTTTTTCATTTTGCTGAACCTTAATTTCATGCTCGTGAACTTCCACCATTGCACCAAAGTCACTTAAGGCATCCAATATGCTTTTGTCTGCTTGAGTAGAAATAATCGACAATCCTTTCATTGTGATTTCACCTGAAATTGCCGCGCCTACCAAGTGATTCGCCGCACCGCTCCAATCGCCTTCTATAATCATTTTTTGAGGAGACATCGGTTGATTGCCATTGACATAAAATGTGTTGTAATCTTCATGGCGAACACTAACGCCGAAATCTTTCAAGACATCGAGGGTTAAATCAATGTAAGGCTTACTGCTTAATACTGTTACGTTCACTACACAATCAAAAGGTCTTTGAGAAAGTGCGATTAATAGACCCGAAAGAAATTGAGAACTATCTGATGCATTCACCGACAAAGAAGTATTCGTGATTTCTCCCTCGATTATGATAGGAAGAAAACCATTATTGGATTCAACTTGCAAGCCTATTGCTCGCAATTGATCTACTAGTGAAACAATAGATCGTTGAAGCAAAGTGCCCTCACCCTGAAGAATCAATCGTTTGGCAAAGCCCAATCCAATCGTTGACATTAAGCGAAGCAATAAGCCTGACTCACCGCAAGACAACTCCAATTCATCCAGCCTACTAGCAGAAGATGTTGGAAGAATGATTCCATTCTGAAAGGAAGCACCCAAAGCAGGCAAAAGACGAAGCGCAGCAGATACATCGTCGGAAGGATTATCAATTGAAAAATGTGTTTTTTCTTTCGCTAGAACGGCGCAAACAATAGCCCTTTGAAGGTAACTTTTGGATGGATTAGCCACCAGACTTCCTTGATACTTAAAAGGAAGAATTGTTTTATTCATGATTTTTGTCATTCAAAATTTGCGACTGAATATGAATTGATTCCTGATGAATAAGCTTAAACAATTGCGTTGAGAATTCTTTGGAGAGGTTAAGCTTAACTGCTTTATCGACATTACTTACAAGTAACTCTTCCCAGCGTGCTTTCTGCAAGATCGCTAAATTATGTTCTTTTTTAAATTTACCAATCAATCCAGAAGTAAACATTCTTTCGGTCAACAAATGAATAATAGCCTCATCCATTGCATTAATTTTCGCTCTAAACTCCAATAATTCTGCCTCCTCAATTTCCCTTCTATCCCTGAAATGCAATTTTTCCAGAAGCACCGCTAGCTCTACCGGCGAAACTTGTTGTTTAGCATCTGTCCACGCTTCCCTGGGATTGCAATGGGTTTCAAGCATTAAGCCATCATATTTCAAATCAATTGCTTTCTGGGCAACTTCCAACAACATGGAGGCATCACCTGTGATATGAGAGGGATCGCACAGAAGTGGTAGTTGAGGCAATTCCTGTTTTAAATCGATTGGAATTTGCCAATTAGGGTTATTGCGGTATTTTGCGATTTCATAAACTGAAAAGCCACGGTGAATGGCGGCGACATCAACCACCCCAACGTTATAAAGTCGCTCAATGGCACCGACCCATAATTTTAAATCGGGATTAATCGGATTTTTTACCATGATAGGCATGTCTACGCCTCTTAGCGCATCGGCAATCTCTTGAACAGAAAAAGGATTTGTGGTGGTGCGAGCTCCAATCCACAGCATATCAAAACCAGCATTCAAAGCTAGCTCGACATGTTGGGAAGTTGCCACTTCCGTACAAATTTTTAATCCATACGTCGCTTTGGCTTCTTTCATCCATTCTAAAGCTGGATTTCCCGATCCTTCAAACTCGCCTGGTCTGGTACGTGGCTTCCAAATACCTGCCCGAAAATAGCTTGGCTGAAGCGACACTAATCCTTTTGCCGTTTCCATAACTTGCTCACGTGTTTCAGCACTGCAAGGACCTGCAATTAATTGCCATTTTGAATTCATACTGAACATCTTTAGCTTAAAAACAAAGAAGCCTAACTTAAGTTTTCACCAATTATTTAGCGTAATTCACAGATCGTTTTTCACGGATAACCGTTACTTTAACTTGCCCAGGATATGTCATTTCGGTTTGAATACGTTGCGAAATAGTAAATGACAATTCTTCAGATTTTTGGTCTGTTACTTTTTCTGCTTCCACCAACACGCGTAATTCCCTACCAGCTTGAATAGCATAAGCACTGCTTACACCTTCGTACGAAAGCGCCAAATTTTCCAATTCTTTAATTCGTTTAATGTAGGTCTCAACAATTTCTCGTCTTGCGCCTGGTCTTGCACCAGAGATGGCATCACAAACTTGCACGATAGGCGAAATAAGGGTGGTCATTTCAATTTCATCGTGATGCGCCCCAATAGCGTTAAGAACCTCGCCTTTCTCACCAAATTTCTCTGCGACCTTCATTCCAAGAATAGCGTGCGGTAATTCCGGCTCTTCATCAGGCACTTTACCAATATCATGTAAAAGTCCTGCTCGTTTTGCGAGTTTAACGTTTAATCCAAGTTCTGCAGCCATTATAGCACACAGGTTAGCAACTTCGCGAGAGTGTTGCAACAAGTTTTGCCCATAAGATGAGCGAAACTTCATTCTTCCCACCATTCGCATTAACTCAGGATGCAATCCGTGAATACCTAAATCGATGCATGTTCTTCGGCCGGTTTCGGCAATTTCCTCATCCAATTGTTTCTTTGTTTTAGCAACAACCTCTTCAATTCTAGCAGGGTGAATTCGGCCATCAGAAACCAATTGATGCAAGGCAAGGCGAGCAATTTCTCTTCTTACAGGATCAAAACACGATAAAATAATTGCTTCTGGCGTATCATCCACAATAATTTCTACCCCAGTTGCTGCTTCAAGGGCGCGAATATTTCTTCCTTCACGTCCAATAATTCGACCTTTAACCTCATCAGATTCAATATTAAAGACAGAGACAGCATTCTCAACAGCTTGTTCCGTTGCTACGCGTTGAATAGTTTGAATGACTATTTTTCTTGCTTCACGATTGGCATTTAATTTTGCTTCTTCGGTTATTTCTTTTATTTGAGCCATTGCTCCTGTTCTTGCCTCATCAGTCAATGCTTCCATTAACATTTTCTTTGCATCATCGGGTTGCATCCCACTAATTTTAGAAAGTTCAGCAACGCGCTTGCTTTGAATTTTATCAAGCTCCTGCATACGGATGGCTAAGCCCTGGAACTTAGCATCAAAATCTTGTTGCAGGCCTTCCGTGACTTTTTCTTTACGGCCAAGATCCTCTAATTTTTGATCAATGTTTTTCTCTTTAGCACGCGCACGGTCTTCATTTGACTGCAGCTTTCTTTCGCGGTCTTTGATCGCCACCTCATGCTCTTCTTTTAGGCGTAAGAAATTTTCTTTGGCCTGAAGCATTTTTTCCTTTTTAATGTTTTCAGCTTGTAGCTCTGCCTCTTTAATCAGTCCTTCACTTTTGGATTTAACCAAAACTTTTTGAACGAAAAAAGTTGCTGTGCCACCACCGACTAAACCCAATACAATCCATAGCACTTCCATTTCAACTAATGTTAATTTAATCATTAATACTACAAGTTGGCCGGTGGTAAGGTATTAGTCGAGTTGATTCAACTCTTCCGTGAAATCATGTAACGCTCGTTCTATCGAGGAATAATCAGCTGGTACAATTTCCTTTTCTATTTTATTAGAAGCCCCTTTCAACATAAATTGAAGGGAAGACATTGCCAATAAATCTTGCGAATCACTTACTGAGTAATTCGTTTTCAGGAGACTTATTGCCTTATTAATATCTTCGGCGGCCTTTAGTACTTTTTTCTCCTCCCCTTCTTGAACGGTGAGTGGATAAGTACGTCCAGCTATTTCGACTTTTAAAGAAATTTTACCCATTTCTTATTTTTTTAGCGCAGCTATACAAATTTCTATTTCCTTAACCAATTCGTCAATTTGCTCATTGCTTCTCCCTTGAGAAAGCACTGAACCATTATCAACTTGTTTATTGATTGCTTCTCTTTCAGACCTTTCTTTTTGCAACTTTTCTTCCAACGATTCATTCCGCTCTTTCGACTGGTGTAAATCCGATTGAAGTTGTTTTATTTCCATATTCAAAGTGTCAATTTCCTTTTTAGCGCTGCTTAAGTTTTGATGGATTCCCATAAACTTAGTTCGCAAAAGAGAAATGCTTTTTTGAATTTGATCTGTCATTTTCAGCAACTTTCTACAAAGTTAATATACATTAGTTGATAACAATATAATTAGGCAGGTATTTTTTTTTTTTGAATACTTACCTTTGAATATGAAAAAAATAAAGGTTCTTTTTGTTATAACCCTACTCAATTCCTCTTCTGTATTTTGGTCACAAGTTGACAAAACAACTTACCATTCGCCCCTAAGTATTCCGTTAAAATTATCAGCATCTTTTGGTGATATTAGGCCCAATCATTTCCATATGGGAGTAGATTTTCGAACGGATGGCAAAGTTGGCTTATCGCTCTTTTCAATCGAACAAGGATATGTTTCGCGCATCAAAATAACACCCCTAGGATATGGAAGAGTCATCTATGTCAATCACCCAAATGGTGTGACCAGCGTATATGCTCATTGCTCAGGATTTGAAAAATCCATTCAAAAAATAGTGTTAGCCTATCAAGAAAAAAACCAACTTAACGAGGTAGACATAACTTTTACATCCGGTGAAATTCCGGTAACTAAAGGACAGCTTATTGCTTATTCAGGGAATTCGGGGAATTCATCCGGCCCACATTTACATTTTGAATTACGCGACACAAAATCGGAAAGCGCCTTGCATCCATTGGTTCATGGTTTTGACATAAGCGATGTACATGCTCCCATTCCGAGTAAAATTTACCTTTACCCCATCGACCAAAATGGCTATTACCTCAACCAAAAGAAAATCAGTATTGCGGTTGTCAAGAGTGGCGTAAATTATTCAATAAACACCCGAAAAATTGTCTTAACAAGTGACTTTATGGAAGGAACTGATCGAGTGCTAATTGGCATAGAAGGAACGGATAAAATCGGAGTAGATTTAAGTGTATGTGGCTTATTTGAAAACGAACTAATTGTGGGAGAAAATAGCATTTTCCATAGTAGGATAGATACTGTTTCATTTGACCATAATAAATTAATCAATGATTACTGCGATTACTCTGAATATAAACGCAACAAAAAGAAGATTCATAAATTAATACATAAATCGTCGAATCATTTGGATATTTATAAATCAGCCCCCTTGCAAACGATTCGATTAAAAGGAAACGATTCGATTCCTGTAGTAATTAAATTAACTGATGCAAAGCAGAATACTTCCACACTCAATTTTGAAATGGTTTTTCGAAAAGAATTAGGAACGATAGATTCTAACTCGAAACCTAGTGCACTTTATTTCTTGCCAGATTCTTCCTATTACATTGAAGAAGCTGGAAATGCAATCCGTTTTAAACCAAATGCATTATTTGAACCCCTTAAGAAGACCCTTCTAATTACGAAAGATAAAATTCAACTCGGGACAGCCATTACACCACTAAATGATGGAGCAAGTGTTTCAATGACACCTATCGAATCTGCACCAATTGACAAACAATTCATTTATTTACAAGGAGAAAAAGAACAAAAAGAAGCCCTTAAAACGCAAGTTGTCGATGGTAAATTAGAGGCTGAACTTCCTTCCTTAGGAACCTTTAAAGTTGGTACAGATCTTACTGCCCCGACTATTTTGCCACATAATTTTTCAGCTTCCGATACGAGTATAGCTAAAAGTGCCATTCAATGGAAAGTTGACGATTTAAAAACTTCCATTAGCAGCTATAACCTATTCATTAATGAGAAGTGGAAAGTACTGGAATACGACAAAAAAAATAATTTGCTAATCCATGTATTTGAAGCCTCAGAAAAAGGACTAATCAACTTCAAGCTACAATTAAAGGATGCCTGCGGAAACGAGGCAGTTTGGACCAAGAATATACGTGTGAACTAATTCGAATGAAAGTCCTTCCCATAATTTGGAACAAAAGAGGCTAGCTCCTCAAAATCTCCCAAACAATATTTTTGATAGGCCATTTCAATTTGCCCCAATGCTGAGGGTAAAATCGTGTCATCAAACTCAACATTTCTGTCCTGCCATAAAGTGCTAACTTTTCGAGCTCCATCTCCTACAGCAAGGAAAGGCTCGAATGTTGAGCCTGTTAATTCATCTAAAATTTCGGGCCCTACTGGTTTTAACTCAGTCATGTTTTCATCCACTAGTTGACTAAACACTTCCATGCGCCTTGCATCAAATAAAGCATAAATAGTGCTTTTCGGGTGCTTTTGCTTTGCAAGAACAATCAACGAATAAAGGGATGGAATAGCAATCAAGGGAATAGAAAGGCCAAAACACAATCCTTTTGCTGTAGATGCTCCAATTCTCAATCCTGTATACGATCCCGGCCCAGAAGATATTGACACAGCCACCACTTGACTCAATTCAATAGTTGCCTCAGAAAGCACATCAATAATATACGTGCTTAAGGCTTCGCCATGAATAAATTGATCATCATTCGATTCTTTGTACGAAATTAATTTGCCATTTAAAGACAAGGCAACTGAGCAAACCTTGGTTGCCGTTTCCAGATGAAGGATGTAGTTCGTCATTCTATAATCTCCAATTTGAATCCAACACCATGAATATTTGATAAAACAATTCGATCGTCATCCTTTAGATATTTTCTCAGCTTTGTAATAAAAACATCTAAACTTCGACCAACGAAATAATCATTTTGACCCCAAACAGCATTCAGTATTACTTCTCGAGGCAATACTTGCCCGTTAAATTTAAAGAGCAACTTTAAAATTTGAGCTTCTTTTTTGGTCAGCGATTTTTTACTGTTTTGAATCGTTAAGCATAAATTTTCGGTATCAAACTGAAAATGACCTATGGAGATTATTTTATCCTCGGGCTTATCTACTTTGATATTGACACGACGTAAAAGTGCTTTTATACGCAATTGCAATTCTTCCACACTAAAAGGCTTAGTTAAATAGTCATCACCACCAGACTTAAATCCTTGAACCTTATCTTCCGTCATTGTTTTTGCTGTTAAAAACAGTATCGGGATTTCACTATTAATTTTTCTAATATCACTAGCCAGGGTGAAACCATCTTTTTTAGGCATCATAACATCAAAAATACAGAGGTGAAATTGTTTTTCATTAAAGCGCTTCAAAGCATCTGAGCCATCTGTGGCAAGAGTAACCCTATAGCCATCTAGTTTTAGCTGATCGACAATAACAAAACCTAAACTAAAATCATCTTCTGCTAAGAGTATATTTATTTCCATGTCTTACTGTTTTTTACCTTCTAACATTGGCAAGGTTGTGATTTTAGTGTGTATGATTTCCTAAAAATACAAAAGGAGTCATTAAAAGTAACAAATTTAATCATAAATGAGCCTGAGTAAAAGGACAATATAAAAAATCTACTAAGTATTCTTTGTCGTTTTTTTTTTAATATTAATAAAGAAACTTCGTACTTTCGTATAAGTTATGGCAAAGATATTAATCGTCGATGACGAAGAAGACATAAGAGAATTACTAATGTATAATCTCAAGCGAGAAGGACATGAGGTAAGCTGTGCCGAAAATGGTATAGCAGCGCTTGCTCAGGTTAAAATCTCCAGGCCAGATTTAATTATTTTGGATGTAATGATGCCGCAAATGGATGGGATTGAATTCTGCGAGCGGATAAAAGCCGATATAGAGAATCAACATATTCTCATTTGTTTTCTAACAGCCCGCAGTGAGGATTACAGTCAAATAGCAGGATTAGAATCGGGTGGAGATGATTACGTTACGAAACCGATAAAGCCAAAAGTCTTAATAAGTCGTATTAACGCTTTATTGCGACGTAATTTTAAACCTGAAGTAAAAACAAGCAACCTTAATTTTTTGATAGATCGGGAACGTTATCTGATTTTAAAAAACAATGTGGAAATTCATTTCCCTAGAAAAGAATTTGAATTATTAGCACTTTTAGCTTCTAAACCGAATACTGTTTTTAAGCGTGAGTTTATTCTAAATAGCGTTTGGGGATCAGATATCATTGTAGGCGACCGCACCATTGATGTACACATTCGAAAAATCAGAGAGAAAATTGGTAATCATATGATTTCTACCGTTAAGGGAGTCGGTTATAAGTTTCATGATAATGAGGAAGAAATTTAACGAAAAGAAGAGAACCTTAAAACTTTAGAAAAGCCATAAATTCAACTTTAAATATCCCAAAAATGAAAATAATCAGTTTGTTTTTTTTCCTAGGAATACTTCAAGTGTCCTATTCACAAGAGGCCCCGATTATTCCTTCACCAGAAAAGCCCAGTGTAACTGATAATATTTTGTTCGAACTGAAAGATTGGGATCCTATTCGCGGCCTTTGGTTATCCGAAAGCATAATGGCGATGTCAACTAACCAAGTCATTCCAGATAGAACTTTTGCTGAAGAATTGACGCCGTATGAACTATTGAGTTTGATGCCTAAAGAAAAAAGGGAAGACTTAAAAGAATATATTGAGTCCAACAACACGGGTGCTCAAACAACAAATAACTCATTTACCACTTTACTCTTAGCGCTAATTAACAACACTTTTTGCAAAACAATTCAAGGCCGAAGCTACGGTGACCCTCATTTAAAATCCTTTGACAATGCTACGTATTCATTTCAAACAGTAGGTGAATTCGAATTGTCAAAATCTTCCGATAGAAACTTTGAGATCCAAGCGAGGCAAAAAGCACAAAGTGATAATTTCTCCTTGAACTCGGCAATAGCGATGAATGTTTCTGGTGATCGAGTAGGCTTTTATGCCGAAGATGCACCTTCCCGAAATGTAACGCCATTATTTTTAGATGGGGCGCCAATACAATTACAAGGAAGAACCTATTTTTTACCGCATGGAGGAACAATTAAGTTAAATGGAAGTAATTATATTATCACGTGGCCTACAGGCGAAATACTGATTCTTAATAATAGAGCTAGTGGCGGAAGGAATTTCATTAATGTAACTGTTACAATTTTTGAGTGCAGCACACAAACATACAGTGGCTTACTCGGGAATGCAAATAAAAACATCAATGATGATTTTAACGGCAGAAACAACAATCAATCGCCCCCTGTCTACCAAGCATTCTCAACATTTGGGAATCCTTTAATGCAGCAAGCATCAATTATTGCTGAAAAAGAGTACTTAAGTTACCTGTCTCAAAGTTTTGCAGATGATTGGCGAGTAACAGATATGACTACATTATTTGATTATTCAAACGGGACAAATACAGCTTCTTTTACAGACCGTAGATTCCCAATGGTTCATCTAACAGTAGCAGACCTGAATGCCAATCAGCAATCAATGGCCAGACAAAGATGCGAAGCAATGGGTATAAGCCTAGATGAAATGGGAGGATGCATCTTTGATCAAGGGTATTTAAATATTGCTCCGAATCCTGTTCCTTCGCCATCGTTAGCAACGGAAGGTGTGGTTCTTAATAAATTAGAAAGACCATTATTAAATACCAATACGCATCAAATTTTAGCTCCTAAAAATCCAAGCGGAGAAGCGCAACCAAAAACACCAAGTGAAAATACCATCGAAGAAAGGCCAGGAAAAACTGATATTAAAACATATGAGAATAACAATACAATTGTAAAGCCAAGCCAACCGATCCAAATCAAGGTGCCAAACAACAATAACAAACCTGCTCCTATTAATACAAACAAGCCAATCAATACATCACCAGTAATACCAGGCAAAAATGAAAAACCAGGCAAAGGATAAATTGTACTTTCTTTTATTATTTGTGCTTATCTTCTTTTTCAAAGGAACTCTAATAGCACAAAAGAAAAACAAACTTGTTGTTGGAATCGTCATTGATCAAATGTGCTACGAGTATTTATACCGTTATCAGCATCATTTTACCAAAGGTGGCTTTAATGTCCTGATGAAAAATGGTGTGAATTGCCGCAATGTGAATTACAATTACGTCCCAACCTACACTGGGCCAGGCCACGCCTCCATTTACACCGGAACGAGCCCAAATAATCATGGGATTATTGGCAACAGTTGGTATGATCGAACTTCTTCGGCTAATGTTAACTGTGTAGAAGATTTGTCTGTTAAGGGAATTGGAACAATTTCAGCGTATGGTAAAGCTTCGCCAAAAAATCTTAAAACATATACGATAAGTGATCAATTAAAACTAAACTACCCAAACGCAAAAGTGATCTCTCTTTCCATTAAAAACCGAAGTGCCATCCTTCCAGGTGGGCATTTAAGTGATGGAAGCTATTGGTTTGACCCACTCAGCGGCACTTTTACAACAAGTACCTACTTCAAGGATAAATTACCCGATTGGCTAGAAGAATTTAACGCGCATAAAAATGCAAAAACCTACTTGACAGATTGGACGCTTTTATACCCAAAAGAAACCTATTTAGCTGCCGATAAAGACGAAAGCAAATACGAAGCGATTATCCCCGGGAAAATAGACGCTGTCTTTCCATATAATTTCACCACCTTTCCTGCTACCGATTTTAGTGGTTTTACGATTTCCCCAGCATGTAATAGCTTACTAACAGATTTGGCTCTTTCGGCCATAAAAAATGAAAAACTAGGGGAAGATGCACAGACCGATTTACTTTGTATTAGTTATTCAACCCCAGACATAGCAGGGCATAGCTTTGGGCCTTATTCATTGGAAATAGAGGATATGTATGCAAGGATGGACTTAGAAATAGAAAAACTATTGAAGGAATTAACTAAGAAACTTGGCAAAGATAATTTCACCCTTTTTCTAACTGCTGATCATGCCGTTGTTCCCATTCCTCAAATGCTAATGGACATGCGTCTTCCCGGAGGCTACCACGCAAGTAATTTAAAAATGGAGGAGTTGAAATTAGCTATTCTTACAAAATTTAAATCCCCAATTACGCTGAACGAAATAAATCAAAACATATACCTAAATCGGGAAGAGATTGATTCATTAAAACTTGATTACAATGCCATTTGTGATTTTATAAGTCAAGAAATCCGACAATGGGCAGAAGTTAAAGCAGTATTTACCGCCGAACAACTCATCGAAGGTAGTGTAAACGGCGATAACTGGAGAAAAATGCTATTCTTAGGATACGATTTTAATAGAAGCGGTGATGTATTGTATTTATTAAATCCCGGATTTTTACCAGTAGATGGTGATGCCGATTTTAAAGGCACTTCTCATGGCTCAGCGTTTAACTACGACACCCATGTTCCATTGCTTTGGTATGGTGGTGGATTAAAACCAGGCGATGTATTTCGACCAATAGAAATTACAGATATTTCAGCTACATTAACCCACTTGCTCTATCTACAACGATCAGGAGCCATGACAGGATCGCCTATTTTGGAAGTTTTAGAGAAAAAATAAACTATTATATTTCCTTTTTAAGATACGCTTGAACATTGTTGAAAATGCGATCAATGCTGTTCGTTGTATCTGATTTAATAAACTGATTCCCCGTTATTTTTTCATACAACTCAATATAGCGTTCGGAAATAATTTGTACAAATTCATCCGGCATATGAGGAATTTCTTGGCCTTCAAGACCTTGAAAACCATTCTCAATCAGCCATTGCCGCACAAATTCCTTTGACAATTGCTTTTGCTCTATACCTTCAGCCTGACGTTCCTCGTAGCCGTCAGCATAAAAATAACGCGAAGAATCCGGAGTGTGAATTTCATCAATTAAAACGACCTCCCCATTAAGTAAACCGAACTCATATTTTGTATCGACCAATATTAAGCCTTGTTTAAAAGCCATTTCAGTTCCTCTTTGAAATAGTTTTCTAGTATACGATTCCATTTTTTCATATACTTCTTTGCTAACATGTCCGTGCAGCAAAATATCTTCACGAGAAATATCTTCATCATGCCCCTCCTCTGCTTTTACGGCTGGTGTAATGATTGGCGAAGGTAAGCGATCGTTTTCGATAAGCCCTTCTGGCAAAACAACACCACACAAAATACGTTTACCAGCTTTATATTCCCTAGCCGCATGCCCAGCTAAATATCCGCGGATAACCATTTCAACACGAATCGGCACGCAGGCATAACCAACAGCAACGCAGGGATCAGGTGTGGCAACTAACCAATTTGGCACGATATCCTTAGTCGCATCTAAAAAATAAGTCGCAACCTGATTAAGAACCTGGCCCTTAAAAGGAATTCCTTTCGGGAGAATATGGTCAAAGGCAGATATTCGGTCGGAAGCGACCATCACCAAACGGTTTTCGCTGAGCGTATATACATCGCGAACTTTGCCATGGTAAACATCAATTTGCCCATCAAAATTAAAAGTAGTAGTAGAAGTTGTTTTCATAGTTTATGTTAATCTAAAGCGGATTTTGCCTCAGCGTTTTCAAAGGCATCAATAATTTTAGTGATTAATTTGTGTCGTATAATATCGCTTTTGCCCAATCGGATAATGGCAATTTCATCGATCCCTTCTAAAATTTCTAAAGCGAAATTAAGCCCAGATTTTTGTCGATGGGGCAAATCAACTTGTGTTATGTCACCGGTAATCACAAATTTCGCTGTCATGCCCATACGCGTTAAGAACATTTTCATTTGTAATGTGGTCGTATTTTGAGCTTCATCAAGAATCACAAAAGCCTTGTCTAAGGTTCGCCCCCTCATGAATGCAAGCGGTGCAATTTCAATAATGCCCATCTCAATCATATTGGCTAATTTATCCGAAGGGATCATATCCCTCAGGGCATCATACAAAGGCATTAAATAAGGGTCTAATTTTTCTTTAAGGTCGCCTGGCAGAAACCCTAAGTTTTCTCCTGCCTCAACAGCTGGTCGGGTTAGCACGATTCGTTTTACCTCCTTTGCTTTTAAAGCTCGAACAGCCAAGGCAACTGCGGTGTAGGTTTTACCAGTTCCTGCAGGACCAACAGCAAAAACCATATCGTGATCAAGTACGGCTTGCACCATCTTTTTCTGATTTACCGTACGTGCTTTAATCTTATTTCCACTGGTACCATGAACGAGAATTTCATCATCTTGGCCATTTGAAATAAGCGAGGCACCATTTTCAAGCATAAGATTATCGATGTTATTTAACGAGAGAACATTATAGGTATTAAAATGCTGTTGAATTAATTCGAATTTAGCTTCAAACGCATCAATCAACTCCTGTTCCCCATCAATTATAACCATATTTCCCCTTGATAAAATTGATAATTTAGGAAAGAATGTTTTGAGATGCTTTAGATTTATGTTGTTGATGCCAAATAAATCAGCGGGATTTATTCCTTCAATGATAATTTTTCTACTTTCCAAATTCAATTAAAATACATTTTGATTATTACTATCTATGCGAAATACCTTACTTTTGGTAAAAGTAAAAATTAAAGCAATACTGAACGAAAAATCATGATGCAAATCATTACCCTAACAACAGACGCAGGACTAAAAGACCATTATGTAGCTTCAATAAAAGCAAGTTTATACCGTCAGCTTCCAAATGCAATATTGATTGATATTTCCCATGACATACGTCCATTCGATAGCTCAGAGGCGGCTTTTCAGCTGAGAAACTGTTACACTGATTTTCCAGATGGCACAATTCATATTATTGGTGTTGATAGCGAACCTAAAATCGCAGAAGCATCAATTGAAAATAACCAACAAAATTTTTCACCAAATTATCCCTCTATTTTAGTTTTTGAAAATCAATATTTCATTGCTACAGATAATGGGTTTTTTGGTGCGTTTTTAGGTGATAAAAAACCAAGTGCGTTTTATAATTACCTTGCGATACATGAACATCTCGAAATGCTTCGATTTACAACTAAAACCTGTTTAGTACCTCTTGCAATTCGAATTGCTAAAGGAGAAAAGGCAGAGCAATTTTGTACAGCTGAAGAAAATTTTAAAAAATCCTTATTACAAAATCCTATTATTGAAGCGCTTTCAATCCAAGGCCACGTCATCCACATAGATTCCTATGGTAATCTAATATCCAATATCACGAAAGAAGATTTCGATCGGTTTGGAGAAAATATGCCTTTTACCATTTACTATCATAATAAAACTTATCACTTAGTAAAAATATCTCCTACATACAACAGTGTGATTTTAGGAGATAAGGTAGCCATATTTAATCATGCAGGTCTATTAGAGATTGCTATTAATCAAGGAGCCAATAAAGGAAATGGCGGCGCTGACCGCTTGTTTGGTGTGAGAAAAGGTGATATAATTCGGGTTGACTTTGAACCTGCAGGCTCACACAAAACAATTAACACCCTAGCCTTTTGATTACGCGAATTGTTAAATTAGAATTCCAAAAAGATAAATTGGATGATTTCCTTTTTCTGTTTAATGAAACAAAATGGAAAGTTGCAGAGACTGAGGGATGCCTAGGCATGCAACTGCTTCAAAACATAGATAATCCTTGTATATGTTTTACTTACAGCCATTGGGAAAGTGAACAAGCACTCTTAAATTATAGACAATCTTCTCTATTTATAAGCATTTGGAAAAGCATTAAACCCCATTTTGAAAACCCGGCAGAAGCATATAGCACAACTACGTATTTTGACTCCTTTTCTAATGAAAAGAAATAAATTATAGTCAATTATTTGATTTATACAAAAAAGAAGTTTACTTTTACATAAAATAATTAATTTAGAATAGAATGAGTAAAGGAACAGTAAAATTTTTCAATGAAACCAAAGGTTTTGGTTTTATAGTTGACGACGAAACGAGCAAAGAGTATTTTGTTCATGTAACAGGATTAGTTGACAAGGTTAAAGAAAATGACCAAGTTGAATTCGAACTTGAAGAAGGTCGAAGAGGTTTGAATGCAATTAATGTGAAAAAAGCATAATTAATATTCCACACCTTTAAAAAAATTAAGTCCCTTTTGGGACTTTTTTTATTTATACCTATTTACAAAAAACTTTTTACACAAAATAATTGCCCATTATTTGAATGAAAATTCTACTTTTGAGGAGCTAAATATTTTTATGTTATCACTTTATTTTAAAGAAGTCAGAAGTTTTTTAAGTTCCATAATTGGATACGTCTTCATTTTGATTTATTTAATTGCATCTGGTTTATTTCATTGGATTTTGTCATACAACACCAATTTATTAGAAGGAGCAGAAGCAGACTTAATTCCTTTTTTCAATCTATCACCAGTTATCCTTCTAATCTTGATACCAGCAATCACCATGCGGTCCATTGCAGAGGAGCGGCGTACAGGCACGATCGAATTATTATTTACCAGGCCAATTTCTGATTTTAACATCATATTGGCCAAGTATTTTGCCGGACTTACCTTAGCCCTGATTGCTATTATTCCAACTATCATATATTATTTTTCTATGTATTACCTTGGTGATCCTGTAGGGGTCATTGACTTAGGTGCTACCTTAACATCTTATTTGGGATTAGGATTTATCTGCGCTGTATTTGTTTCAATTGGCATATTTACTTCTTCTTTGACGAGTAGTCAAATCGTCTCCTTTATTTTAGCCATGTTTTTGTGCTGGTTTATGTATGACGGATTAGAACTTTTAGGGGCGTTTTCTCAGGTAGGCGAAATAGACGCCATAATTCGCTATTTTGGCATTTCTTTCCATTATAATTCAATTAAAAAGGGCATTATCGATACCAGTGATTTGGTTTATTTTATTTCTGTTATCGGGTTATTTTTATATGCCACATTAGCAAGTGTTAAATCATTAAAAAGCTAAGATATGGATAAGAAAGTTTCCGTTAAGGGGTTTTTTAATGCTGGATTTCTACTCATTTTTATCGCAGCACTTGTTCTTATCAATATCATTGCCTCCTTAGTTTATCGTCAAATCGACATGACCGATGATCAACGTTATACCCTATCGAACGGCACAAAAGAATTTCTAAAGGACACATCAAAGTTTAGCAGTCGTGTTTCAATTAAAATTTATTTGGAAGGAAATTTACCTGCAGAAATCAAACTTTTCCGAAATGCCATAGAAGATAAACTAATTGCCTTTAAAAATATAAGCGATGACCGTATTGAATACCTTTTCATTAACCCAAATAATGGCTCAAAAAATGAAAAAAATGCTTTGTTTCAAAGCTTATATAAAGACGGTGAGGGTATTCAGCCACTTGAAGTTTCGTATTTGAAGGATGGAGCACAAACCCAAATTATGCTTTGGCCAGGCGCAGAAATTTCTTATTCAGTTAATGGTATTATTAAAGAAACATCCATTCAATTAATTCCTGGCACTAAACCCGGCAAGCCAACTAATTTAGAGGATGTAAATTCACTACTCGAAAATGCTATTAACAACCTAGAGTATAACCTACTTTCAGTTATTCGAACCATTACTCAAAGTACTAAACCAAGAATTGCGTTCCTTCAAGGGCATGGTGAACTCAATTACAACCAAACTACAAGAGTTAGATCGCTCATCGCTCCTTATTATTCGTTGACAGAGGTAAGACTTAACGATTCATTGGCCTCATTAAATGATGTTGATGGACTAATTATAGCTGACCCTCAATACCCTTTTACAAATAAAGATCTATATATCATTGATCAATTTGTAATGCGCGGAAAGAAATTAATGTGCTTCATGAATACCCTTCATTTAGAGGAGGACACCCTGATGACTAGAGGAATTACCCATACGATTAGAAAAAATTTAAAGCTCGAAAATATGCTTTTTGATTACGGGCTTAAACTGAACGAAAACTTTGTTGTTGATGTTAATTGCGCCCCAAAAGTTCTTGAATATGCTGAGCAATCTTTGGTTCCATGGTTCTATCATATACTTGCTAAACCGGGCTCTCATCCCATTACACGTAATGTTGATCCAGTATCGCTAGCTTATGTGAATGAAATCCAATTTGTACCCTCAGAGAATGCAAAAAGTACTGTATTACTTACCTCATCAACAAATTCGAACAAAACAGGGCTGGCACCATTAATAAGTTTAGAAATGCCCCTTTCATACGGGCGAAATCCTCAACTTATAGAGAACCCATCACAAGAAAAAAATCAATTATGCCTAGCAGCAATGGTGGAAGGAAAATTTTCTTCTCATTTTCAAAATAGAATTGATACTGATTTCTCCGAAAATAAAGAATCAAAATATTTAAGTCAAAGTAAAAAAGAGGGGAAAGTCCTTTTAGTTGGAAATGGTAGCTTCATCGCGAATGAATATGACTCCATGAAAAATGAAGAAACTGGGCAGTTTATGTACAGACAAAATCCCTTTAATAATTTAAAATTTAATAAAGTACTTGCCGAAAAAGGAATTCCAATGTATTATGGCAATCAAGATTTTTTTCAGAATCTTGTTGATTATATGATGGGGGAAACATCTGTTTTAGATATTAGAAGTAAGCAAATCGAAATAAAAAACATCAATAAAGAAAAATTGAGCACAATGGCTGACACATTAAAAATAATTAATGTGGGCTTACCGATTATACTCATATTATTATTGGGATTCATTTGGAATTATTATCGTACGAAAAGATATGCTTCAACTAAACTATAGGCGAAATGAAAAGAAAAAGTATATTATTTGTTAGTGGAATCTTATTCTTATTGTTGTTAGCTTGGCTGAGCTTGAATTTATTAAATAATAAAGGAAAATCAGATTTAGAATTAATTGAGTTTTCTATAGAAGACACAACGAATATTACTAAAATTATTATTACTGACCCCTCATCACTGAGCATCAGTTTAGAAAATAAAAATGGACTTTGGACAGAGGCCAATGGCGATTGTATTAGTCAGCAAAATGTTAGTTTTATTCTTGATGCAGCAAAAAATATTGAATTCAAAGGGTATCTGCCTAAAAATTCAATAACAAAATTCACTGAACTTATGGCAAGCCAACATACCAAAGTAGAATTCTTTGTGGATGGTGAATGGGAAAAAACTTGGTATATCGGCCCTTCAGCGCAAGACCATTATGGACAAATCATGTTATTAGAAACCAAAAGTGATGGTAAAAGTATCCAGCCTGTAATGATGCGCATCAAAGGATTAAAAGGGATTATTGAACCACGTTTCTTTGCTGACAAACGAAAATGGATGTGTACTAATATTTTCGCTTTAGGGATTGAAGAAATAAAAAGTGTGAATGTTGAATTTTTAGACGATCCAAATAGAAGTTTTAGCGTAAAAAACAATGCGAATAATTTTACTGTTAAGCAGGGCAAAAACCTTCTTCCATTTGTTGATACCAGCAATATTTACCGCTATTTGCAGGCCTACAAGAAAATTCATTTTGACAAGCCTAATTATGAATTAAGTAAGAATCAATGCGATAGTCTTAAAAAATCATTGCCCTTCTGTAAATTGACTCTCCAACAAAGTAATGGCTCATCAACCTTACTTAAATTGTATCGCATAACTGCAAAAGAAGAAGAGCGAAATGAATTTGGTGAAATGGTTAATATGGACATGAATAATTTTTGGTGTATTTTACCAAATGGGCAATTGGTTAAATGTCAATATTTTGTATTTAATCCCTTATTGTTAGGACACGTTTATTTTCCAGCAATGGATTTAAAAAAAAACCAAGCAACAAATTAAAATTTAGTATCTAAAATACCGAGTGAATTGCTATTTTTGTAAATAAAACTTTTTTTTCATGAACTTTATTATATCAAGTAGCACTTTACTTAAACATTTACAAAGCATATCAGGTGTGCTAAGTACCAATAGCACCTTGCCTATTCTAGATAATTTTCTTTTTTCGATTGTAAATGCTGAATTAACGATTAGTGCTTCGGATTTAGAAACAACCATGATTACAAAAATGGGTGTTCAATCAGAGGAAGATGGAAAAATTGCTATCCCAGCAAAATTAATTTTGGAGGTGCTAAAAAGCATGCCCGACCAACCTTGCACCTTTAAAGTCAATCCAACAAATTTTGCAATAGAAATTGTCTACGATAACGGTAAATCAAAAATGTCTGGATTTAATGGCGAAGAATTTCCTAAATTGCCAAAAACAGAATACAATAGTACCATAAAACTAACAGGTGAATTGCTGTCAAGAGCAATCACAAAAACCATCTTTGCTACTGGTGTTGATGATATGCGACCGGTAATGAGTGGTGTATATTGTAACTTTACTCCAGAAGAAATTACTTTTGTAGCAACTGATGCACATAAATTAGTGCGCTATAGACGAACCGACATCACCAGTTCAAGTAATGCATCTTTCATTCTTCCAAAAAAACCACTCAATTTATTAAAGTCTAATTTAAGAGGTGATGAAGAGGTAGAATTACAGTACAATGAATCAAATGCCATGTTTACCTTTGGAGATATACTATTGGTTTGTCGCTTGATTGATGGAAAATACCCTAACTATGAGGCTGTAATTCCAAAAGAAAATCCAAACGTACTTACCATAGATCGCTTACAATTTTTGGGCTCCTTGAAACGTGTATCCATCTTTTCAAACAAAACAACACATCAAGTTAAATTGCGTCTAATTGGATCTGAATTGTCTTTATTTGCTGAAGATGTTGATTTTTCAAATGAGGCTAGTGAACGCTTAACGTGTAATTTCGATGGAGATGATCTAGAAATTGGGTTTAATTCTAGGTTCTTAGTAGAAATGCTAGCAAGTATAGACACCGAGACAATTAAATTGGCAATGAGTGAGCCTAGCCGTGCTGGTTTATTGATGCCAGTGAGCGGTGAAAACGACAAAGAAGATATATTAATGTTGGTCATGCCAGTCATGATTAATAGATAGTTCCCAAAAATACAATGAAGCTGGAGGATAAAATTAACATCCGAAATTTATCCATAGCGGAAATTACTTCGCAACTAAAAGATGCCAATTTTCCTGCTTTTAGAGCAAAGCAAATTTTTGAATGGTTATGGAAAAAAAATGTTGGTTCGTTCCAACAAATGGGTAACCTTGGAAAGGACATCATCCTTTTTTTAGAGGAAAAATATTACATTGATTTTTTACAGCTCAAAGACCAACAAGTTAGTAAGGACAAAACAGTCAAGTGCGCATTTTCAATTGCTGACAATAAAATTATTGAAGGAGTACTAATCCCTACAAACAAGCGCACCACTGCCTGTATTTCCTCGCAAATTGGTTGCAGTCTCGCGTGTAAATTTTGCGCAACTGGTCGATTAAAACTTATGCGCAATTTATCTGCAGGAGAAATGGTTGATCAGGTTGTCTATTTGAGGGATCAAGCACAAAAGTTATATGGTAAATCCTTGAGTAATATTGTTTATATGGGGATGGGAGAACCTTTGCTTAATTATAGTAATGTATTGCGATCTATCGAACTACTAACAGCTGAAGAAGGCATGGGAATTTCCCCAAAAAGAATCACTGTTTCTACCGCTGGAATTGCCAAAATGATTCGAAAACTAGGGGAAGATAAGGTGAAATTTAACTTGGCATTATCCCTTCACGCAGCAAATGACATCAAAAGAAGTTTCATTATGGATATTAATGATTCAAATAATTTAGAGTCGCTCTCCGAAGCGTTGGTTTATTTCCATGAAGCGACAGGGACACGTGTGACATTTGAATACATTATTTTTAAAGATTTCAATGATTCCATAGAGGATGCTAGAGAACTAGCTGTATTTGCCAAGGCAGTTCCCTGTAAAATAAATATAATTGAATACAATCCAATCGACGATGGGGATTTCCAACAAGCTGATACAGAAAAAGTGAGTGCCTTTGCAGCGTATTTAGAATCAAAAAATATTATCGTTAATATTCGAAGGAGCCGTGGGAAAGATATTGATGCTGCTTGCGGGCAATTAGCCAATAAGAATAGTGCGATAGCCAAGGAGGAACGAGAATTAAAGAAGATCTGAAAAAAGGCTCTAAGTATACTTAAATCGAATTAATCAGCTCATTTAAATCCAATGCTTTTTGTTCATTTCCCACATGATAGAATGAAAGTATCATGTCCTCAATCATTCGTTTAATTAAAGTAGAGTTAGAACATGGCTCAAAATGAGACCGATCTGGGTTAAGGTTTCGACCCGATAAAAAAGCATCAATTTCACGGGCATCTAATATTTCGCCATGAGATTTCGGATTTATGTAAAATAAAACACCAAAGTCATTTTGTTGATTGATGATAACATTCGATTGATTATAATCCATGAATGCCAAAACGAAACTGTTTGGTAAATTCACTCCATATACCGGCAAATCTAAGGATTGAGCAATTATACTATAAATTAAACCAATAGTTAAAGGCGCGCCTTTTTTCGTTTCTAATACTTTAGAAATATCAATCTCATCAGGATTGTAGCGAATTTTATTTAAGCATTGAAATTGATAAACACCAAAAAAGATTCTGTTAAATATTTTGATTTGCTCAAAACTTGTTTGATAATCATTAAATTCTAACCAAATGTCACGTCTCAACATTTGAATCGTTTGCTGAACAAGAGCATCCTCTAAATAAGTGTCGTGGTGCTTCGATACAATGATTGAACCCAATAGCAGGTCCTTTTCTTCTGATTTAATCCATTGAATCAATTCATTTTTTAATGCACTACGATGAATTTCTTCAATAATCGATTGTATCCGACTTTGAAATTCATCCCCAAAATTATTTTTTTGCCAAGCACTTTCTAGCGCTGGAAGGGCTTTGTCTCCTATCAGTAATAATTCATTCTTAACATGGTTAAAAACCTGAAGATCAGGATCTTCGATTAAGCGAATTAAAGCCGTTAATGTATCTAATCGATTATTCACAACGCAAAGTTAGGAAGGCTTAAGACATTCTAATTGGAAAAACAAAATGTTTATCAAAGTACAAATGTTAATTATGCTGTAACATTAAGATGAGATTGTCGTTTGAATAATACGATTCAAATAAACTTTGCTACAGGTTGTTTGATTAAGAGGCCTTCGGGCCTCTTTTTTTTTATCTTTGAAAAAAAAATCATGAGAGTCTACCTCCCCATCTTAATTGGATTAATTTTCCTTTCTTGTAAAACCCCTTGTAAAATGAAGGCGAAAAATTCCATAGAAAATAGAACTATTGGGACTATTCACGTTGCAGAAGAAAATTGTCCGTATTACATTCTTGTAAACTCAGGTGCAGAAGAATTGATAAACAAAAAACTATATCCGGTAGACCTACATGAAAAGTACAAGAAAAAAGGATTGAAGCTGGCTTTTGTTTTTACCTACAGTAAGGCAATGAGTCCTGAAAACTGTTCAATTGATGCAGTGATTGCCCTAGATAGTATTCAAGTTATCCCTTAGTATCATTTATATTTTCAAGGAAATCACGAACTAAATAAGCCAAAGCCTTTCCTGCCTTTTTTTGTTCAACTTCCGTAATTGGAGCTGCTTCAGTAAGATGAAGATAAGAAATTGGCAGTTTTGATTGAGCTAATTTTCTTAGGGCACTTCTTACCTCATCAAGGCGCCAACCAGATGGTGAAATAGCAGAACTAGGCATATCAGCAATACAATCCATGTCAATATCAATGCCCAATGACGAGGCTATAGGATGACTAGAAATTAAGTGCTTAAGGTCATCATCTAAACTCTGCTTCCCATCCAAATAATCTTCGTAGAAGGTAAAATTCGCACTATGATCTAATAAAAATTGATGACTTACATCATTCAAGTATGGACGGTGTAATCCAAAAACGTGGTATTTATGAAGTAGACCCTCATTAATGGCATACGAAAACGAGTTGCCACTGTGTCTTCCTTCTAAGGCGCGACAATCTGCATGCGCATCCATATTTACTACTTCAATTTTCTTTTGGGATAAATTTGCCCATCGAATTAAAGGAAGAGCATTGTTATGTCCACCTCCAATAACAATAGGAATTTGATTTTGGCGAACATACTGTGTTAAAACTTCTAATACAAATCCATCTAATTCGTTCACATAATCCGACAATATACTATCCTCAGCGTAAGTTCCAATCCATTGAATCATACCAATGCATGCAGCATCATGCCTAAAATCTTGGGTATTTAAAAAGAATGGCAAAAAAGATTCAAAGGCATTTTCTGCCCCTTTCTGTCCTCCATTAGCGATAGGCCCAATAGATTCGGATATGCCAAGTAAGATAAATTTAGCTTCACTTGATTCTTGAATTGAAAAGATAGATGCTCCTACTCGTTTTTCGCCTTGACGAGCAGTATGATAGACTGAAATTTGGGACTTCGAAAACGTTATAAACTGATAATTACTGTTCTTGGATTGCATAAGATTGAATAATTGAAAGAAATTCTTTCGGGGGAGACATTGGTTTCTTTGAATCTGAATGAATAAATACCAAACTAGTCATTGCGGTCGCTAAAAGTAATTGGTTTTCATTAAAAATAGCATAATCAAAATAAATACGTACCCCTTTTACGGCTGTAATCTTTGTTTCAATTAAAAGCATATCATCATAATACGCTGGAGAATGATATTTAATCTGAAATTCAGAAACAGGCAACATAATTCCATTATCTTCTAATGATTTATAGGATATCCCCAAAGATCTTAAGGATTCAACCCTTCCTATCTCCAGAAATGAAGCATAATTACCATAATAACAGTAGCCCATTTTATCAGTTTCAGAATACCTTACTCGCAAATAATGCTTATGAGTATAATTTATTTTCATGTTAATTCAAAAATACGCTTTAATTGATGAAATATCTTTATATTTTCCTTATTTTTGTTGACTCTCGTTTTTTTCTTTGTTTTATTTATTTTTCAAAATACGTGTAAAAGAAAGTTAAAAAACAATACCTTTTTTATTTTTTTTTTAACTTTTTTAGGTCAATCTTTGTTGACTGATTGGTTACATTAATTTAACATTGCACTTGCGTTATTTAAAAAAATAGCATAAGCGCTTATTTAGCATCATAAAATAGAAAATTAGAATGGTTAAAGATCACATTGGAATTTGGGAAAACTGCCTTAAAGTAATCAAGGACAACATTTCAGCACAAGCTTTCAAAACTTGGTTTGCTCCAATTATTCCTGTGAAAATAGATAATAATATCTTAACCATACAGGTTCCTTCACATTTTTTTTATGAATGGCTTGAGGAGCATTATATTACTTTATTAAGTCGTGTTGTCAGAAAAGAATTGGGGACAGAGGCAAGTTTGGAGTATTCTATTTTAATGGAAAGCAACCATAAAAATGCCATTCCATATACGGTTAAATTACCAACTCAAAACAACAATTCGATTAGAAATTCGCCTGTTTCAATGCCATTAAACACACATGAGAAGCAGATAAGAAATCCCTTTATTATACCAGGTTTAAAAAAGATCAACATTGAATCTAATTTAATGCCTCAATTTAATTTAGATAATTTTGTAGAAGGTGAGTATAACCGACTAGCTCGCGCATCTGGATATGCTGTTGCTAACAAACCAGGTGGAACAGCATTCAATCCATTATTAATTTATGGAGCGGTAGGTTTAGGAAAAACACACTTGGCGAATGCGATTGGAATTGCCATTAAAGACAAGCATCCAAGTAAAACTGTTTTATACGTTCAATCGGAGAAATTTGCTCACCAATTCATTGATGCTATAAAAAATCAGACCACGAACGATTTCGTTCATTTCTATCAAATGATTGATGTTCTTATTATTGATGACGTTCAATTCTTCGCTGGAAAGGAAAAAACTCAAGATGTTTTCTTTAGTATTTTTAATCATTTACATCAGAATGGGAAGCAAATCGTATTGACCTCTGATAAGGCACCAGTCGAATTACAAGGCATGGAGCAACGTTTGTTGTCTCGATTTAAATGGGGTTTGTCTGCTGATTTAGCGACTCCCGACCTAGAAACTAGAATTGCTGTATTGGAGAAAAAAATGCACGGAAGTGGCATCGAACTCCCAAAAGAAGTGGTGGAATACTTGGCATACTCTATTAATACAAACATCCGAGAAATAGAGGGTGCGCTTAATACATTATTGGCTCAAGCATCTTTAAATAAAAAAGCCATTACCTTAGAATTGGCCAAGCAAATGGTCGATAAATTTGTAAAAAATACCGCAAGAGAAGTTTCCATTGAATACATTCAAAAAGTAGTTTGTGATTATTTCGACTTACCTATAGAAATGTTGAAATCTAAAACTCGTAAAAGAGAAGTTGTTCAAGCTCGTCAAATTTCAATGTATTTCTCTAAGAAGATGACTAAGTCCTCCCTAGCCAATATCGGTGCACATTGCGGAGGAAAAGACCATGCTACTGTATTACATGCCTGCCGTACTGTCGTAAATCTATCAGAAACTGATAAACAATTTAGGTCATACTTGGAAGATCTGGAAAAGAAATTAACCCTGCAATAACAAAACTTGGTATTTTTTATCTACCATTAATTTTAATTAGCTTTTATTGTTGATAACAATAATCAATCAATAGCTCTTTCATAATAAATTGGGTGTTATTTTTGTATAATGGCTAGCCTATGAAAAAGCTAATTCTCTTTTCGACTTTACTCCTACTATTGCTCTCCTCATGTATTGAATTGATTGATGATTTAACCATACATAATGATGGCTCTGGAACATTCAAGTATATTTTGAATTTAAGTGCTAGCAAAATAAAAGTAAATTCAATACTTGCACTAGATAGTATAGATGGCAAAAAAGTGCCCTCGCTGAATGAAATTACGGAAAAGCTAAATAGTTTTGCGCTTAATTTAAAAACTCAACCTGGCATTACAAATGTTTCCATGCTTATAAAAGAAGAAGATTTAATCGTTAAATTCTCCTGTGATTTCGCTTCTATTAATGAATTACACAATGCTTTAAAAGCATCTATTCTTTTTATGAACAATGGAAAAGAAATTAAAGAACTAAACCAAAACTGGTTGAGCTGGGATGGAAAGATCTTGAAGAGAAATATACCCCTGCTTTCCCTAACGATTTCAGAAGAATTAAAAGAGACTGAATTAGACCTATTAAAAACAGGATCTTATACCTCCATTAATCATTTTGACCGGCCTATTGATCATGCTGAAAAACCAGAAACTAAACTAAACCCATCAAAAACAGCTTCTATGCTGAAGGTGAATACCTTCGATTTACAAAATAATTATTCGCTAATAGAAAATGCTATTTATTTAACCCCCATAAAAAACAAGTAATTTTTCCATAAATGAAAAACTCTATACTTTTAGTCTTAATATTGACCAACTTAACGTTGTTCGCCCAATCTGAACAATTGATTCCCCAAAATGCAGTTACCGTTTTTAGTATAAACAACCTCAATTTACTGCAAAAAATATCAATGGATGAACTTGTCAAATATGACTTTATGGAGGAAGTTCATCAGGAACTATTCGACGGATCTACTTCGGAAAAAACATTAAAAGATGCTGGCATTGATTTTAATCAACGATTAAATGTATTTTATGGTAAAAGTGATAACTATGAATTGTCTGGTTTCACCTTTGGTGTAAAAAATTCAACTTCACTGTTTGAAGTCTTTGATGATTTCACGGAAATATATAGTAAATATAATGGTGTTAAGCAATATGGATCCTTTTTTAATAACCTTATCATAAAAGATAATACTGCATTACTCATTAGGATTGAACCTTCTACTGAATCAATAGATGCTCAAACAGATTCTATTTGGTATGCAAGAGGAAATGAATATCCTTTCGGGTGGGGATTGGAAGAGTTTGATGAGGAAATATTTGATGAGGAACTATTTGACGAAAGCGACACAACAAATTATGAAAATGAGGAATTTAGTAATGAGCTAGAAGAAAACCCCGCGCCCATTTTCGATTATCCTGAAGCAAATGAGGACCCTAATGAGAAAAATTATTTTGAACTTAGAGACAGTGTTCAATTAGAATTGCAACAAGCATTATTAGCGGAGCTTTTAGATGATTTATTCATGAAAAATAATAACCTTTTAAAAAATGATCCGAGATTTGCTGAGCAACTAACACATCCGTGCGAGGGAACGTTCTATTTAGACAACTCAAGAAGCTTCGAACAAGCAAATGGGCTTTGGTACTTTCAAACGGTTATGCCCTCACTTTATCGAGACATTAAAGAACTCTATACTGGGAACATCATTTTAGGGGATTTAATCTTAAAAGACAAATCAATTGATTTCTTAGTAGAAGCCAGATATGGGGAAAAATTAGGTTCTGTTTATCAAGAAATGAACGATTCTAAGTTCGATAAAAATATTGCGAAATATATACAAAAGGGAAGTTCGGCCTATTTTACTTATAATGTAAATATGCGAAAAGCATATGAAAAAGCCTATGAGGTAGTTATGCCAATTCTTTCGTCAGAAAAAAATGCAGATCTCGCGATGAATGTGCTAACCCTTGAATTATTAAATGAATTAGTAAATAAAGATGCATTATTTGACACCTACAAAGGCAGTATGTTTGGGACATTTAATGGTATAAAAAAAATAAAAACAAAAAAAATTGATTTCTATTACGATGAAGAAACATTCGAATATGGGGAGAGAGAAACTGATGCCGTGGAAGACATGCCAATTTTCACATTAGGATTTTCAATTGAAAGGGATGACATCCCTGAAATAATACTGAAAAACTTAAGCCGTTTGACTAGTAAATTTGAAAAACACGATAATTATTGGGTATTTCAAAATGCTATATTGGATGCCGCTCCACTCTATATGATTAACAAGAATGACTTATTCATTTTCACGAATGATGAGGACTTGGCTATAAACCACTCTGATGGATATGGGGCTGAGCAACTTCCCAAAAAAATAAGGAGGCAGATTAAAAAGAGCGGTTTTATGAATGGGTATTTAGATATTTCAGGTGCCTTAAATCGCTTCCCTAGCGATCTGTTAGATGAACGCAGAAGCGAAATGATTAATTCATTAAAAGGTAAGTCAGGCAAAATGTACTTAAAGTCAACCAAGACCACAAATAAGTCAACAAACTTCATAATGAATTATGAATTTCGCGGTGAAGAAAATTCAGGCGAGCACTTATTAGATCTTATAAATACGCTTTATATTTTTTCAAAGTAAAACGATGTATAAGAAGTCGCTCATAATCACTCTACTTGCTATTGTTCTTGCGGCTTTTCTATATTTTCAACCTTTTTTATTTAGTAAAGCACCACAACCTAGAATTATAGATCGATTACCTGATGCAGACTTTATAGGAAGTGTAAAAATTCTTGATTTAATCAAGGAAACAAATAGCATGCTTTACTACTATAAGACACCTTTTAGAGATTTGACTAGTGCTGAATACCTACTTGGACAAGGGAAAACATTTGGATTAAATTTACAAAAAGAGATCTTTATTTTCGCGAATGAAAATGGAGAATATGGCGCAATAATTCAGCTAAATGATAGTACTAAAACGAAGCAAGCACTTGAAAAAATTAAGCAAAATATTGCTGTAATAGATTCTTCAAAAAATAAGATGCATGTTTACTTTATTCCTAAATTAAATATTTTCTTACATTACGATTCAAAGTATTTACTTGTCTATTCAGGTAAGAATATATATAAAGTGATGAATCGTATTCACAATGCAAAGCATATGGGCATCTCTAAGCTCTGGAAAGAATACTTTGCTCTTAACAAATTCAAAAATGAAAATTTAGTCGTTTTTTCAAAATGGAAGGAACTACATAAATATGGAGTTGATTATGCAATATTTGCCCATGATAGCGACTCGGCCAATTTTAATTTAAAATGCTACTTCCATAAAAATAATCAATTTCCTTTTTCGGAGATGAAACCTGGTTCTAGCTTGGTAAAGGGAAAGACTGAGAAAGCATCAATTGAATTACATCTAAATGCAGACAAATTTAGATCCTCGAAAAACGATCCATTAAAAAAATTTTTAATTGCTAAAGGTAGAAAAATTAGCTTTCCAATGGCAGCATTCATTGCCGCATGGGAAGGTGACCTATCCTTTGCAGAAGGTGGTTCGCATGAGGCCAAAGAACGCTATATTGTCTCTGAAATGGATGAGGATTTTAATGTAACTCAACATGAAAGATTTAGAAACATTCTAGTTCCTAATTATTCGGTGCTTTTTAATACCAATGAAAAAGGTAACTACTTTATAAATAAACTAATCGAAAAAGGTATTATGCAACAAGAGGGCAATCAATATCGTGTGCTTTATTCACCTCTTCTATATATGGTTAAAAAGGATAATTATTATTATTTATATTCATCATTAAAAAGACCTAAGGTTGAGAAAAGTATTAAAAACGAAGCTTATTTATCAATAAAAGGCACTAATTATTTTTTTAAATTAGATTCTATCAATAGCCAAGAAATGATGGGGAGCGTTCAGTTTTCTGCTAGTAAGCTTGTACAGCAATTAAGTAAGAAAATAAAAGTCAAATAACGCTTTATTCGAAATGATTAAGTAAAAATTGATCTTGATTTTCAGCAATCCAATCTAATAATTCATTTACTTCCCCTAAGTCATTAGAGGTAACAAGTTTTGTTCTATACTCCTTGAAATGACTTATTCCCTTAAAGTAATTGGTGTAATGTCGTTTCATTTCAGCGATGGCTAAATTAACGCCTTTCCACTCCACACTCATTTGCAAATGGTCCTTAGCAGCTAAAACCCTAGCCCTAATGTCTGGAGGCGGCAGGTGTGTACCGGTAGCCAAAAAATGCTTGACTTCATTAAAAAACCATGGATTTCCAATGCTAGCTCGGCCAATCATTATGCCGTCAACACCATATCTATTTTTGTATTCTAGTACTTTTTCGGGAGAATTAACATCACCATTGCCAAAAATTGGGATATGCATCCTTGGATTATTTTTCACTTCTCCTATTAAGGTCCAATCAGCATCTCCCTTATATAACTGAACTCTTGTTCGACCATGAATTGAAATAGCCTCAACACCAACATCTTGGAGCTTTTCTGATGTAGAGACAACAAATTTAGATTTATCGTCCCAGCCTAAACGAGTTTTAACTGTTACGGGTAAATTGGTCGCTTTAACAATTTCATCCGTCATTCGAATCAACTTTGGAATGTCTTGAAGCATTCCAGCACCCGCTCCTTTACAGGTTACTTTTTTAACTGGACAACCGAAATTTATATCTATAATATCTGGATTTGTTTTTTCGATTATTTTAGTCGCTTCTCGCATGCTATCAATGTCATAGCCGAAAATCTGAATACCAACAGGGCGCTCATATTCATAAATATCCATTTTCTGAACACTTTTCGCTGCATCACGAATTAATCCTTCTGAAGATATAAACTCCGTATACATTAAATCCGCTCCGTGTTTTTTACATAGGGCTCTAAAAGGTGGGTCGCTTACATCTTCCATTGGCGCTAGCAAAAGTGGAAAATCTCCTAATTCGATATTACGTATTTTTACCATTAATTACTTAAATAAGTGTGGAGAATGATCTTCGATATTTTTTAAATATTTTTTTAAATCTTGCTCATTCTCTTTTTTTAGCACCAATAACATTTCATTTGATTCAACCACAATCATATCGTCTAAACCATCCAAAACCACCAATTTATCATTTGGCACATGAATCAAACAATTTGATGAGTTGTATAAGAATACCTTCTGTCCTACCACAGCATTGTCGTTATCATCTTTCGCTAAATGGTCTGTCAAACTTCCCCACGTTCCCAAATCACTCCAATCGAAATCAGCCAACACGACAGCGATATTTTTAGCATGTTCTAGTATTGCGAAATCAATTGAAATATCTTCACATTTTTCAAAAGCGTCCGCTATCATTGATTTCTCTAGATGCGAACCATATTTTGTTAAATCATTGGCAAATAATTCAAATAATGTGGGTTGAAATTGCTCAAATGCTTGAAGAATAACCGATGCTTTCCAAACGAATATCCCGGCATTCCAATAGTAATTACCCGCGTCTAGAAAAGACTGCGCGATTTCAAGGCTTGGCTTTTCTTGAAATTTCAGGACCTTATTTACACTGCCGGCTTTCCTACTTTCTTGTTGATCAAATTCAATATAACCATAGCCAGTGTCCGGACGAGTAGGCAATATCCCAAGTGTCACTATTTTATCTTCATTAAGCGCTGTTTCGATTGATATTTGGATGAGCTCCGTAAAACGATTAGCGTCTAATATTAAATGATCTGAAGGTGTAATCACCAGAACAGCATCTTTATTTTTCGAATATATTTTAGCGGAAGCATAGGCAATACATGGTGCCGTATTTTTACGCCTAGGCTCACAAATAACCTGATCTTCAGTTAGTTCTGGTAATTGTGATAAAACCAACTGTAAATAATTTTCATTCGTTAAAATATAAATGTTCTCGTTGGGCGAAATTTTTTGCATCCGCTCAAAAGTTAAGCGCAATAAAGATTTTCCAATGCCTAAAACATCTAGGAATTGCTTCGGGTTTTTCGCCGTTGATTTTGGCCAAAATCGGCTACCAACCCCCCCTGCCATTATCAAAGAATAATTATTATTCATCTTTATCTGTTTTAATTACTGTTGCCAATGCATGCACAAGAAAAATTTTTCCACTAGATAATTCTTTGCATTCGTATCGTGTTCGGCGCTTATTTAATTTTAAAAACAGCCGATTGTTCAAGGCAAAGGTAGCGTTTTTAGAAAGTTCTTCTAGCCTATGGCCTGTGGATTCTGAATTATTGTATCTGTGAAGTGTTCTAGTCAAGGGTAAATCTGAACAAGACGATGCCTTTGTATTGACTAATGAGCCCATTAATGCAGCTTCAATATCCTTAGGTAGCTCTCCGCTATTAATGACTGGTAGAAGCAAGACCCTAAAAGCCTCTTTCCATTCTTTTCCGTGAGGCAAGACACTATTCCCATACTTTTGAAAGGTGTGATAATGTGCAAATTCATGCAAGGATGTAATTAAAAATGAATATTGGTTTAAATCGCGATTAATCGTTATGATGGGTTGTTTAACGAATTGACTCATTCTGAAATCGCCCAGTTTTGTTTTGCGACTCTTGACAACTTTGAAACTAACATTTGAAGCAAGCAATAGATCGGCGAGCACAGGAGAAAACACCTTAGGTACATATTTATCGAAAACCGTAATATATTTCTCTCTTTTGGTCATGTTATATTTACTCTTGTAAAAGTATAAAAGTAAAAGAGAACTTATCCATACAAACGCTAGGATATAAAATTATCCTTAATTTAGCAATATGAAATCTTTGGCTAAAATCGGAAAATATTTTATAATGCTTCGTATCATCTTTACGAAGCCAAAAAAATGGGGGATATTTTGGCGCAGCTTATTCAATGAAATTCAGATTATCGGTATTAGCTCTATTCCTATTGTGGTACTTATGTCTTCTTTTATGGGAGGTGTTATTGCCCTTCAAACAGCATCTAATATGGGTAATCCTCTTTTGCCTGCATATACCGTAGGTTATATCACCCAATCCAGTACCATATTAGAGTTTTCTCCAACGATTATATCCTTGATTCTTGCAGGGAAAGTTGGCTCCAATGTCGCCTCTGAAATAGGCACTATGCGCGTTACAGAGCAAATTGATGCACTCGAAATTATGGGCGTTAATTCCTTAAATCATTTGATACTTCCAAAAATAATTGCTGCGATTTTATTTTTTCCAGTGTTAGTTATTTTTTCTATGTTCATGAGCCTTCTTGGTGGATATATTTCACTCATACTATCAGATTTAACTAGTACCGAAACTTATATCTTAGGCATCCGATCATTTTTTGAAGTTGGAAATATTTATTATGCTTTAACCAAAACCATTGTTTTTGGTTTTCTTATCGTTTCTGTTTCTTCTTATTATGGTTATTATGTTAAAGGAGGTGCATTAGATGTTGGGCACTCCTCTACGAAAGCGGTGGTTTCTAGTAGCGTTACTATTTTAATTGCCAATTTTATTTTAACTCAAATGATATTATTATAATGATTGAGGTAAAAAACATAAATAAATCTTTCAAAGATCAACAAGTTCTTTTTGATCTTTCAGCAAAATTTGAAAAAGGAAAAGTAAATTTAATTATTGGGCAGTCAGGTCAAGGAAAATCTGTTTTAGCCAAATGCATGGTAGGCTTACATGAAATAGATGGTGGTGAGATCTTGTACGATGGCAATGACTTTACCTCCATGGATAGAGAGCATAAATCTGCTATAAGAGAAGAAATTGGTATGCTATTTCAAGGGGCAGCACTTTTTGATTCTTTAACCGCTGAAGAAAACGTAATGTTTCCATTGTCCATGTTTACAAATATGACAAAAAAAGAAATGCAAATGCGGGCCGACTTCTGCCTTGAGCGCGTAAATCTGATTGAAAAAAATAAACTGTTTCCATCGGAATGTTCCGGTGGTATGCAAAAAAGAATTGGTATCGCTAGAGCCATTGCAATGAATCCTAAATACCTGTTTTGTGATGAGCCTAATTCAGGCCTAGATCCTATTACAGCTATCCGTATCGATGCCTTAATAAAAGACATTACCTACGATCTTAATATTACTACAATTGTAATTACCCATGATCTTAACAGCGTTATTGAAATTGGTGATAACATACTTTTTATATATAAAGGCCAAAATTGGTGGCAGGGGAATCGTCAAAGTATTCTTTTGTCAGATAATAAGGAGGTAAACCAATTTGTTTTTGCCTCAGAATTCATGAAAGAAATTCAAAAAAATATGGGATTAAAAAAATAGTCTTTTTACGAAGATTTTGTGTTTTTTAAAAATAGCGTTATCTTTGCACCCCTTGAAGTAACATAAATTTCATTTAAGGGAATCGAAATATTTAACGTAATATATCGATTTAATAAAAGTTAAGCGGATGTGGTGAAATTGGTAGACACGCCAGACTTAGGATCTGGTGCCGAGAGGTATGCGGGTTCGAGTCCCTCCATCCGCACAAGTTTAGGTCTCTGTATACAGCGGAGACCTTTTTTGTTTAATGTAAATACGATTGATAAATGAATATAGTTAAGGAAGATGTAGATGGTTTAACAGCCAATTTAATCGTTCAAATTGCTAAAGAAGATTATGAAGGTAAGGTAAAGAACGCCTTAGAAAAATATCGTAAAACAGCTAAAATACCTGGCTTTAGGCCCGGAAATGTCCCTGCTGGCATGATTCAAAAACAATACGGGAAGGCTCTTTTAGTGGAAGAATTAAATAAATTGGCGAACGATGGCGTGTATAATTTTATTTCAAATAATAAAATCGAGATTTTAGGCAATCCAATTCCCAAAGAAAATGTTGCCCCTAAAGGAGACTTTAACGCACCAAACGAATTCGAATTCACCTTTGAAATTGGTCTATCTCCAAAGCTTGATTTATCAAACGCTATGAATGATAAATATGACTATACGACAATCCGAGTAGATGATAAATTAATTAATCAGCAAATTGAAGACCTGCGACGACGATACGGGAAGTTAATTTCAACTGATACCGCAGGAGAAAAAGACATGCTCTTGGGAATATTCCAGGAGTTAAATGCTGACGGAACCCCAAATGAAAGCGGAATTTCCAATTCAACTACTATCTCCCTTGAATTTCTAAAAGATTCCGAAGTACATCAAACATTAATTGGCAAAAAAGTTAATGATACATTTTCGCTAAATCCATCACTTGTATCGAAAGATAATAAAGATAAAGCCAGTTTATTAGGTATTAGCGAGGAACTAGCCAGTGAAATAAGCATGGATTTCACCTTTACCATTACCGAAATTAAAAAAATGGCAATGGCTGATCTTGATGAATCATTATTTTCAAAATTATTTCAAGAAGGAGAAGTAAACTCGGAGGAAGGATTGAAAGCGCGTGTGAAAAAAGATATGGAACAAATGTTTTCAAAAGACTCCGATAAATTATTAACTCGATCTGTTTTTGATGCTATTATGGAGAAAACAAAGGTTGATTTTCCAAGTGTTTTTTTAAAGCGTTGGATTAGAATGACTAATGAAAAACCTTTAACAGAAGAAGACATTAACGCTGAATTTGATGCTTATTTGAAATCATTAAAATGGCAATTGATTCAATCTAAAATTTTCAAAGACAATAACATTAAATTAGATCAACAAGAAGTTATTGAATATACTAAAAATCTACTCATTGGTAATTATGCCCAATATGGAATACCACCTCCAGAAGAAAAAGAATTGATGGAAACAGCCCTCCGATTGCTTCAAAATAAAGAGCAGGCTAACAGTATTTACGATCAATTAGCGGAACAAAAACTGACTGATTTTTTCAAATCAATGGTAAGTTTAGTTGCAAAGCCAGTTAGCTATGACGAATTTGTAGCAATTGCAAATAAACAATAGTAAAGGCGCCGTTTCGCATTATTTCCAACCTAGCACATTTATTTTTTTAGATTTGCCGCTGGTCATGAAGTTAAGTTGAACATCCCTTATTATACGATCTATTCCGTTTGATTTTATCGTTCGATTGGGAAAAACAGCAATTATTTCCCTAGCTGGAGAACCAAATTTAGACGTGATTTGAACCATTGCTTTTTTTCGCTTTTCTGACATAGGTAAATTTTCCGGTATCAACGTATATCCGCCCTCATTATCCACCATTTCCATTAATAATTTCAAGTTTCCTCCTTGATAGTTCCATTGCCCATATCGATGGATATCCGTTAATTGACAAAATTCAATCATTTGAGTACGTAAGCAATTCCCCTTGGAAAGCAACCATGGATTTTGCTGCTGTAGAACATCCATACTCACCTCTTTTTTCTTTAAGCTTGGACAATAAATGAGAATCTCTTCTGTAAATAAAGGCACAGTTCTATACTTGTTTACCGCATGCGGACCAGCAAAAATTGCGATATCAATTTCATTTTTATCCAAGGCTTCCAACAAGGCCTTAGTCGTTAATTCTTCAATCGTTAAATTAATCTCCCCCATGCTTTTTTTCCAAACCGAAAACATTTTTGGAATCAAATAGGCGGAAATAGTCGGAATCACACCCAACCTAATCTCCTCTTTATACTCACCTTTAAAGCGACTTTTTAATACTTTTAAGCGTTCATTTTCCGTTAATATTTCACGAATAACTCCTACAACCTCCACCCCAAAAGCAGTTAAATTAATCGGATTTACACTCCTATCGAATAAAACTGTTCCTAAGATTTCTTCCGCTTTCTTTATTTGCATAGATAAAGTGGGTTGAGTAACGAAACAGCGTTCACTAGCACGTTGAAAATGCATCTCTTCACTTAAAACAAGAATATATTGCATTTGCTGAATTGATATCATATAGATTAAATTTATGTAAATATAAATTTAATTGATAAAATCTAATAAGATAATGTATTAAATTTGTACAATAATATTCACTTTAAAAAATAACCATGGCAACATTAGTAGGAAAAACATTCCCAGACATCACTGTTAAGGCAATTGATGAAATGGGCGATTCATTTATGATCAATGTATTGGATCAAGCGCTTGAAAACAAAAAGAAAGTCCTTCTTTTTTGGTACCCAAAGGATTTTACGTTTGTTTGTCCAACAGAAATACATGCTTTTCAAGAAATTGCAGGAGAATTAGAAAAACGCAATACCATTTTAATTGGTGCTTCTTGCGATACAGCAGAGGTTCATTTTGCTTGGTTAAATACAACCAAAGACAATGGAGGAATTGAAGGAGTTAAATTCCCATTAATTGCAGATTCTACTCGTGTTTTGGCATATGAGCTAGGCATTTTAGATTATGATATGTTTGACGAAGAAGATGAATCAGATGGAGACAATGTTCCTTACCGAGCAACCTATTTAATTGATGAGGAAGGTCAGGTTTTTCACGAGTCTGTCAATCATTTTCCAATTGGTAGAAACGTGCAAGAGTACATTCGTATGATTGATGCTTTTACACATGTTCAAAAGCATGGCGAAGTTTGTCCAGCTAACTGGGAAGAAGGCAAAGAAGCAATGAAAGCATCACGTGATGGAGTTGCTGATTACTTAAAAAACAACTAAGATGTTTCAAGAAATTACAGAAGACAACCTGGGTCAATTGCTAGCGGAAAACAACAAGGTAATGGTGCAATACGGCGCATCCTGGTGTGGGAACTGTAAAATAGTGAAGCCTAAATTTAAGCGTTTGGCTGAGAGCAATGAAGACATTGCATTTTATTATGTAGACGCCGAAAAATTGCCAAATTCTAGGAAATTTGCCAACGTAAGTAACCTTCCTACTTTTGCTGCATTTGTTAACGGAACACTCGTATCAGAAGCGCAAGGAAATAAAATTGAAACCATTCAAGAAGTACTAGATGCGATTACCACTAATTAAACACATAGTTTCATTTATCGAAGAAAACGATGAGGACTACGTAGTAGAAACAATGGAAACATTGGAAAATCTAATCGATGCGCCAGGCTTAAAGGACGAAGAACTCGATGTTATAGGAGAATTACTTTCTAATTTTTCTGGGGCGATTGAAGTCCACAAGGAAATGAAAAAAGGCGTAGCACAAAAAGATGCACTAAATCAATTTATGAAGCGCGTTACAGGCTCGATTAATTAAACGATTAGTAGAAGGCAGATTGTTAAATACAATCTGCCTTCTTACTATTGTTATTTTTCAACGTTGTTTAGGACTTATTACATCCATTGACATAAGCACCTTGAAGGCGGGGAATTATTTTATCCGCATTAATAACGAAAATCAAAATACCCGTGGATTAAAATCCATCCCATTTACAAAATATTAAGATAGGTTGGAATTCAACTGTTGAAAAACGATTATCGGATTAAATTTACATAGCCCATTTTCACTACCTCAGCTCCATTCGCCACAAATTAGAAATGGGTTCTCGATCTAATAGAAAAAAAGATACTTTATTGAGACAATCTTCTTTCTAATTTTTTAATCGCTTTTTCATAAATGGATGCATCTTTAATATCTAAGAACAAGAAAATACTTATAAGCAAATTAATCCCAATTAAATAGCAGATAAACCAGGCTTCTTGAATTCCAAAATAGCATAAGAAAGAGCATGTGTAAGAAAACAAAGCAAAATAAAGTTTAGGCTGAAGATACTTTGTGAAATGACTTTTACACACTTCTAACTCGTTTATTAGTTCTCTCTTTTCAAAAACATCCAAAGAATCAAAATAAGTTACCAAATCCATTCCAGAAGGAATCGCATTTAGCAAATCAGCTTTAGTTTTCATATTTATAAAAATTAAAATTTAGTTAAAAACATTCCTGTATTTGAATCGTTGACAATCGCTACTAGAAAATATTGGCCATTATAGAAATATTCTTTGCAATAAAACTGAACTGTTTTATTGAAATAACTATCTAGGTGATTATCCTGAATCATCTTAATTAAGCTTTGAGAGAAATTATTAAAGTTATAGTTTACCACTGATTCTTTCAAGTCCCATATTTGATGATACCTAACGGGAAATAAATCGTTGTTAACCTCGGTTATTCCTAAGTGATTAAAAAATTGTATGTCACATGCTGTTACTAAGGAGCTGTCCTCCGAAACATTTATATTTAATGCTGATTCAAGATTTCTCATGAATATATTACTCAACGGAATAAGTGGATTTTTTTGGATTTCAGCGGTCGTTGGTATTCGTCGAGGTTTCCAGTTCGCAAGTTCTTCCGCCGAAAAATGTCTGGGGGTATAAACAATATAATGGGATCCGTCTTCCAAGACTTTTTCTTCCGAAAATTGTGCTTGAGTTGTAATAGCTATTAAGCTAAAGAACATTAAAATTTGATTTTTCATTTTTTGAGTTTTTAAATTAATTAGTAAAAAGTATTGATTAAAGAATTCAACTTGCCGAAGCAAGTTGAATTTGAATGTGATCAAATAATTCATAATTCATATAATCATTAAGAGATTGATATCTTTTATTATTTCGAGACTTTAAAAAGACTTGTTTAATATTTTCATCAGACTTAATAATCTCCAACGTATTAAAAGAATTTTTATAATACCCAGTTATAATAATAATCCCAGGGCGAGACGGAAGTGAATCAATAATATTTTGATATAAAAGCCTTGTAGCATCGGCATCTTTTTCTAAGGAAAAAGTTTTTCCAGATTTGTTTTTATTTGAAACTCCAGTTTGAATTCGTTTGTTTAAAATTTTAAACAATCTTTCAGTCCCAACGATTGGCTTAATTTTCATTTTACTTTTCATTTTATATAGGGTTTAGGGGGTTACATATTATTAAATCCAGCTAATAAAAATTTGTGACAGCTTTGTATTATATTTTTTATTTCTCCTCAAAAAAAAGGGCATAATTTTCCTGTTATCCTTTTTTAAGAATTTAAATTTTTATAACAAAAAAATTAATTTGTTTAAGGGTATTAAGATTGAGTAATCATATAATCAAACCTACTTATTAGAAACGGATAAAAAAAATGATTTTCAAAAATCGAGCGTATTTTTATAAGTTTTAGAGCCACAAAACATCTTAATAGATCAAACTTATTTGGGGATTTATACCTTTTACAACTTGCGAAACGTAGCGAACAATTTTTACTCCTTTCTGAAAATGAAATTTTTTAAAAATGTTCTTGCAGAAATTTTAAAAATTAACTGTTTCAGTTCAGTAGCAAAAACCATAAAATTCAAGGCCGAAGATTTACGCAGCGGAGGACGCTAATATTCACTAAATAGTTCTCACTTCGCTTGACTTCTTGATTTTTAACATTAAAGTACTATTCTAGTAAGATTGCGAAGTCTATATTTTTTTTAACATTAAAATCTAAATGCTTCGCGAATCATTACCAAGTATTCGCACTTTTCATATTCCTCTTTTTGAATAAAATAACGAATCAGTTCATCCATGAAAAATGTATCCTTATACATCGGATGCAATCCTGCAGTGGATATCGCTTGCTCTTTAATATGGACGAACATTAAATTCGCTCCCTTGTCAAAAATTGATTGTATAAGTTGCTGTGACATAAATCAAGGTATTATATAAAGTGAAGCATCTAATTTAGTTTTCCAAACAAAAAAGGCAATCGTTTTTTCAGCGATAAAATTTTTGATCTGAACTTTATCTAAATATGATTCTCCAACAAGTTCCATTTCTTCCATTTTGTAATAATCTACTTGAGAAGTATCGATGCCTTGTAGAACATCTTTAATCTCCTTTGGAAAATTATAGGCTGTTGAATACGAAATTTTCAACGTTGGTACTCCGGTATAAAAACATACATCATAAATCAAATTTGCGATGAATGGTTTGATCGTTCGAAACGAAATTGAAAGTTCCAAGCTTTTATTTCTACCTAAGGTTCTAGCGCCAATCCTCTCCTTCTCGTTGGCATAACTTGCCCATTCAGAAAACCAAGTATTCAAATTAATTTGTAAGTGTTCCATTTTCTCTAGTCTGTTCATAGCTTCGATTTTACATTAAATTAATAATTGAATGGTGGGAAAGAGAATACACAAATTCTCTTTCCCATAACTAAATCTTACTTTATTTCCTTCAAATACTCCTCTCTCAAATCCATCAAAATCTTTCCCATCATATTATTTCCATCCCCTTCAATCTCACTCAACTTTTTCGCCCCCCAAAACTTGTGTCTCTCCCCATTTCTATTACCTATATCTTCATAAATAAAAGCATCCTTTGTATTCATCAACTGTCTTTTTAATTGAGGGTGCGCATCAAATTTCATCTTCACACACTTTCTCATATTTTCAACATCCAATTCTGACATGGGAACAATCACCATTTGATCCTTGTATTTTTTTGACTTCATTTTTGCACCCATAGGACTTTTTTCAACCCTTATCATTTCCTTTATACTATCATCATCATAGCGCATACTTTGAAACAATGCCTCACTTGTGAGCCAAACTTTTCCATTATACTTTATGGGACACGGTGCCATATTTCCCATCCAACCATACTCTTCCGCAACTTTTTTAAACCAAACATTTTTCATGTGCTAAATTTTAAGGGGTTATATAGGGATAAGCATAGCGCACGACAATTTGTGACAAAAAAAAATCCTTAAGTTAATTAAGGATTTTTTTTAAAATCTATACAATTGAATTTCAGTGTTTTAAATTAAAATATTTTTATTATTTTAATTTTGTGACCTGGCACTATTTCACCCTCTTTTCTACTGAAAAGTAATTTTGCTTTTGCACTATCTTTGTCTATAAACTTAAATCCTGCCGCAATTATTCCTATTGAAACACGATGTATTTTTCCATCTACTTCAAATTCAACTAAACTTCCGATATGTATTTTCTCTACTATTGGAACATCAGGATCTATTCGATTAAAATAATAATCTTCAGGATCTGGCTTTGTTATACTAAGATATAGGAATTGATTAAAACCATTTGACAAGAATAACTTAATTAATTCATACTGAGGATCGATAACTATTCCTTTTGTTGTCGGTTTGATTATTGGCTTAATCAAATTTCTAACACTACTATTTGGCATAAAATTAATAATAGCGGACCAGAAAAAAGCGAGTTGATATGATGGAATTTGCCGCATTCTTTCAGATGCCGTTGAAAACCCTCCACCTCTTTTTCCAAATGATTTTGCTAAAACCGAAAAAATATAAAAATTTCTTAACGCTGCATATGACATATAGGCACGTTGATATGAATTTACTTTTTTCCAAATTTGAGAAGGCGTTTTACTTAATATCGCTCCCCAACCTATTAGATATGCTCTCAATAAGGCTTCATGATATCTTACTGACTTAGGCACTTTTCCTTCCGTAGCAAGATACCAAGGTCGAGCTTCAATTTTTGAAATCCATGTTTCAAGTGTTTTTTCATCTTTAGCACTAATTTTTGTTTGTGGAGCCCAGACGTGCTCATGAACTAAATCAATAGGAAATGCAAAATAAAAAGTAGGATCCTTAAGAACGGCTTTCAACCAAGCTTGCTTTCTAATTTCTTTAAAATCGGGGTGAGATATAATCTCTTTTGAAAAAATAACATCTGTAAAATCAGAACTTTGATTTTTAAGTATCGATTCAAGTGCTCTTAAAACAGTAAGATCCAAGGATTCACCTTGCGTATAAGGCACATGCTCTTCAAGCTTTACTGATTCATTTCTTTCCCTATAATTTGAACCTCTCTTAATAATGTTTTTTTCAAAGCTTAAAGGAAGATGTGTAGTTATTCGATTAATTATTTCCGGACTTTTCCGGGCAAATTCAGGAAGTTTACTGTACTCTTTATAGGTAATATCATTCACTTTTAAGCGATTGAGCACTCCTTGAATACATGCTGCATCTAATGCTGGATTATCTTGGATACCTAACTCATAATATAATTGAGGATGTTGTTCCAATAATCCGATATAATCAGATTCGGAAAAGTGAATGCCGTATTTCTCACGAAATTCTACACCTAAACTCATATAGAATTGATTTTTGATGAAATTTGAAGTGTCTAATTTTACTTTTGACTGCAATTCATCAGGAACTAAATCGTACGTTCCCGGCCATTTCGATACCATTTCTTGCCACCATTCTGGATTTTTCGTATTCTTTTCTAGGTTCTCATTCACGATTTTTGAAAAATGAGGTACCATACGCTCCGCTGAATTTGATTTCACAAATTTTGATGGGATGGTACTGCTTGAAAAAATAGAGCGAATAAAAAACCAAATTTCAGAATAATAGTTATAGGCAATTTCATTATGAACCCCTGAAACTTCATAACATTTTTGATTCTTTTTATCAACTCTTAATGCAACAACAGGCTTACCTTTTTCGCGTAAAATATAAAAGTCATGAACTAAATAATGCTCTGCATAATATTGGCCTGCAATACACCAACCACTTCTAGCTGCTGCTGCTGTAAGTTTTGCTGCGTTTTCAATACCTGAAGGGATAAATTGCCATCCATTTATTACCCTATGGTTTAATCCATTAGATAAACGCATCCTGTATTCCAACCCAAAATTGGTTGATGGTAGATAAAACTCATGTTGAATTCGGACAAAAAGCCATTTCAATACGCTATTATCAGGTGCAGGTAATAAGCGTCTAGAATTATAACCGGATTGTTCGATTATTGGTTTTAAAATCAAATATTGAAAAGCTACATTTTTCGGATGTTTTTTTTGAAAATTATCAAACCAAATTTTGAATGCAGCTTTTTTTCTATTGTTTATGACGGTAGCTAACGCATATGCTGCGAAATCCCTACAGTCTATCTCGTATTCTTCACGGCTTTGGCTTTCGGGAATTTGTTCTGTTTCAACATACTCATCATAATATTCAATATCAGTCAAATGCATTGTTACTTCTCGCACATCGTTATCTGAAAACTCGTCTGTTTCCAAAATTTGCTCAACATCAAGATGATCATAGCCTACAAATAAACTTTTGGAGCTTTGATTATAAGCTTCATTCCATATAGTTTTTTTCTTTAAGTCAGGGAGCAGAACATCTTTAATGTGTTGATTAAGCGTGAGCTCATCCTTCACTACAGTTTGCCATGGAATACTATTTTCATACTTAACAGTAATTAACCTCAGGAAAGGATCGGTTATTCCAAATTTTTTGAATTTACTTGACCACTGAGTAGTATTGTTATCTGCCATAGAAAAGACTTTTGAAGAAAATTGCAGTTGTAAAAAGCTCAAAATTGAGCCAATAAATGACTATTTTAATTTCTGTATTTTTTAAACAATAATTAGATTTATATAATTGGTTTTGGCGCACTAGCAATTAAAATTCCTCTAACTTTCATCAGTATCTCCCCCATCATATTTTGTCCATTAATGGGCATTATAGGATTTCTAGAATCACGATGTACTCCCCAAAATAAATCATTTACTTTATTTCGACCTGATGCATCTTCATAAATAGGGTGCTTTCCAGTTGCAATGAGCAAACGAGCTATTTTTGGATGTTGTTGAAATTTCAATAAAACACATGCCTCCATATTTGCAATATCTTGTGGAGACAGAGGAATAATAATATAATGTGCGCTATGGCTTTTTGCTTTCATTTTCGCCGCCATTGGGCTTTTTTCACCTCGAATGATCTCTTTAATAAGAGGATCATTAAAACGCATTGATTGAAACAAGGCTTCGCTTGTTCGCCAAACTTGACCATTATAGGTAATAGGATATGGAGCCATATTTCCCATCCAACCGCTTGGTTCTTTAACACCTTTAAACCAGAGACTCATAATTTATAATATTTTGTTTTTATGGTAGAAATATTGATTTTAAGTGATAAACACTTAAAAACCCACTTACTATAATATTCTCTTAAAAAACTCGTGTTTATCCTTAATAGGCGAAGTTTCTGGGAAAGGCATAACATATATTTTAACTTTCTTCCCAAAAATCATTGTATCTCCTAAATAATCATAAACAATATTGTCATTCTGAGTTTTTTTAGCATCCCAAGTAGTTTTAAGTGTTGGATCTAAACGCATAAATTCATCGGCAACACGCTTTCCTAACAATACAATTTTATCTGGATTTGCTTTCATTAAACGATCAACTAGACTATCTAAATGTTTTTGCAAAACTTTAACTTGCGAGGATTTTTTACTAATTATTGAATTGTCATCAACAATGTCAGTGAAACCTTGACCATCAGAAATATCTGATAATTTATCAGTAATAAAAACATCGTTAGCCATGTGCTCATAGGGATAACCACCTGCATTATTTTTAGAAAATCCGCTGATCAAACCTGCATCTTTAAGGATTTTCCAAAAGCTAACCCTAGTACAAAAAACAGAACCAACTGCTACTGCTTCACTTGTTGCGTTGAGCCCGGTATATACTATACTGTTTTTACCGGCTAAAAATTTAGTGTGTATTGACATGTTGTTTTAAATTATTAATTTTTATTTGTTATTCACTATCGAATGCACCAAATCTCTTTATCATGCGAATTCCTTTACTTGCATCTGATCCATTATTATGATTTAATATTTTTTCCAAATGTTCAACAATAGGTTTAAAGGCTAATTCTAATTCAAGTGTTGAATAATTATTTATATAATTATCCTTAAAAAACGTTTCTTCTTTAACTTTGAAAATATTTTCTGTACCTCTTTCTATGATAATTCGATTAAATCTGTCATCTCCTACTGGTATTCCAAAATGAATAAAAAAACCATTTATATTTCTACTTTTTTTCTCAAGTAAAATACCATTAATATCAGCAATAACATATTCTTTATCCATTTGAAAATTTACTCCATTGGTATCATTATTTGGATACCAATAAAATTTTAGTTCGTTATTTTCCATATTTTTTTTTAGATTAGGAGATACAAAATCTATCATCAAATATGAAGACCTTTATTGAATTTTCATCCAAAGGTTCTTTTGAATTTAGAATACATAATATGTAATCATATTCGATATTTTTGCCAAAACGATAGGCTATAAAATCGTTTAATATTTCTGTTTTTATAGATTTTAACTCAGCTTTATTTAATTCTAATTTTCTGAGAGAAATTGAGGCATGATTAGCAATTTCATCAATAATATTTGATTTTAAAACAGCATAGGCGGTTTCATCTGTTAAAATAGCCGAGCACCCCATGTGTTTGCGAATTAATTTAAGTTTATTCAAAATATCACTCTTGGAATGAGGTATTAATTCTAAATACATGTAATAAGGTGATGCCGTATTTTCAGGTGTTAAATAATCTCTCAGAATTACTTCATTTACAGGATTTCCGTCTGAACACCAATAGGCAATAATTTGGGCAAAAGATTCATGTGTAATTTTATCTGCTTTTCCTTTTTTATAATTGTAATAATACCCACATTTCCAATTTGAACCAGAATTATCAAGGGGCCAATGAGAAAACCAATGTCCTAGTTCGTGGAATAGCACTACTTCTTTCAATGAATTCTCAATAACAGACAATCCTAGTGCAAGTTTGCCGTCAATTCGTTTAGCATACTCTAAGATTTTATCTTTAAATAAAACAATAACGCCTTCATTAACTATTTTTAAATCACAATTTTTCTCGCACTTTTTTTCTGTATAATCAGGAATATACACACCCAAATAATCTGGAGTGTCCTCCTCATCCTGATTTTCTTTCAAAGATGGCCAAAGTTCACATGCCTTATCAAAAGTATCATAATACACCTCTGGGAAACGCTCAACAGTAAAACCATTGTCTTCGAAAAGGTCTTTTAACCACAGCATTTTTTTCATTTCTTCGCTTGAGAAACGATATGCATCTAATTTGGTAGTTGTCATAGGAATATAAGATAATAAAAGTTCAATTAATTCATTTATGTTCTGTTCGTCAGTTGGAATAAAGGATAACATATCTTTTAATCCATCGTTTCCTTTCAAGTTGCTTTTCAATCGCTCCAAAAGTTTCCTGAAATTTGTATCAGTTACGCCATGCCTAGCTTGCGCTTCTCTTACTTCCTTAATAAAATCTCTATGCGTTTTATGATCATTCTCACAAATTACTACCATTTCTTCAATCAGTCTTCTTTGGTTAGTAGGTAAATTCAACTT
>CANHOA010000014.1 GCA_947462255.1 Flavobacteriales bacterium | reverse complement strand
GCGCCTGCTGGACCTGCTACTCCTGTTGGGCCTGCTACTCCAGTTGGACCTGCCGGGCCTGTTAAACCAATCGGACCTGTTGCGCCTGCCGGACCTGCTACTCCTGTTGGGCCTGCTACTCCAGTTGGACCTGCCGGGCCTGTTAAACCAATCGGACCTGTTGCGCCCGTAGCACCATTGGTCCCTGAGGCTCCCGAAGGGCCTGTGGGGCCTTGAATATTTCCTGTTAAAACCCAAGTTGTGGAAGAACTTTTATAATAAACATTACCAGTAATCATATCTAAATAAAAGTCTCCCATTGCACCTAAGGTAGTGGCTGGAACAATGTTTCCGTAGCGCCATTGGTTGAGCTGATTCCCGGCATTCTTGGCATAAAGCGCATAAGGCACGCTCATCAGTCTTTGAGATCCGTAATCAACGTAATTAGTGCCGTTAGAAAAATCTACCCCCAAACTCACCCAATAATTGCCAGTAGACCAATTGATGGTAGCAAAATTACCAGACAGAAGGGTGCCTTGCCCAATCACCAAATTCACCAAGCCATAGGCTGAAGTGGTGGCGGTTTGGCGCTCCGAAAACACCACTGTGCCGGTAGCTGACGCTTGCTTGATTTGAACTCGTATAGCCACAGGGCTGTTGGTCAATAAAGTACCAGTAGTTTTTCTAATGACCGCTTGGTAGTTAATGCCATCCGGAGCTTGGCCAAAGGAGGTTATGCTTATAAATCCGATCGACAAAAACATCAGTATATTTTTCATTGTTTTGCATTTAAAATTAGGACTTAAAACTACGAATTAAATTACAAGAAAAATAATAATTGCTTATTTATTAAAAAAAAGATGTTTTTTATTTAATCTATCAAAGTTGGGAAGGATAATAAAAGTAATTAATTTTAAAATTCAATAATTTACGTTGATTTGTATGGTTTTTCTTTCTAATTTAGACTGATGAAAAAAATTGGAATATCTATTACGCTACTTTTATTAGTGAATTTCGCGAGTGCTCAAAACCTACAATTTGGCCAGGTTAAAATTATTTCAAATACTGATCAACCACAATTGGTTCCTGCTGGTAAGGTTTGGAAAATCGAAAGTGTTATCAGTGATGGCGGACAAGATTCATACCCAGTTCAAGGATCTGGAGCAACACAATCTTTTTTTAGCGCTTGTGGCGCTCCTTCATTTTATTATTTATATTCAGGAAAATATTTAGCGATAAATAGTTTACCTATTAGTTTTGGCATTCATTCTTCAGGAGGAATAATGACATCTTTGCCTTTGTGGGTGCCTGCTGGATCAACTATTTGCACGTGTACAAATGCTACTTTTTGCGCTCGTGCTTATTCAGTAATCGAATTTAATATTGTACCATGAAACTATTTTTATTCTTAAGCATCCTATGGTGTGGGGAATGCTTTTCTCAAGGGAATCTGCAATTTAACCAGGTGTTAAATTTGTCATTTTCTGCAGGCGGAGCCAATTTCGCTGTTCCACTCGGAAAAGTATGGAAAATTGAAACTGTTAGTTTGAGCAGTTACTCATCTTATTTCAGTTTGAGTGTGGCAGGTCAAAGTATTTTCCTTAAAAATACGAACACGGGTTACGGCCCTGTTTTCGAATCTTTTCCATTTTGGGTTGCGGGTGGACAAAACGTATTTATGAGTGGTTTAAATAGTGGTGTTGCAAGCGTTATCGAATTTAACATTGTACCATGAGAAATCTCCTATTTTTTATCTTCCTTTTAATCAGTTTGAGCTTTAATGCACAAGGCAATTTGCAGTTTAGTCAAGTTAAATTGGTTAGCACATCTGAAACTGTTCCTGCTGGTAAGGTGTGGAAGTTGCAAAATTTTTTACCAAATGTCTCCCTGTTTACCGATATCACAAGAAATCAAATAAATCCAACATCAGGTGGTATTCGGAATTTTATCATTTTAGTTAATGGAATCAGTATTTATTTACAAACTACAGTTACTAGGGAAGTCGGGAGATCTGATTCGTATTGGAGCCAAGATGGTTACGCCACAGCCGCAAGTTCGTCCATATTAAATGAGCCAATTTGGTTATCTTCTGGAACTACATTAGCTGCATCAACTAATGTACAATTTGTAAGCGTCATCGAATTTAATGTTGTACCATGAAATACTCAATTGTTATCATTTTCCTTTTTGCTTTAAACAACTTTAATGCTCAAGGAAATTTGCAGTTTAATCAAGCACTTTACTTGTCGGCCAATACCGACAACACCACCCAATGGACTGTGCCTGCGGGAAAGGTTTGGAAAATTGAAGCTGTAGGAGTTTACAGCAGTACCTTGACGGTATATTTTAATGGAGCAACCTCATTTATTTATGGAGGAGCTTATTCCAACTCAAGTCCATCTGGCTATTATCGAAATGCGGATGCTTCACCAATTTGGCTGCCGAGTGGTAGTGTCCTTGGTCAATCTTGTGGATGTGGAGGCAATCGTTGGTTCAGTATTTTAGAATTTAATGTTGTACCATGAGGAATCTTTTATTTTTATTCTTCCTTCTTATGAGTTTGAACTTTACAGCTCAAGGAAATCTACAATTTAATCAGGTGCTGCGCATAAATAATATAGCTCAGACTGTTCCAGTAAATAAAGTGTGGAAAATAGAATCGTATATGCAATCTCAAACGGCATTAAGCGATGGCACGGAAATTTCCACCTGTAATTTTTTGGATCGGCATCACCCGTTTCTTATTAATACTAAACCTTATTATCTAATCAATGGCTCGCCTGGTCATGGGAGTTCTGGAACCTATATGGCTGTTGGAAATCAATTGCCAATTTGGTTGAAAGCTGGTGATCTTGTTCAAACAACATGTTTAGATAATTTTTTAAGCATTATCGAATTTAATATCGTTCCATGAAAATTTATTTAGTATTTTTTGTATTCACTTTTTTTGCCGCTCAGAGTAAAGCGCAAGGCAACCTTCAATTTAATCAAGTTTTAAATTTAGAAATTACCTACAATAGTGCATTAACTTACACAATTCCTGCTGGAAAAGTTTGGAAAATAGAAGGTGGAATGGCTTACAATCCTAGTTCTCCAACTAGAATAACAAATATTAATGGAAATCCAATGGAGGCGTATATTACAGGGTATTATGCTCAAAACTACTCCATTTACCCCATTCCACTGCCTTATTGGCTTCCAGCTAACACTCAAATTACTTTTAATACAGGTTCTGGAGTTGGCCAAAAAGGCTACGTCTCTATCATTGAATTTAATGTAATACCATAAGACTGTGAAGTATATATTTTGTTTTTTGGTAATGGCTTTTTCTAAGGTCGCGCTTTGTCAAGACACTTCTTTCGTGAAAGTATATTATGCAGGTTCCTACGCTCAAGTACCAGAAGGGAAAATGTGGCAGTTCGAAAAAGTATTTATTTCTAATGGAGATGGCTACAACATTAAAATTTCAAATCAAGTTTTTGAAGGTGAGTTTGTTGGCGGTGCCAAAATACAGATTCCTTATTATATTGCTGAAATGGAATTGTTATCATCAGGAAGTATGATGTCCTATACAGTATACATTAATCAAAAAAATGTAAAGGAGTAGGCATCCTTTTTGAAATTTATTTGTTTATCTAAAAAAAAACGTAATTTTACCTTATATTAAAAATTTAAACCATGAAAAAAATCTTATTAATTCTTTCTTTGCTTTTTGTTGGTTTTTCAACCATCAACGCTCAGTCGTATGCCATTAGTGCAGATGTTAAAAAATTGGAAATCGCCAAAACAACTGGTGTTTACGAATTTGTAATGGGTGCCGACGTAACGGAAGAAAAAGTGACAGAGGTTTCTAAATATTACACGGAATACATTACCATTACCTATGATGCGGCTACTTCCAAATCGACAATTACCTTGGTTAATATCGATGAAAAATCAAAAATGGTTATGGCTCGATTTTTTGGAGCTATTGGTGCTGAAAAAATTATGATGGGTGAGGAATTAATGAGTGTTTCAGACTACCTACAAAAATATATTTTGTAAGTAAGGAGCACTAAAAAAGTACTAAACCGACAGTTAATTCACTGCCGGTTTTTTTTTACCCCTACTTTTAATAGTACTATTGACGTTTGAATGTTCAAAAATTAAATAAATGCCTTACTCAGTGAATTTTTAATATGTATACTTCCTTTCCAAAAGTGGAGCTCCACATACATTTAGATTGCTCCTTAAGTTTTAAGGTTGTTGAATGCCTGCTACCTGGTATTTCACACGAAGAATACTCCAAGATGTTTGCAGCACCGATAAATTGTTGCAGTTTAAACGATTACATCGCTTGTGCCCAAGCGGCAATAAACATTATGCAGACAAAGCAGCAGCTTCGTTTAATTACACTCGATTTATTAGCTCAATTTGATGCGGATAATGTTGTTTACGCCGAAATTCGATTTGCACCATTGCAGCACTTAAAAGGAGGACTAAGTCCCGAAGAAGTGGTGCAAGAAGTTCTCAACGCCATTCAAGAAGCAAAATCAATCAATAGGGTAGTGGCAAATGTAATTTTGTGCACCCTTAGGCATTTTACTGAGCAAGAAAGTATGACGACAATTAGTTTAGTCGAACGATTTAAAGGTAAAGGTGTTGTCGGTTTTGACATCGCTGCAGATGAGGCCGGTTTTCCACTTGATAATCATGTTTCTTCTTTTCAATATGCTAAATCAAAGTCTATTTCATGTACGGCACATGCAGGCGAAGCGATTGGTCCACATAGCGTTTGGGAAACCTTAGATAAGTTAAAGCCTAATCGTATTGGTCATGGAATTCGAAGCATTGAAGATAATAAATTGATGCGTCATTTGATTGATCATGATATTCATTTGGAAGTTTGTCCAACCAGTAATCAATTAACACGCGTCTATCCAACTTTAGCAGAATATCCAATTAATGCGGTTTATGACTCAGGTATTTCTATGAGCATAAGTACCGATGGTAGGGGGATTTCAGCGGTTGATCTTAATCAAGAATATACTTTTTTGACCAAGCAATTCAATTGGGATTGGCAACATTTTTATCGCCTTAATTCCGAAGCAATTAAGCATTCTTTCGCAGATGAAGAAGTTAAATTAACTATTCAAGCAATAGTAGACGCTTTTTATTTAGTGGATCAGAATACAAGGCTTAGCCAATAAAATGCTAAGGATGGCTTGAAGACTTACAGTTTCACTAACTTTTTGGTGTAAAACCTATTTTTAGATAAAATGGTAAATTGATACATCCCAGAGGCAAGTACTCCTAATTTTAATTTGAGGCTCTCTCCATTTCCTGTATTTCCTTCATAAACAATAGTTCCGTCTATGGTTTGGATTCTAAATTCTAAGCGCTCATTTACAAGAGCATTAATAACTAATTCATTTTCAAAGGGATTTGGAAATATGCTAACAACATCTTCCAGATTGCTTGTCAATTCGGAATACGGTAGGCCTGATCCATAAAAATGGTGCGCATATATATCATTTGTTCCTGAGCGCTTGTCCATAAAAATAAAAATAGAACCAGTGCCACCATCAGTACAATTCTTAACGGAGGTTTGGTTTTCCGATGCGTTAGCGACAATTTCCCCTCCAATATTCCATAATAAATTACCCGCATTGGTGATTCTTTGCGCACGAATATCAAAATTGCCATTTAATGAATCTTGCCAGGTAATTATCGCTCCCCCTGTCAAGTCAGTGGCGATATTTGGGTTCAGTTGATCAAATGTATTAGAACAAATTATTACACCATTAGGCGCCCATTGTACAAGCCCAGAAGGATTTATCCGCTGAGCATAAATATCATTGTTCAAGGATCTAAAATCTTTCCATGTACAAATAATTCCATCGATTGTGACATCTGTTAAAATATCTACTGCGCTTTGGTTTTGACTTTCAGTGCAAATTGAAAGGCCATTATTTGCCCAAGTTAGATTACCTGATGCATCAATTCGTTGTCCGTAAACATCATTGTTATTATTTCTTGCATCAATCCAAATGGTATAAAAGCCACCGCTTATAATGTCGGGCTCAATTTTAGGCGAGGATTGAGTTCCAACAGCATTGCAAATTAGTTTAGCGTTGTTACCCCATAATCGACTGCCGTTCCCATCCAAATGTTGGGCATAAATATCATAATCCAACCCATTTCTAAAATCTTGCCATACAATAAAAGAACCTCCGAAGCCATCAGACTCAATTCGGCCATTTATTTTATTACTAACAACAGTTGAAAGTGCTATTCCTCCTGGTGACCAAACAATTTGTCCTGAAGCATTAATTCTTTGCGCCCATTCATCCCAATCGCCATTTGATTCCTCTTGTTCCCATACAACAATCGCCCCTCCTGAATTATCGCTTACTATTTTTTGGTTATGCTCACGATTGGGTTTATTTGCTACAATTACACCATTAATGGCCCATAGGATATTACCGTTGGAATCAAGTCGCTGTGCATATAAATCCCTCTCTAATCCATCGCGCACATCCGACCACGAAACAATACAACCGCCCTCTCCATCAGAACAAATATTGGGCGTGCTTTGATCTTCCTCATCTGTACAGGTGCCTACACCATCAACATCCCATTTAACTATGCCATTTTTATCAATTCGTTGAATATAGACATCCGGAAGGGCATTTCTAAAATCTTTCCAAACAACAAAAGCGCCTCCTTGACCATCCTCCAATATCCTAGGGTCAATTTGTTTACCTGTTTCTGTACAAACTGGGGTGTTAATTGTTGGGTCGATATTCCACTGCGTATAGCTATTAAAGGATAATATGCAGAGCAATGCTATAAGAATCCTTGTCATCATATTTTATTAAAGTTAACTCATCACAAAGTACATAAATTTCTGAGAAAAATTATAATTAACTCAAAATAAATCTATTAAACCACTTTATTTGACAGTTGAATAAAACTGAAATTGAATCAAAATAATATCATACGTTTTATTTTACCTTTTCCCAATGTTGTAAATTAATTGAAAGGTTAAGCGATAATACGCATCAAATTGATTGGGGTCGCCTCTTTTGTCGCCAATTGAATAAACTGAGCTAGGATTTGATAAGTAGCTTGCTGCACTAGACGTCATCAGACTAGGGTCAGCATATTTCGTGCTTACATCATCGAGGTAATCAGTGAATGTTTTAGTATAGTTTGCTTCAATACCAAGGCGTATTTTTTTAGTTAATCCAACTCGCAATCCAAATCCTGTAGGAATAATGAAGGTTGCTTTAGAATAACTTGTTGCTTGCCCTTCTGTTTTTAAAGGACGTAGTTCGGTCCAAATACCGTTGTAAGATGCTTTTGGATTATAGGTAGCGAATCCGAGGCCAGCAAAAACATAAAGTTGCGTATTTGATTTACGTCGCTTAGTTCGTGAGGTTAAATGATAAAATGAGCCGTTGAATTCATTGGCATAAAAAATAAATTCTACGCGTTGACTAAAATCAAAACAAGTGCTTTTAAAATGGATATTTCGCGCTTTTCGCTTTAATTCTTCGGAGTACTTATCATCGCCTTCAATCGAAAAGAAACTGAGGCAGGTCTTTGTTGACAAATATGGATGAAAGCGATATTTATAGGAAAATTCAACACCAGAACCGGTCGATTCCCAATCAATATCTTTTGTGCTATAGTCGATTCCTGGACCTCCGCCACCGCCTAAATCTCCTGTAAATTGCGTTGCAGATAAACCAATTTGTAGCTCTTGACGGTTTAATCGCCAATTAGTACGATTATTAATATTTTCTTTTTTTATAAGTTGAGCGATTCCAATGTTAAAAAAGGATATGAATATAAACCCAATAAGTGCAACGGTCGTTTTCAACGGAATTTTATTTACTACAAATTTAAGGATTTGTTTGGGTATAAAGGTACTTTACCTGCGATGCAGGCCTGTATTTTTTTTTATTTGCACCTCATCTTTTTGACTATTCAATTGAGTGCAAAAGAATTGGAACGGCTTAACGATATTACATCCAAAAATGCTTAATAAACTCCTACTTTATTCTTAACATTTTAATCGTTCGATAACGTTCGCTATAATTTTGAGTTCCCTTGCAATTCAATTCCTTTTTTAAAGAATGAAAATTCTTGATTCGCTCCGATGGATCAGGATGTGTGCTTAATAATTCAACTGATCTTGCCCCCTCCTCTTTCACGATTTTCTCAAAAAATCCTGCTGCACCATCTGATTGATAAGAAGTATTACAGAGGTAATTTACGGAACATTCATCCGCTTCACGCTCGTAGGCTCTAGAATAACGTAAGGACAATAAACCACCTATTACTTGCGTGAAATACTGACTGTTTTCTCCACGAAAGATAAAGTCCAACAATATTTTTATACCATACGCTTTTGACATTTGACGGGTACCATGGCGACGTTCGGCGTGACCCATTTCATGCGCTAAAACACCAGCTAATTCAGCTTCATTATCTAGGTACTTCAAAATTCCAGTGTAAATAAAAATGTACCCACCTGGAGCACAAAACGCATTTATTGTATTGTCATTATTGAGAACAGTAATTTTCCATTCATATTTATCTTTATATCGAAAACTACCATTCGCTAAAATCGTTTTTTTGATGTTTTCAATGTATTCGTAAACTTTCGGATTTTCAATCTTAGATACTATTTTATAATCAGTGGATGAATTAATTTCGTCATATAATTGTTGCCCCATTTTCATATCATCTTCAACAGAAAATCCATTAATTTCAATTTCCTTCCACTTTTTTTTGAGTTCATCACTCAATTTTTGCCCTTTTTTAATGGTTCTATCTTTGAATTCTTTGAATTCTTTCGACCAATCTTTATTTTCTCTTTTAGAAATAGGATCTTCTTTTACATTTGAGTTAGCGGATTCTTCACAAGAAGACAAAACAACAAATGCTGTCAGCAGATAAATAAAAAAGCGCATAAATAAGTTTCTTGGAAATTTAATTATTTTTTTTTAATTTCTACCTCATACAAACAAGTTTGATTCGGGAAATAAAAAAAAAATCCAGTGTTCTAACTACTGGATTTAATTTTTGTGCCCACGACTGGATTATCAAACCCTGTCGTAAACTCCTTGGTTCGATGATCAATAAATGTTTTCTCAATACACAAATATGAAATCCACCTGCGATGCAGGTTTGTATTTTTTTTTAAATTTCTACCTCATTCAAACAAGTTTGATTCAGGAAATAAAATTAAATCCAGTGTTCTAACTACTGGATTTAATTTTTGTGCCCACGACTGGATTCGAACCAGCACACCAAATGGCACCACCCCCTCAAGATGGCATGTCTACCAATTTCACCACGTGGGCCTTATTAAGTGCAAAGATAATGAAAACTAAAAGAGATACCTTAGTTGAATAATATTCCTTAAAAAAAATCGAATACTAACTGAGTTCATGTTTGAATCAGCAAGATTGACCTTATTTTGTGGTTTGTTCTTCAATATAATCTAACTCTTTCCCAAACGTTTCTTTCAATTGACTTAAGCTGTAAAAAGCCAAGCCAATAAAGAAAGCTCCTATAAAAAATGCTGAAATTCCAACAGAAAGTTGACTAGCCAACAACAGTGAAAATAACAACATGATTACGTTAACTGAACCTCTAACAAAATTTGGTATCGTATTGGCCGCGGTCGAACGAATATTTGTCCCAAATTGTTCGGCTGCAATCGTAACAAAAATCGCCCAGTAGCCTGTCCCTGTGCCTAGTAAAAAACAAAAGAAATAGTATGTTGTGGCCGTCATTCCTTTTCCGAAAAATAAAAAAACAAGGGTTAAAATAGCTGTAAAACTTAGGTAAAGAAACACGACTTTTTTTCTGCTTTTTAGTACTTGACTCAATAAGCCAGAAATTAAATCACCGAACGATAGTCCGATGTATGCATACATTACTGCTGTCCCATTTTCAATGTTTTTCAGGCCTACCCACGGACCAAAATCGTCTTTAGAGTTCATGATAATTAAGCCAATAATGAACCAAATTGGAATTCCGATTAGGATACAGTGCAAGTATTTTATTCTGTTTGGTTTCGATGAAAAGATTAACTTAAAACTCCCTTTTTTTATTTCGTTTTTTGATTTTATAGCCTTAAAATAATGGGGTTCTATTGTTCCAATTCGTAAAAACAACAAGGTAAAACCCATTAATCCACCAATAATATAGGCGACTTGCCAACTCGCGAGTTGGAAATTAGTAAGATTTAAAATAATTTGTGAAAAATAATCACCTTTTGATCCTACCAGTGATGCGAATACTGCTCCTAATGCACCAAAAGTTACAATAATCATTGTGCCATACCCCCTTTTTTCTTTGGACATCATTTCAGAGACTAAGGTTATCCCTGCGCCGAGTTCACCCGCTAATCCTATTCCTGCAATTATTCTAATCACAGCATACGTGCTAATATCGCTAACAAATGCATTGGCTATATTTGCTAATGAGTAAAGTAGTATGGAGCCAAATAAAACTTGAAGCCGACCCCTTTTGTCGCCCAATACCCCCCAAATAACACCTCCAATTAACATCCCAATCATCTGCATGTTGAATAAAAACTTACCTGTTGCCGCTTGCAGTGCTGGAGAGGTTCCAATCATTATTTGTTTTAAACTTTCGGCTTTGATGACACCAAATAACACCAAATCGTAGATATCTACAAAGTAACCAAGGGCAGCAACCACCACAATGGCTATTATTTTTCTATTGGAATGTTGGGTGTGATTTTCAATCATGGGCCTAAATTTAGAAAATTTAAAGCAATACCTTATTTTTAAGGTGAAATGTATTTACCTTTATGCAAAAATAGATATGGTTTATAATTTTTCAGAACATGCGTCGATTATATCCACTTACATGGCTGAAATACGCGATGTTTCAATTCAAAAAGATCCCATGCGTTTTCGTTTAAATATGGAGCGTATTGCTGAGGTAATGGGGTATGAGATATCTAAAAAAATGACCTATGTTTCTAAAGAAGTGATAACGCCTCTCGGTGTAGCGAATGAAAAGGTATTGGAAGAACAGCCAGTTCTAATCACGATTCTTCGAGCTGGTTTAGCCATGCATCAGGGATTAGTGAGAACCTTTGATCGTGCTGAAAGTGCATTCGTTTCGGCGTATCGGAAGCATACAACTCCGGAAGATTTTGAAATTTTTGTAGAATATCTTGCCGCTCCATCTTTAGATAATCGTATCTGGGTAATAAGTGATCCAATGCTTGCTTCGGGAAATTCAATGGTGGCAGTGCTCAATGCACTTAAAAGTCAAGGGAACCCAAAACGTATTGTCATTGCTTCAGCTATTGCAACTCCTGAAGCCATTCGATTGGTGCAACAACATACTCCAAGCAATACAGAAATTTGGGTTGGCGCTATTGATAAGGAATTAACAGCACAATCGTACATTGTTCCGGGTTTAGGTGATGCAGGGGATTTGGCTTTCGGCGTAAAAGTTTAAGGATGGATTGGGGAGGAATTACTAGTATCTTTTTATTATCAACAGTAAAGTTTTTATTTGCTCCTTTTGCAGGCGTTCCGCTTGGTTTGCATTTTTATGAGACTTATTTTGCAGCGGTGATTGGGGGAACGTTAAGTTCTGCTTTTTTTTACTTTGGTAGTGGTCGATTGATGGCGTATTTTATAAAGCGTGCTGAATTAAAAAATAATAAGTTCACAGCAAGTGGGAAAAAAATTATAGAGAAAAAGAAATTCACCCGATCTAATAAGTTTATTGCTCGGCTTAGACGTAACCTTGGTAAAGTAGGAATTTGTTTTTGGGCTCCTTTCTTTTTATCTGTTCCTATTGGTAGTATCATTGCGGCTAAATTTTATGGCGGAGATAAAAACACCTTTTTATTTATAGCTTTTGGAATGTTATTAAATGGGGCCATTACTACATTTCTAGCGTATGTTATTTTTAAATAAGCATCTTTTTTTTGATCTTGACCGAACGCTGTGGGATTTTGATAGTAACTCTAAGTTTGCATTAAGATCTATTCTTGAACAAGAAAAATTATTGGAAAAATGTTTGGGATTTGATTCGTTCTATAAAGTATATCATCAAAAAAACGCGCTCCTTTGGAAAAAATACGGAAGGGGTAAATTAACCAAAGACGTGCTTCGCTACGAGCGTTTCAGATCAGCGCTAAAGGTTTTTAATGTTCTAGATGAGGAACAAATTCTTCGAATAGGTGATGCATATGTTGAAATATCGCCAAAACAAAAATTACTTTTCCCTAATGCCTTGAATGTATTAGCTGATTTGAAGTCCATGGGTTTTAATTTACACATTATTACGAATGGTTTTGTTGAGGTGCAATTTGAAAAAATGGAAAATGCGGGTCTCTCGCCGTTTTTTGATGTGGTCGTTTGCTCTGAACACATAGGATTTAGTAAACCTCACCCGAATATTTTTAAGCATGCACTAAAGGAAGCGAATGCGGAAGCACACAATTCAGTTATGATAGGGGATGACTATCGTGCTGATATTTCTGGAGCAATAAACGCAGGGATGCATGCACTTTGGTTTGAACCAAATGAAAATAACACCTTGAAATTTGAGAATAGAATTACTGATTTAAGCGAAATACCGCAGAAGGCTGCCCGATTGTTAAGTGCTTAGTCTTTTTTAAAAAGTACTTCAGCTTCTTGGCGCATTTTTTCATACATCACGATTCCAGCTGCAACACTTACATTCAAAGAAGCGATTTCGCCTTTCATTGGTATTTTTAAACGAGCATCCGACATGGATATTAAGTCGGAAGTGATCCCGCTTTCCTCTGATCCGAAAAGCAAGGCCATTGGTCCGCGAAGGTTAATACTTTGAATCGGCACGCTTGCTTTTTCTGTACAAGCGATTATTCTCAAGCCTGATTGCTGAAGGTAAAAAAGGGTGTTTTTTAATTCGTCTGTTTTACAAACTGTAATTCTATTCAATGCACCCGCTGATGCTTTCATGGCGTCGGCTGTTACCAAAGCTGATCCTTTTGATGGAATTAATATCGCATCTATTCCTTGGCATTCTGCTGTTCGGGCAATGGCTCCGAAATTTCGAACGTCTGTAATGCGATCCAATACTAAGATGCACGGTTTCTCGCCTTTTAGCAACATATCGTCAACAATAACTTGGATATCGCCATAGACAATCGGTGAAACAAAAGCAATAACGCCTTGATGGTTTCCAGATGTTAGGGCATTCAGTTTTTCAACTGGAACAAATTGTAATTGGAAGTCTTTGTCGGCCAATTCGTTCTTAAGTTCCATGAATAAATCTTTATTCATTCCTTTTTGAATCAATATTTTATTGATTTCTCGCGCCGCTTGTACGGCTTCTATAACGGTGCGGATGCCAAAAATAATATCTAACTTTTCTTTCCGTGTGTAGTTCTTTTCTCTTTCCATGTTAACTAAAAATATACGTAATCTCTACGTTGCCATCTAAGGTGAGGTGCACCGGACACGTCTTGCCCGCGGCAATCGCTTTTTTAAGCGTTTTGTCATCCCATTGGTTACCAGAAAAATTAAAATGTATGTTTATTCTTTCTATTTTTCGGGGATTCGAAGCCATAATTTTTTCAACTTTTGCAGAGCAATGGGTAAACGGTATGTCATGTTGTTGGCAATAAATACCTACAATGGTAATAAAGCACGATGCTAGGGAGGTAGCCATTAAATCAGTTGGCGAAAAAGCAGCTCCCAATCCGTGATTATCAACTGGTGCGTCGGTTGTTATTTTACTTCCCGAGTGATGAATGCATTCAGTACTAAGACTTCCTAGGTAATTAACAGTTGAGATTTCCATGACCTTATTAAAAAACAAAGTTACTGCTTTTTAATAAGGCTTATCTACAATGAAAAAAACTATTCATTTAAAAGTATTATAAATTCACGAACTTTTACGAATTTTGTACCGACTATGATGGATCAATCAAATGAAATAGAACGTGTAAAGAAACCAAGTTGGCTAAGGGTTAAACTGCCTATTGGAGAAAGCTACCGTAAGGTTAGAAGCTTGGTTGATGAGCATAAATTACATACCATTTGCCAAAGTGGAAGCTGTCCGAATATGGGAGAATGTTGGGGCGAGGGAACGGCTACATTTATGATTTTAGGCAATATTTGTACGCGTTCTTGCGGTTTTTGTGCTGTGCAAACAGGTAGACCGGAGGCCGTTGATGAATTTGAACCTGGACGAGTAGCGAATAGTATCAAGTTAATGGGGGTGAAGCACGCTGTAATTACTTCGGTTGATCGCGATGATCTAAAGGATGGCGGCGCAGCGATTTGGGTGCAAACAGTTAAGGCTATTCGTGCTCAATCTCCCAATACCACCATGGAAACGCTCATACCAGATTTTGCCGGCAAATGGGAAAACCTGCAACAAATTATTGATGTTGCTCCAGAAATGGTGTCACATAATTTAGAAACCGTTCGAAGGTTAACCAAACAAGTAAGAATTCAAGCGAAATACGATCGTAGTTTAGAATTGCTATTCCGCCTAAAAAAAGGAGGCGTACGAACCAAATCTGGTGTTATGCTTGGATTAGGTGAAAGTGTAGAGGAGGTGCTTGAAACAATTCAAGATTTGGCGAATGTTCACGTTGATGTACTCACCTTAGGCCAATACCTGCAGCCAACAGCAAAGCATCTTCCCGTAGTGGAATTTGTTACGCCAGATCAATTTCAATATTACAAAGAATTCGCACTGAATCAGGGCTTTAAATACGTGGAATCAGGACCTTTGGTAAGGTCTTCTTACCATGCTGAAAAACATTTGTTTTAATAGGCCCAAGCAAATTGTTTTTTTTCCTAAAAAACTCAATAAAAATATATTTATTAAAAACAATTTTTCATTATATTTGTCATTGAAGTATAAAAAAAAATTAAATTATTGTTATGAATAAAAAGTACTTACTAATTGCCAGTATTGTTTTAGTTTCTTCAGCCCTTGCATTTTTTATTTCCCCTTGGGAAACGATCAAATCATCTTCGGCATATAAGGCTAAAGGGTTCTCATTTTTAAAAGAAACAAAAGCAGATGATGCTGCGGAATGGCTAAAAGCTCGGTATATTGATGTCAATACTGGACAAGCTATAACACCAGAAGCTCTTGCCGAAATTCAAGGTAAAATTGCCAAAATGAAAATCTCCAAAACGATTAGTTTCATGGAGCAAGGTCCTGATAATATTGGTGGGCGTACACGCGCCGTGCAACCGGACAGAACAAACATTAACCGTGTTTGGGCTGGTGGTGTTTCTGGTGGTTTATTCGTTTCACTGAACAAAGGAAATATTTGGACGCGTGTTAATGAGTATATTGCTGCAGGTGCAAACCCATACATTTCTAGTATGACGCAAACATTAGATGGAACTTTGTTTGTGGCTACTGGTTCCAATCAAGAAGGTTGGAATGGTAATGGTGTTTGGTATTCAACAGACTTTGGAGCTACTTGGGATAATATTCCTAATACAAATAGTTGCACTCAATTGGTTAGTTCAGATGCAGATAACTATGTTTGGATGGCTACTAGCTCCGGGTTGAAAAAATGGAAGCTTGGAGATGCAGCTATGACCTCTGTTGCTGCTGCTACTGGAGGGTGTTTCTCATTAGAAATGTCGAAAAATGGTCTGGTAATCGTTGCTGCTTTTTTATCCAACAAAACGTATGTCTCCACTGATGGCGGTGCAACTTTTTTAGATAAAACTGGAACCTCCGCCAATAATTTAGTTCCTAATGGAGCGGCAAGAATCGAATATGCTATTTCTCCAATAAAAAATAGTTCAAACAAGTACTCTCTGTATGCAGTTCGAACAAATTCAAACTTATTGAGCATGCACGTTTCTCACGATGATGGTCAAACATGGTCGCAGTTTGTTGGTGCTTCAGGTCCACCAAATGACTTTGATATTTATAGAGATCAGGGTAATTATAATTCTATTGTGAGTGTTAAACCTACTGATCCAGAACATATTCTTATCGGTGGAATTGATATCTGGAAATGGAAACAAACGGTAAACAACCCTCCTTCTGGTGGTTTTGAAAAAATAAGTCAGTGGTTTGTTAATCCTAGTAGTCCTATATATGTTCACGCCGACAACCACGAAATGAAATGGGATGCTAATAACCGATTATATATCGGAAACGATGGAGGTGTTAATGTTTCAAATAATTTCGGCGAAATTTGGTATCCAACTAACAGAGGGTATAACGTAACACAGTTTTATGGAATTGCTTTCGATAGAGATGGTGCTGTGATGGGAGGAGCACAAGATAATGGTACTCTTTACAACGATCATACGATGTCAACTTTCCAGCAATTTACTGAAGTCTCTGGCGGTGATGGATTCGAATGCGAAATTTCTTACTTTAATCCTAAGGTGATGTTCACATCGATTTATAATAATTCAATACGTCGTTCGGGTGACAAAGGGGTTACATCTACCTCTTTCAATATGGTATTGCCCGGAACCTATGCTGATCCTGGAACAGAAGACCCTATTCACCCTTTCCATACTGAATTTGTATTGGCCGAGCATTATGATTTAAATTCGGAAGATTCAGTTACTTTTATCGCTACTAAAAACTATGATGCAGGTGATATAGTGAGAGTATCAAGTGCTTCTTCGGGTGATTCTATAACGCTTATTGCTTCAACTAATTTATATTTCGATGACACGCTTGAGTATAATCCTGCTTTAACTGCTGGAGGTATTAACTATGGCCAAAACCTAGCTACTGGTGAAACAGTCAATATGGGAACTGATACTGTTTTATACAACGTTGCATGGGATACGCTTCGTGTTCAAGATCCATATCAATCATGGTTTTTAGCATATGTTAATATCAATGGGGGTGAATTATGGGGTACGAGAAATGCATTGCGCTTGTCGACAACTTTCGTGAATTGGGTTTGTGTCGCTAAAGGTATTGGCTCTGGTAATATTGATATAGAATTTTCAAGAGATTTAGAAAATTGTTATGTTTCCGCTGGGAATGGTATATGGCGCATTGATGGTTTAGGAAGCGTCTATACAAGTGATCCTGCTTTCAATACTAAAGTCGCTTATATTGGAACTGGGCCAGGTGCAACTACCCCAACCTATACAACAGCCACAAAAATTACGACAACTAGTTATGAGGGCTTAGCGGTTAATCCTAATGATGAAAATGATATCGTTTTGTTCGCAGGGTTTAACGGCGTCAACAGAAGGTCATTAAATGCATCCACAGCCTCACCGACGTTTACTTCACTAGGAAGCATAATAACTGGTGGACAACCAGCTTGTTATGATGGAATTATTGACAGAGATGATTCAGATATTATTGTTGTTGGTACTTCAAGTGGTGTTTTTGTTACCGAAAATGGTGGTGCCTCTTGGGATAATTCATCAGCAGGTTTTGAAGGTACACCGGTATTTGAAGTAAGACAGTCTTGGCGTACATTTGAAGAAGGAAATAATCGTCCTGGTGAAATTTATATTGGAACCTATGGAAGAGGAATTTGGAGTTCTGCTGCTTATTTAGGTATCGGTGATAATAACGGTAATAATTCAGGAGCTAGCTTTAAAACAAAAATGAAAGTATATCCGAATCCAACCAATCATTCAACCACCCTTTCCTTTAATTTAAACAAAGCAGGTAAGGTTACAGCAAATGTTTATTCTGTTACCGGACGATTAATTAAAACGGTAGAGGAAAATAATGTTCCTGCTGGAGAAAATAATTTGTTTATTGATGGAAATGATATTCCAAATGGTGTTTACATTGTAAAGTTTGAGTCAGGGAAACAAGTTGAATCCGTGAAATTTATTAAAATGTAATTGCTATTGCATAAAATCTAAAGGCGGCCACGGTCGCCTTTTTTTATGTCTAAAAATTATCTTTTTAGTTCTTTCTCAAGGCAAATTTGGTAAAAATTTTGAAAAATGATCATCCCATTATTACCAGATATTTCCGGATGAAATTGCACCCCATAAAGATCTTTGGATTCATGTCGCATTACTTCGTTTACACATGCGTCTGAGGCCCCCAACAAGGTAAAGTGTTGCGGAATAGAAATACTTTCGCAATGATCTTCCATCATTGAAAATACGCTTGGTAATTTGTCTAGTAAGCGATCGTCTTCAAGTTGCTCTATTTCCTGCCAATCACGATCTTCTCGCATTTTAGATGGATATGCGCCATATAACATTCCCAATAGTTGGTGCCCAAAACAAATGCCTAAAATTGGCGTATCTACTTCTTTTATCCATTGAAGTTTATCAAGGTAGCTAGCCATGTTTATCTCTGTAATTAATAACGGAGCTCCTGAAAATATAATGCCCCGATATTCTTCTATTCCTTCCTTGGTAAAATCCAGTAGCTTAATCGTTTTGTGATCATCTAATTCTTCTATGGCTTCTTCAAGAAACCTAATCTTTTGACTCCCACAATCTATAATTAAAATCATCCTATTCGAATAAAATACCTAAGCCTTGTCGAGTAATAATAGGCTCTCCTTGCGTACAATCAACCACAGTGGATGGGGTTAAATTTCCTGCCCCGCCTAAAACAATTAAATCAATTTTATCTGAGAAATACTCATATATTTCTGTTGGCTCTGAAAAATATACCCTGATATTATCTTCGGTATGATGCAATGATGTAGACGCTAATGGAGAACCTAAAGTACTAATTATAGCGTTGATAATTTTGTTATCTGGAATTCGCATCCCGATTTCAGTCCGGTTTGTTGAAAATAATTTCACTACTTGTTTGTTTGCTTTCAAAATGAAGGTGAATGGCCCTGGCAATTTGCTTTTTAATAAGCGAAATATAGATCGGTCGATTGGAGCTGTATAGGCTGCTAATTGATCGAAATCATTGAATAAGAGTGAAAATTTTACCTTAGCTATTTTTTCCTTTTTGTATAAGGCAAGCTTTTCCAATCCTTTCTGTGAATGAAGATTGCAAACTATGGCATAGATGGTATCTGTTGGAACAATGGCAATGCCACCATCTTTTAGATGGTCCACAATTTGTTTAATCTTTCGATCGTCGATTGAATTGCGGTCAAGTTCAACTATCATGGTTTGTAAATTTTACACGATATGGCTAAATGATCACTCAATCTTTCTTTTTGAATCTTAAATTCTGCCGATGATAAATTGGGGGTGTGAAATATATAATCTATTCTACCTGCTGGAAGTTTACCAATATACGTGCGGCCAATTCCCCACGACGAATTTCTAAATACATCAATTAAAAATCGGTCGAATTGATTGTAGGTATAGGACATTGGTGTATCGTTGAAATCGCCGCAAATCACTGCCGGATAAGGAGAGGCGTTCATGTGAGCGATTATTCTTCTCGATTGGTCAGCTCTTTTTATATAGGCAACTTTTAGTTTTTTTAACATGGTTAAAATAGATTTTTTATCTAAATCTTCTTTGTTTTCTTCTATCGACGACATTGTGCTCGTTAATTTGATTGACTGAAGATGCACGTTATAGATCCTGAAGGTATCTTTATTTTTAACAATGTCTACGAAAATACAAAAGTTGAAATCAGCTTTTCCTTGTGATTCAAATATCACATCACCTTTTGCAATCATAGGGTATTTTGAAAACATCGCCACACCAAAGTTTTTACGTCCCTTGATTTTATGGGCAGTACGTTCATGATAATCAATACTTTTTAATGCCTGAACGAGCGAGTCAATTGTTTCAAATTTTGTTGGTTTATCCTGTTTGTAATATTCTTGAAAGCATGCAACATCTGGATTTTCAGCTCTCAAATAGGCGAAAATAGCATTACGATTGTTGTAGGAATCCTCTTCATAGATGCCAAAAAGACGTACATTATAACTTAATACAGATAAAGCGTTTTCGGGAACTATTTCTCCAGGTAATAATTGAAAAGCAAAAGTGCGAAAATGCAATTTTCCACCAATTAATAGCGTAAAAAGGCAAATAATCGCCCATTTTGAACGAAAAACAGCCCAAAACAGCCCAAAACAGAAAGTCGCGATTGCGAAAATAGGGTAGGCGATTCCGAAAAAAGGAAGTATTGTGATGGTACTTGGATGAAAATAAGGAGCTAGGTAACTCAGCAGTAAACACAGTAAGGTTAGAGAGCAAATTCCCTTCATGATTAGTGATAAAATGGGGTAGTTACTTTTCTTACTTTCCATTTTTACTCTGTTTAAAAAGAAAGTCTTTTTCACTTTGGTTTAACGATTCATAACCGCCTTTGGAAATTTTATCTAATATACTGTCTGTCTTTTCTTGATGCGCTCTTTTTTCTTGATTATATGCTTCATCAGATTTAAATCTAGGCGCCACGGTTTTCTTTTTACTTGATTTAAAGAGCTGATTAAAAAACCCTTTGGAATTTGGATTTTTCGCAGTGATAAACTTCATTTTTACTATTGATAATATGCCAAATATAGCTCCTCCTATGTGCGCAAAATGGGCAGTGGTATCTTTTGTTCCAATACCAATAATGTCTTGAATTAAAAAGAATATAGCTAAGAAATAAAGACGAATGGAAAATTTACCAAACAATAAAAGTTGAGTTTGGGGACTATGAAACGCTACTGCTATAAATATTGCCATGATAGATCCGCTTGCTCCAATTACTAAAGCGCCATTATTTTCTGTTGAATAAAAGATAGATTGCACCGCAATTTCAGCAATTCCTCCAAAAATCCCTCCGAGTATGTAGGTAATTAATAGTTGCTTCCCACTCCAGATCTGCTCGAAAAATTTCCCTGAGAAATATAGAAAAAGCATATTAGAAAATAAGTGAAACAAGTCAAAATGTGCAAATATGCTAGTGATAATACCCCATGGTTTATATAAAAAGCCTGTAAGGCTGGTATCTAATGTAAAAAGTGTATTTGGAAGGTCTTCAGATACCAAGCCTCCTAGTCGAAAGATAGCCAGGTAAATTTGAATCAATACAAATACAGCTACATTTACGATAATTAAACGATGCGTCATTTTTCCCTGAAGAAATGTCTGTTTTAATTCTTGAAATATATTCCGGTTGTTATTCATCGCTAATAGAAATTTTGACGGTCTTTTTTTCGCCAAATTAGTACTAATGCACCTCCAACAATGGCACCTCCAATGTGAGCTAGATGAGCTGTAGAATCACCCGTCTGATTTTCGAATGCCTGATATATTTCCAATAATAAGTAAGCGCCCACGAAATACTTTGCTTTTATTGGAATCGCAAAGTATAATCTAAATTCAGTGTTAGGAAACAAAATAGCGAATGCCGATAGTACACCAAAGATTGCACCAGAGGCCCCAACCATTGGAGTAATACATAATTGAAAATAGGAAGTAAAATCTGCATCAATAGCGTAATTGTTTTTCTTAAAAAATTCTTCTATAACTGGAATTAAATTACTCCTGTCGGTATTTTTAATGATTGAATCTATTTCATTCATGGGAATCGAGCTACTTGAAAGATGGTTTCTTAATTCATGTATTTGATAAAACCCAATGGCATTATGCAAGGCAAATGCGCCTAATGCACAAGCAAGATAGAAAATAAAAAATCGCTTGGGGCCCCATAAATTCTCGAGGTATGCACCTAACATAACGAATAACCACATATTCATTAGAATGTGAAAAAATCCAGCATGCATGAAGAAATGCGTTACCACTTGGTATGGCTCGAACAGTGGAGAATTCACATAATGTGTTCCTAATTTAGAGGTTAGGTCGATTCCTTGGCTTTCTAAAATTAAAGTGGCGACAAAAAACATGATGTTTAGTAGCAAAATGTTTTTGGTAACTTGGGGTAAATTTGCAAACATTATTTAAATTTTAATTCGATGTCTTCTATTGTTATTGTTTTTAATATCGGTAATCCAGTGTTCGTATATACGTGTTCTTTTAATTCAAATAATTCATTGACTAATGCAATTGCTTGCTCTTGGACTTGCACACTGGCCAATCTTGCACTAGTTTTTGCGATAATGGCAACAACTTTATGAGCGATATCTCCTTTATCAATAATCGTATGGATTAATAATTCAAATAATTCACTTATGCAGGCATCAATCTGTTGTTCTTTTAAAAGACCAGGTGCAGCAGTTAATTCTAGATCATTATCTTGTAACTCTCCTTTAAATCCAAGTTGCTCCAATAATGATTTATTTTCCTGCCAGATTATTGCCTCTTGTTTGTTAAGTGATTTAAGGTAAGGAAAGAGTAGCATTTGCGCATTGATGGGAGACTTAATGAAATTACTTATTAATTTCTCGTATTGTATTCGTTCAGTCGCTCGTTTTATATCTATCACTAACACACCTGATTTACAGTTTGTTAACAAGTAATTTCCTCGAATTAAATAATGAGGCACATGAGAATATTCATCGTTTAGTTCAATCTGCTGCTGTTTAGCTTCCGCTGAGGTATTGATAGCATAAAAATTTTCCCAATCGTTTTCTTGGGTATTGAGTTGTCCAAATCCTTGTTTTTCAATTCCTGATGAATTACCTTGTTTCACCGATGATTTTGGAAATGAATGGAAAGGATTAAAATTTGGATTGATGTCTATTTTAGGTTCAATTACGTCGTTTTTTCGGTACGAAGTGGGAATGTCAAAACTAGTTTCTATCTCAAAATCTAAGGTAGGACTTACATTATATTGGCCTAAGGCTTGTTTTATAGAACTTAGTATTATGGCATATATGAAGCGGTCTTCTTCAAATTTTATTTCTGTTTTTGTTGGGTGGATATTTACATCAATTTTACTGGGATCAACTTCCAAAAATATGAAGTACGATGGATAGGATTTCTCAGGAATTAATCCCTCGAAAGATTTGTTAATGGCATGATTAAAATATGCATCCTTAAAATAACGGTTATTCACAAAGAGGTATTGCTCCCCTCTTGTTTTACGCGCCGATTCTGGCTTCCCAATATAACCTGATAGTTTGATAATATCACTTTCTGCTTCAATAGGGACTAATTTTTCATTGCTATTTCTCCCGAAAATATCAACTATTCTTTTGCGCAATATACTCGGATTCAATATGTAAATTTCTTGGTCGTTATGTATTAAATGAAATTTACATTCGGGGTGCGCCAACGAAATACGGATGAATTCATCTTCGATATGTCCAAATTCAACATAGTCAGATTTAAGGAAGTTCCTACGTGCAGGCACATTATAAAAAAGATTTTTAATTTCAAAACTACTCCCTTTACTGCATACAATTTCACCTTCTTTTTTTGCTTTGCTCGCTTCTATTTCAACCAAATGGCCAATAGGATCATCTTCGACTTTCGTCTTTAATACCACTTGAGCGATTGATGCAATCGAAGCCAATGCTTCACCTCGAAACCCTTTGGTTTGTAATTTGAATAAATCGCCAACTTCGTTTATTTTGCTGGTAGCATGTCGGTCAAAGCAACGAATACTATCCTCTTGATTCATTCCATTTCCATCGTCTATGATGTGAATGAGTGTTCGGCCGGCATCTTTAATTATTACTTTAATACTAGTAGCATTGGCATCAATAGCATTTTCCACCAATTCTTTTACAACGGATGCTGGCCGCTGGATTACTTCACCTGCAGCTATTTGATTAGCAATGTGATCTGGCAATAATCGGATGATACTCATGGATTTTGTTGCATTATTTTATTTCCTGAAAAAGAGATAAGTCGCTCTTTGCAGAAATGTTGAGTATCGAATTTTGAGAAGTATTGGTATTGTGTTGTCGTTGCCATAAGCGTATAAACAAAAATAAGGATTATCTGCGAAAATAATCCTTACTAAAGAAATCTTATTGTCTTTTACAACCGAACTATCGTTCCTTTATATTCTTGCTTTTCTTTTTGCTCAGGATTTGAAATGGTAACTTTCCAAATGAAGGCCTTATTTGGAGCGACCATTTTACCATTGCGTTTGTCATTACCATCCCAGGCATTGCTTGCATCGCTAGATGAGAATACAATGCCGCCATCTGAAGGGTCTATAATGATCAGTGTAAACGGTGTTCCTCTCTTTAATAATGCAAATGGCATAAATGTACTTTTTCTTAGATCATTTGAAAAAGGATCAAAAGCATTTACTGCAAGCAAATTATAGTCATTTTCAACCGAAATTGTTTTTGTAATAGTTGTTTTGCATGCTAAATCATTGCTTGAACAAATCATGATTTTATTACTGCCTTTATCAAAAACATATACCTCAAGTTCTTTTTTAGTATTGCTCTGAACAAATTGGTCATTAATATAAAGGCTAAAAGTGCTTTCGGTACTTTTTACAGTTAAAGGAAGTGTAGGAAGTCCATTCAAGTAATTCAGTTCTTCTATCACAAAATCTAAAACTGGTGATTCATTTACCAATTGCTTTGCATTTTCAGAAAATTCACCTTTGGAAGTCATTGTACCAATACGATAGTAGCCTTTTTCATCAATTGATATCGGTAATTCACTTTCAGCAGGAATAGTGTAGGTAATATTACTTGGGCTTAATAAAACAAGCTCATTCGAATTACTATTTGATATCACCGTTTGATCTCCCACACAATTAAATGTTAATGTTGGAAAGACCATTTTCACATTTTCATTTTGTAAATTCTCAGCAACTTGATTTGATTTTACCACACCATCAGCTTCCTTTTCATCATTGCTTCTAACGGTATTATCAGAAAGAGCATCATTCGATTTTTGCTTTAAGGTTTGATTATTTTCTTGCTGTATCTCATTCTCATTTTGTTTCGGTAAGATTATACCATTTTTATTATCTTGTTTTGGATCTGCTTTTGTTGAATTCTTTTTTACATCTAGCGCTGGAGTTTTAACAGGAGATGTTTGCTTAATTTCTTTTGCGATTTCTTTTTTACTTGTGTTTGGAGCAACTTTCCAGATAGCAAGTGAGCAAATGATGAGCATTGCGATACTACCAAGAACCCATCGCCATACTTTAACGGGGCTTTGAGCTGGGGTGTTTTTATTTAATTTGTTATTTAAACTTTCCCAAGCAGACGCATCATAAGGTAATTCGTGCCCCTCAAGTGCTTGTTTAAAAAGTTCTTCTATATTTTTATTTGTCATTCTTGAATCTTTGAAAATTTTATACTTAATCTATTCTGTAAATTCATTTTTGCTTTTGATAAATTGGATTTTGATGTTCCTTCACTTATGCCTAATATCTCACTTATTTCTTTGTGAGTGTATTCTTCAAATACATATAAATTGAAAACGGTTCGATAAGCAGGAGATAATTTTTCAATTTCATCCATGGCAACTTGCGCTTTTAATTCTATATAAATTTCATTTTCTTTTTTTTCTAATTCATTTTCAGCTAACTGCTTAAAATCATTATCGTTGTCAGTGAGAAAAGGATTTTTTTTTGCTTTTCGTATAGCGTCTATGGCAGTGTTCGAAATAATTCGCCTTAGCCAGCCGTCTATTGAGCCGCGGAAATCAAAATGTTCCAATTTGTCAAAGATCTTTATAAATCCATCTTGAAGAACCTCTTGCGCACTGTCTCGATCACTTATGTATCGCAAACATACTGCCATCATTTTTCCATAATACATTTTGAAAAAGGCTTCCTGAGACCTTCGGTCTTTTTGAAGACAACCTTCTACAATTTGTTTTATTTTATCAATGTTATCCAAAGTTTTTCATTTTATAAACGCACTGTATAGTGCAGGGTTGCTTTCTTTATAATTTAATACCGAAAAAGATATTTAAATTAAAGTAAATATCGACAAATGTATTAATTTCGTAATCATTATATATAAAACAAATTTTGAAAATGAAAGTAACTGTTGTAGGAGCAGGTAATGTAGGCGCAACTTGTGCTGATGTGCTTGCTTATCGTGAAATTGCCAATGAGATTGTATTGTTGGATATAAAAGAAGGATTTGCCGAGGGAAAAGCCCTAGATATTTGGCAAACATCTCCAGTAAATCAATACGACTCAAAGGTCATTGGATCAACCAATGACTATTCAAAAACAAAGGATTCAGATGTAGTTGTCATTACTTCTGGTTTGCCAAGAAAGCCCGGCATGTCAAGAGATGACTTAATTGCTACGAATGCAGGAATAGTTAAAACAGTTACAGAGAACATTGTTAAATTTTCACCAAATGCTATCATAATTGTCGTTTCTAATCCATTAGACGTCATGACGTACTGCGCTTTTTTACATGCTAAAATAAATCCGAATAAGGTTTTTGGTATGGCTGGAGTATTAGACACTGCTCGTTACCGTGCTTTTTTAGCAACTGAGTTAAATGTTTCTCCAAAAGATATTCAAGCAGTTTTGATGGGTGGACACGGTGATACCATGGTTCCTCTTCCTCGTTATACTACTGTTGCGGGTATTCCAGTTACCGAGTTAATTGCAGAAAATACTTTAAACGAGATAATTGAACGCACCAAGTTTGGTGGGGGAGAAATTGTAAAGTTGCTTGGCACTTCCGCTTGGTATGCTCCTGGAGCTGCAGCAGCACAAATGGTTGAGGCAATTGTTCGCGATCAACGTAGGATTTTCCCTGTTTGCGCATGGCTTCAAGGTGAATATGGCTTGAGCGATATTTATTTAGGAGTCCCGGTTATTTTAGGTAAAAATGGGATTGAGAAAATCATCGAGTTAGACTTAAATGACGCGGAGAAAACATTACTTGCAGAATCTGCTGAGGCAGTTAAAAGCGTAATGGATGTTTTGGATAATATGAATGCTAGCGCTTAAAATAAATTAAATGCTAACGTTGAAGCGCTTTTAAGCGCTTTTTTTTTTAATTTAATTCAATCGCACCAATATCAGGCGGATTGTTTCGTGGCGAACCCAAAATGTCATTAGTTACTGAGCTTACTACACCATTTCCATTTAATGTTGAATTTGAAGTAAATAAAAAGTCTCCTTGAGCCGTATCTTCAAATAGTGGATTATCATTCCATAATGTATTTTGGTAAAATGTATCTTGAAATATAGTTTCGGAACGAATTAAGCAATTCTTAAAATCAAAATTCAGGCTTACCCCGTTCATTTGAATGGTATCAATAGCCAATTCACTGTTTAAATTCCCTGAAATAATACAATTATAAAATTTTCCTTCATTAATTGATCCTACGTTGGTTACGCCATTAAAATAATCGTTGTAAAAATTACTTATCCCTACTGCTGGCGATTGAGAATTGCCATAACCTAGTAAATTACAATGGTTAAAATTAACATCGCCTCCTTCTAATATAATCAATGCATGTGTCCCACATTTTGAGACGATGCAATTTTCAGCTTTTACTTTGCCTCCAGAATAGATAAAAATACCGTACCGGGAATGATTGAATATTTTACTGTTTGTAAGGGTAAGGGTATAATTTGGATTGGAAGCATCATTGGAATAGACATGGATGCCGCTAGTACCATTTTTTATGATGGCATAATCAATCGTTGATTCCTTTGCTTCATGAAAGTAAATGCCATAATATTGACCTTCAACATCTTGATACATTTGTTCGAGTCGGTCGCCTTTAAACACCACTTCATTGCCCAATGTGCCTTCAATATGCAAGCTTGATTTATAGACATATAGGAGTGCGTTTTTATGCAAATGAATTTGTGTTCCGGCTGGAATGGTCAATGTCTTTGAAGAATCAACAGCGGCATAACCATAAATGACATGTGGTTTATCATTGGGCCAAATTCCCTCGTTTAAGTCTTTATAATGGAAATAGGCATCTTGTCCCCAGACGGCTAATTTTATATATTGATCGACGCCATTTGTTCGAAAACGAATTGAATCTTCAATAATTAATGGTAAGGTTTGACCATTCGTATTTAGGGTTACTTCTACAAAAGCAAAAAGGCTATCTCTTCCTAATAGCTTTGTATCTTTAATCATATCAAGCGCTATTCCATCAACGTTCATTCTAAAGAATGAGTTGGAGCCGCCCATCAATTCAATTTCTTCTATTATTACGCTTTTATTATCGTTGTTGTAAATTTTAAATTGTTGAGTGGTAGAGCCAATTGTTGTAAAGACAGTATCAAATACCAAGGTGTCAACTGAAAAACTCAGGTGCTTTTTTGAAAATGAATTATTTTTCCCACAACTTGTTGTAAGGGATAGTAATCCGAGTACGAAACTAAAGAGAATGAAAGAGAATATTTTTTTATTCATGGTTCTTCAACGGGCAAATCTACGTATTATTAGGGTTTTAATAAACAATTCCCATTTCTTTTTCATGACCAATTTTCAATCCATAATAAATAAATACCTTTATTCTTTAGTTTAATTATGCAATATATTGAACCTTCCTGCCTTAAGGTTGTAAATGAAAAAAAAATACCATGAAAACTCTAATTTTTTGTTTTGCGTTTTTTCAAGTTGCGATCTTATTTTCACAACCACCGGAAGAAAATAAGGTAATAAATTCATCATTCAATTCTAATTCAGCAAATCCAATAATAGTAATGGATTCCATTCAATTGGAAAATTTGAATGAGGTAGAAATAATTAGCACGAAAAAATCAAGTAAAAACAAGGAGGATGTCTCCAATTCAAAGCAGGAATTTAAATCGATTAGTACTACTTCCGATAAATTTATTCAGAAAAAGAAAGTGGCTTCTAATCAGCCAAGATCTCGATCTGCCGATGCTCCTTTACAAGAAAAAATGGATGAAGATGTTTCAATCTTAAAACTCGAGTCACCTAATTCGTTTGAATATTATTTGTTTTATTATATGTCGGGTAATTACAATGTTGATAGGGAAAAAGAATTAAAATTAGCAGAAGCAATGAAGCCTTTAGATCCCGACATTCTAACGCAATGTTTAGCAAATGCCATCGTAAAAGAGGATAAAATTTCTACCTTAACCTATTTGCAGAAAATAAAAGAAAATCAATTACTATCGAATGAATCAATCTCATACGCTACCGACTTACTTGAATCTAGCACTGATAATCAGGCATTAATTACCCATGGATTTCTAGATTCCTACGGTGTGGCTTACCAACAAATTGTTCAGGGCATTCATCCAGAAATTAAACTTATTTCACTCGATCTATTACAAAGTGAAATATATCGGAATGGATTAGCTCAAGCAGGGTATATATTACCAAGTGAAACGGTAATCAATACCGATTATCTTTCTTCTTTTTGCTCATTGAATAATGATAAAAAACTAGCGTTGTCAATGACAATTCCTAAAGATTATTTGCTTCCGATACAATCGTTTTTATTTCCAGTTGGTTTGGTTTTTGAATACCGAAAAGAAAATTCAATTAGTGAGCCTTCTTTGGTCGCTAGAAATGAGCAATTATGGAATACTTCTTTAGAAAAACAAAACGTTTATCAATATAAATCTATGGAAAGCAATAATTTATCGTCTAATTATTTACCCATGTTGCTTTTTTTGAAGTCATCATATTTGCTTAATAATGAAGTAGATAAATTAATACATATAGAAAAGGAAATAGGCACTGTTGCTGAAAAGTCTGGAAAAGTTAGCTTTATCAAGAAACATTAATATGCGATTCTTCAAAAAACGTTTTGATTCTTTTTCCGACGAAGATTTGATGGCTGAGCTATCAAAAGGGGAGAAATTGGCGTTTGATGAGCTATATAATCGTTATGCTGGAATTCTTTTTGGCTACTTTAATAAAATGCTGTGGCGTGATCGTGAAAAAGCGGAAGATTTAGTTCATGATATTTTTGCCAAAATAATTGTTAACCCTGATGCATTTGATGTTACAAGATCGTTTAAAACATGGTTGTTTTCTGTAGCGTGTAACATGTGCAAGAATGAATATAAGCGTAAAGAAGTGCGAAAAAACACTTTCTTAGGTGTCGATAATCATCATTCGGTAAGAAGTGACGATAATGTATTTGATGAGGTGCAGAATAATATGTTTATGTCTGCTTTTGATAAGGGAATAGCACAATTAGATGATAAGCACAGGGATGTTTTCGCCTTGCGCCATCTTCAAGGATTTTCCTTAAAAGAAATAGCAGATGTGCTAGAAATAAATGAGGGAACTGTTAAGTCTCGCTTATTTTATGCGACAAAGCAATTGGCTGAAAAATTAAAGGAATTTAAATTAGTATTGACGAATTAAATTAACAGAAAAAACATGACAACTGAACTTGAAACAATTATTAAATCAAAGTTTTTTGATGAATTAACCTTTGAAGAAATATCGGCTTTGTCCGAATATTGTTCTAATGAGGCTGAATTTAATGTGTTAAAGGAAATGTTTACAGCTTCGGATTTGTATCAGGAAGAGAATACTCAAGTAGATTCCACTGTAAAAGAAAAATTAGATTTACTTTTTAATGCTACCTATTCAGAGAAAAATAAGCAGGTAAGGCCTATCCTACAATTCAAGCGCTACAAACGACCGATATTTTATTTGGCAGCAGCAAGTGTAATTTTTCTTGTTGCCTTTTTGTTTTTACGGTTTAATTCCAACGAACCTAGCAAATTAGCTGAAACCCCAAAACAAAAAAAGGAAATTGCTCCAAAGAGCAATACGAAAGAAAATAAAAATGCCACTCCAATTCCTATTTTTAAGGAGGAGGAAAAAACTCTAGTTGCAACGATAGATTTGCCTAAAACTAGTAATGCTGACACAAAGTTTGTACCCGCGCCTTCCGAGGATATGATGTTTGCAATTCAAGATGATGATAGCAAAGGAAATGGAACATTTGCTTTTGCTGAATCTTCAGAAAAAGACGAGGAAGAAAGAAGCGATATGGAATATAGAAGCGTTACTACCTCTCAAATAAATGCGATGCCTGAAATGTTAGATGTTCTTTTCGCTGCCTATTGAGCTTATTTTTTCATGTGAAATTTTCCTTGGATAAAATTAGTTATCCTTCTCATGAATCAAATTTTGTAAAAATTCAACTCCGTAACCCATTCTAAAGGCCTTTAAAAGTTCTTTGTGTTTATCAACTGCTGGGATGGTAAAGTTAGCCTCGCTTGTTATTAAATTTAATGTGTTTTTCTCACGTCGATTAATATCTCCATCAATCACAATTCCTATTACAAATAGGGTGATTACATCCTTAGCCATTTCTTCGGACAATTCATTTATGATCGATTTAAAGTTGAAATTGGGCATAAAATCAGGAATCACATCAATTTCGAATTGCTTAAGAAGTTTATTTGAATAAAAATAATGGGTTTTATTGAAAGATCTTTTGTGTATGGAAATCTGGGAAAGTATCTCATAAATTTGATCTTTGAACAATGGGTTGTCTTTGTATTTATTTCCGAAATGTTGAACACAAAAATATACCATGCTTTGACCAAAGATATAATACTTAGCTTTCAGGTAAATCGAACGAGTGGAGTATGCGTTCCAAAAGAAAAAGACTGGCATTCCCATTAAATCAGTATAGATACGTAATATATATCGACCCAATAATTTATTAAAGACCGATTTAATGATAACATTACTTAAAAATGCTTTCGTTTTATTTAATATAAAAATTCCAGCAATATAAAACTTAGGCAAACCATAATAAGGATTTAATCCCAACAGTTTTTCGCTAGATTTAGTATTTCCTAATGTCAAATCGATCATTTCTGAAAAATGAAAAGAATAATCATTGGATTTAGGGTCTGGAAATTGGGTTAAAACAATTAATTTTCGAACAGCATTAATATGTAATACACCTAAAATTGAAAGTTCAATAATTAATAATAAAATATTGTATAAAGCTGGTAGAGGTGCGAAATCAAACTTATAACCAAATAGGTTAATATTCATTATCCAATTATTAAAAAAATCAGGAGCTCCATGAAGCGGCATATAATAAATGAATATGATTAGCGCTCCAATACTTCCAGAAATGAGCATGGTTCTCCTGTAAATAAATTGGATTTCTTTTAATTCTTGAGAATTTATACTAAAATCAATAAGGTCATTATTGTTTTCAGTTTCCTTGAATTTCTTCTTAGCAATTTTTTTAAGTCTCCAAATCATAACACTTGAAAAGTACTAAAAAAAACCAAAATGCAAGTAGTTCTGAAGAAAAATAATATAATGGTTATAGTGAATCTTCATCAAAAACGATATGGAACATTCATACTTTGGAGCCTATTGAGCTTATTTTCTCAATATGAAATGTTCTTTGCGTTTGTTACTCTGCCTAATTAACACACCCATTTTAAAGAAATCAATACTCAGGTGGTACTGCTCATAATTCACTAGGGAATTCCAAGCGTTGAGCATATCTATGCTCCAGCGGATATCATCAAGGATAAAAATTGTATCGTTATGGGTATGTTTCTCAAGTTTTTTGACGTATTCAATTAAACATTTACCATCATGATGACCATCAATAAATACTAGATCAAATTTCTCAAGAATTTCCCCCTCTAAAAAATTATTAAAAGTGCTATTAATAAGTTGAATATTATTACTGATTTGATACTGCCCAATTGTTTTTTTTGCGAATTCATAGGTTTCTTTACAAGCTTCGATGGTGCTTATTTTTGCCTTTGGATTACCCCAATGTAATTGTAATGTTCCGCAGCCTATTGAGGTGCCAAATTCTAACACATTCATAGGTTTATAGGCTTCCATTAAGCGATATAACAAATTCCCATACTTATTTTTTGTCGAATTGGTAGAAACTATTTGTTTTACACTGCGCTGCTTTTTTAAATGCTTGGAACCCGCGCCAAATTCTTGAAAATTGATAATGGTGGCGTCATTTTTCAAGGCTTTAAACAATCTATTTTGCCTAGATTTTACTTCCTCGCTGATTGGTTTTCGCAGCACTTGATCACATAAGTTGTAAACAAAAGGAGAATGAATACCGTGTCTTCCTTTCGCAATCAAGCTATATTTTATAAATTCGAACCCTATATTCATATACAAAGTAAAGAAATCGTTTTTAAATGACCGTAAACCAACTTAATTTATTGAAAATTCAGCAGGAAAAAATTTTTGGTGAGCCACAGCAGTTAACGATAATTAAGCCTTGCACAATTGGAGATGGTATTCTTCATTTTTCAATGGATGATTTTAATAATTACAAAACAATCTTTGAAGAGGGTCGTCATAAGGTTTGTGTCTTTATCCCTGCCTCTGGATCGGGTTCTAGAATGTTCGAATTTGTTCGTGATTATTTATATAGACCTTCGGAGAAGTCCCGTTTACTTGTTGAAAAGATGTTTCGTCAAATCCCCGACTTTGCTTTTTTTGATTTATTTTCAGAAGAAATAAAGCAACGAATCTTTGCTGGCGAGGTGGATTGGCGATTTTTATTATCCTTTTTAATGGACAAAGAAGGGCTTAATTATGGCGAATTACCAAAGGGCTTATTTCCTTTTCATCTGTATGCTGATGGTGTAAGAAGTGCTATTGCAGAACATATTGAGCAGTCGACCTTAATTAATGCACCTTCGATTTCCTTTCATTTTACGATTCAGAAACATTTTGTTAAGGCAATTGCCTTGGAGATTGAGAAAATCGAAATAGTTACTCAAAAGAAGTTTGATGTTTCATATTCCGAACAAGATGAAAGCTCTGATGCTTTTGTTTTTAATGCGCTTAAAGAACCTTTAAAAGATAGTAAGGGCAATTTTATTCGTCGACCAGCAGGTCACGGTGCTTTGCTTCCAAATTTGCAATCTATTGATAGTTCAATCATCTTTATAAAAAATATTGATAATATTCAGCACTTTTCTAAATCTTCGATCTCAATTTTAGCTTGGAGTGCTTTAGCTGGTTTGCTAGCTGAAATTCGTACCGCTTTAAAAATAGTAAATGATAATCCATCCTTTGAGAAATTAGTTGAGATAAATAATCGGTATGGTTTATATACCGATTCTGAGCTAAGTAAAAATGAGTTACCAGAACAATTTTTATCATTAATTAATAGACCGATCCGTGTTTGTGGTATGGTAAAGAATGAGGGATTTCCGGGCGGTGGACCTTTTATGGTTGAAAAAAATGGTGTTGTTACAAAGCAGATTATCGAAAAGGTTCAAGTCGTTGATAATGCTGCTGAAAATCTATTGTTTTCAAGTACTCACTTTAATCCCGTAATGATGGTGATTTGTAAAAATGACCTTAATGATATGCCACTTGAACTTTCTGATTTTGTAGATCAAGATACGTATCTCAATAGTACCAAGTCATTTGAAGAACAAGAAGTGCGTTTTATTGAATTGCCTGGTTTATGGAATGGCAGCATGTATTTTTGGAATTCAGTTTTTGTTGAAATTCCTAATGAAACGTTTAGCCCAGTTAAATCGGCATTGGATTTATTAGATCCATTGCACATGGCCTCAATCTAATGTTGCTTTTCTGCTTTAAACGCAAAAATTCCTTTTCCCTTTCCTGATACAAATTGAATGGCATATTGATCATTCTTTTCCAGTCCAAGTATAAAAATGGAGTCTCCCAGTTCTTTCAAAATACTGATGGTTTTATGAATTAAAACCTCGCCTTTTACGAGGCATATTTTATTTCCTGATAGAGCATTTTTGGGTACGATAAATCCAGAAACATGTTCTTTTTCAAGGAGGCAAGCAACATATTCGCTGGTCGTATTTGGCAGCTTATCTAACTTTATTTTATAGTATAAAGGGGTAAATCCATTCGTTTTTTCATTGGCGTAGCCTTGTTTAAGAAAGTTGGCGTTTCCATAATTCGTATTGCCTGATCTTACGCTTACTACAGCTGCTTTTATATATTTTTCTACTAATGAATTGGGAACTTGAACCACAAGAGTAGGGGGAGTATTTTTTTCTAATTGAGCGACAATGTTATTTTTGCCAATATATGATCCGAGTTGAAAATTAATAGAGGCTATTTTACCATCATATGGTGCTAAAAAATAATAGTTCTTCATATTTATTTCAAGCTGTTTAATAGCGTAATAAGTTGTTAGTAGACCGGTTTTACTCATGAAAATTCGTTCGTTTTCTGAACTGAAGGCGGGTAAAGATGGGATTTTGGTTCCGGGTGAAATTTTTTCCAGAAAGGAATACCATTTGTCTTTTTCAGTTGGGAACTTAGTTTCAATTTCTGTGAATACGCTACCGAAATCTTGAATTAAGGCTTGTTTTTTTTCTGTTAAATTGTAATAGGCTGCCTCAGCATTAAGGGAACAAACTATTTCATTCGCTTTAAACTGTTTTCCGATTACCCAATTGATTGTGCTCGGTTCTAGTTTTCCACTGACTTCAAATACGAGGTTGCTGGTGAAAGGTAAGTCCCAATATGCAATTGAATAAATCGGAAAGTCGCGCTCTTCGTATTTTGCTGTTGAATACTGAATTAAGGTGCAAAGACTTTCCTTTTCTTTCTTTATTGTTTTTGATCCTGAGGGCTTAATCAAATACCAAATCATGACATTAATTCCTAGAACTAATAGAATAAAATAGATATAGTATGATTTCTTCATAAAAAAAGTATGTGTAAATTTACAAGAAACTAACAAATGAAATACATGCGGACTTATTTGGTTGTTTCCTTTTGTTTCTTCAGCATACATCTCGTACTTTCTCAATTTCAATTTTCATATCAACAATCTATTGCGGTCAACAAATTCGGCATTGGTTTAACCCTTCCTTGGGCTGGTGGATTGAACTATGCTCAGGTATCAGAAATTGATATTGATTACGATAATGACAAAGATCTATTTGTGTTCGACAGAAGCAATAATCAAATTCGGGTATTTCAACATGATGTCGTTGGTATTAATCATCAGTATTCATTTTTGCCAAATAGTTATGGATTGTTCCCACCTGATATACGCTATCGTGCTTTTATGGTAGATTATAACGGTGACGGAAAGAACGATTTATTCACCTATGGTGTAGGAGGTATTACAGTCTTTAAAAATACTGGGAATGCAACAACGGGACTCACATGGTCGCTAGCAAAAAGTTTGCTCTATTCTGATTATTGGGGTGCAAATTTAAATTTGTATGTTAGTTCTAGCGATATTCCTGCGATTGTTGATGTAGATTTGGATGGTGATTTGGATGTGTTAACGTATCATATAGGAGGAGCGCATGTTCAGTACCATCAAAATCAGAGTGTAGAGTTGTATGGGCACTCTGACTCCCTCGTTTTTACCTTAAAAAATGAATGTTGGGGTGGGTTTCGAGAAGATGTTACGTCGAATGCGTTATTTTTAAATGATCTAGCTTCTCCGTGTATTTCAGGGAATGTTCCTAATCCAGAACACCCAATTCATAACAAACCGAGTTCTGCTGACTCGAAAGCACATTCGGGCTCGACTCTTTTAGCCATCGATATCGATGCTAGTAGTGTAAAGGATTTAATTATTGGCGATGTTTCTTATCCTACCATGAATCTATTAATCAATGGCGGTACAGCTCCAAATACTAATTCCTTGATGGTTTCTGTTGACCCTGCTTTTCCGAGTAATAGTGTTGCAGTTAACATGCAATTATTTCCAGCTGCGTATTCCGTTGATGTCGATTTTGATGGTGTCAAAGATCTATTGGTTGCTCCAAATGCTCGAGGTGTTTCTGAAAATGAAAAGAGCTTATTGTATTATAAAAATACAGGATCAAATGCAGTGAGTAATTTTGTTTATCAGACAAAAGCTTTTCTCCAAGAAGATATGATTGAGCATGGAACGGGTTCCATTCCTATTTTTGCGGATCTAACTGGAGATGGCTTAAAAGACATGTTTATTTGTAATTTTTTTGCTTATAAACCTACCTTAGCAAAGGAAAGTAGAATTGCTTATTATAAAAATACAGGGACGCTTTCTCAGCCAGTGTTTACATTTATTGATGATGATTTTTTGAATTTATCTCAATCTACTTATGGCTTAAGAATGGTGGCAACCTTTGGCGATGTGGATGGCGATTCTAAACCGGATTTATTCATAGGATTGGAGAATGGTTCGATCATCTTTCGTAAAAATATAAGTACTGGTTCAACTCCATTATTTGCTTCCGCTACTGCTTCTTATCAAGATAATAATGGAACGCCTATTAATGCAGGTCAATTTGCTTCGCCTCAACTTTTTGATCTAAATAAAGATGGGAAATTAGATTTACTTATTGGACAGAAAACAGGTGAAATAATGTATTACAAAAATATTGGAACAAGTACGGTTCCATCTTTCCAGTTGGAAACGAATTTCTTAGGCAATGTTGATGTATCGACAACAACACCCGATGGATTTCCATATCCTCATTTTTTTCTTCACAACGATACAACGTATTTATTGGTAGGTGCTTACGACGGACAAATACGCTTTTACGATAGTATTGATGGTTCTCTAAATGGTAGTTTCCATCTTCGAACGGATCATTTTTTAGGGCTAGACCTAGGGGCTTACAGTGCTTGTGCGATTGTTGATATTGATAGTGATGGCAAATTGGACATGTTTGTTGGGCAAGATTTAGGAGGCGTTTTTCATTTGGAACACGATGCTTCTAGTTCACTTGGAACAACAGCCATTGAAAAAGGGATTGAATTTTCGATACATCCTAATCCGACGGGGGGAGTATTTTACATTGAAAGTCAAAAAACTGGGTTCTCACTTTATGTTATGGATCAATTTGGACGAAAATGCCATACTATTTTTATTGATTCCAATACCACAATTGTTGATCTATCTTTCCTTTCAAATGGTCAGTATTTCCTTCAAGCAGAGGATTATTCGGGTGTGGTGCGCATGATTAAACGTTAAGCTTAGTGCACCACGAAATCAAACATTTTTTCGCCGTTTATATTTCCTGAAAGATGATCGCCTATCGCAACAGGTCCAACGCCAGCTGGTGTCCCAGTAAAAATTAAATCACCAGTTTTCAAGGTGACGAACCTAGAGACGTAGGCAATGATTTGGTCGATACTAAATAGCATTTCCCCAGAATTACTTTTTTGTCTGAGTTCATTATTTTGGTAGAATTCGAAATGCAAAGGAAAAGTTAATTGTGCTACATCAAGCCATTTTTCAGAAATTGGCGCACTATTGTCAAATGCTTTCGCTTTCTCCCAAGGGAGTCCCATTTCCTTGCATTGCGCTTGAAGATCACGTGCTGTGAAATCTATCCCTAAACTTATTTGATTATAGTAATTTTTGGCAAATTGTGGCTCGATACATTTTCCCGCTTTACTAATTTTCACAACGAGTTCACATTCGTAGTGTAGATCTTTGGTAATTGAAGGATAATAAAACTTATTTTCTTTTAGAAGGGCGGTATCAGGTTTCATGAAAAATACCGGTTCACTTGGGATTGCAGCACCCATTTCTTTTGCATGATCGCTATAATTCCTTCCAATACAAATGATTTTCATTTGGAATTAAATTTATTTGTTAAGGAATTTAATTTGTCCGAGAGATCTTGTTCTTTTTTTTGTTCTTTTTCTAATTTTATCTTGTCCATTTCTTTACGAAGGCAAAGCTTAGTATGATTCGTAAAATCAGCTTCAAGCATCCATCCATAATAGCCAGGCTCGCTTTGATTTACTTGCTGAATAGTTTTTCCTTTATGTTTCCCAAAATTATAAATGGTTTCTCCGTTTTCGTTTTTCGCTAAACGACCTGCATAATCTACCATCTCAAAATTACTATGGCGCGAAAAATCAGATAAAAAAGTGACATCACCCTCGAGATTATCGTAGCGTTCAATTTGTGCTTTTAAGACTTCCCAGGTAACTCGGGTATCAAAAAGAGCATTATGTGCATTTTCCATAGGTTTACCTGTATAAAACAAGCAAGCCGCGGAAAGGGTTCTTTGTTCCATTTTATGAAAAATATTTTGCACATCCACAAACGCTTTATTGGAAAAGTCTGCATCAACACCTACCCGAATGAGTTCTTCTACTAAGACAGGAATATCAAATTTATTGGAATTAAATCCGGCCAAATCAGCGTCGCCGATAAAAGCCATAATCGCAGGTGCTAATTCCTTAAGAGTAGGTGCTTTTTTAGCCATTTCATTTGTTATGCCATGTATTTCGCAGATTTCTAGTGGTATTTCCATTTCAGGATTTACGATTTGATTGTATTCCAATTCACTTCCATCAGGGTTAATTTTTATGATAGCGATTTGAACGATTCTATCTTTTGTAATTTGTACCCCAGTTGTTTCAAGGTCAAAAACACAAAGTGGTTTATGGAGAGTTAGTTTCATAGGTTTTTATTAAAAAAAAAAGTCCCCAATGTATAGGGGACTTTTTGTCATGTTTATTTTAAACTATTTTATAATAATAAATTCAGTTCTTCTATTTTGAATATGTAATTTATCATTACATGGGTTACCATCTGAACAGTCATTTAATAATTTTTCTTCTCCGTATCCTTTTGCTTCAATTCTATCCGGATTCACAATTTTAGATTTGATATATGCCACTGCAGTCTCAGCTCTTTTTTCAGATAGCCATTGATTGTATACAGCAGGACCTCTACTGTCTGTGTGAGAAGCAATTTCTATTTTTAGATTTGGATTATCATTCATTATTTTAATAACCTCCACTAATTTATTTTTAGAATAATCTGTTAAATTAGATTTGTTGTACTGATAATTAACAATATAAGGACCTAAGAATCCACGAGCAGTAGCTTCCAAATTGAAATTAACAGTAATCACAGAATCAAATAATAGATCACTTTTCACATCAATGGATTGTGCTAAATAACCGTCAGCACTCGCCACTATTTGTCCATTTATTGATGACTCATATAAATAATCCTTCAAGATGTCAGAAGCATAATTTCCCTTGGCAGCTGTAAGTTCATTGTCAGTATTTCCATCTATTGTTAACTTGATAGATGCATTTGCAATGGCTTGACCTGATTCTTTATCAGTAGCAATTCCATTGATATGGTATTTAGGAAAAGGAATAATTTTTTGATTGTTATCGTCGATTAGCACTCGTTTGGTGATCACTTGATAAGCCTCATCACAGTTAGTAGAAAATTTATTGGTGTAAGGATTTTTAGTCATATTGCTGTAGTAATATGTCAACTCATACTCCTTACACTTTTCGAGTTTACCTACGAATACACCATCTCTCATACGTGGCGTAATTAGTTGTTCTGTATTGTCGTTACAATTAGAGCATTTTAATGTAATGTAAGAACCCTCAGGGATTAGTGCTCCTTTTGGATTAATAATTCGTCCGTCTAGGAAAGCAATGTTTTCTACTTGGTTATTGGAGAAATCAATGCTGTAAATGTCATACATGCCAATTCCACCTTTTCTATTTGATGAAACGAATGCATTTTTTCCATTTGCTGTATGCGTAAAGTAAAAGTCATCAGCTGGAGAATTAAAAGGAAAGCCTATGTTTTTTGCTTTTGACCACATGCCATTTTCATCTCGAATCGACATAAAAATATCAAATCCACCCATACTGGATGTATCATTACTCGCAAAATAAAGTACATTATTATTTAAACCTACAAATGGTGTTTCTTCATCATTTGGAGTATTAATCATTCCACCCATATTTTGTGCTTGCCCCCAAACCCCGTTATTTTTTTCAATACAATAAATATCGCGTTTTCCACGACCACCCTCGGCATTAGAAACAAAAAATATCATTTTACCATCTGGTGATACGGAATAATGTGTGTTCCAAGGAATATCTTTGCTTTTACTTTTAAGAGTCAAGGGAGACTTTAATGCAATCAATTTACTATAGCTATTATTTTTAAATTCTGAAGAAAATAAGTAATTGCCAGCATTAGAATAAATGTAAGCCATTCGCTCATCTGCAGACATATTAGAAAGTTCTTCCGCTACTAAAGGTAGGGATAGCGCAGACATAGTAGGTGATAACCATGCACCATTTTTATCTTTATTGCTAAAGTAAATATCATCTGGATTTGTATTGAACATAACATCTTTGCCTGCATCCGATGATTTATCTTCCCAAGGCCGCTGGGATGAAAAATAAAGTGTTTGTCCCTCCATGGAAACTTGAGGATTCATATCTGAAAAGGGTGTATTGATTCCTCCTCCCATTAGCATAGGAATTGCCCCAATTGGATTAGCACTTAATCGTTTCGCCACGGAGCATTGGATAATTCTGGTATTAGCTTCGGCAATTAATTCGGATTGATTGGTCGATTTCTCTAAAAACTTTTTATAGTTTTCAATGGCTTTATCGTATTGCATATCAATATGTAGTGCTCGCCCTAAATGATAAAAGGCATCAACTGAGGCACTTTCTTCTGTTGGTGAATAAACATCGTAGTTTGTACTTACCTTTTTAACGGCCTTCATTAAGTGCGTAATGGCTAGCTCATGATTTAGGTTCATTTCTAATAGAATGTACCCTTTTCGATAATTATAATTCGCATTTTCTTTATTAAAAACCAGTAGTTTATCGGCAACAAGATTAGCAAAATGGAAAAAATTCTCTTGCATAAACCTTGAGTTTTCAGCGATTAAATCTTTCTCCGCTGATGAGTTTATCATATTTTTAACCTCTATTTCCGTTAATTGGCCGAAGGTTAGCTTTGAGAAACAGATGATAGAAAATAGTAAAAGAAAATGCTTCATAATAAAGATTTTAGCCTTAAATGTAGTTAAAATGTTTGTGTAATATCAAATTTCTCAAGATAATCAGCAACTCGTCTCACAAATTGTCCACCAAGCGCACCATCTACAACTCTATGGTCATATGAATGCGACAAAAACATTTTGTGTCGTATACCGATAAAATCACCTTCAGGGGTTTCAATAACGGCAGGCATTTTTCGTATTGCACCAACCGCCATTATGGCTACTTGAGGTTGGTTAATAATAGGTGTTCCCATCACGTTTCCAAAAGAACCAACGTTTGTCATGGTATACGTTCCACCGGATGTATCATCTGGCTTTAACTTATTATTTCTAGCATTATTTGCTAATTCATTAACAGCTTTTGTTAATCCTAAAAGATTAAGACGATCTGCATTTTTTATGACTGGCACAATTAAATTACCAGATGGAAGCGCTGTTGCCATTCCGATATTGATGGCACTTTTCTTAATAATTGTTGTTCCATTAACGGATACATTTATCATTGGAAAATCTTTGATCGCTTTTACAATAGCTTCAATAAAAATAGGGGTGAACGTAATGTTTTCGCCATAAGTGTCAAAAAACTTGCTTTTCACTTTATTTCTCCAATTTACAATATTGGTAACGTCCGCTTCAACGAAAGAGGTAACATGTGGTGAAACATGCTTTGACATCACCATATGATCCGCAATTAATTTGCGCATGCGATCCATTTCTATAATTTGATCATCTCCACTTACTATTGAAATTGGGGCGCTGATTTTTGTATCGGCAATTGTCAGAGGAGTTTTTGCAATTGGATTTGCTGTTTTATTTTCAAGAAATGCTAAAATATCTTTTTTTGTCACTCGGCCATCTTGTCCAGTACCTTTTATTTGGTCTAATTGATCACGGCTAATATTTTCTTTTTGAGCGATGCTTTTCACCAATGGAGAATAGAATTTCTTTTCTCCAAGAGGCGCTTGAGCGCTCGAAGCAGCTGTAATTGGTTGTTCAGGAGTTTTGTCTATTTGTGGGGCATTACTTACCTGAGGGGATTCAGTTGTTGGAACTACTGCCGTTTCTGTTTTTGAAATCACTACATTTTCGGATGGTCCATCCGTTGATATGATTGCAATAACGTCGCCGACTTGTGCAACTTGATCCTTTTCAAAAAAACATTTTACTAAGGTCCCTGCTACTTCCGATGGTAGTTCATTATCAACTTTATCTGTAGCAACTTCAACCAGTGCTTCATCGAGTGCAATTTTGTCACCAGGAACTTTTAACCAGTTGGTTATGGTAGCCTCCGTAACACTTTCACCCATTTTTGGTAGCCTGATTTCTATTTCAGCCATTTCTTTTTACTATTATTGAGGGCAAAATTAGGTAAAAAATCTTAGTAAATCAAAGATTATATAGTTCTTCTGTCTAATTTTTTCCAATGTTTTAGTATTAATTTTAGGTCTTTTAATAGAGTATAATCTCGGCAATAAATTAAGTTAACTTTATCGATATTGCTGGAGTCTAAATTTTCAAAGTCGTCCATCAAATTCAACACTCCTTTTTTTAATTGAGGTAATTGGGAATCAATCATTTTTTCATTTTCGCAAAACCCCACCAAGGTTTTCTTCGCAAAGAGCACATCAACTAGATTGTACAGCAGGTTTATTTTCTTATTAAATCCTATAAATAGCAACGGATACATCAAAAGAAAAAGGATAGAAACTGATGCGTCCAACAAACGTTTAGATCGTAGACTGCCCGGATTATTAAGTGCATTAATGTTCAATACATACATTTCTCCAGCGGCATCAATTGAATTGCTTCCAATAATAAATTGGGCATCTGGTTGAGCAATTTTAAAATCGATATCGGATATTTTGATCGCTGTCATTAGTTCAATTATCTTTCCAGCGGGAATATTTTTGGCGCAAAAAATAACTTCATCTATTTTTTTGTCGTGAATTATTTGTTCAATTTGGCGGATATCGCCAATGGATTCTTTGAACGACTCTGATGTAGCCAAGGGGTAGATCACATCGATTGATTGAAAATTTTGTTCAATAATTCCTTTTACACGGTGAAATTCATTTTCGTCACCCACGACTAAAAATCTCCGTTTAGTTGATCGATTGAGGCTTAGTCCTTTTCCAGAGAATAAATTTAATAAGGCTTTATTCAGAATCAGCCAAGAGAAATACCAAAGGCCCCCAATTAAAATGTAAAGTCGAGAAAACTGAAGATCTTTTGGCAGCAGGGCATAAAACACAAGAATGATAATAGTGCCAATGATAATGGCTTTGCATTGTTTGATTAGTTTTACTGGCTCATCAAAAGCCCCCAAGATGAGGTAATTCAGCGACCAAATCGCAAAATAGCCGGGAATTAAAAAATAGTATGCTTCATCTGGAAAGGAAATATTTCTAATTCGCCACTGATTGGTTAGTGCAAATAAGCCACAAAGAAGTACCGTAGTATTGAATAAAATGGGTGCTAGAAAGCTAAGCAATCGTTTTGCAATCGCTAAAGCAGCTCTAATGTAGATTGCAGTATTAATTGCAGTGGAGAAAAGAAAGGCATTCTTTTGGCCAAAATGTTTTTTGGCGAAAATAATCATAGCTCTGTAAAAGACAAAGACGTAATTAACGGAGCTTTTTTTGGTGCTTTCTCCTTTGTAATGTATTATAGTTGTTTGGGGAAAATAAAGGTTTTTGTACCCTGCTTTTTGAATTCTATAGGATAAATCAATGTCTTCACCATACATGAAAAATGCTTCGTCAAGAAGTCCTATTTTGTCGAGTACTTCTTTTCGCATAAACATAAATGCACCGCTGAGAATATCAATTTCATTTTCTTCAAACTCATCTAAATAGCTTAAATGATAGCGCCCAAAACGTTTCGATTTTTTAAAGATTGATGAGAGGCCAAAAATTTTATAAAAAGCTACCATAGGGGTTGGTAAACCTCGTTTTGATTCTGGTAAGAAAACACCCTTTCCGTCCACCATTCTTACTCCTAATCCGCCAATCTGATCATCGGCATTCATCCGCTCCGTAATCTTAGTTAGCGTTTGCTCATCGATTACCGTATCTGGGTTTAGTAATAAAATATATTTTCCCTTACCTATTTTTATGCCTTGATTATTTGCTTTTGAAAACCCTACATTTTCGCTGTTTTGAATTACTTGGACTTTTGGAAATTTTGCATTGAGCATTTCATTGGAGCCATCTGAACTATTATTATCGACTACAATTACTTCACAGTTTACATTCTTGGCGGCAAGCATGACTGAATTCAAGCATTGTTCCAGAAAATATTCTACGTTATAATTAACGATAATAATAGAAACGTCTATTTCAGGGCTTATGTTATTGGTCATTTTATGGCAATACAGGAAATTTCAATCGTAGCATCCATGGGCAATCTAGAAATTTCCACCGTTTCTCGCGCAGGGGCTACTCCTTCAAAATAGCTAGCGTATACAGCATTCATTTTTTGAAATTCATTTAAATCGGTCATAAAAATAGTGCATTTAACCACATTTTCCAAGGTCATATCCGCCTCAGCTAAGAGAGCTTTAATGTTTCGTAGTACCTGGTGTGTTGCTAATTCGATATTTTCAGTGATTAAATTACCTGATTCTATGTTTATGGGTACTTGACCACTTATGTAAAGTGTATCATTTACTAAAAGGGCAGGAGAGTAGGGTCCGATTGGAGGCGGTGCTCCAGGAATAAAGAATTTTTTTTTATCCATATTTTAGGTTTAATCTCTTTTGTACTTTTGCAAAGTAAAAACAAAAGTGGAAGATGCGAGTATTATTAATAGATTTTTACGATTCATTTACGTACAATATTCAACATTATTTTGTGAATCTTGGCTGTGAGGTGGATGTAATTCTCGAGGATAAGGTAGATCTTGCTCTTCTTCATGATTACGATTGCGTGGTATTGTCGCCTGGTCCGGGATTACCATCTGAGAAAAAAAACATATTTTCCGTAATTACATTATGTCGTAATAGCATACCGATTTTAGGCATTTGTTTGGGAATGCAAGCTATTTCTGAGGTACTTGGTGGGACATTAGTAAATCAATCTGAGGTGAAACATGGTCGAATGGAAACAATAAATATAATTTCTAGCGGACAACTTTTTAAAGGTTTGCCAGAAAAGATCAATGTGGGATTATATCACAGTTGGAAAGTTGAAGGCCTCGAAGATAAATTCGTAAGCGCAATTTCAGCAAGCGGTGTTGTCATGGCAATTGAATCGAAAGACGAATTGCTATTTGGTGTTCAATTTCACCCAGAATCAGTTTTAACTAAATATGGAGAACAAATCCTTTCTAATTTTGTTCAATTTGTAAAGAATTTAAAATCTATCTAATGAAATATTTATTCATCGTATCTTTCCTATTTCTAATAAGTTACGTTCAAAGTCAGGTTGGTATTGTGCGTGGAAAAGTTGTTAGTGCAAGTTCAAATGTAGGATTACCATTGGTTAAAATACAGTTATTGGATCAGCAGATAGGAGCAATTTCTTCTGATGATGGTAGTTACGAAATTAAAGGAATTGCCCCTGGAGTATATTCGTTTAAGGCCTCTTCTCCTGGGTTTAAAGACCAAATCATTAATGAGATAACGGTTACCAATGCACGGTCGATCGATTTAGATTTCTTTTTAGAAGTGATTGTAATTGAACAGAAGGAAGTGACTATTCGTGCCAATCGTTTTCAGCGAAATGTGGAATCCCCTTTATCATTGAAGTCGCTCAATGCAACCGAAATCGAACGTTTGCCTGGTGCAAATCGAGATGTAAGTAAAGTTATTGCTGCACTTCCAGGAGTTGCTTCTCGGGCTACATTTAGAAACGATATTATTATTCGAGGGGGCTCGCCAGGAGAAAATAAGTTTTATTTAGACGGTATTGAAGTGCCAAACATTAATCATTTTGCTACGCAAGGAAGCAGCGGTGGACCAGTCGGTCTATTAAATGTGAATTTTATCCGAGAGGTAGATTTCTATTCGGGTGCTTTTCCTGCTAATCGCGCCAATGGCTTGAGTAGCGTGATATCGTTTAAGCAAAAAGATGGGAATAAAGATGGTTTGATTACTAACTTCGCTTTAGGTTCAAGTGATGCAGCTCTTACTTTTGATGGACCAATTGGAAAAAAGGTCAATTTTATCTTTTCAGCCCGACGCTCTTACCTTCAATTCCTATTTGCAGCTTTAAAGTTGCCCATTTTACCGACATACAACGATTTTCAGTACAAAGTGAATGTAAAACTAAATGACAAAAACAAAATCTCCTTTATTGGTCTGGGCGCCATCGATGACTTTCGTTTAAATACTACTGTGAATGACAACATCACCGATACCATTCAGCGAGAATACAATGATTTCATTTTGGGTAATTTACCGCTACAAAAACAATGGAATTACACACTAGGCATTAATTACAGTCATACCTCTAAAAACAGTGTTCAAACGATCGTCTTGAGTAGAAACATGTTGAATAATACTTCGTCAAGGTACAAGGATTTTATTGAAACCGAAGCCAATAAGTTACAGGATTACAGTTCGTTTGAAGCAGAGAATAAGCTAAGAATGGAGCATACTTACTTAAATAACGGATGGAAGTGGAATGTAGGTTTGGGGTATGAATACGCGCGGTATTTCAATTCAACATTCAATAAAATTACTGTTCAAGGCAATCCACTTACTATCGATTTTAAATCGGATTTATTCATGAGCAAAGCGGCTTTGTTCTCGCAACTCAGCAAAGGTTTTTTTGGTGAAAAGGTGAATCTTTCCGTTGGAATCCGGAGCGACATCAGTAATTATTCAACTGGAATGATGAATCCATTCAATCAACTATCACCGAGTTTTTCCATTAACTATCGAATTACCCCTTCTTTTGCCTTGAATGCAAACGTTGCAAGGTATCATCAACTTCCTTCTTATACAATTTTGGGTTACAGAGATATGTCGGGGGATTTATTTAATAAATCAAATAACCTCACCTACATTCAGGCCGATCATTTTGTGTTCGGCGCGGAATATTTAACGAAATTAAATTCTCGATTCACCCTTGAGGGTTTCTTTAAGAAATACGATAAATACCCATTTTCAATCAAGGATTCAATATCGCTTGCTAATGTTGGTTCTGATTTTGGAATTGTTGGTAATGAAGCCGTTTCTTCCAATTCGAAAGGGCGGACCTATGGCGCAGAATTTTTATATCAACAGAAACTATTTAAAGGGTTCTATGCTATTCTGGCCTACACTTTTGTTGTTTCGGAATTCAAGGATAAAAATAACCTATATGTGCCAACCGCTTGGGATAGCAAAAACATCGTTTCTTTTACAGGAGGAAAGCGCTTTAAGAAAGGTTGGGAAGTAGGATTTAGGTGGTTATTCTCAGGTGGATCACCTTATACACCTTATGATGTAGAAACTTCAACCTTAAAGCAAAACTGGGACATAAATGGCTTTGGTATTTTGGATTACAATGCATTAAATACGAAACGAGAATCGAGTTTTCATCAGCTTAATGTAAGAGTCGACAAGAAAATATTTTTGAATAGGATGAATTTAAATTTTTATTTAGACATTCAAAATGCCTACGGATTTAAAGCCAAATTAGCTCCCATTCTTTTGGTAGAAACCGATAATAATGGAACTCCCATCGAAGACCCCAACGATGCGACTCGATATAAGGCCAAATTTGTTGAAAACACCTCCGGAATTGTACAGCCAACTATTGGAATAATTGTTGAATTTGCGAACAAAAGAAAAGCAAACTAGTCTGGTTTCACTTGTATTGGAAATGACTTAATAAAAGATAAAAAATCAGCATCTTTTGAAAAACGTTGTACGCTGAATTCGATGAATTCAGGAGATTTATTAAAGGTACTTTCCATTCTTCTGCGATAGGCAAATACAAGTTCGTATTCGTTAATGCGCGTGCTTGGTTTAGCGTCAAATTCATTTCTCCACCCTGTAATAAATGACGCTTTGCTTAAGTCATATAATTCCATCCATTTTTTGTTGCTTGAAAAGGTTTGTTCCCAAATAGCAGGGATTTTGTTGTCACGTATAATTTCTTCATTAGTAAGGGTATCGTTCTTTTTTTCAGTTTTCTCTCGAGGGTTTATTTTTCTCGTTTTTTTTTTGGGTATTTCCTTTGTGATTTCCGCTGAGTCTACTTTATTAATTGGGGGAGTTGTAGTTGTTTCTGAGCTTGGGACAATTCGCGGTTTTTTCACCTTTTTAGTTTTTGTTTCGCTGCAGCAGCATAATAAAGATGCTGTGAGGATAATAAACATAAATTTAATTGGCGCCATACACTAAATGATTAAAGAAATAAAAGTAAACTTTTTTTTAATTACTTATCTTTGCACTCAAATTTAGAAAAAATGACGACAAATAGAACCTTTACAATGTTAAAGCCAGATGCTATCGAAAATGGGCATATGGGAAAGATTATTGACTTAATTATTCATTCGGGCTTTACGATAAAAGCGATGAAATATACGCAGTTAAGCAAGGAACAAGCGATGAAATTTTATGAGGTGCATTCAGAACGCCCATTTTATATGGAGTTGGTTGAGTACATGACTTCTGGTCCTATTGTAGCTGCAATTTTAGAAAAAGACAATGCTGTAGCTGATTTCAGAACATTAATTGGTTCTACTGATCCTGCAGATGCAGCAGAAGGAACAATTAGAAAGTCGTTTGCTGAAAGTAAGGCAAAGAATGCTGTTCATGGTTCTGACTCGGATGAAAACGCCCAAATTGAAGGAGAATTTCATTTCAATTCGAGCGAAATAATTTAAGTTAATCCTTTAGACTTACTATTTAAGAACCGCAACTAGCGGTTTTTTTATACCACTATAATGCATGCGTGATCAAGTACAAATTGAGAAGAGAAGAACGTTTGGGATTATTTCCCATCCTGATGCTGGTAAAACAACCTTAACGGAGAAATTACTTCTTTTTGGTGGTGCAATCCAAACAGCTGGGGCAGTTAAGAATAATAAGATTAAAAAAACGGCCACTTCCGATTTTATGGAAATTGAAAAGCAACGCGGTATATCCGTTGCGACATCTGTGATGGCTTTTCAATATAAAAATAAGCAAATCAATATCTTAGATACGCCAGGTCACAAAGACTTTGCAGAGGACACTTTTCGTACATTAACGGCTGTTGACAGCGTGATTTTAGTAATTGATTGCGCGAATGGTGTGGAAGAGCAAACCAAGCGACTAATGGAAGTTTGTCGAATGCGCAAAACCCCAGTGATTGTCTTCATTAATAAAATGGATCGCGATGGTAAAGAGGCTTTTGATTTATTAGATGAATTAGAACAGACCTTGGCGATTAAAGTTCGACCACTTACTTGGCCGATCGGAATGGGGGATCGATTTCAGGGAGTTTATAATATCTATCAACAAAGTTTGAATTTATTTTCAGCAAATAAAACAAAAATTGAAGAAAAGGTATTGGAAATTTCGGATGTAAAGGATGAGAAATTAGCGGCTACTATTGGAGAAAAAGCAGCAGCTGAATTGTGTGAAGAATTAGATATAGTTGAAAATATTTATGACCCATTTAAACGCGAAGACTATTTATCGGGCGATATTGCTCCGGTATTTTTTGGTTCAGCTGTTAATAATTTTGGTGTCAGAGAATTACTAGATACCTTCTGCGAAATTTCTCCCTCTCCAATTGGAAGAGATACAGATGTTCGGCGCGTTGAACCCAATGAAGAAGCGTTTTCGGGATTTGTATTTAAGATTCATGCAAATCTTGATCCTAAACACCGTGATAGAATTGCTTTTTTACGCGTAGTTTCAGGAAAATTTGAACGAAACACGTTTTATTATCATGTGCGCTTAGATAAAAAACTAAAATTTTCAAACCCAACCTCCTTTTTAGCCCAAGATAAGAGCATCATTGATGAGGCATATCCTGGTGATGTAGTGGGGCTTTACGATACTGGGAATTTCAAAATTGGCGATACCTTAAGTTCAGGCGAAAAATTCATCTACAAAGGAATACCAAGCTTTTCACCAGAAATTTTCCAAGAATTAGAGAATTTAGATCCAATGAAATCTAAGCAATTAGAAAAAGGAATTCGGCAGCTTATTGATGAGGGAGTAGCTCAATTATTTATTCAGCAGCCTGGAAATCGAAAAATTGTTGGAACGGTTGGACAACTTCAATTTGAGGTGATTAATTATCGATTAATTCATGAATATGGCGCGAATTGTCGATTTGTTCATCGAAATTTCTTTAAGGCATGTTGGGTAACAGCTGAAAAACCGGAAAAACTACTTGCATTTGAACGCGCAAAATCGTCTAGTATGGCAAGTGATAAAGATGGATATTTGATATTTTTAGCTGAAACTCCTTTCCTGTTGTCAATGGCTGAGCAAGATTATCCAGACATTACCTTTCATCAGACCTCTGAATTTATGTTAACGGAAAAGAAGTAATTATTTAAAATTGAAATTACCTTCTTGATCAATTGAAATTCCTCCTTCACCAATTTGTCTAATTGGAATTACTTTCTCTAATTTGAACGGTCCTATGATTGTTTCATGTGGTTCGCCAATGCTTTATGGTCATATTTTATAAAAATATTTGCATACAAAATTTTAGATAGTGAATAGAGTAACGGACTTAATCCAATCGCTGAAATCGCGACAATGCATATTTGAAGCCACGACTGCATGTCTGGTGTAAATAAACTTGTTCCAGCCCAAATACTTACAAAAAGAGCCACTCCAAGTGCGTAAGAAACATACATTGCTCCTTGGTAAAACCCGGGCTCTAGCATATTATTATTTCCACATTTTTCACAGGTTTCTAATACGTCTCCTGTTGTTTTAAGGCGGTAAGGTGTTGAAATAAAAAAACGACCCTCGTGACATTTAGGGCATTTAAAGTGCAAAATGCTGTATATTTTTGATCCTTTTTTCATTTTTCCCTTTTAATTCACAAAAGTACGATTTTTTAAGTAACAGGATGGCTTAAAATTCTGTGTAATGAAAATCGGAGGTTAAACTACGATAGGCATCTGAGTAGGAATTATCATGATTACGAATGATTAATTGTTCGTCATTAAACGCCTCTTTTTTCTCCCTACTAAAGCATAGTATATTCCTTGACAACTTATTTATTTTGCTGTAAATAGCGATTTTTTTTGCAACATGGAGATCTGAATCATGAGCTATCTCAATAATTTTTTGACTCGTTTCACTAGGCCAAATCATCCAAAATTCCCCTTTTGTTGTCAGTAGCTCCGCAATTTTATTCAACCAACTTAGCAATGATTCAGGTGTAATATGCTTGGTTCTTTCATTGGATTCGTTGGATGAATTATCCGTAAGATAATAGGGTGGATTGGTGAAAATAAGGTCGAATTTTTGCGTAAATTGATACTCAATAAAGTCATGGTTAATTAAATGAATCCGATTAGACCATGGAGATTCCATAATGTTTGCTGAGCATTCATCCGAACTTTTTTTATCTATTTCGATGCAGGTAATTTGAATATTGGGATTTCTTTGTGCAAGCATCAAGGATAATACCCCTGTTCCTGCGCCGATATCTAAGCCTAAAGATTGCTTAGAAGCATCGATATAAGCGCCAAGCAGCATGGCATCTGTGCCAACTTTATGCGCATTGATATCTTGTTGAATGGAGAATTCCTTGAAACGAAATTTGGACAATGATTAATATGCTTTTGCAAAAACGACCCTTCCCTTAGAAGGTGCCCCTGTTACCATACATTTTCCTTCTTCATGGATAAAGTCCAATGGAATACAACGAATAGTAGCCTGCGTTTCGTTTTTAATTTTTTCTTCGGTTTCTTTTGTGCCGTCCCAATGCGCCATAAAAAATCCACCAGCATCAATTTTTTCCTTGAATTCTTGGTATGAATCTACACTATATGTGTGCTCAGTGCGAAAATCTTTTGATCGCTGCAGTAAGTTTTCTTGAATGGCATCTAATACTTTTTGTATCATGCTTTCTATTCCATCAAAAGCAACAATTTCTTTTGTCTTTAAGTCGCGTCTTGCTAATTCCACGTTGCCATTTTCCAAATCTCTAGGACCCATTGCAAGTCGAATTGGAACACCTTTAGACTCATATTCTGCAAATTTCCATCCTGGCCTTCTGTTGTCGTCATTGTCAAATTTAAAGGAAATTCCTAGCGATTTCAGTGATTTTCCTAAGGTGATAAATTTTTCAGTAATGGCATTCAATTCGTCATCATTTCTATAAATAGGAATTCCAACCACTTGAATTGGAGCTAATGATGGCGGAAGAACCAAGCCTTCATCATCGGAATGCGTCATAATTAAGGCACCCATTAAACGTGTTGACACACCCCAAGAAGTTGCCCAAACGTGATCTAATTTCCCTTCTTTGTCCGCAAATTTTACATCAAAGGCTTTCGCAAAATTTTGGCCTAAAAAATGAGAAGTCCCAGCTTGCAGGGCTTTACCATCTTGCATTAAGGCTTCAATACAAAGTGTGTCTTCTGCGCCTGCAAAACGTTCACTTTCTGTTTTTCGTCCAAGGAGCACAGGCATCGCCATATAGTTTTCTGCAAAATCCGCATAAACGTGCAACATTTGGTCAGCTTCAGCAATTGCTTCTGCTTTGGTTGCATGTGCAGTATGCCCTTCTTGCCACAAGAATTCAGTTGTTCTTAGAAATAATCGAGTACGCATTTCCCATCGAACAACATTTGCCCATTGGTTAATTAAAATCGGTAAATCACGGTACGATTGAATCCAATTTTTATACGAATTCCAAATGATTGTTTCGGAAGTTGGCCGAATAATTAGTTCTTCCTCTAATTTTGCACTTGGATCAACAACAACGCCGCTGCCATCTGGAGCGTTCATTAATCGATAGTGGGTTACAACGGCACATTCTTTCGCGAATCCTTCAATATGGCTTGCTTCTTTGCTGAGGTATGATTTAGGAATAAATAAAGGAAAATAGGCATTTTGGTGACCAGTTTCTTTAAATTTAACATCTAAAATATCCCTCATTTTTTCCCAGATGGCATAGCCATAGGGTTTTATGATCATACATCCCCTAACATCTGAATGCTCTGCGAGATCTGCACGATTTACTAATTCATTATACCATTTGGAATAGTCTTCCGAACGGCTTGTTAATTTTTGAGACATGCTGGTAGAATAGGTCTGACAAAGTTAGAAGAAACGCTTATTTATTGAGTATACTTTGCTTAAAATTTATATTCTTGTTTAGTGGTCTTAAAACCTTCAACAAAGACTGTTTTTACCGTATCCACGGGTCCAAATTTTAGTAAGTGTACATAATTATCAATGGTTAATCCACCAGATGAACCGGCTTTTATATAGTCGTTAAGATTAAACTCAGCTAAACCATTGGCATCTGTATATTCCGTTAAATCGATAGCAGGAGGGTTAACGGAATTAACACCATAGATCCGTACTTTGGCATTTACTTTAGGTTGACCATTTAGGGAAACATAAACACGATAGATCGTATCATCTTGTTTTTGGCATCCTAAGGTGATGCCTAGCATAAATAGTAAGGAAATAATCAAAATACTTTTCATACAAATAGTTTTAATTGGATTCAAATATACGGAATTGAATTACTTTTGCGAAATTAGCACTATAAATTAATTTAGATTGATAAGAGGATGGAGGCAATTATATCTTGGTTTTCCCAAATCCACCCTGTTTTAGCAGCATTATTAGCCACAACATTTACATGGCTTGTTACTGCTGCAGGGGCAGCAATGGTTTTTGGCATCAAATCAATGCATCGAGGCATGTTAGATGGCATGCTTGGATTTACAGGGGGAATTATGGTAGCGGCAAGTTTTTGGAGTTTACTCGCGCCATCTATAGAAATGAGTCCAGGAGAAGGATTTGTAAAAGTATTTCCTGCTGCATTGGGTTTTGCACTTGGTGCCATTTTCATTTTTGGATTGGATAAACTATTACCCCACTTGCACCTTAATTTTAATGAGAATGAATCTGAGGGAGTAAAAACACAGCTGCATAAAACAACGTTATTGGTATTAGCCATTACACTTCATAATATTCCAGAAGGATTGGCAATTGGTGTTTTGTTTGGTGCTGCAGCGAATGGCATGGAAGGAGCAACTTATGCTGGAGCGATAGCTTTAACAATTGGTATTGCGATCCAAAATTTTCCCGAAGGATTTGCTGTGGCGATGCCTTTGCGCAGGGCAGGAGCGAGTCGATTTAAGAGTTTTTGGTACGGACAACTTTCTGCCATTGTGGAACCAATTGCTGGTGTTATTGGAGCAGTATCTGTAATTTATATGCAATCAATCTTGCCTTATGCTTTGGCCTTTGCTGCAGGAGCCATGATCTTTGTAGTTGTCGAAGAAGTGATTCCAGAAACCCAACGAGATAAATACACCGATGTCGCCGTAATGGGATTTATCGGCGGATTTTTAGTTATGATGATATTGGATGTTGGATTAGGATAAAAAAAACGATCGTTTTCGCAACTGATTTATAGGTTCTATAATCAACAAACGGGCTATTTATGCAATGGAATCAATTCCCTAACATGCCATTTTTAAGGGTTTCGTCGGCTGGTATTTTTCCTAACCAGATAGAAAAGAGTGCTTTTTTGAAATCTAGTCCAGGTATTGTTGTGAGTTTTACACCATTTTTTTCGATTAATACACCACTTTCAGTTGTATATTTAAAGTTAATTATATCCCCTTTTTTAAACTCTAAAATAAAGGCACTAGTGAATTTGGTTATTTCTTCTTTAGTAGCCTTTCCATGACTTGCATTTTTAAAGCCTTCATTAACAGATTCAATAAATTTTTCTTTCGTTACACTATTCGAAACCAATTTTATTGTAATTCCCATTGGTTCATCATTATTTATAATTGTTGATGCCTCTTTGGTTTTCTTTTTGATATAAAGTGCAGCAACATACAAATCAATAAAATATTTTTCTCGAAGCCCACCACCATTTATGGTTAATTTTTCTCCGCCTAAATACATATCAGAAAAGAAGGTTACACCTGAAATAACTTTTTGTCCATTTGCATTTTGTGAAACAAAAAGAATGGCAATAAATGGTAATAAGAATAAGAAACGCATGGTTAAAATAGTTTATAGATTTATATAGAGGTTAAATAAAATAAATTATTACTAATTGCAATTACTTGCAAATAGTTTCTTCTGTCGCTTTAAGGATTTCCCTTACCTCTGCTAAAGTAGGAGCTTCTGCATAGGTTCGAAGTACTGGTTCGGTTCCGGAAGGTCTTATCATGACCCATCTTTCGTCGTCGAAGAAGTATTTGAATCCATCCGTAGTTTTTATATTACGAACTTTATATTTCCCGAAGGATTTATAGTTGTCTGCCTTGCAATTTGCTATGATCTTTTGTTTTAATTCTTCTGTAATATGCAAATCACTTCGTTCAAATTTGAAGGCGCCTACAATCGCATAAACTTCATCAATTAATTCGTCTAATGTTTTGCCAGAAAGGGCCATGAATTCCCAAATAATTAATCCCATCCAGATGCCATCTCGTTCTGGAATATGTCCTTTTACAGCGATTCCTCCAGATTCTTCTCCTCCAAGCAGCACATCCTCTCGAATCATAATCGATGCAATTTCCTTGAAGCCTATTTTGGTTATTTCTACCTCAAGCCCATAATGTTCGCAAAGTTGTTCAACACGAGGTGTAACACTAAAAGCAATGGCTACTTTACCCGTTAATTTTTTGTAATTAAACAAATAATGAATTAATAATAAGATGATGTGGTGTGAATCAATAAATTCCCCACTTCCATTATATAATCCAATGCGATCAGCATCACCATCAGTTGCTAAAGCACAATGAATACCTGGGTTTAGCGCAATATATTCTTCTAGTCCTTTCAAGTTTTTCGCGATCGGTTCAGGCGCTTGCCCCATGAAAGTTGGGTTGTATTCGCAATGCAGGAGCTTAACATTAGGTAAAATCCTTGGCATAACGAGCTGTCCAGCGCCATACATTGCATCATATACTAAGTTTAGCCCAGAACGATTAATGGCATCTAAATCAAAATTCTTCTTTACATGTTCCACATAGCGTGTTTCGAGATCCACAATTTCTAGTTGGCCTGAATGTATAGCATTTTCAATTGAAACTTTGCTATAATCAACGCTACATGAATCAGGAATAATATCTTCAACTTCTTGCACATTTTCGGGTGATAGTGGTCCACCAAAGAATGCTTTCAGTTTAAATCCGTTATAGCTAGGAGGGTTATGACTTGCAGTAATAATCACACCGATTTCACATTCAAGCTGAAAAGCGGCTAATGAAATCATTGGTGTAGAAACAAAACCACGTGCCATTTTAACAGGAATACCTTGTGTTAAAAACACTTTTGCTACCGTTTCAGTAAACAATTCACCCGCAAAACGACAGTCGTGACCAATCACCACTTTTGGGGACGAATAATTTTTTAATAACCATAAGCCAGTTGCCTCAGCGACACGTGCTACATTTTCTACTGTAAACTGATCTGCGATTATTGCGCGCCATCCATCAGTTCCGAATTTTATTTTCTCTCCCAAAATAATTATTTTTTTATGAAGTTAAGAATCGTTTTTTCAATAATTGCAATACATTCCATCAATTGTACTTCTGTAATGGTAAGGGGTGGTGCAAAGCGAATGATGTTTCCATGAGTTGGTTTTGCTAATAATCCATTGTGCATTAAATCGACACAAATATCCCATGCAGTGGAGCTTTCAGTTGAATCGTTTACGACAATTGCGTTGAGTAAGCCTTTTCCTCTGACGAGCACTAACAGATCGTTTTTATCAATAATTCGCTGTATTTCCCGTCGGAACAAATCTCCTAATACGCGTGCATTTTGAATGAGCTGTTCCTCTTTTACCACCTCTAATGCAGCAATTGCGACCTTGGCTGCGATTGGGTTTCCCCCAAATGTGGAACCATGTTGACCTGGTTGTATCACCATCATGATTTCATCATCTGCTAACACAGCAGAAACGGGATAGACGCCACCAGAAAGCGCTTTTCCTAAAATTAAAAGGTCAGGTTTTACGTAGCTTGCTTGTCTTTCACATTGACTTTCACAGGTACAATTCCCACATACAGCCAAAAGACTTCCTGTGCGAGCGATGCCTGTTTGAATTTCATCCGCAATAAATAAGACACCATTTTTTTTACACAATTGATGTGCTTTAGCGATGTAATCTGTTGATGGGGTATAAACACCTGCTTCACCTTGAATTGGTTCAACCAGAAATCCAGCAATATTTGGTAGTGTTAGCACCTGTTCCAATGCTGCAATATCGTTATAAGGTATGGAAATAAAACCGGGAGCATACGGCCCGAAATTTTTATTGGAGTCTGGATCACTGGAAAATGAAATGATGGTAGTGGTGCGGCCATGAAAATTGCCATCACAAACCACGATTATCGCTTTATTTTCATCGATGTTATTTTTTTCGTAGGCCCATTTTCTACAAATTTTAATGGCTGTTTCTACGGCTTCCGCTCCCGTATTCATGGGTAGCATTTTATCAAAGCCGAATAATTGGTGCATATATTCTTCGTACGGTCCAAGGGAATCATTATAAAAAGCTCGGGATGTTAACGTCAATTCTTGCGCTTGTGAAATTAATGCTTCCACAATTTTTGGGTGACAATGACCTTGATTAACCGCTGAGTAAGCAGATAGAAAATCGAAGTATTTTTTTTCTTCCACATCCCAAACAAAGACACCTTCTCCTTTTGCCAGTACGACAGGAAGTGGATGATAATTATGAGCGCCGAAGCGATTTTCTTGTTCTATGTAGTGTGTTGGCTGATTAGTCATAAGGAATTGTACCGTTTATAATGGTGCCACAAAGATATAGAATTTAGCAAATTTTATATCCAACTGTACTTATTTAATAAAATAACAGTAGTTTTGCTAAATGATATTGAAAATGTTTAGCAAATTACTTTCTTGTATAGTTGCCATAACTATTTTCTTCAATTCATTTTATGGCTATGCAGTTAATAAATTAGCTGTAACATCGCCATCAAGTAAAACGGAGTGTTTTTCAGACCAATCCAAAAATCTTTCATTTCCCATTCAAGAAAATGAAGAGTCCGATGAAGAATTCAATAATTCTTCTGATGATGAGGGAGCTGAAAATCACAAGGAATTTGACCTTTCTGTTTTATATTCTAAGTTTTACGAATATTCGGCCTCTATTTTCACTTCTAAATTGGTCCTTAGGGATACGGAAAGGAAAGGCTTATTTTTTCCATTACCTCTATTTATTCAATTTCAAAATTTCAGGATTTAGATTATAACTATTAATTGTGGCATAGCCCTTATTAGAATAGTTACTAATTTAAAATAGTCTTCTTGAAAAATACCCTTTCCTTTGATTTGGATAAGGTTTTGCATGATTTAAAGCATCATCTACCAGCCCAATCCCCACTCAAAGATTTTATACATCATAATACTTTACATGCTTTTCAGCAAAGCTCATTCCATGATGCCTTGAATCGTGCGAATGAAATATTTGGCTATAAAACCTACTTGCAAGTATCGGATTATCGACAATTGTTCGAACAGGGGAAAATAAGCCAAAATGCACTTGATTACTCATTAATTGAGCACAATTCAATCCACATTAAAGAAAAAGTGTTGAATGAGATTTTTGATGAGAATGTAATTCCCCGCATCGAAAATGTGCGAAAACATTGGAAAGCATCTTTTCACATGGATATGGATGCCATGGTGCATCCTCTTTTGTTTAGAATATTAAGCAGTTATTTAGATCAGGGGATTGCGACATGGATTTCACCTTTTTCAAATGATGGTTTTTTATCTGCCATTCGACAAGTTGAAAAATCAAGTGCGACAAGTTTCTTTAGGGGTAAACATGCACGCGAATTATTACATGATGAGGAAACTTCACTATTAGACCTGTTAAGTCTTGTTGTTGGAGAAGAAAAGCTCTTTGAGCATTATCTTTTTGATCAACAATTTTCGCATCCAGGTTGGTCGGGGATGGTGGCCGTATTGTCTGAAGATGATAAGGCACTTCTTGATGGAAAGCGGATAGATTTTCAAGAGTTTATTCATTTTGAATTGTTGTTGGAAATTGATGCATTAGATTATTATTTCGGTGAAATTTGGTCCCCAATTAGTTATCGAATTAAGGAAGACATAGCTGCATTATTTGCCCCTACGTTACCAAATGAATTAGCAACTGTGCGGGCGATTTGGCAAGATGCTTATGAAAAAACCTATTACGACGAGGTGATAAATGGATTGCTTCAAAAGACATCTGTCCCTCATAAATCGACTCCTTTATTGCAATCTATCTTTTGTATTGATGATCGGGAATGTTCCTTGAGAAGACACATTGAACAGCTACATCCTGCCATAGAAACTTACGGAACAGCAGGGCATTTTAATGTGGAGTTTTATTTTCAGCCCGAGCACAGTCCTTTTTATACAAAAGTTTGTCCCGCTCCAATTACTCCTCGATTTTTAATTAAAGAAATTGAGAATCCAAGTACAAGAAAAAAAGAATGGCATTTTAATAATAAGGTTCAAGGATTGTTGCCAGGACTCTTGGCGTCCCATACGCTTGGGTTTTGGTCTGGATTGAAATTGTTAGCGTCCATTTTTAAGCCAATTCAAAATGCGGCATCTGTTTCGTCTTCTCGACATATGGATACTGCTGCATGTTTAACGATTGAACATAAAGCAGGTGAATTTTCAGAGGATGGATTGCAAATTGGTTTTACTGTTGAACAAATGGCCGATCGTTTGGAAGGATTGTTAATGAGTATTGGACTCAACAAAAATTTCGCGCCACTTATATATATTGTTGGACATGGTTCTAGCAGTGCTAATAATACGCATTATGCTGGGTATGATTGCGGAGCATGTTCTGGTCGGCCAGGTTCTGTAAATGCAAGGGTAATGAGTTTTATAGGAAATCATGATGAGGTGCGTAAAGAATTAGTAAAGCGTGGAATTGAAATCCCTACTGCTACTCAATTTGTAGGTATTTTACACGATACCTGTCGAGATGAAATGAGTTATTTTGACGAAGGAATAATGAATGCAGAAAATATAATGCTACATGCACAAAATAAAGTATATTATTTGGAAGCATTAGACTTAAATTCTCAAGAAAGATCTCGTCGTTTTGTGGTTATGGACTCTTCTAAGTCACTAAAAAAAGTGCACAGAAAGGTGAAATTAAGAGCCGTATCTTTATTTGAACCTCGGCCTGAACTGAATCATGCAACCAATACCTTATGCATAGTCGGGCGAAGATCAGTGACGCAAGAATTGTTTTTAGATAGGCGTTCATTTCTAAATTCTTTTGATTACACCGTTGATCCAACAGGTAAATATCTTTTAGGAATTCTAAATGCAGTTGCTCCTGTTTGCGGTGGCATCAATTTGGAATATTATTTCTCAAGGGTTGATAATCAGATGTTAGGTGCTGGAACAAAGCTTCCTCATAATGTTATGGGATTAATTGGTGTGGCAAATGGTGTAGATGGAGATTTACGAACGGGACTTCCATCTCAAATGATTGAAGTACACGACCCTTTGCGATTGATGGTCATTGTAGAACATTTTCCAGCTGTTGTTTTACAAACTATGCAGATCAATCCTGCAACTTATGAGTGGTTTAAAAATGAATGGGTTAAAATAGTGGTGCTTCATCCTATTGAAAAAAAGGCTTATTTATTTATTAAAGGAGCTTTTGTACCCTATGAAGGAATAGTGAAATCATTGACTCCAATTCAAGACGATGAATTATTGAATTTGTTGACTATGGAACACGAGAATTTACCTGTAATGGAATTAAATCATTAAGAAATGGAAAAGTTTATTCACCTCTTTATTCTTCTGCCGATCGTTGCATTTATGGTAAGTGTGATGATTCCAAAAAAACAAGAACGCCTTTTATCACGCGTTGCTTTTGTTTCGGTGGGCTTACAATTTATAGCAGCAGTGTTATTTTTGATCTTATGGATAAGTAAGGGGACTCCCATTTTAAACTTAAAAGAATTCTCAATTTATAAAGCCAATAATTATGATTTTTTTATTGATTTTTATGTCGATAGAATCACATTGGTTTACCTGCTTCTAGGATCTTTAATTACTTTCGTTATTACGGTCTATAGTAGGTATTATCTTCACAGAGAAGAGGGATATAAACGTTTTTTTAATGCTGTTCTTTTCTTTTACTCAGGATTTAACATCATCATCTTTTCCGGAAATATTGAAACCTTATTTATTGGATGGGAAATTCTAGGAATTTCTTCTTTTTTACTAATAGCATTTTATCGTGATCGATATCTTCCTGTTAAAAATGCGGTAAAAGTATTCTCAATTTATAGAATTGGGGATGTGGGATTAATATTAGCCATGTGGTTATCGCATCATTTGTGGCATGAAAACATTTCTTTTCTGAAGATAAATAATACAGAGTTGGTACATCATCATTTGGCGGATAATTCCTTGGTTGGGTTAGCAATTGCCTTAATGATTTTTATTTCTGCTTCAGCGAAATCTGCTCAATTACCTTTTTCTTCTTGGTTACCTCGAGCTATGGAAGGTCCAACGCCCTCAAGTGCTATATTTTATGGCTCTTTGTCGGTTCACATTGGGGCATTTTTATTGTTAAGGACTTATCCATTTTGGGAGTTTCAAACAATTTTTAAGATCATTTTAATTATTTCCGGTGCGCTGACAGCTATAATTGCCACTTTTATTTCACGTGTTCAAAGTTCAATTAAAAGTCAAATTGCCTATTCTTCTATTGCACAAATTGGATTGATTTTTATTGAGATAGCTTTTGGCTTAGAAATTATTGCGCTAATTCATATTGCTGGAAATGCCTTTTTGAGAACGTATCAATTGTTGATTTCCCCCTCTGTTGTGAGTTATAAGATAAGGGAACAGTTGTATGAATATAAACCACGAATTAGAAATTTTGAAGATACTTTGCCTAAACGTATCGAAAACACCATCTTCATTTTAAGTCTAAAGGAATGGAATTTAGATAGTTTGATGTATCGTTATTTATGGAATCCGATAAAACGAATTGGGGGTAGATGGACTTGGATGAATTTCAAGTATATCTTTTATGTCATTGCATTTATGATGAGTTTGGGTCTTGTCCTTCTTTATTTTAGCGACAAAATTGATATTGAAGTCAAGCATCAATTACCTCTCTTTTTCTCAGTTTTTGGTTTTCTAATAGCCATCAAAGCCTTCTCGGAAAGAGACAGTGTTCGGAAGAGTTGGACGCTGATTTTATTTAATCATTTAGCAATAGCAATTGCTATTTCGTTCAATGCGCATTTTGATTGGATGCATCATGTTTGGTACCTGAGTGGTGTTCTTGGTTCTTGGTTTGTTGGATTAATGGTCATTAATTACCTTCGAAAAAGAGAAGTATGGATCAGTCTCAATCAATTTTACGGACATGCTTATGAACACCCCAAAACAGCATTGATTTTTCTATTGTGTTGTTTAGGTTTTGCTGGATTTCCGATTACTCCTACGTTTATCGGTGAAGATTTAATCTTTTCACATATCCATTACCATCAGGTTGGATTAGCATTGTTTACTGCTTTAAGTTTAATCATAAATGGTCTAGCCACCATTCGAATTTATGCCCGAATATTCTTGGGGCCACATGTTAAAAATTACCACGAAGTAGCCAAGCGCTCTTCTTAATGTTTATTTATTAATCTAAAATTTTAGTTATGAAAAAAAGTTTGCCAAAAGATGGTTTCGAAGGTTTGAAACAAAATTTTTCAAGTGACGCGCTATCAGGTTTTTTAGTTTTCTTATTGGCACTGCCTTTAAGTTTAGGTATTGCAGGTGCAAGTGATTTTCCACCGGTTTATGGTTTGATTACCGCAATGATTGGTGGACTTGTGGTCAGTTTCTTTGCCGGTTCTTTATTAACGATAAAAGGTCCTGCAGCTGGACTTATTGTAATTGTAGCTGGAGCTGTTTCTGAATTAGGTCATGGTAATTCAGATCTTGGTTGGAAATTAGCATTAGGAGCAGTCGTAATTGCGGGTGTTCTTCAAGTAATTTTCGGCTTATTAAAGTTAGGTTCTTTAAGTGATTTTTTCCCATTATCTGCTGTTCATGGAATGCTTGCCGCAATTGGGATTATCATTATCAGTAAGCAATTGCATATTCTTGTCGGTATGAATCCTTTAACAGAATCAGGAAAACCAATGGTTGAACCTCTAGAGTTGTTAGCTGAATTAAAAAATACAATTCTTCATATTTTTAAGCACAAAGAGGTTGACGAAATCGGGTTGGTCAGTTTAATTATCGTTTTTTGTTGGCCACTAATTCCTATTAAATTTTTAAAGAAAATTCCTGCGGCACTTGTAGTATTAGTTGTTTCAATTCCTTTAGTGATGCTTTTGGGGGTGCATAATATTCAAGAAATCAAAAATGCCCATGGTGTAATTATTCAAGAGGCCTTTTCTCCTTTGTTAGAGTTTAAAAAAGGACTCAAAGACATCATTGGAGTGAATGTTAGTTTTGAAGGAATGTCGCAGACGGGGACTTTTATAAAATTTGTGATCATGTTTGCTTTGGTTGGAAGCTTAGAATCATTATTAACCATCAAAGCAATTGATGAGTTGGATTCATTCAAAAGAAGGTCCAATACAAATAAAGACTTAATAGCTGTGGGAGCGGGTAATATTTTTGCTGGTATACTTGGTGGCATTCCCATGATCAGTGAGGTGGCTCGTTCGTCTGCTAATGTTAATAATGGCGCCAAAACACGTTGGGCAAATTTCTTTCATGGTGTTTTCATTTTATTATTTTTATTATTTGCCGTTTCATTTAGTGACTTAATTCCTAAAACTGCTCTAGCCGCCATGTTAATTGGCGTGGGTTGGAAATTGGCGCATCCAAAAGAATTTGGCCACATGGCAAAAATTGGATCGGATCAAATTGCCGTTTTTATTACGACCATCATTTTTACCTTAGCTACTGATTTGTTAATTGGAATTGGTGCTGGAATAATTTTAAAATTGTTATTACATTTGGGTAGAGGGGTAAAATTCAGAAGTCTTTTTTCTGCGAAATCACAAATTCACGGAAAAACAATAACGGTTTATAACGCTGCCGTTTTTAGTAATTTTATTAAAGTAAAAAATAAAATTCATTCATTTAAATTTACAGATGATGTAATTTTGGACTTAACTGATTGCGTTTTTATTGATCATTCTGTTATTGAGACATTGTATCATATAAAAAATGATTTTACAACCGAAGGAGGTAGCTTGACCATTCTAGGTATTGAGGAATTAAAAAATATAGGCAAATCGAAACATCATTTAGCCGCAAAGCGAAAGAAGAAATAACATGAATAAATTAATTTCAATATTTTTCCTCGTATTATGTATAGTAGGAGGGAGCTATGCTCAAAAAATAATTTCAAATCAAAATAATGCTTGGGTTTTATATACGGGGAATCATAAAATCAGCAAGAAATTTGGTGTCCATACGGAGTACCAATGGCGAAGAGCTGATTTCTTTAACGATTGGCAACAATCTTTACTTAGGGTTGGTTTAGACTATTATCACAATCCAAACATCTCCTTTACGGCTGGATATGCTTCCATTATTTCTTATCAATATGGTGAACAGCCCATTAGTCATCAGTCACATGAAAACCGTATTTGGGAACAGGTAAATTTAAAGGCTAAATATGGTCGTTTTGATATGCAACATCGCTATCGGATGGAGCAACGATTAATTGATAATTGGACTAATTCTTCAGGTGCTTTTGTGCAAGGAAAAGATAATTATCGAAATCGTGTTCGATATAGAATGATGGTAAATATCCCCTTGAGTCGCAAGGAAATGGCGAATAACACCCTTTTCTTGAATGTAAATGATGAGGTATTCTTAGGTTTTGGAAAAGGTGTTGCAAAAAATGTATTAGATCAAAATAGATTTATTGCAGCCTTAGGTTGGCGATTCAATCCTAATTTTAATATTCAAGTAGGTTATTTAAATCAGATGGTATTTAAATCAGATGGAATTAAAGTTGAAAGGAACCATACGCTTTGGTTTTCTACTACTTACAACATAGATTTTACAAAATTTAAGATAAGATGTCATTCATGGCCAACAAAAAAGCCCTAAAGATTTTCTTTAGGGCTTTTTTTTATGTTTTTGAATAAATTCTTGTTGAATATTCGTAATTGTACTTGTATGATAATTTGATGTTAAGAAAAATTCAAGAATTGTTTCGAAATTAGAGTTATATAGTGAATGTTAGCGTTCGCCCCGACGTAAATATTTGGCCTTAAATTTCATGGTTTTTGATACTGAACTAAAACTGTTAATTTTTAAAATTTCTGCAAGAACATTTTTGAAAAATTTCAGTTTCAGAAAGGAGTAAAAATTTACGCCACGGCGGAAAAATAGAAATTTAGAGCCTTGACTTTTTTAGCTTCGCTGCTACTTCGTGGTGTTTCTTTTTTTGTCAAGGAAAAAAGAAAGACAAATAGAATAATTATTGAAATTAAAATTAATTATCTAGTTATCAATTTGTTTAGGATTTTGATCGGTGATACGAAATAGAAAACTCAAAAATTCTTATTCTTCTCCAAATCGCTCTATAACACCTTGAGTTACGCCAGTATTTGAAAATCCTCCATCGTGAAATAGATTTTGCATGGTTACATAGCGTGTTAAATCAGAGAACATAGAAACACAATAGTCAGCACATGCAACAGCCGATGCGTTTCCTAAAGGTGACATTTGCTCTGAAAAATTAATAAATTCTTTAAAGCCTTTGATCCCTTGTCCTGCTGTAGTAACAGTTGGTGATTGTGAGATGGTATTAACACGGACTTTCTTTTTAATACCATAATGATAACCAAAAGATCGAGCGATGGATTCCAATAAGGATTTTGCATCTGCCATGTCATTGTAATCAGGAAAAATACGCTGTGCAGCAATATAACTAAGTGCTACAACAGATCCCCATTCGTTCATCGCATCTTGTTTGTATAAGGAAGCGAGTGTTTTATGAAGTGACATCGCGGAGACATCCATGGTTTGGTTGTAGTAGCCGTAATTGCTTTCTGTATAATGTTTGCCTTTTCTAACATTCGGCGACATACCAATCGAATGCAGTACAAAATCAATTTTACCGCCTAATATCTCCATTGATTGAGCTACTAAATGATCAATCTCTTCTACATTCGTAGCATCAGCGGGAATTACTTGGCTATTTGTCTTCGTGGCTAAATTATTTATTTCACCCATTCTCATAGCGATTGGAGCATTGGTAAGGACAAAAATTGCGCCTTCTTCATGTGCACGTTCTGCCACTTTCCAAGCGATAGACTGATCGTTTAATGCACCAAAAATAATCCCTCTTTTTCCTTTTAATAGATTGTTAGCCATAATGTCTTTTTTTACAAAGTTAAAAATATGTCTTTATTAGCAAGTGTTAAAATCTCTTTTATTTAATTCAAGATGTTTAGAAAATATTTTGACTATGGTTTATTTTGAAGTCAAAGAAAATATAGTTTATTTGATTCATTTAGTTAAATTTGATGAGCTATGATTTCAGTATATCATTTAAAACCAAAATTTCAGGCCTTATTGATGCCTATTCTCAGGTTTTTGTATAAGTTCGGAATAACAGCTAATATGATTACTATTTTGTCTATTCTGCTTTCATTAGCCACCGGTATTTACCTTTTCATTTTTCCAGGATATTGGGCTTTGATTATTATGCCAATTGCTCTTCTGTTGCGTATGGCGCTCAATGCCTTAGATGGCATGATGGCTCGTAATTACCAAATGCAAAGCAAGAAAGGCGAAGTTCTAAATGAGGTAGGCGATGTGTTTTCCGATTTTGTGATGTTCTACCCTTTAGGGGTTCTGTTTATGCTTAAACCCCTTTTATTAGTATTTTTTTTAATGTTATCCATTTTAAACGAATTTGCTGGTATCTTAGGTAAAGCGATTAGTGGGGTTCGGCGTTATGAAGGTCCAATGGGAAAAAGTGATAGGGCTTTGGTTGTTGGGTTGTCTTGTATCTTCCTCTCGATTTTTTCAGAACAAAAGTGGATAATGAATTATGTTTTTGTTGTGGTTGTACTTCTATTATTACTGAGTACTTTTATTCGAGTGAAAAAATCAATTAAGCTCGAATAATATGAATATCCTTGATCAAATTGGTTTCGAACAGCATAAGGAAGTATATTCTATCATTGGGGTAATTATTGGTATACTCATTCTGGCAACGGTTATATTCTATATTTTAGGGAGATTATACCCAGGTGAACAAACAACGGAGTTAAAGCGTAGAACTCGTTCTTGGTGGATTATGGCTACCATTTTCATTACCGCTACTGTAGTTCATCCCATCATTTCTTTTATTGCTTTTGGCTTACTTTCTTTTGTTGCTTTGCGGGAACTTGCCAGTATAAGTACAAACATGCGCAATGAAGACCGAGGTGTGATTATTTGGTGTTATTTGGCCATTCCAGTACAATATTATCTAGCATATATCGGTTGGTTTAATTTGTTCATCATTTTTATTCCTGTCCTTATGTTCATTTGGATTCCCTTTATACTTGTTGTTAGAGGATATACCACTAGGATCTCAAGTTCTATGAGTATTTTACCAACTCAGTTGATGTTTACTGTCTTTTCAATCAGTCACTTAGCTTACCTTTTATCTTTGCCTGAAATACCAAATTTTAATGCCGGTGGAAGAGGTCTTCTTCTTTACGTTGTATTTCTTACTGAGATGAATGATGTGTTTCAATTTATTTGGGGAAAATTATTTGGAAGGCATAAAATCATTGAAAAAGTTAGTCCAAATAAGACTTGGGAGGGTTTTATTGGCGGCTTAGTAAGTACCATTTTTATGGCTTATTTCCTGAGGTTTTTAACGCCATTCACAGCTATGGAGTCTTGGTTTGTAGGCGCCATTGTCGGATTTGCTGGTTTTATTGGGGACATCATTGTATCGGCAGTTAAGCGAGATATTGGAATCAAAGATACGGGTAGCGCCATTCCTGGTCATGGTGGTATTTTGGATCGTGTGGACTCATTAGCCATTACCGCTCCGGTCTTCTTCTATTTAGTTTATAACCTTCATTACGCGTGATAAAAAAATTCACCCTTCGCATCATTTATTTAGGATGCATGCGGTTTTTTTTAAAATTAATCGTTGGGGTAAAATACATCAACAAAAGGGTTTTAAAGGCGCAGAAACAATTTATTTTGGTGGGTAATCACAACAGTCATTTAGATGCTATGGCATTAATGGCATCTCTTAATTGGAAGCAATTACCAGATACACATCCAATCGCCGCTGCTGACTATTTCGGAGGCACTGGTATTAAAGCGCGTGTTTCTAAGTTTCTCATTAACGCCATTCTAATAAAAAGATCGAAGGATGAGGCGGGCGAAAAACCACTTGATCAGATGAGTAAGGCGCTGTCAGAAGGAAAATCATTGATATTATTTCCTGAAGGGTCGCGCGGAGAGCCAGAAAAAATGCAGGAATTTCACAAAGGTATTGGAGTACTTCTCACCTTGTATCCGCACATCCCTTATATTCCTGTTTACATATCGGGTCTAGGAAAAGTATTGCCAAAAGGCGAGCGTTTGTTAGTGCCTTTTGATGCGTATGTTACTTTTGGAGAAGCATCTTGGGTGAAGTCCAAAGAAGTGGAATCCATTGTGCAAGAGGTGCATTCTGAGATTATTCAACTAAAAGATAATTTTGACAAACAATACAAACCCAAGAAAAAAGACCATGCTTGATTCCAAGGATAATGCCCTTAGGATTCGTTTCGAAAAAGAGAAACAATTCAAATTGTTCATCGCCTTGGGGATCGATTTATTGGGAATGTTATCGTACTTAATTCCCGGTTTAGGTGAGATTTTTGATCTTGCAATTGCTCCAATTTCTGCTATTTTAGTATTTGTTCTGTTTGGCAGGAAATTAAAATGGGCTGCCTTTACTTTTATAGAAGAATTAGTTCCCATGACGGATGTAATTCCATCTGCAACTATTGCATGGTATTCCATGTATGTTACTAATGAGTTAGAAACTATTAGTGAAATGGATAAACAAGAAAAATTAAAGCAGAAGATGTTTGATAATTTGGATGGTAATTAAGTTCGATTCAAAAATTATTTTTATTATTGTGGGAATTAAAATTATTTATTTATGAAAAAAGTATTTTTTATTGCTGGAATTGCATTGCTTACCCTAGCTTCTTGCTCTAAAGATTGGACTTGTAAATGTACTCAAACAGGTTCTTCAGGAACAATTGTTGGTACTTCATCATCAACCGTAACGGGTAAAAAAAATGATGTTAAAACAGCCTGCGATGAGGGTGATGGTTCAGGATTTGGTTTTACCCAAGATTGCGAGATCCAATAATTGATCTTAATCAACTAATTTGATAAAGGGGCGGAAGCCCCTTTTTAGTTTCTATGAATGCGCTTGAGATTTTTTTTATCTAGAAAAATTAAAGCTGAAGTTGTTTGATAATTTGGATTATAATTAAGTTCGATTCAATAATTATTTTTACTATTGTGAGAATTATAATTAGTTAGTTATGAAAAAAGTATTTTTTATTGCTGGTATTGCAGTATTTACTCTATCTTCTTGCTCTAAAGAATGGACGTGTAAATGCACTCAAACAGGATCTTCAGGAACTGTCATTGGTTCCACATCAACTACTATAACGGGTACAAAAAATAAGGCTAAAACATCCTGCGATGAGGGTGATACAGCCAATTTAATTGATACATTTGATTGTGAGATTCAATAATTGAACTTCATCAATAAATTTGATAAAGGGGCAGGAGCCCCTTATTAGTTTCTATGAATACACTTGAAATATTTTTATCCTCCCTTGGCTTATCTTGGACATTGTCTAAGTTACTTCCTTATATTCTATTTCTTATAATTGGATTTCCCTTTTCAGTTATTTTTTACAAGAAATTTAAGCTTTTAAAGCCTTTAAAGATTATCATTTCTTTGGCAATATTCGTTTTGCCATTCTCACTTTATTTTGTTTATTCTCCTATCTATCAAGGTGATTTTTCAAATTCTGGGTATACTGTTTCAAGTGAGAATCGATTCCCTGATAAAAAACAATTAACTGTTTATGTTTTATCAAATTGTCCATATTGTATTCAAGCCACTTCTACGCTAAAGAATATGCTTTTTAATAATAAACGAATACAGCTCGAAATAAAAGTGATTGGAAACCACATGAATGATAAAATAAAGTATCAAAGATTAATTAATCAATTGGGGGATGTTTCTTTATATAAAAAAGGTGATTCAATAGTGCGAGAACCTATAAAGGCGATGCTAAAACTGACCAAGGGCGAATTCCCAACGTATCTTCTTTCAGAAAATGGCCACGCTGTAAAGGCATGGCATAATGATCGTTTTGGGGTTAGGGCAATGGATGAAGTAGATCAATTTTTTCGTAAGTAAAAAAAAAGCCCCTAGTAATTAACTAGAGGCTTAGCATATTTTTTTGATCGCGATTTATTCGCTAACCACTTCAAATTTAAAGCTTTGTTTAACCCCTTTGAAAAGAAGTGCTTCCGCTTCGAATGTGCCAATTTCTTTAATTGGCTCATCTTTTATTTTCAATGATTTACGGTCAATATCAAAACCTTCTTTTTTCAATGCTTCAGACAATTGAATGGTATTAATAGATCCGAAAATCTTACCATTCTCTCCAGCTTTCGTAGAAATAGTTACTGTTAAACCAGCAATTTTAGTTGCTATCTCCTCAGCTTCAGCTACTAACTTCGTTTCTTTGTGAGATTTTTGCTTCATCATATCTTCGTGCGCTTTTTTGGCGCTTGCTGTAGCTAAAATTGCATATCCTTGCGGAATTAAAAAATTTCGGCCGTATCCTGGTTTTACACTAACAACATCGTTAGCATATCCAAGTTTATCTACATTTTTCTTAAGAATTACTTCCATGATTCAATACTATTTTTTGTTATACAATCGATTATTTTAACATATCGCCAACATATGGCAAAATGGCCAAGTGACGCGCACGCTTGATGGCTTTGTTGACTCTTGTTTGAAACTTTTGAGAAGTTCCAGTGATTCGACGAGGTAAAATTTTACCCTGTTCGTTAATCAATTTCAACAAAAAGTTCGGGTCCTTGTAATCGATGAACTTGATGCCGCTCTTCTTGAATCGGCAATATTTATCCTTTTTAATATCTATATTAATCGGGGTAAGGTAACGGATATCGTTTGACATGTTAATTTTTTTACTGGGTTAGTACTATGATTGTGCAGTGGCTGATTGGCCAGATTTTGATCTTCTTCGTTCTGCGTAGGTAACATGGTCAGCATCCATTCTCACTGTTAAAAAACGCAAGACTCTTTCATCTCGTTTCATCATCAGTTCGTAATCTGCTACAACGGTACCGCCCGCTTCAAATTCTACTAAATAGTAGAAACCGGTCGATTTTTTCTGGATTGGGTACGCCAACTTGCGCAAGCCCCAGTTTTCGGAATACTTGATCTTACCTCCAAAGGTTTTGATCTCGCTTTCGAATTTCTGCACTGCTTCCTTTGCCTGATCATCAGACAAAACGGGAGTTAAAATGAAAACAGTTTCGTAAGAATTCATAAGATTTAACAATTTATTGGTTAATAATTTAGGGGTGCAAAGATACTCATTTATTTCGTTGAAGCAAATTATTAGGCTCTTTTTCTCTTTCTTTTATTATGTTTGTTCCCAAACAGCTTTCATGAATTATTTTAACTCAGATTACGTTCAATTTTTCAAAGAATTATCTCAAAACAATCATAAAGATTGGTTTGATATTAACCGTTCGCGGTATGAAAAAAACGTTAAGCTCCCATTTAAGGAATTTACTCAGTTAGCAATTGATTCTATCGCTTTGCTTAATAATGATTTTATTGGTCTTCAAGCCAAGGATTGTATTTTTCGAATAAATCGTGATGTACGCTTTTCGAAAGATAAACAGCCCTATAAATTGATGTGCTCTGCGATTATAACGCCTAATGGGAAAAAGAGTAAAGCCATTAATGGAATTTATTTTGAATTTACTCCGGAACATGTGCGTTTTTATAGTGGAGTTTATGAAATTGAAAAAGATGATTTATTTGCAGTTCGTGAAGGAATTTATAGCAATTTAAGTCAATTCTCTGACTTGATTAATGCGCCTGAGTTTATAGCTACTTTTGGCCATGTTCGAGGTGAAAAAAACAAAATAATTCATCCTGATTTTAGAGAAAGTGCCCAAGAACAAGCATTAATTTTTAATAAACAATGGTATTTTTATGTTGAATATCCAGTGGAATTGCTTTTTGAAAAGCAGCTTTTAGATAAATTATTGCATGCTTACCATGTTTCTAGACCGCTCGAACAGTTTTTCAATCAATTTATTCAAACGAAGTAATTCTTTTATCAAATCATTAAATTTTTGCAGCATTAGTTTAGTTCGAGCATTTTAGTATCTTTAACAGATGAAGAGAAAAATCTTTTGCGCGTTACTGAGTATCATTTCATTCTCTGTTCTTGCTCAAAAACAATCGTATCACATCGGGCAACGAGCACAAGGGGGTGTCATTTATTATTTGTACGAATCGGGAGATGGTATTCAACATGGTTTAGTTTTATCTGTCATTCACCTCGCTGTTGATGTGGAGTGGGGGCAAAAAGGTTTGAATGTGGAAGAATGTGAAAGTAATTGGAATGGACAGGCGAATACTGCAGCTATTTTAAAAGCAGATTCCACTGAGTATATTGCTGCTCGTCTTTGTGCGAACTACAGCTATGATGGTTATTCTGACTGGTATTTACCAGCGCTCCATGAATTATCCGCTATTAAACAGAGTTCATATTTAGTAGACCGCGCCTTAACTCAACTAGTTGATGCAGAACCTATGGTGTTGGATTTGTATTGGACCTCAACCCAATCTAACGAGATGGCTGCTTGGTTTTATGATTTTAAAGATGATAAACCCTCAAATTATTACGATAAAACCAGTAAATTTTTAGTAAGGGCCATTCGTGCATTTTAAATTGAACCTAAATTATAGTTTACATCGTCTCGGCTATCATGAACTAGCTCTGCTTCAGATAGTTAATTTTTCTATTAAACTTGATTAATACTCGCATTAGTAATTGAATCTAGTTTTTATTATCTTCACAAAAAGTACTTTAGAAGGTAGTTGAAGCTACCACTTATCAATTTAAATTCTAGGCTTATGAAATCACTGATTTTATCAATAATTGTATTTATTTACTTGCCCGTATTTTGCCAATTTAATATTCCCTCACCCATACTAAATGTTGGGAATTATATAATTACTGATACCGTTTATATGGATCCTCAAGGCAGCGATTCTAACCTTGGGACATTTTCTTCTCCTTTACAAACATTTGCTGCCGCTGTTCAAATGTTGCCTTGGGGAACTGCAGGAATTAATGGGGGGCATGCTTATGGCTTAATTATGTTGAAGCCAGGATTTTATCAGACCACATCAGGATTTCAGCAGTATACTAATAACTGGCAAAATAATAGTGTCTATAAAGATATTAGCGTCGAAGGAATAGGTAACGTTATCATTGGTGGTACAGTGAGCAATTTATCAACGGGCCACTTACTTCAGTTGAGCGGTGATCATATTTTTGTGAAAAATATTACATTACAATATTCTTCAGGAATTGGACTTTTAATTGCAAGAGAAAATCCTCGTCAACGAAATATATTAATCGATCATGTGACGGTAGACCATGTTGGGTCTTTTTCCATGTTGACCAAAGCAGTCGATACGATATCTATCATAAATTCAAAGTCTCTGTATGCAAGTAGGATTGGGTTTGAAAATTCAATATCTCCTTGTCAATGGCCCAGTGGAATTAAATTATTGGACAATTCAACTTGTATTGTAAACAATTGTGAAGTAGCGTATACCCGCGGGGAAGGATTAAACTTTCAAAATAGTACCCTATGTAATGCTTACAACAATCATTTACATGATAACAATTTGAATTTCTATGATGAAAATTCATCCAAAATTATGTTTCATGAAAACTTGATCTATAATACACCTAACATCGGATCGCAATATTGGCGAGGCTGTCTGGCTGATACAACAGCTATTTGGTCGGGAGATGGAATCTTAATTGCAAACGAAGGGTCTTGTTCAACTGGATCAAATCCAGTATTTGAAAATTGTAAAACAAAATGTAGTTTTCCAACTGTTTATTATCCTAATGTAGATAGTATTTTTATTTATAATAACATATTACAGAAAGTAGGTTCAGGGATTTCTTTTTGGGAGGGGGTAACTAGCATTGTCGGAAATAATTGTGTCAAAAATGTCTTTGTTTTTAACAACACTTTCATAGAAACAATGGGAATGCCCGG
>CANHOA010000013.1 GCA_947462255.1 Flavobacteriales bacterium | reverse complement strand
TAGGAAGTCCATTACTGATTCAAGGATTTGTTGCACTAGCCACTTGGACCTTGTTTTTTACTTGGATAGAGCAAAAAGGACATTTTGACCTAACCGTTTCGCAAAATATAAGGGCAATTTATTTTCTTGCCTTTGTGCCCATTTGGGGCTTTGCTGGCACAACAAAAACATATATTTCTCAATACATCGGAAGCGGTCAGTTTGACGCATTACCAATTATTCAACGTAGAATTCAACTGCTCACTTTTGGATTTCTACTCATTACATTTCATGGTGCCCTACTCTATCCCGAGGCCTTAATTCGCATGATCAATCCCGCAGAAATATATATTCAGAAGAGTGCTGGGATACTTAGATTAGTTTCTTGTTCCATCTTACTTTATGGATTAATTTCAGTTTATTTTCAAACCATTCACGGAAGCGGGAACACCTTAATATCCATGTTGATCGAAGTTATTTCAGTAGTATGTTATTCCATATTTAGTTACCTCTTCATTAAAGTATTTAATTGGGATATTTATTGGATTTGGACCGTGGAATATATTTATTTTAGTATTTTAGGAGGCTTGTCCTTGTTTTATTTAACCTTTTACAATTGGAAAAAGAAAGTTCTATAAGTGATTGCCCACCGTTACGGATTGTGTTTATGGGCACCCCATCCTTTGCAGTAAAGACGCTTGAAACAATTTTGGATAGCCATCATAAAGTGGTTGGTGTTGTTACTGCCATGGACAAACCCGCAGGTCGAGGTAAAAAAATTAAACAAAGTGATGTTACTGTCTTTGCGAATGAACACTCGTTGAACGTCTTACAACCCGAAAACTTAAAAGACGAGCAGTTTGCAGCTCAATTAGAGGAGCTCAAAGCAGATCTTTTTGTGGTGGTTGCCTTTCGAATGTTACCAAAAGTGATTTGGACAATACCACCCAAGGGAACAATAAACTTACATGCGTCCTTACTTCCACAGCTTCGGGGAGCAGCGCCAATAAATTGGGCGATTATGAACGGACTCAAAGAAACAGGCGTCACCACCTTTTATATTAATGAAGTTATTGATACAGGTAAAATAATCGACCAGCGCAAAGTGTTAATCGGCGAAAACATGAATTGCGGAGAATTACACGATGTATTGAAAAATGAAGGGGCAGAATTATTACTTGAAACAATCAATCAACTTTCAAGAGGGGGTATCCAAGCAATGGAACAAGAAACCAACGTTTCAACAGAAGCGCCAAAAATTTTCAAAAAAGATTGCGAAATTAATTGGAACAACAAATCGCTTGATATTCACAACCAAATCAGAGGATTATCTCCTTACCCAGCTGCTTGGTGCATTCTTTACAACCGCAAAAAACAAGAGCAATTTCAATTCAAATTATTGGCTTCAAAACTTAATAATCAATCTCCTAAAAGTGATAGCAAGCAACTAATCTTAGGAGAAAACGGCATACTTTTCCCCTGTTCAGACGGGTATATAGCTATTCAAGAATTACAAGCAGAAGGAAAAACGCGAATGAATTACAAGGCCTTTATTGCAGGTAACGATGTTAACGATTGGGAGCTTATCTAGAATTAGATAGAAAGTAAAATACTCTTTTTTAAAAAAAATTAATGAACGAATTGTAGTTTATTAAAAAAAGTTACTTTTAGCTATCAAAGCATGACGTATGGACGACTTTAAATCCAATAAAAAGCAACTAGATCAAGAGCTGGATCGCTTTATTTCCTTACTGGGCGAATTATTGCCCCGTTACCATGAGTTGTTAGAAAAAGAGAATTTATCTCAGGACGAACTGAAGAGCTTAGGGGAAATAGAACATTATTTATTAGGCGTAAATGCTAAAATAATAGAAATAAAAAAACAATTAGAACAAGATCTTTTCGGTCAATCCTTGAGTATGTATTACCAATTAAAAAATGAAGCAATCGAGGGCAATGCCAATTCGAAGTTGAAGTTAGAAAAATTGCGAGATGTTTTTGCTGGATTATTAAATTCCGGAGAAATTATAAATTATAATTAATTTTACTTGTCTCATTGAATCCACAACAACTACCATTTTTTAATTTTAACCCAGCATAAATGACCTTAAATTCTACCAAAATTGCCGTAATTGGAGGCGGGAGTTGGGCAACCGCTTTAGTGAAATTATTTACCAACAATAGCAACAATGTTTATTGGTGGCTCAGAAACGAGGAATCTATAGAGCATTTATTAGCCTACAAGCATAATCCTAATTATTTACAGGGAGTAGAATTTGATTTAAGCAAAATAACAATTAGCAGTAAGCTAAGCGAAATTATTTCTGCAGCAGATATCATTGTGATAGCAACTCCATCTGCTTTTTTAACCAGCACCTTTAGTGACTTCCCAACAGAATTAATTAAAGATAAAATTGTGTTTTCAGCGGTAAAAGGAATCGTGCCAGAATACCATGCTATCCCAGCGCGATATATTCACAAAACGTTTGGGACGCCATACGACAAAATAGGAATTATATGCGGACCTTGTCATGCGGAAGAAGTTGCGCTTGAGCGCTTATCCTATTTAACCATTGGCTGTACAACACCTGAAATTGCTGAACAGGTTTCTGCTTTATTGCGGTGTCGATACATACGAACAAGTACCACCGACGATTTATTTGGCACTGAGTTATCGGCCGTGTTAAAAAATATATACGCCCTAGCTAGCGGAATATGCGCAGGCTTAGGTTACGGCGATAATTTTCAAGCAGTTTTGGTTTCAAATGCTATTCAAGAAATTGAACGATTTATTGATGTGGTAAGCCCAGTTCATCGCGATACAAAAACTAGTGCCTATTTAGGCGATCTACTCGTAACCGCATACTCCAAATTTTCACGAAATCGGAGTTTTGGATTTATGATTGGCAAAGGCTATTCCGTAAAAACCGCACAATTAGAGATGAATATGATTGCTGAAGGATATTATGCAACAAAAAGCATTATGGAAATAAATGCAAAATTTCAGGTAGACATGCCGATATTAGATGCGGTCTATGCCATTTTATATGGTCGTAAGTCTGCACGAAATGAACTAAAATTATTATGCGAAAAATTAAGCTAAGCCTAATAACATTATGAGAGTTTTTAAATTCGGAGGGGCATCAGTAAAAGACCCAGAGGCTGTAAAAAATGTTGGCGCTATTCTTTCACTTTATGAAGGAGAAAAAATAATTGTTGTTGTTTCTGCCATGGGGAAAACCACCAATAAACTAGAGGAGATCCTTTCTTGTCTATTGGCTAATGAACATCTAAAATTTCATCAATTAATTAATGATTTACAGACGTATCACCATGATATTTTAGGTGAATTATTCAGAGAAAAACACTTTAAAATATTTCAAGTAATCGACCAGATTTTTGATGGATTAAGGCACTTATCTGAAGAAAAAATCTCCGATAAATTAGGCTTTGAATACGATCAAATTGTTTCGCTTGGAGAACTAATATCATCCCATATTGTACATGAATACCTTATTGAAATGGGCTTCAGATCTTCATGGATTGATGCCCGAAAATTAATTCGCACAGACACTAATTATCAAGAGGCTAATGTAGATTGGGAAACAACAAAAGAATTAATTTCTAAAAGCATTGAGCCCGCATTCATCGGATCGAACATTCTTGTTACACAAGGATTTATTGGTCATTCAGCAGATGGATCAACTACCACTTTAGGACGAGAAGGCTCTGATTATTCGGCAGGAATAATTGCGTATTGCTGCGAAGCTGAAAACGTTACCATTTGGAAAGATGTTCCTGGCATGTTGAATGCTGATCCAAAATACTTTCAGAACACAAAAAAACTGGATAAAATATCCTTTAAAGAAGCCATAGAATTATCCTATTATGGCGCAAGTGTTATTCATCCAAAAACAATCAAGCCCCTTCAAAATAAAAATATTCCCTTGTTTGTAAAATCGTTTATTGAGCCACTAGGAGCAGGAACAGAAATTCAATCAGAGACCAAAGACGATGGACTAATTGCGTCTTTCATCATAAAACAGGAACAAGTATTATTTTCGATTACACCGAAAGATTTTTCTTTCATCGACGAGCAAAATCTCCATGGAATTTTTGAATTACTAGCAAAAGAGCAGATCAAAATTAACTTAATGCAAAATTCTGCTTTAAGCTTTTCAATTTTAGTAGATGCAAAAAAAGTATCAATTCCTAAGCTATTGAGTGGCTTAAAAATCACCTTTAATGTTAAGTACAACGATAATCTCGAGCTAGTAACCATTCGACATTACAATACGGAAACAATTGAATCAATTTGCAAGGATAAAATTGTTGTTATTGAGCAAAAGACAAGGCATACAGCTCGGTTTGTTTTAAAAGCCAAGGCATAATTATACCATAAAGAAGGTATGGTTTTACAACTATTAGATTTGTAAATTTGCACATGTTAAAATCACTTAGCGAAATAACATTAGGCGAAATAGTAATTGTTGAATCAATCACTCATCCCTATTTGTCGAATAAACTAATTGAGATGGGAATGCAGGCTGGAACGGAGCTCGAATTACTTTACAAAGCACCATTTGGCGATCCTATAGCGATTTGCATGCATGGTTCATTGATTAGTTTGCGCTTAGACGAGGCAAAATACATACACGTTACGAGTTTACCAATATGATTATATTTCCCTCAACTGCCCTATGAAAATAGCATTATTTGGGAATCCTAATACTGGTAAAAGTTCTATGTTTAACTTGCTAACCGGACTACGTCAGCAAGTGAGCAACTTTCCCGGTGTGACCATCGAGAAAAGAATTGGAACTTTCAAGATTGGTGATCAAAAGCATCAATTGACCGATTTTCCAGGCACATACAGCATCTATCCACATTCATTGGATGAAGAAATTGTTAGTCAGGTTGTTACAAATCCTACACACGAAGACTTCCCAGAACTCGCTATCGTAGTGGTAGACTCTTCTAATTTGGAAAGAAACATGTTGCTGTTCACGCAGCTGTATGATTTAAAGATTCCACTTGTTTTGGTGTTAAACATGTGGGATATTGCCGAAAAAAACGGTATTAAAATCGATATATCAGCATTGGAATTCCTATTTCCGGGAACACCTATAATTACGATGAACGCACGAATAGGACTAGGCAAAGAGCGCCTTTTCGCAGCCATAAGCACGACGAACAAAGCGCAAGAACTTAGTCCCTTTTACGATGGTTTCTTTCCTAGCCCAATAGAGGATAAAGATGCCCAAAAGCAAGAAATACAAGATCGCTATGAAAAACTAAGGACAATATTGCCATCGATACAAGGTAAAAAGTCATCGGTTAAAAGCACCTTTTCCAGAAAATTAGATGCAATTATAATCCATCGATTTTGGGGATATTTTATTTTCTCAGCTGTTTTGTTAATTATTTTTCAATTCATTTTTGCCTTTGCCACTCTTCCAATGGATTGGATTGAACACTTGTTCATCACATTAAGTGCTTGGTTAAGCGGCGCACTTCCTGATGGCGTATTAAATAACCTACTTACACAGGGTATACTTCCTGGAATTGCTGGGGTGTTGATGTTTATACCCCAAATTGCCCTGCTGTTTTTTTTCATAGCCTTATTGGAGGAAAGCGGTTATTTATCGCGCGTGGTGTTTATCATGGATCGACTTATGCGTCCTTTTGGTTTAAATGGTAAAAGCATTGTTCCATTAATGTCGAGCGTTGCCTGTGCCATACCTGGCATTATGGCTACTCGGACTATTTCAGATTGGAAAGAACGATTAATTACCATCATCATCGCGCCCTTAATGAGTTGCAGTGCAAGAATACCGGTTTATACCTTACTGATTGCATTGGTGATTCCAAAAACGTATGTTTTTGGCTTTATTAGCTTACAAGGCTTGGTTTTATTTGCACTTTACTCCTTAGGACTGGTCGCAGCTCTATTATTAGCTCTTGTTCTAAAAAAATTCATTCGGTCAAAAAACAATGGGTTCTTAATTATGGAAATGCCTGAATACAAAAAACCGAGGTGGAGTAATATCATGATTTCCATAACAGAGAAGATCAAAGTATTCGTATGGGATGCAGGAAAAGTAATATTAGCTATTTCAATTATCCTTTGGGTACTGGCTGCCTATGGTCCATCTGATAGCATGTCTTCTAAAATAAGAGCTATTAAAGAAACCTCCTTATATATAAAATCGACTGAGCCCCAAAAAGAAACAATGATTGCCTCCGCGAAATTAGAAGGCTCATTCATTGGAATAACAGGGAAGTATATTGAGCCAATCATTTCCCCTTTGGGTTACGATTGGAAAATTGGGATATCCCTTATCAGCTCATTTGCGGCACGAGAAGTATTTGTTGGTTCTTTATCTACAATACATGCTGTTCATGATGAAAATGAACGGCATGAGAACCTTCAAACTCACTTAAAGGAAGCACGTAGATCGGACGGCACTCCGGTTTATTCATTAGCAACAGGCGCATCACTAATGGTGTTCTATGTATTCGCCATGCAATGCATGGCCACCTTGGCAGTAGTAAAAAAAGAGACTAAAAGTTGGCGGTGGCCCTTTATACAATTAGTAATCATGGGGATAATGGCATATGTTGGTGCATTGATTACCTACCTTATATTGACATAAATTAATTACTTTTGAATATGATTCAAGAAATAGCTGTTGTTTTATTGTTAATCCTTTCCCTCGCCTACTTATGCTATCGGTTAAATCGAAAATTTTTTAGTTCAGGTAAAGGATGTGATACTTGCGCTTTTTCCGAAAAAGGAAAAATAGAACATCTGAACTAATCCTATTAAAATCTTTTCTATCTTCACAAGAAAAAATCATGTATCAGAATAGTGAATGTCAATTATATAAATACAATCCATCTTTTTATTTAATAAAAAAAGAAACTGCTGCTTATTTTGCGAAGGAATTTTTAAGTAGCGAACTGGATGAAGATCATGTTGCTTGGTTAAATTTTCACTCACTTTCGGATAAAGTTTCAATTGAAATGTTATGCCAACATTTGTCAATAGATAAAATTAGTATTGAAAACATCTTTCTTGAGTTAAGGCGGCCAAAAGTGGAGGAAAATACTGGCTATATATTTTTTAAAGTAATTTCGGCCTTACCCAATATCGATGACTCAACTATTTTACATAATGACCAAATAACATTTTTTCTATCGGAACAATACCTCATATCATTTCAAGAAAGCAATGGGAATCACTTTGATGATGTTAGAGATCGAATAGAAAAGAACCGTGGTAAAATTAGATCGAAGAAAAGCGATTTCTTATTATTTCGTGCGCTTGAAGGAATTGTGGATAATTACTATGATGTATTAGACAGCGTTAGCCAAAAGGTCGTTCATATAGAAGAAGAACTCCATATTACTGAAGACAAATCAATATTATTCAAAATTGAAACAGAGAAACGTAAATTAATTGAACTTAAAAAAATTGCAACTCCAATGTTAGATGTTGTTAATCAATTAGTAAATAGTGACAGTCCTGTTATTAATAAAAGCACGCTTACTTACTTTAATAACTTATATAATAGCTGTTCACAAGTCATTACGGAAATTGAATCACAAAAACAGATATTAGATGGCATGGCAAATTTCTATTATGCCTCGCAGGGACAACGAATGAATGAGATCATGAAGGTATTAACAATCGTTAGTTCCATCTTCATTCCACTTACTTTTATTGCTGGTGTTTACGGGATGAATTTTAAACACATGCCAGAATTAGAATATAAAAATGGCTATTACACCATCATTGCTATTATGTTTCTGATTGGAGCTTGCTTGTTTGCCTTTTTTGTATCTAAAGGTTGGTTAAAAAAGAAAGATTACACTAATCATGAATAAGTTAATAGAAGTTTTGATGATTCAAGAGAGAGTATATTTCAAAAAGAATTTTAACTTTGTTAAATAATTAAAAATTACATTAAAAACAAAAATAGGTCATGGGTAAAGGAGATAAAAAAACTGCAAAGGGAAAAAGAGTAATGGGCTCATATGGTAATACACGTAAGCGAAAAAGTGATGAAAAAGCAATAATCGCCCCTGTTAAAATCAAAAAAGAGAAAAAAGAACCAACGGTGAAAAAAGCTGCTCCTGCAGTGAAAAAAGTCGCTGTTAAAAAACCGAAAGCAGAATAAATTTAAAAAGCTGTCCTTACCGACGGCTTTTTTTATACCCTGAAAATTAAAATAAACTTTAAAAAAATAAAAATGAAACATAATTTTGGTGCTGGCCCTTGTATTTTGCCTCAAGTCGTTTTCAAAGAGGCCGCTGAGGCCGTATTAGATTTTAATGGCTTGTCCATCCTTGAAGTATCTCACAGACACAAGGATTTTGTAGCGGTGATGGATGAAGCGATTGACTTGGTCAAAAAAGCATTGAATGTTCCGACTGGATATTCTGTTGTCTTTATGCAAGGTGGCGCATCTTTGGGTTTTACCATAGCGGCACTTAATATGATGCGTGACAACAAACGGGCAGGATACTTTAATACAGGAACTTGGGCCTCTGGAGCTATAAAAGAAGCTAAAAAAGTAGGAGTAGATGTTTCCGTACTTGCAAGTTCCGAGGATAAAAATTTCAATTATATCCCAAAAGATTATACCATTCCTTCCAACTTGGATTATCTTCATTTCACCTCAAACAATACCATTTACGGAACACAATACAAGCAATTTCCACAAACTGATCTTCCTTTAGTTTGCGATATGTCGTCTGATATATTTTCTCAAGTAATTGATGTATCAAAATTTGATTTGATTTATGCTGGTGCTCAAAAGAATTTAGGACCTGCAGGAGCAACTATTTACATTGTAAAAGATAGTGCTTTAGGGAAATCTACTTCGCCGTTTATGCCAAGCTATTTAGATTTAAAACAACAAGTCGATAAAGAGTCGATGTTAAACACACCTCCTGTATTTTCGGTTTATGTAGCGCTATTGAACCTTCGGAATTTACTAGAAAATGGCGGTGTTTCAGAAATGGAAAAACGCAACATTGCAAAAGCAACTTTACTATACAACGAAATCGACCGCAATACGCTCTTTACTGGTTCTGTTAAAGCCGAGGACCGCTCAAACATGAATGTTACCTTTACCCTTAACGACGAATCCAATAGTTCTGCATTTGATTCAGCTTGGAAAGCTGCAGGAATTGTTGGCTTACCCGGACATCGTTCAACGGGAGGATACCGTGCATCTTTATACAATGCCTTACCCATTGAAAGTGTGCAGGTATTGGTGGATGTTATGAAGCATTTTGAAGCTCAAGGATAAAATAAATTAGTAAAACGAAACCCAATATACCAATGAAAATATTAGCTAACGACGGGATATCAAGTAAAGGAAAAGAACTTTTAATGGCTGCTGGCTTTACTGTTATCACTGATAAAGTCGAACAAGATCAGCTAGCAAAAACGGTTAACGAACAAGGAATCGAAATGATCTTGGTTCGCAGCGCCACGACAGTAAGAAAAGAAGTGATTGATGCCTGTCCCAATCTAAAATTAATTGGGCGAGGAGGTGTAGGAATGGACAACATTGATGTCGCTTACGCACGCGAAAAAGGAATTACCGTGATCAACACACCAGCATCTTCGTCACAATCTGTGGCAGAGTTAGTAATGGGACACTTATTTTCCTTGTCTCGATTTCTCCAAGATTCATTTAAGAATATGGAAAGTGGTGATTTTTCAAGCCTAAAAAAGAAGTATGCTAAAGGTATTGAATTAAGAGGGAAAACCATTGGAATTATTGGCTTTGGAAGAATTGGACAAAGCCTCGCCTCCTATGCCTTGGGAGCTGGAATGGATGTGATCGCAGTGGATCAGTTTACTACACCAGTTAAAATTAGTGTGCCTCTTGGATTGAATAATAATTTTGATGTTGAAATCACGCCAACTACAGACTTGCAAAGTGTATTAGGAAAATTGGATTACATCTCTTTACACGTTCCAAAACAAGCAGATGGAAGTGCTGTAATTACAGCCAATGAATTTTCAAAAATGAAAAAAGGCGTTCTAATCGTAAATGCATCCAGAGGAGGACTTATCGATGAAAACGATTTGTTAGTTGCTCTAGATGAGGGAGTAATAGGCGGAGTTGCCTTAGATGTTTACGAAAACGAACCCAACCCAAGGAAAGATTTATTGAATCATCCAAAAATTGCTTGTACACCGCACATCGGTGCTGCAACATTAGAAGCACAAGATCGAATTGGAGAAGAACTTGCTCAATTGATTATCGGGCAGTTTGGGAAGTAACAATTGATTGATAAGCTAATTGTAGCTAAATGAGTTACTGTTAATTAGTAATCCGAACGAAACTTCAAGCAACAAACTTTTGTATATTTGAATAAAGTTTGAAATGACAACAAAGGAGAACATATTAAAAACATTGAAATCAAATAAGCTAAAGCTTTCAAAATTTGGTATTCGAAATGTTGGTTTGTTTGGTTCTTACTTGCGAAATGAGCAATCAATCGAAAGTGATATTGATTTGTTGATTGATTTTGAACCTGAAAAAGAAAACTTCGACAATTTTATGGCAGCTTATGATTTGTTTGAAAAAATTTTCAAAAACGAAAAAATAGAAGTTGTTACGATAAATGGCTTAAGCCCCTATATTGGTCCGAAAATTTTAAATGAAGTTCAATATGTCTAAAGAGCCGAAAGACTATCTCAGACATATACAAGATGAATGCTTATACATAATCTCAGTATCTGAAAATTTAATATATGAAGATTTCTTGAGGAATGAAACTTTAAAACGTGCAACTGTAAGAAGTTTGGAGATTATTGGAGAAGCAACCAAAAAAATTCCTGCGGATTTCAAAGTAAAATGGAAATCTATTCAATGGAAAAATATGGCCGGAATGCGTGATAGATTAATTCATGATTACATTGGAGTTAATTATTCAATAGTTTGGGATGTTATGAAAAATAAGATTCCCGAAATGAACAAACAGATTTCTGAATTTTTAGATAAGAAGTAAAAGAGCGTTAATACAAGTCGCCATTAACAAAGAACCTTCTAAATCAATATAAATTATAATTGAATTACAACTAAACACGTATTATTTAATTTCACATAATTAAATCCCAATTCAGCAATCAATGACAAAAATAATTTCAAAATCTCGTTTTGTATCCGGTATTCAATGTTCAAAAAAAGTATATTTTGACATCCACCGAAAAGATTTAAAACCAATAATTTCTGAACAACAAGAATTATTATTTGCTACTGGGCATAAAATAGGAGAATTGGCTCAAAGTGCTTTCCCAAATGGAAAAGATGCATCACCAGAAAATTATTATGATTTTTCTAAATCAATTCAAGATACTAAAGACTGGATTGACGCCGGCATTAATACAATTTACGAGGCAGCATTTAGTTCACATGGTGTTTTAGCAGCGCTTGATATTCTACATCATACCGAAAATGAAAGATGGGCTATTGAAGTAAAAAGCAGTTCGGAAGTTAAAAAATATCATTTAACAGACGCTTCATTACAATATTGGGTAATGAATAAATCAGGATTAAAACCTGACAAATTCTTTTTAATGCACATCAATACGGCCTATATCAAACAAGGCGACATAGTTCCGAATGAACTCTTTACATTGGCTGATATTACCCAACAAGTAATTGAAAATCAAGATTGGGTAGCGGAAAATTTAGAGAAATTAAAGACCATTATTGCCGGTGAAAAAGAACCTGTCGTTGAAATTGGGAAACATTGTAGCGCGCCATTCAGCTGTGATTACAAACACCATTGTTGGAAACACATACCAGAACAATCTGTTTTTTCACTTTACAGTCCGAGAGGATTAGATTGGAATTTATACCAACAAGGAATATTTAAAATAATTGACATACCTGAAAATACTCCCCTCAATCATAGGCAAAACTTGCAAGTTAATGGTCAAAAAAATACCGCTAGTCACATTGACAAATCTAATATTAATGAATTTTTAAACACTTGGGAATTCCCTCTGTATTTTTTTGATTTTGAAACGATTTTTCCAGCATTGCCAGTATTGGACGGAACAAGACCTTTTCAGCAAGTTCCATTTCAATATTCCTTGCATATTTTAGAACAAGTTGGCGATGAATATACTCATAAAGAATTTTTGGCAGAACCAAAAGATTTTATGAGCACGTCAATTGACCCAAGAAAAAAATTGATAGAACAAATGAAACTTGATTTTGAAAAAAGGGGTTCAATCGTTGCCTACAATGCCACTTTTGAAATCAGTAGACTTAAGGAATTAGCGCTTGCATTCCCTGAAGAGCAACCATTTATTGAAGATTTAATTAGCCGCTTTGTAGATCTTTTGGTTCCATTTAGAAATGGATGGCATTATCAACCGGAAATGGGTGGATCTGCATCAATAAAAGCCGTATTACCCGCTATTGCTCCGGCATTTAGTTATAAGGATTTAGAAATCTCCAATGGAGGTGATGCAAGTAATATATTTTTGAATATGGTTAACAATACCTTCGAGGGTGATTTCGATGAAACTAGAAAGCATTTACTAAAATACTGTGAAAGAGACACCTTTGGAATGGTGGTGATTTGGAAATATTTGGTAGAAAACACTAAATCATAAATAGCAAGAGCACCCTTCTTATCGGCAATCAAGGAAATATTCGCCTATCGGCTGAATGCAATTAAGCGTACTGAAAAACTAAAAATTAATCTTCGATAATTTCTATCGCTTCAATCATATCGCCTTGATGAATAGCATCAATAACATCCATTCCATCGATCACTTTTGCGAAACAGGTATGAACACCATCTAAATGAGAAGTATTATTTCTTGAATGACAAACAAAAAATTGAGATCCACCGGTATTTCTTCCAGCATGCGCCATAGATAATACCCCACGATCATGATATTGATTTTCTCCTGTTAATTCACAGTCAATTTGATATCCAGGTCCACCTGTTCCGGGCATACCATTAGCTCCAGATCGAGAATTTGGACAACCACCTTGAATAACAAAATCATTTAAGACACGGTGAAATGTCAATCCATCATAATATCCTGCTTGTGCCAATTTAATAAAATTAGCAACTGTTTTTGGAGCATCTTTGGTATAAAAAGAGACAAGCATATCTCCCTTAACTGTTTTAATAATTCCTTTCATTTATTTTTTTTTTGGGCAAATTTATGAATATAATGCCAATAAAAATCAATTCTTGTTGAAAACTACGTTGAAAACCCCTTAAAATAAATCAAATTTGATGTTAGGCGAATATTAACTTTGTAAAAAGCCAATAGAAATATACATTTTATGTTTGGAACATTTATAAAGAAAAAACTAAGTGACAATCAAGTTGCCAACATTTTCATAAATGCGCTCTATGATTCTGTTGACAATGGGTTTAGCGTTATTGCTCAATGGATCAATGAAGATCCTGCTTTTGTAGAATCACCTAAAATTGATTTAACAAACAATAATGAATTCGCTTTAATTGTGATTTCAGGTAATATTTCTTTACTTGAGAGCACCTTTGAAAGTAGCCAAGCGGAACGAGTTGAGAAATTAATCTACCAAAAATTAGCAACAATTTACGAACTATCTGAATTGGATGTCCGAAACATAATTAAAGAATATAGAAGTTTTATTAATAGAATTAACATGCCATCAAAAAACATGATTTATGGTATGTCAAAGGCAGTCTTTTACAAATACAATTTGAATGATTTCCAAGACGAATATTTCAAGCGCATGCAAGTTCCAAATCCACTATTCTTAAAAAGAATGGATGAAATTATGGGGAACTATCTTTGGAATTGGGATGCTTTCTTTAAGAAGTATAGATTATAATTTGAGTGTACACTTTTGTACCATCAATCAAAATCCTAATCAAATTCATAACGCGAACAATTAGCTCAATTTGAGAAATTATATTTTCTTCTCTTTTTTTCTTGACAAAAAAAAATACCATGACTTTTGTTTTGCGGCTAATTCTAGGCGCTGATTATTCTTTTGTCCGATAAAAATCGGACCTTATTTTCTTTGTCCTTTTGTCTTGATACAAAAGAACGAAAAAATCAAGGCACTGAATTTCTCTTTTGTTCGCATATTCTTATTTTAAAACTACTTATAACTCGTTGCGAACAATTTTCACTCCTTTCTGAAACTGACATTTTTCAAAAATGTTCTTGCAGAAATTTTAAAAATTAACAGTTTCAGTGCAATAGCAAAAACCATTAAATTCAAGGCCTAAAATGTACGCCGAGATTAATCAGCTTCTCTCATCAATTTCTTAAGGAAAGGCGCAACTAGGATGACTACAACGCCTGTAATAATTCCGTAGATAGCCAATTGATGATAACCTTCTGTGTATAGATTGAGTTTCACAGTAGCACTTGCGTTCTTATCTGGCGATGCCATGCCAGCACCCAGAATTCCGGCAACATATTGTCCATAAGCACTCGCTAAGAACCACAAGCCCATCATCACACCCCAAAGTTTCTTAGGAGAAAGTTTTGTCATGAGGGAAAGGCCAATTGGCGAAAGAAACAATTCAGCAATAGATATTACAAAATAGGCAGCTGTAAATACAAGAAGTGATGTTTTTCCATCCGCACCCGCAAAAAATCGATTCACATAAAAAACATAGAAAGCACCGCCAAGAAATAGAAACGCTAATCCGAATTTTACAAAATAATTAGGTTCAATTTTCTTGCGCTTCATCCAAATCCACAGCAAGCCTATCAGCGGACTGAACAGAATAACAAATAAGGAATTGGATGAATTATTAATCACATTTGGATCAATATTTAAAGAGAAAAGATCCGAGTTCAAGTTATCTTTTGCGAATAAACTTAAAGAACCACCACTCTGTTCGAAGAAGGCCCAGAATAGAATAGATAGGAAAATAAATACGAGCGCTGCAAGCATCTTTTTATTTTCTTGCCATCCCAACTTAAGCATTTCATACATCAAATACATGAGGGTTGCAGGACCAATGATGTACATAAAAATGTCCGTGTAATGCGTATTGGTTATCATCAGGTAAATACCCGGAAGTATTAAGATAGACCCCGCATAAACCATCCATTGATTTCTTTTAGCACTTGTTGGTTTTGCTGGTATTGGCGCCAATCCGATAGGACCAAGATATGCCCTGGTAACAAGAAACGTAATCAATCCAACAATCATAAAACCACCTGAGAGTAAAAAAGCTAAATCCCAGGTATACATTTTCCCTACATAAACACAAATGGCACCACCGAGCAGCGCCCCGACATTAATGCCGGCATAAAACAAACCGAAACCTGCATCTCGACGCACATCACCTTCTTTGTACAACTCACCTACCATGGTGGAAATATTTGGCTTGAAAAAACCTGTACCAATAATAAGTAAGCAGATGCCGTAATAAAAATAATGTTCCGCTGAAATACCCAAAACAACGCTTCCTGAAATCATCAAAATTCCACCCCACAGCAGCGATTTTTGAAAGCCTAAAATCTTATCGGCAAACAAACCACCAATAAAAGTAAAGGCATAAACGAATGCTTGAATGGCACCATATTGTAGATTAGCATTCTTATCACTTAACAATAAGACATCAACCATAAAAATGGTAAGCATGCCACGATTTCCATAGAAACAAAAGCGTTCCCACATTTCTATAAAAAACAAATACCACAATTGCTTGGGGTATTTGCCTTTAAAATCTTGAATTTGTTCGAGGGTAATTTCTGTCTTATTTGCCATTAAAGAACATTATTTTCTTTCATTACTCGATTTAACCAGCGCAGCATAGCCAACAAAATAAGCGCAGCAGCCATTACTAAACCAAAGTTGAGATAAAAGAAATTTTCTTTTTGAGGGGTAGTTTCCCATAAACTTGAAAGCATCCCTGAAAGTTTATTTCCAACTGAAATGGCTAAGAAAAAGCCACCCATCATTAAGGCTGTTATTCTTGGCGGACTTAATTTGGAAACCAATGAAAGACCCATTGGGGACAAACACAATTCACCAATCGTAATCACGCCATACGATGCGATCAACCACATAGAACTCGCTTTCATATCCATATTGTTTGTTGCAAATACAGCACCCACCATTACTAATGCAGACAATGCCGTAATGATTAATCCAATGAAAATTTTCGTAGGCGTACTTGGTTCTCTTTTTCTTCTTCTGAAGAAACCCCATATACCAACCATGATTGGTGTTAACAATACCACCCAAAAAGGATTAATTGATTGATATAATTCAGTGGAATAGAGTTTTAAGTCTTTCCCTTTTGCAGGAATTTTATCCTTTTCAAGATTACTGAAATACATCCGAGATTTCTTTTGTAGTTCAATATTCATGTTATAAGAAGCTTTAGCCTCTAATTCGTCTTTCGTTGAATTAGGCATCGCATCGGCAACTTTTTGTAATTTACCAATAGAGTCATTGAAAGATTTATCATCAGAGGAAACCAAATCATTATTGACAACAAGTTGTGCCATTCCTACTTTATCTGCAACACCTGCCACGCCTGCCGACATTTCTCTATCGGTATGGTCTTCTGCCCAAATCGTTAGCGCATCTCCATTTTGATGAAAGATTGCAAAGAACAAAATCACACAGGTAAATACTGCAAGTAATGCTTTAATGGCTCTGCTTTCTTTTGCTTCAGATTTGAAAGCCAAGTAAATAAAGAATCCAATCACCGGAAGACAACCAATAATAAAAGCATCATTCGTATCAGACCCTAAGAAATTACCAGGAAGCATGTATCCTATTGTTCCAAAAAGAAACATGGGTAAAACAGTTAAACCTAAAATTTTTCCAGTTGACATATCGCCATCTTGAAGTGGTTTAACAACATCGTACGCTTTAATGTGACGATTTCCTAAAATAAAGATGATAACTCCTACTAGCATCCCCACACCTGCAGCAGCAAAAGCGGCTCCCCAACCATAGTTAATTCGCATGTAAGCGGCTACAAAATTACAAATGAAAGCCCCAATGTTGATTCCCATATAAAAGATGTTAAATCCAGCGTCTTTTTTATCTTTTAATGATTCTTCGCTGTATAAACTTCCAACCAAGGTTGAAATGTTTGGTTTGAAAAAACCATTTCCTAAAATAATCAAAAGTAAAGCAATGTAAAAAGAGGTGGTCGAATGCAAGGATAATAAAAAGTAACCAGCTGCCATCATCAAGCCACCAAGGATAATAGACCTTCTGTATCCTAACAGTCGGTCAGCAAGTAAACCACCAATAAAAGGCGTTAAATAAACTAAGCCAAGATAGGTACCATAGATGTCTGATTTTGTTCCATCAGAAAATCCCATTCCTCCGTTGTTCCAGCCATCAATCATATATAAGGAAAATATCCCTAACATTAAATAATAACCGAAACGCTCCCACATTTCTGTACCGAACATGAACCAAAGTCCTTTTGGATGTCCAAATTTCATTTCAATTTTATTCGAATTGTCTACTTTATTTTCCATGATTTTATTATTTTGTGTGAGCCGAATTTAATAATAATTGTTTACGATTGATTAAAAAATTATAAAAATGAGTTGAAGAAATTACCAAAACAAGAAATCTATTGCACTTTACACCGGTAATTATTATAGGATAATGTTATTCTTTTCCTTAACTTTACGTTTCAAATCAACTAACAATTTTTATTATGAAAAAAATACTTTTACTCTCATTCGCTTTTTCAATAAGCTTTTTCCATTTTGGACAGCTATTTTCTGATAATTTTGACTCGTACACGGCTGGGTCTTATTTAGGACCACAATCATTAACATGGTCTACTTGGTCTGGAACCGAAGGTGGCGCAGAAGATGCTACCATTACTGCCGCTCAATCTAGTTCAAATCCTCATTCAATCTATTTCTCATCCACTGCGGCTAATGGAGGACCTCAAGATGTTGTGCTAAAGTTTGGACAATTATACAATTCTGGTATTTTCACACTACAAAATAAGTTTTATGTGAATACAGGTAAAAAAGCCTACTACAATATTCAAGGGGCAGTAACCATTGGGAATTTATGGGCATTGAATGTGAATTTAAACGCAGGAAGCTTAACTATTGATGATGGAATCACTTCTAATTTGGTCAGCACTACTTACCCGCAAGCCACCTGGTTTGAATTAAAAATTGTAGCCAACTTAACCTTACAAGTATGGAAGGCTTATATCGATGGCGTATTGGTTGGAACTTGGACAAATGGGGTTAATTCAGTTGCGTCTACTGATTTTTTTCCTACTCAAAATTCTCAATTCTATGTTGATGATGTAAGTTTTGATCACCAAACCTACACGCTTCAAAATTTAAATGCAATGGTTTCGCAATTAAATGTTGGTGGAAATATTGCTGGTCAAAATGTTATCCCATCTGTTTCCATAAAAAATGCTGGTGTTACTGCAATTACCTCATTTAAAGTGGACGTTACCTACAATGGAACAACATACACTCAAAATATTACTGGCGTTAACCTGGCAAGTTTGGCAACATACAATGTTACTATGCCTTCCATGCTATTGATTGCGGGAAGTCAAAATGTTGTTGCAACAGTTTACGATATAAACGGTGGAGTTGACAATGATGTTAGTGATAATGTAATGACACAAAGTATCAATCCAGTTGTTCCAGCGGCAGGTAAAATGGTTGTAAGCGAAGAAGGAACAGGAACTTGGTGCCAATGGTGTCCAAGAGGAGCTGTTTTTATGGATAAATTTGCAACAGATTATGATGGGTTTTGGGCAGGAATTGCTGTTCACAATGGTGATATAATGACTGTAACTGATTATGATGCAGGAATTGGCGCTTTCATCTCTGGCTATCCAAGTGCTTTAGTTGATAGAGGAAGTGAAGTGGATCCATCAGGAATGACACCTGACTTTTTTGCTCGATTACAAACACCTCCAGTGGCTACATTAATTAACGGTGCTACGTGGGATGCAAGTACCAGAATCTTAAATGTATCTGTTAAAGCAACATTCGCTTTACCTGCTACAAGCAGCTATACTATGGCTTGTGTATTAACCGAGGATGCCGTAACCGGTGTAGGTTCTGCTTACAATCAATCGAATGCCTATGCAGGAGGTGGAAACGGCGTGATGGGTGGATTCCAATCGTTACCAAATCCTGTACCTGCTTCTCAAATGGTATATGACCATGTTGCGCGAGTTATTGCTCCAAGTTTCACTGGATTTACTGGAGCATTTCCAGCAGTCGTTAACGCAGGAGAAAATCACATTGTTAACTTTAGCTTTACCCTACCATCAACTTGGGATGAAAATGAAATAAACATCATTGGAATGATCATGAGCCCTAATGGTAGAATTGATAATGCAGGAACAGCTACCATAACGGAAGCCGTTACAAATGGATATGAAAATGGAACTTTTGCTGGCCTATTTGATGCATTGCCTAATCAGATAGATGCTGCAATTCAAATTTATCCAAATCCTGCCTCTGATAAAGCGACTATTGCCATTACTTTAGAAGAAGCGAACGATATCTCTATTGAGCTATACGACCTTAATGGAAACTTGCTAAAAGCTGCTACTTACTCAAACTGGCTAGGCTTATCAACTGTTGAGATGAATACAAATCAACTTAATGCTGGCGTTTACCTAGTTAAAATTAACATTGGTGGAGAAATCTCAAGTAAAAAATTAGTTGTTGAGTAACAAAAAATTTCTGAAAATATAAAGGGGCTTCTGCCCCTTTTTTTATGCCAAAAAGTTAATTTTGCACATGCAATTTTCAAAAGCCTTTGTTCGATTTAATTGGTGTGCCTTAATCCTTATCTATCTCATTATTACAGCTGGAAGTTTTGTTCGCATTTCGGGCAGTGGCATGGGCTGTCCAGATTGGCCGAAATGTTTTGGGACTTGGATTCCACCAACTTCAGCAGAAGAGTTGCCAGCTAATTACAAGGAAATTTTTCTCGCCAAACGAACAAAAAAAGTAGAGAAATTCAATCGTCTCCTTCAAGCAATAGGCATGGAAAAAACTGCCGATAAGCTAAGTAGTGATCCTGATATTTATAAAGAGGAATCATTTAACGCAACAAAAACATGGGTTGAATACATCAATCGTTTATTGGGGTTTTTAGGCGGGAATGCGCTTCTTTTTGGATTTGGATGGTTTCTTCTTTATTATAGAAAGTCAACATTAATTTGGCTCTCAGCACTAAATGTAATCCTAATCGGAATTGAGGCTTGGTTTGGTTCTATTGTAGTTGCAACGAATTTATTGCCCTGGACAATTACCATCCATTTATTACTAGCATTAATCATTTTGCTGATTCAGTTATATATTATCTATCGTTTGAAGCCAAGAGAAGTGCAAAAGATTTTACTTCCTAAAATGGATTTCTACATTTGGTGGTTTATTTTCGGAATTAGCTTTTATCAAATGTTTTTAGGAACCCAAGTTCGAGAGTATATCGATGCACTAAGCAAGTCGGGATTGGGTCGTGAAACATGGAGTGATCATTTTGGAATGGCCTTTTTTATTCACCGTAGTTTTAGTTGGATGGTACTCGCATTACTTGTAATTATTGCATGGAGAAATGAAAAAAACCACAAGATATCCATCATTCGTTATGCCATAATTGTTCTTGGATTTGAATTGTTTGCAGGCGTTATGTTGGCCTACTTCGATATGCCAGGATTAGTTCAAACGGCGCACTTAGTTTTTGCAACCGTATTATTAGGAATTCTTGGAATGGGTATATTTAGATTTACTCTTGTCCGATAAAAATCGGAATTTCTTTTCTTTGTCCTTTTGTCTTGACACAAAAATTTTACTGGAGCGATTGCCAATACTCAAATAACGCTTATCTCATCTAAACAAAAAATATTCAATGTTGGATGAGAATGTCAAAAATTTGATTTTTATTACTAAAAATTTATACCTTAGAAAAAAATACAGACGCTATGAAACAACGCTTACTTTTATCATTGGTCCTTTTTACGGGTGGCCTTTCTGCTCAAATCACCATCGATCAAGGCGATATGCCAAGTATTGGTGATAACATCCCTAGAAAATCCGATACCATGACCGTACATCCTGGTCCTGGCGGCAGTGGCCCCAACCAAACGTGGAATTTTATGAACACCAGTGTTTTTGTTCTGAATGAAAATACATCGGTCGTTTCCGTTGCTTCTACTCCTAGCGCCAATCAATTCAGTAGCTCCAACCTAGCCATGACAAATGATAATGCGAGCTATTTGTACTTCAACAAATCGGCGCAAAGTTTCACCACACAAGGGTTTTCCGGCGATTTATTAGGTACAGGCATCATCAATGCCGTCTTCGCCCCTGCCCTAACCTTACATCAATTTCCGAGAACCTTTGGCTCTACTTTTACGGATACTTATGGTATCAACATCACGATTCCAGGAGCCTCCATTAACCCATTAATCAGCCAAATCAATTATAGACGCTCTTCTGTTGTGAAAGACACCACGGATTCTTGGGGTCAGTTAACTACACCCTTTGGAACTTATGACGTCATACGAGTACACAGCACGGAAATTTTTACAGATTCCATATTGGCGCTGCCTCTTTTTCCACCCGTTTGGCAATTAATTTCCGTTACCACAGACACTACCCACAGCTATTCATGGCTTGGGAAAGGCGGTAAACTTGCTATTGCAGAGATGACTTTTGATTCTTTAGGCGCTCCAAAAATCTTCAAATGGACTGAATTACCTGGTCTTGGTGTGGGCTTGGAGGAGTCAGAAATGGATGAGTCAATAAGTATCTTTCCCAACCCTGCAAATGATATAATCAATCTGAAGCTATCAAATAGCATAAATAACTCTTCAGGCATGTTCTGTTTATATAATAACATGGGCGCTTTAGTTCATCAAGAAGGAATCACTCAATCGACCATTGCGCAAGTTGATGTAAACTCATTTCCTGTAGGCATGTACACTTGGGAACTTCATTTTATCAATAGTAATGATATTAAACGAGGGAAAATAGCCCTAATACGCTAAATTGATTAAAAATAGGAAGCAATAATCTTGTATTTCTTAAAGAATTTTCTACTTTTGCAAACCGATTTTAACAAATCATAAAGTTGTTTTATTGGTTATTAATATTGGTCCTATAGCTTCCCGACTGTAACATCGGGACAGGCGAACTCGCTAATAGGAAAAAAAAGAATATGAATGTTATCTTCGGATAATTTGGTCCTATAGCTCATTCGGTTAGAGCAACTGACTCATAATCAGTAGGTGCTTGGTTCGATTCCAAGTGGGACCACCAAAACAGAGTCGAATGAAAAGCGAGAGCGATTCACTCCACTTTGTTTTACTTCGCTTCCATTCTCATTCTCGCTCTTCTGTTGGGATCACCAATTATAACTCCCATTCAGTAACTTCTTTCATATCCTTCAAAAAGTTCGATAATTCAGACCTTTGGCCCAAATTTAGAAAACCCTGTTCCTGAGCGAAGTCGAAGGGCTAGTTTTTTTATGTTTTTGGATTTGGGATAAAATCTGCCAAAATGTAGCAATAACTTGAAAAGCAACATTAATCAAGGACTTAATTATTATAAGATAAAAAGGAAAATCGTAAATTTATGGATTAATACATTTTAGTTGTGATTTTTATATCAGATTCCCAAAGTTGTCAACAAAATGCTTCTAGTATGGCTGAATTTCTTCCTATCTATGAAGAAGCATTTCCTGATGAAGATGAAAGGGAAGAATGGAAAGATATACAAGAAAGATGCTTCAATGAATTCTCTGAGCCGCGAACTTTTATATTGATGACTCGGGAAGCGGAAGAAATCAGCGGGGGAATTATTGCAGATTACTATCCGAAATCCGGCGTATTTCATCTCATATACATTGCCATAAAAAAAAACAAGAGAGGAAAAGGAATCGCGAGGAAATTGATAAAATCATTACTTCCAGAAGCTATTTCACAAATACAACTATCTGCAGACTTCATTGCAAAAGCAATTATTTTTGAGTCAAATATCCCTTGGAAAACTGGAATTGATTCGATTGATCCAAAATCAAGGCTTCAAATATTTGATAAATTAGGAGCGAGACTGATCCCTATCACTTATGTACAACCAGCTTTAAGTTCTAATAGAAATAAGGTGGAGAACTTGTTTCTTTTATGTTTTCCATTGACCGAAAATAGTAGCTTCACAGAAATTAACGCTGCTGTAATTAATGACTTTTTAAAAGAATTTTACCACGGATTAGGAATAAAAGATCCAGAAAAAAATACAGATTTTAATAGAATGATAAATGAATTAAATGCATTAAAAGTAAAAAACGACATGATAAAATTAGACAGTATTCCAGAACTAGAATCAAATCTTTTGACCATAAAAAAGGCCTCCATTTGCATTCAATTTTCAACTGAATTTAAAGATAAACCAATAGAAAAAGAAGAGAAATGTCCTTATTTCTATTCATATGAGACAGACCTTTTGTCTTCCCATTTTCAAAATAGAAGACCCTTTTCAACTTATTTCAATTCAGAAATAGGAATTGTCCCTATCACTATTCATTTTCCTAATTTCTATAATTATTTATCCGAAGGAACTCGCTTTTCGAAAGCTTCAGTTCGAAGTGAGGTAAAAGCCAATTTGCATATAAACCAAACCATTTCAACAAGCGGAAATACCAACACTTGGAGCATTGTTCTTTCGACCTCTACAAGTGATTATTTTAATGAAAATGAAATTATCAAATTATTAAATTTTTTCGGGAGTAAACAAGAAGATGTTAGCATGATTGAAGAAATTGAATTTTCAACAGAATCCATTCCAAAATCTAAGTTTCAAGATTTTATAAGCACTCTTATGAATTGGACTGACACAACACCTATTTCCATTCAGACAGGCGTAATTCAACTAGATACCGACCATATTTCATTTAATAATCCGCACTCACAATTTAATTGGTCAGATTTTTATTTGCATTTAAAAAATTTCAATGAAGGGATAGGAAATGCAGCGCAAGATTATGAACGAAATTATTACAGTAACGAGATCTTTAAGGTAGTCAATAATATTTTCTGTGGTTTTGCACTTGGGATTTTTGATTTTGACCGAATGGACTTTGATGAAGTAACAGACACGCTAATTCCAAGGAAATCAACCGAAAACTATTTAATTTTATTGAACAGAGGCATCTTGATTTGTGCGTGCCATGATGATGAAATGTATGAGGCTACTTTGTCTTCAATAGGAATAAGCCCCTATCTTTTGATTCCAAACATGATTCTTGCAAATAATGTACATCAGCTAGATAAAGTAGATGCAGAAGTGAGTCAATTGTTTTTAAATATTGAAACCAAAGAAAAAGTATCATTAAACCAATTGCGCGCCTCTAGAAGTAAAATTGACAACTGGCTAAACAATGGTTATTTCCCTTCTATTTTTCAATATCCAAGTGAAAAAGATTTATATTCTTTTGGGACCAATCATCGTGGGCTAGAAGAATATAAAATAAACTTAGAGCTTAGTATAAAAACACTCGATGACTTGAAAGATGAATTGATTTCTAACCGACAAGAAAACAGTGACTTGATGATGACCATTATACTTACCTTACTTTCTGGCGTTCAGTTCCAGGGCATTTTTGAGAGTATCGCGAATGGAAATATCATCAAATCATGGCTCTACACAGTGTTGTTTAGTATTTGCCTCGCAGGAGCAATTTACTACTTCACTAAAATGAAAATGAAAAAGTAAATGGCATGTTTCTATTGAGTTTAAGGTGGGGTATTCTTTTTAGATATTCTCTTGGTTTTTGATCTCGAATTCTTAAGTCTTTCTATTGGGAAGAACAAGCGAATAGCACCCATAGGCAATAACTCATTATCCAAAAACATTCCTGCCCCTTCTAGCGAAAAAGCAAAACCATTCTTTGAAATGTATTGAATTCCCAGAGGCGCATAGGCAACCAAGGTACCATATCCATCAATTCCACCCGAACCACCACCGCCAATGATTGAGGCAGCACCTATTGCTGCGCCTAAATACGGAGCAAATCTTGTTGGATGTTTCCTATTACCCAAATAATACCTTGATCCAACATGGACACCTGAAATTAATAATACCGACCCTATCCCCGCTTCAATGCTCCAATTGTGGTTAAAATAATGCTCATAATTAATGGACAAAAAGCTAGGGCCACCAAGGCTGTAACCAACCAGATTTTTAAAGATTAATCTGCGATTGATCGAATCATCTTGAGTAGTTTGACCGTGCACTAGGTTCCCATGCGCAAAAAAAAGAATACAAAAAATCACGAAATAACGCTTCATAATAACTAAAAATATAGGCCAGATACCTTGTTAAGTCAACTTGTTGACCACATAAATATATGAAAAATTATCAGATATCTTTTTTTATACTTAGAACGCCTAATAGAAGATATGGAAAAATCCAGTATGCCTGCCCGTTTGACCTGTCATGAATTGATATTCGAGTATATAATAATACACTCCTTCTACCACGGGAATGCCGTTTGATGCTATTCCATCCCATGCTTGGGTAATGTCTGTGGTTTGAAATACCAACTCACCCCATCGATTCACAATTTGAATTGAAACATTGGAAGCATTGCAATTTTCTGTCAAAAGTAAGCCATCATTTATACCATTTCCGTTTGGCGTAAATACATTCGTTGGTAATACCTCACAAATGTCATTCGTTGCAGGTGGTTCGTCGTAGTCAAAACAAGGATCCCCAATTTTACCAACAAAAATGTCTTTTTTAATATTTCCAACTAGATTGAAATTATCAAAGCTGGCAGCGCCAACATAATAACCACACGTAACAAGGTTGCAATTGGAGTCTGCAAAAACTGAAGTGCCTCTATCCTCTGATGCGCCACCTCCTTGAATAACCCATCGCCATTTGCCTAGGGTGTCGATCGCCGCAACAAAAGCTTGAACACTATCAAGACCAGCATCTATGTTAATGTCGCCACCAAAAGAGGCATTGCCTCTAAATTGACCAGAAACGAAAATATTGTGTTTATTATTGGTGGTAATCGCTGTGCCCCTATCACTTCCACTGGATGAGCCTGCTTTTTTGACCCAACTCCAAGTTCCATTGTAGTCCATTCGGGCGACAAAAATATCTCGTCCACTTGGACCTCCATTGTTATTGACAGAATCTAAGCCAAAGCCAGCTCTGTCTTTAAATTCACCGGTGATATATACGTGTTGATCTGAGCCAATAGCAATGCCATCGGCTCTATCGTCCAATACTCCTCCTCCTGATCGTGCGAAAAGATGGTTCCCATTGGCGTCGTATTTTGTAATGAAAGCATCTTGTCCACCACTTGTAGTTAGGGTATTGGCGCCGAAGTTCACGGTATTTCTAAATCCTCCGACTACGTAAGGGTTTCCGAATTCGTCCACTGCTACCCTATTGTCTTTTTGTTGATCTTCTCCATCAAAGGTTTTTACCCACTGCCAAGCTCCTGCTGTAGTTATTTTAGCTAAAAAGGCGAGGGAATCGTTAGTTGATGCCGTTGTGATGGAACCAAATTCCGCGGTGCTAGGACCATTCGCTCCAAAACAAAAACTGGAGATAAAACCTGTCAGGTAAATGTTTCCATTTTTATCTGAGGCCACATCGTGCCCATGGTCGTCCCCCACATCTGTACCCACTACATCCAACCAAATGAAATTGCCGTTAGAATCTAACTTTAGAATAAAAATATTATCCGTGTATTGTGAAGGAAGTGCCGCGAACAAGGAACCAAAGGTTATCGACCCCCAACACGTGCCTGTAATGTAGATGTTATCGTTTTCATCCAAGCACATCCCTAAGCCACGATCGTCGTAATAGTTTATTCCGTTTTTTACCCATAAATATGTTCCATTGGGATCTATTTTAGCGATGAACACCTCCTTGCTGTGTGCAAAAGAAAAAGGAGTTAGAATACCACCAAAAAAAGCTTGTTCATTATAGTAACCAGTAACATACGTGTTTCCAAAACCATCCATCACAACATCCGTTGCTTTATCGGATAAGGATCCTCCACCCTTTACAACCCAATCCCAATTTTGAGCAGAAGCAGATAAACCACCCAGAAACAATAGAATCGCAACTAAAGAAGATTTCAACATGGAAAGATTATTAACTTAAGGTTAAAAGACTATAAAATTAACATTAAGTTGCTTTGTTGCAAGGTACATAGTAAAGCGCTCAATTCTTACATAAGCGATAAGAGGAAAGACAATATAAATTTATTTATTTTTAAATGAAAACTTGCATAAGAGAATGATTGAATTAAAATAAGACCTGGGTACCGTGCCTCTCGACTACGCTCGATGCCCTTTAAGTGAATCGAGCGTAGTCGAGAGACACTTATATTGAAACGTGCAGACATTTCGGTTTGTCATAGGATTACAATAATATCACAAATTCAATTCAAGAAATAGAATCAGTCCAGCTGTAAAGCCTAACATTTTGATATATTTAGCTGAGATGGACCGAATAAATAGTTACCTTAGTTCTATTAAAATACATTATGATTGTTAAAAAGAGTAAAATGAGGGGTTTTAGCGCTCTAATTAAAACCTTTGGGATTCTTATTATGGGTTTTTATACTGAGGGATTTTTTGCCCAAGTTACTGTAGACTCTCCTCTCTATCAGACACTTAAGCAAAGTGGTCAGCTAGGTAACGTTCAAGTGATACCTAGTATAAGCCCATTACCACCCGCTAAAGTAAAACCCAATGGCAATACCAAATCAACTGCTTGCAATTGTTATGTGGAGCCCGATGGAACCTATACCTTAGCCATGCAACCCAACGACGATGGTTCATCCGTTTTTATCCCAATACCATTTAGCTTTAATCTTTACGGTACGAATTATACGGGAATTTACATTAATAACAACGGAAATATCACCTTTAATGGTCCTATGGCAACCTTTTCTGCCTCTGCGTTTCCTTCTACCATCAACTCCATTGTTGCACCATTTTGGGCAGATGTAGATACCCGTAACGGCTTTGGACAAGTAGTTTATAAAATCACACCAACTGCCGTATATATTAATTGGGAAGATGTTGGTTACTTCAATATGCATGGAGATAAATTGAATACTTTTCAACTCATCATTACCAATGGTAGCGATCCTGTAATTCAAGGTGGAAATGTCGCGTTTTGCTATCAAGATATGGAGTGGACTACTGGAGATGCCTCTTCTGGAATTAATGGGTTTTATGGGATTCCTGCCACCTGTGGTGCAAATTCAGGAGACGGTACTTCCTACTTCTTGATTTCGTATTTTGACCATGCCGGCGGTAGTTTCGATGGCCCACAAGGTCAACCCGATGGCATAGATTGGCTCGACAATAAAAGTTTTGCCTTTGACGCTTCAAATACTGGAAATATACCGCCAATCGCACAAGGTATTGCCAGCTGCGACACATTTAAAATCTGTTCTATTGGAGATACCGCCATCTTTTCGCTAGACTTCCTTTCCCCAGAGGTTAATCAAACGACGAGCGTCACTTTCTCATCAGGCGGACTAAGTACATTGACTCAATTATCCAATACCAGTGGAAATACAGCCAACATCATACTACAAGCTGTGGGCAATAGCACCAATCTCGGTATTTACAATGTTTTAATTACCGCCACCGATAACAATGTGCCTCCAGGCGTAACCGTTGTTCCGTTTGTTATTCAAATTGATACAACCCTGAATGCCTTGGATTCTTCCTTCCTATTGGCGACAAATATCTGCGGAAGTGTTGATATTGGCGTGGCTTTAGGCCCTTATGATACCTATCTTTGGGATGATTTTTCAACCGACAGTACCGCTACCTTGACCACCTCACAAAATTACGGCGTCACCGTGAGCCTCGATGGATGCTACCGTTACATTTCAAATGATTTTATTATCGCCCAACCCGTTAGCATTCCACTTCAGGGAAACTTTAGCTATTGTCCGCCAGACACTGCCACCCTGATCGGACTCCAAAACCCAGGAAGTTATTCCTCCATCAATTGGGGACTCAGCAATCCAGCATTGAATAACCAGCCGAGTGTTTATTTACCTATTGGCAGCTATACCGTAACCGTTATGGACTCCTTGGGCTTGTGTCAATCGGACACAACATTCTTGATCACCGGAGCAAATAGCGCTATTATTTTTAACGATACGCTCATTTGTGAGCCAATCTTTCAAGCACCTGCAGCCGTTTCGAACGGGGGAACATGGACCAGTACGTCCAATCAAGTGAGTTTCAATAATGCCAATAGTTTAAGTCCCATCATCACCTTTGGAGCTCCTGGTATTTATTCCGTTTCATTTGCAGACAATGCCTGTAATCAAGTCTTAAATACAAACATTACCCTGCCCATGGATCCATCGGTTCAGGCAGATGTAGCAATTTGTGGTTTAAGCTACAGCATCACCGGAACGCAAGCAGCGGCTGGCGGTGGACAATGGTCTTATGTTTCAACTCCAGGAAATATTATCAACTATAACCCTTCGAACCAAAGCTTGAACCCGTCTATTTCCACCCAGCAGGCAGGTATCTATCAAATGATTTATACCGACGCTATTTGTAATGAAAGTGATACTTTTCAAATCCAATTTCAGCTCACACCTGCTATAGACATCGACACTTTAGCTTGTAATTACCAATTCCAAGTAACAGGAACAATCAGCGACCAAGGTGGTTTGTGGACCGCCTCCGATACCTGTATTCATTTCGTGAATGCAACTAGTAACAATCCTATGGTTTGGACCCAATATGCGGGAATTTACACCCTAACCTTTACGGATGATGCTTGTAATGTAGCCTTAAGTGCTCAGGTACATTTTCCACCCTACTTAGCAACTGTTTTGTTTGATACCTCTTCCTGTGTTGGCACGAGTATTAATTTAATTCCATTTACGCTTCCACAAGCACAAAATTCAACTCTGGCGGATTATACTTTACAAAGTAATTATGTTGCTAGCTGGCAAGGCCTTTGGGATAACGGAAGCACCATGCCTAGTTTAAGTGTTACAGATCCGGGAATATACACGTATACCGCAAGTAACGATTGCTATTCATCAACGGACTCGGCCTTGGTGGATTTCTACTTGTGTGAAATCACTGTTCCCAATATCATATCTCTTTCGAGTACTACAGGGAATCAATTGTTTTTTGTAAATTCAAGTGGAATTATTTCATTTCACTGTGTAATATTAAACCGTTGGGGCAACTTGATTTTCGAGTACAACGACGCGAGTGGCTCATGGGATGGGACGGATAAATCTGGGAAGACAGTCACAGAAGGCACTTACTTTTATCTCATTGATGCAGTAACTGAAGGAGGTAAGGAAATTCAACTCCACGGATTTGTGGTGCTTGAATATTAAAAATATACTTGCTTTAAAGTTTAATGATTCCTTTTGAGATTTTTTGCTCTTTATAAACACATTGCAACCAATAGGTTCCGTGCGCAAGCCCAATCGTTTCTATACTAAATGGCGATGCAGGTTGGCTCAGTTCAATAAGCTTTCTTCCCGTAGCATCAAAAAGCATAAAAGTATATGCTTCATCCTGAGGCAGGTTGTGTGTTATTGTTGGGTTATTCACTGAAGGATTGGGCATGATATTCACTTGAATTTCTCCCTCTGTAACATTAATTACCTTGGATGACTCAGCAGTACATCCTAAGGAATCGGTTACAATCATGTTTACCGTATAATTACCCGGTGAAGCATATACATGGTTGACTTGTTCTCCCTCAACTGTTAGAGTTTGGTCGCCAAAATCCCAGATATACAGACTAGTTGGCCCATTTAAACCGGAAAATGAGTAGTTCACATCCCCAGAAATGTGGGTTTGCAAGAAGGTAGAATCGGGTATGGACAAAGCCACTTGCATGGGAAATGATGCAAAGCAGCCATACATATCATTGAGTTCTAGTGTGTATAAACCGGCAGAGTCGAGCACAATCGCTGGGGTTTCGGGTCCTGGTTTCCAATTATACGAATAAGCAGGATTGTAGGGCGCTTCATATAGTGTATTCATGCAAACCAAGGTGTCTTCCGGAATCGATATGGTTGGCAGAACAGCACCAAAAGGTGCTAAGGTCGAATCCATCCATGCTAAGCGATCCTCCAAAAAGTTTTTCATGTTGGTGATTTGATCGGAATAGGTGGAGTTCCCTAAAGTTTGCCACACCGAAAAATTTCGAGCCGACGGCCCTTGCAAAAGCACCCCAGATAAACTATCCACAAAATCTAAGAAGTTAGCCGTTTTGAATTCATCCTGACGCAAGGTCAGCCATCGGCAAGCCAATTCGTGTCGATAAATACTATCCGTATATAACTTCGACCACCAAAACGGAAAGGGCCAATATGGGTGAGTATTTTCCCATACCCAGCCAGAAATCGGATCACTCGCCATGGCGCGATCATAATCCCAGGGTGGACCAATGCACAACTTACCGCCATCGGTATCTTTCTCCTTGTACATGTAGGTGCTGCGACCATAACTGTCGTAGTTCATGCTGAATTCGTTAACGATAAGAAAATCGATAAACGTACTGACATCAATCCAATTCCGATAACCAAGCGTACCATTCATAAAACTGGAGGCATTTAAGGCGTTCTCGAAGGAATCCACATACGTTTTAATATAATTAGCTTGCACCGTTGGTATGGAATCAGCTTTGGGGTAAACGTATTTAAACTCAACGGGGTTAGAAGTAGTAGCACTATTTATGGGGGCATAAACAGAATTCCAACTTCCAGGATCGCCGTTGATGTTCATTTCTATGATGTAACCGCCTGTAAGATCACTTCCTGTTAAATCGTTAGCAGACAATTTGGCGATATCTAGGCGATTTTTATCTCGCTTTACTTTCTCGGTTAAGGTATAAACCCCAATGTACGTTCCATCTAAAAAGATTTCGCACAATTTAGTTCTAGGAGCATAACGCCCCATGCGCCGAGCAAATTCGTAGGTAACTGTATTAATCAGTAAGGAGTTATCCAAGTACTCGGCTTTAAATAACCAATCGTTTTCTGAAGGAAGTCCCAACAGTGTCGTATCTATTTTAGATCCATTTACATCAATCAAATCGAAATCATAGTTTTTCTTTGGATACATCGGACCTGTAAACCCTTGAAGTTCAGTCATTATATCTCCTTCGTAAGCAAAATTGGTTTGATTAACATAATTCAACTGACCTAGACCATTGTCAATAATTTCCATGTGCACCGGCACTTTAACGTCATTATTGATGGGATTACCCAGCGAAGTGAGTTTAATAATTGGTAGCACACTGGAAAGCGGACCATCGTATGAAATCACAAATGGAATACCACCAGAACAGGGATTATTTCCATTTAAGCCAACTCTAATTATGTAGGTCTCACCAGCAGTTAAGGTAGCGTCTAAATCCGCTTGTAAACCGCAATTATTATTATCATCGTTGAAGTACAAATATCCTGCTCCAGTTCCCGCAAAGTCAACGTTGGCGCAATCACCGTACACCCACAGTTTCGTATCACAGCTTGTTAGGTTACAGGTACTAATAGAATAGATTCCGGTAGAATCCGGGATAAATGAATAATAAGTATTCGCCTGCGGGGCCACAATAGAACCCAATATGGTGGGCAAGGGATTCTCGCAGATACTTCCCTGCGGACAATTAAAGGAGTGCGAAGCGATAGTTTGAAATGCTCCACCAGTAGCCATTTGGACTCCGTTCCAAAGAATGGTATATGATCCGTTTCCGTATCCACAGCAAATACCATCACCATAACTATCGTAAATTTCAAAACGAACACAGGATGATGAATCCAAACAAACGTTAGCAGAATTAGAAGTTCCAGTCGCGACTTGTATATTATTTGCAATCAAGCTCCAGCTTGTTTCTCCAGGATAGGTATCAGGAATAATGTTGATCGCTACTGGCCATTGACCTGAAGCACATTGAGCCAATGAAATAGCATGAACAAAGCAAATAGCCCAAGCAAAGATTATACATTTCAAAAGTTTCATACGCTAAAACGTTTAAACAAATTTAGTCATAATATATTTATTCCTACTTTTGAAAGGGAGTTCGAATATTCGTGAATTATATTCCTTTGCAACAGCCAAAAAGAATGGAAGGAGGGATTTACGGATTGTTGTATTTTTGCCCTTTAAAGTGATGTTTTGTTAAAAATTAGCATTTTTTACCAACTATGAAATCAATTGTATTTATTGCAGTTTCAATTTTTATAACGCGTCAAATCACGTGGTCACAATCCATACATGACCTTGCAAGAACAGGAACGGTAACATTAATGGAGGAACACCTTAAAAAAGTCCCAAGTGATTTGAATATAGTTTCGGAACAAGGCATGACACCATTTCTTTTGGCCTCGTATCGAGGAAACAATGCGGTTGCAAAATTATTAATTGATAAGGGAGCCGATATTGGATATTGTTCCCCTGAGGGAACTGCTATTTATGGAATGATTTATAAAGATAACTCAGCGCTATTAGAATACGTTTTGGAAAAAGGATATTCCCCAAATGATACGTGTCAATTTAGTCAATTTGGGACTCCTTTGAACTTTGCTATGAGTTTGAGACGCTATTCGATTATTTCTTTACTGATGGATTCTGGCGCCAAAACAGATAATATGAATTCACAAGGGCAAAACCTGAAGGATTTGCTATTATTTTATAAAGACGCACAATTAACTAAACTTTTTGAATCTCATGAAAAATAAATCACTACTCTTCATTCTACTTTTATTTTCTCAATGGTCTTTTTCGCAGACGTACACCACTGGCGTTGTTAATTTATCGTCAACAGCAGGCCTAAGCATGTCTGTCAAACTTGATGTTAACACCAATGTAACCATGACTTTAACCGGTCCATCAGGACGATGGTTTGCCCTCGGATTTGGCGCCTCATCAATGGCAGCAGGCACTGATGTGGTAGGTGTTCACGCTTCGGGTTTATTGCCAAATTTCGATGCCAATTTAACTGGCTACAATGCCCCAGCAACGGATGCCCAACAAAACTGGACGATCACATCAGATCAAGTAACGGCGGGAGTAAGAACCATCATAGCTACGCGCGCTTTGAATACAGGAGATGCTAACGATTATATCTTCACAGCAGGAACGGGAACTCTATCGCTGATATGGGCTAGAGGAAATACGAATTCATTCAGCTATGCTTACCATGGAAATGTAAACCGCGGCATCGTCAATGCGACATTCTCGTTGTTACAAGCCCCGCCCCCTTTAAGTATTTCTCCTGCCAGCACATCAATTTGCGCGGGAACTTCGGTTACCCTAACAGCTAATTCGCCAGCTGGAGTTAGCTATTTATGGAGCCCTGGGGGACAAACCACCGCAAGCATTACTGTAAATCCAAGTACAACGACAACTTATACCTGCACAGCAACTCAAAATGGCGTGAGTTCAACCTCTAACAGCGTGGTAACTGTAAATAGTATCCCAAGCATCAATAGCATTCCAAATACTTCTTTTTGCAATGGTTTATTTACTACCGCATTTACTTTTTCAGGAACACCAGGGGCAACATACACTTGGACGAATTCAAATTTAGGTATTGGTCTACCTTCATCAGGAACGGGAAACATCGCTCCTTTTCAAACACCAAATACCATCACGACTTTAACAACTGGAACTATTGTGGTTACCCCAACCTTAAATGGGTGTTCTGGAACCCCTCTTATATTTAGCATCTCGGTTAATCCTACCCCAACGATTTATCAATTTGATTGGAACTATTGTCACGGAGAAGTTACCACTCCAGTTGTATGGCAAAACGGATTTGTTGCTGCAAATAACGTAATTTGGACAAACTCCAATACAAGTATTGGCTTGGGTGCTTCTGGAAGTGGAAGTTTACCATCTTTTACCGCCTTTAACCTTAGTGCAAATCAAATTATCTCAACAATTGTTGCAACCCCACAATTTGTTAGCAATGGAGTAGCATGTAATGGGTCACCATTCACCATTTTCTACTACATAAACCCACAACCACTTGTTAATGCCATTCCCGACATCTCTATCTGTAGCGGCGATACATTGGGTACGATAAATTTCTCAGGTGTTGCAACCAGTTATGAATGGACAAATTCTCAAGCATCAATTGGGATCCCGGTAAGTGGTACAGGCAATATCAATTCCTTTGTCCCTCAAATTACAGCTGGAAATTCAAACAGTGCTCAGGTCATAGTAACGCCCCAATATTTTAACTATGTTACTTGTATTGGGGTAGCCGATACCTTTCTAATAACTGTTTCCAATACCCTATCCTCCACAATTAATCAAACTGCTTGCGACTCGTTCATTTGGAATGGGAATACCTACACATCAAGTGGGGCTTACAGCGACATGCTGACGAGTGTTGGGGGCTGCGATTCTTTGGCAAACTTAAATCTAACAATAGAGATTTCGCCAGTAGTTCCCATAGTGAGTGTTTCTAATGGCAATCAGTTCATGGTTTCCCCTTCCTCCATTCAAAGTGGTGTAAGCTATCAATGGCTGACCTGTCCTAATTTACAGCCTATCTTTGGCGAAACGGATTCAGTTTTCACGGCTATGGCAGGAGGAGAATACGCTGTGGTGGCTACCAACGGATGTGGTTCTGCCGTGTCTGATTGCAACTTTGGCTCAGGAGCAGGACTACAAACAGCATTGGATTCATATGAGGTATATCCAACGGTTTTAAGGTGTGGCGAATACTTGCATTTGCCAGCTAAGCCATTTGATTTAGTAGATTTACAAGGCAATTTAATTCGGTCTATACCAGCATCCATGTCACAGTTGCGCATGGACTATCCCGCAGGACTTTATTTACTGAAGAACGGGCAGAAAACCATTAAAATCATGCTGATTCATTAGATCGTTAGGATATGGCTGTGACTTTTACATGCTAGGAAAATGCCACATCCTTTCAATCAACCAGCATGAAAATAGAAACTGTTTTTAACAATGCAGAATCAAGCACAATTTCAATAAAAATTTACTGCTTATCTTACTGTTTATTTCGGTTTTATTTACCTTAAATTTTCATCTGTAGCATCCTCTTTTTTGAGAATTTCATTCATCAAATTTATTGTATAAAGGGTTTCTCCTTTTACGCAACTGTATTTTGAATCATAATCTTCTTCTATTGAATCATATTCAAATGGTATTAAAATATTGTTTTCTGAATCAATTACCCCATATTTATAAGCGGTGCCAGCACAAACTGCAGCAATAATAAATTGTTGATCGCTTCCAGTAACATTACAATATTCCGCATTAATTATCCAATCACCGTTGGCATTAATCACTCCCCATTTTTCATTCTTCATTTTTACACCAATAAATGCTGTATTATAAAAATAATCAGGCGCGCTGTATTGTACGGCACCTCCTAAATCATTGATTGATTTAGAGCGAACATTGTATAAATAAACAGCTTCAGATTTACTAATAATAAAGAGTGAGTCATTTAATTTTTGAACATAATTAACTTTTTCTTGAAGAATATTCCCTTTATTATCCAATAAATCGAATCCGTCAAATTCTATGTAGTTACAAATAAAGAAATTGCTTTCTTCTATTATTTCAGAATATTTAAAATCACAAATAACATTGCCTTTCAAATCCACTAATCCATATATTCCACCTGATCTGTCATCATACTCATTTATGATAACATCTTTTCCAACAAGATATATTGGATTTAAATAATCGTAAGAAATTGAACCAATATAATTAGCTTCCTTGTTAATTATTATTTTCATCGAAGGATATGCCATCAGAAATGCGTTCCCTTCCAAATCGACAACATTCATAATTGAATCATTAACAAATTCAATTTCCTTATATTTAAATGGTACCAATGTATCTCCTTTAATTGAAATGACCCCCCAATTACCACCCTCTACCTCAGTGCCATAACCATAAGGATCCGCAGTGATACTACCGTATACATTTGCTAAGAAAAATTGGTCATTCTCATATAGGTTGACACTTTTAATGTAGGCGTATTTTGGCTTAAGAACGACTGAACCATTTGATGACATTATACCAAATTTATTGTTTTCGGAAAATGCATAAAAATCTGAATAATACATTTTTTCAAGTTGATTATATTTAGCAGGTATAACTTCTTTTCCAGTTAAAGCATTCAATAAACCTACTTTTTCCATAGATAAACGTTCGATATAATCTTTAACAATGCAATCATAACCATCACACTCAATGCTATAGTAAATATGATCTACCAACATTTTGCCATCCTTAGCATACAAACCATATTTCCCAGCTTGCTTAACTATCAACATCAAATCATCCCCGTAGCCTGTTGAAGTGATATCTTCATAAATTATGGGTAAAATTTGTGTCCCATTTCCTCGAAACAATCCAAAAACACCACCATCAGGCTTACCCCAGCCTTCGTCTTTTCCACCAATTTGAACGATATATAAATCATCAGATAAATTTTCAATGTAAGTGAATTTCTCCGTAGAACCTGCTGGGCTAACAAGTATTGGCTTTAATTCGTTAGAATATCCAACCCAAGTGACTTTATTCTTGAGTAGAAATAAAGAAAATGGCAACTCATCATATACAGTTGTGTAATCTTCAAAATCAGTAGGGATAACAAGGTTACCAGACAAGTCGACAAGATTATAATACGTTGGTTCGTATGAAAAAGAATCAAATTCGACATCTGAATCATTCTTTTTCTTTTTCTTTTTCTTTTTCTTAGGCTTCTCTTTTGATGCTTTTTCAACAATTAAATACTTATCAAAAAGAATGCTTTGATTAACGCTTTTAAAGCTCTTTTTACTTAGCTGCTGACCTTTTGAATTCAAAATATATACTTCATTCTCCTTCAAACCGCAAGAAAAAATAAAGTCATCACAGCCAAAGCCAATATCTTCTAATGACTTGTATTTTACTGGTATAACACTCTTTAAATTAGCATCTATGAAGCCATATTTCCCTTTACTATTTACAATATAGCCCAACACTCTCTCATAATCTACAGAACTTGTTAATGCCGTCATTTCATCATACTTAGTAAGAGTAAGTGTTTTACCACTTAAATCCATTACATAAGATCTGTTGCGCATATCAGTAACTAAAAAACTTCCATCCTGAAGCAACTCTAAAGAAGAATACTTTGCAGGAAAAATGACTTTATAGTTTTTATCCATAAAACCTTTATAAGCTCCAGATTGAAAAATATATCCACTGGTTTCTTCATCAAATCCCTGCATAACTGGAGTCATTGGCTTGCCATCAATGGTATAGATCCGGCAATCATAATTAGAGAATTCAACTTTAATAGCTATTGGGTTGCTGTTATATAGTTGAGAAACCGAAGAGCATTCTTGTTCAGGAATCATTACACTTCCTAATAAGTTCATTAAACCCCGATTTTCTCCATTAGTAAAAACATATAAGGAATCATTATCATAGACCAGTTTTTCCAAACCATCATATATTGAAGGAAGAACTATTTTACCTGTTTTATTAATAATTCCATATTTAGCGCCTATAATTTTATCATACATATTATTGTGAGAATTTCCACCAATACTAAATATGGCATTGCCCGATTTGTCAAAATCACTTAATGAGGAGAATACGGCTGAAATTTTCTTGCCCGATTTATCCGTTAGAAAATAATCTACATTTTGGATAGCATTTTGAGCGTAAACGCTTAAAAAATTGATAGTGGTAAATGTTATTATAAAATAAAAGTGTAATCTTTTCATAAATTAGAGTTTAATTGTTACGATTATAAGTAAAGATAGTGTAACTTTAAATAACAACTTTAAAATCCTTTAAGAAAATGAAAACTAAATTAACATTATTCAAAAGTTTACTGTTTTTAAGTGCAATTATATTGATTAGCTTTATAATGATAAAATTCAATACCAATGTTGCCTCAAATTCCTTATCGAAATTACCATTCGCTAAGCAAGCAAATCTTATAGGTACCGGTTGTATTTTCGACGATGAGAAGCTTTCAAAAGAACATATATTTAAATTTAAAATTGGTGGTGGTATTGATGATATAGGAGTTGCTAGCAATTTTAATGAAGGAGGGGGCGGAAAAAATACTATACTAAGTAGTTATTCCTTGGAACAATACTTACCTGAAATTGGTGATCAAGGTGATGTTGGATCTTGTGTAGGCTGGGCAACAAGCTATTATGGCCTTACCATTGTGAAAAGAATTGAACATGACAAAAACTATCCAGCGTTTTCACCATTAAGCGTTTTTAACCGATTTTCTTATCAAAATAATTCGAATCCTTGTGAAAATGGCGCCTGGATTGATGAATGCCTAAGTCTTTTAGTAAATAAAGGGTGTCCCTATTTAAAACAATACGATAAACCGAATTGCTGTGTTGATGCAAGTACCAAAAAATATAAAGATTGCCTCAGTGATTTTCAGCGTATACAACAAAATAATGCCTTACAAATGAAAATGGCGCTAACAAATAACTGCCCAGTTATAATTGGTTTGGAGGTATTTGCTGGAGGAAAAGGCAATAGTTTAAATTCCAAATTCTTAGATTCAAATGGCATTATCAAAATTGAAAATTTTAGAAACAACAAATATCGAGCTGGGGGGCATGCACTTTGTATCGTGGGATATGATGACAATATGGGAGGAGGTGCCTTCAAAATCGTAAATAGTTGGGGGAAAAACTGGGGAAAAAGTGGTTTCTGTTGGCTTCGTTATTCTGACTTAGACATTTTGAAATGTGCTTATTTTATGGCACCTGACGTTTCAAAGGTGTATACAAAAAAGACAAGCTATAAAACGTCGATTGTAGAATTAAGCAATAATAGCAAAAATAACCTCTATGTGGCTCTTGGCATGAATACGTCGCAAGGAAAACGCTCAAAAGGCTGGTTTTTTGTTCAAGCAGGAGAAACAAAGAAAATAAGCGTACAAGAAAGAAATACAAACGAAATTTATTATTTATTAATGGATGAAACTGGCAAAGTGTTCGAGCAATCGAATTCTTCTCAGAAATTTGAATTAACAAAGAATGCCTCTTTTGATCTTACTACAAACGATAAAGGGCAAAATATTGAGGAAAAGAAGTTTACTAGTATTAATCCATCAAATAAAAAACGCTCCCAATTATTCGTTATAACAGGCACGTCAAACCCAAAAATCCAAAACGAATAAAACTAATAGAATGCTTCGCGTTTTATAGTAATTAATCCACTATTTAATATTCCTGATGATTCAAAGTAGCTATGCGGACTTACGGTTTTGCTTAACCAATAAATTAGTTAGCATAAGAAGTTAACTAGTTATCAATCATTCAAATAATTCAGCACTTACTAATTTATTAGCCTAAATAGCAGCCAAAATTAAAGAATTTAAGTCCTATTTTACACTCCGTATTTATAATACGTATACATTATATTTCTTTGTAAAATAAACTTAAAAATATTCGCTATGAAAACTAAACTTAACAAAATGCTTAATTGGGAATTGAATTTAAAACAGGTGCAAACAAGCAACGAGCTACTAAGAGGCAAGGTGGCGTTAACGCGATCAGACACTGGGGCATTATTAAACATCTGCTCAGATCAATACAGGCCTTTTTACAATAATGATCTTCTTTGCTTAGTGCGCAAAATTGAGAATATATCTTCTTTCGAACTTGAGGGATTTGAGGAATTTGGCAATGGTAAAAAGATTCTTGCTTTTTTAAAAAATAGACAGGTTAGGAAATTAGGTCAAGAAACCGTAAGTGACTACCTCATCATTGGTAATACACACGATACCACCAGTCAACTATTTGCTGGCATGTCAAATTATATGTTTAGATGCAAGAATCAATTTTCAAGTTCGCTCTATCCATTGCGTGCAAAACACATTAGTGGATTAAACCCAAATAGCATTGATCCTAGGCTTCTTTTAACTAATTATATGAATGGTAGGGATCAACTTGATAGACAAGTAGCTATGATGATGAACACCCAAATTAACGAGCATCAGGTTTCAAGAATGATTGATGCAATTTTAAATACAATTGAACCAATTCCCTTAAATAATGAAACAGAAAGCTTTAAAAAATACTGGCGCAAGAAACAAATCGAGAAAGCAGTAAATAAGGAAATGAACGAACTTGGCCAAACCATTTGGGGATTCTACAACGGGATAACATTCTACACTTCAAATATTCTGCAAGGCAAAGGTGGATTTGGTCTTACGAACGGCTTGAGTGCACGCATTAATAAAATAGCCTGGGGTGTTAGTATGAATAACATTCGAGGTTAATCATCGAGAAACTACTATGGTATTTTCAATACCTGCCCAATTCGAATCATATCCGAACGCAAGCCATTGGCCTTTTTTATCTTTGAAACTGTTGTATGATACTTAAGCGCAATTTTACCTAAACTATCCCCTGCCTTAACCTTGTATTTACGATATTTAGAAGGCGCAGAATTGTTATTCCTCGGTAAGTTCGTTACTGGTGCATAAGAACCTTCGTTGCTTACAGGAAAAAGTTTCGTGTAATCTTCAAGTGAAATCTCTGAGCCAATCTGAGCATCATAGTATTTATAGAAGTGTTGACAAATATTTACTGTATTATAATAGAACGGGAGACTATTTCCATTCCACTCATAACACTGCACAACAGAATCAGTAAATTCCAATAATTTTTCAGCAGATAGCGTTGGGTATAATCGATGCATCGATTTTACTTGCGGTTGAACTGCAGCAATTCCTCCACCAGCTGAACCACGGCTATCAAAACGAACGTAACATCGACCATCTGTACTTGGTCCTACAACTGCAATCCAATATACTGTCAACGTTTTGGGATTAATTTGAATGTAAAGACGTTTTACATCAGAATTAAATCCTTTTTTGCGAATATTTTCAAGTCCTATGTTAACCTTGTGATTTATGTACCCACCAAACTTATCGACTCTTCGAGAATGAAAAGAATGCAACGCATCATAGACAGAAGGAACAGCTGCGGCACAGTACGAATCACACACCAACTCATCAAATTCACCAAGTTTTATTGTGTCTGAATTTATCAGAATAAAAGGTGGAATTACAATGCTTACTTTCTGAATAGCCATCGAAGTATCTGTCGGCTCAATCACTGGAATTGTAGAATCGATATCAACTTGAGAAAAGGAAACGTAATTCAATAACAAGAAGAAAAAAATAATTGATTCCCTTTTCATAGTTTATAAAAGAAATAAAAAAGCTATCCGTTTGTTTAACTTATAAAGATAGAACATAAAATTAATGGGTTTATCTGAATTAGAAAATTAAAAAAAATGTTCATAACACACGATACCATCAACTTTAGTGGTATTCGTTATTTTAATTTACATTTTTACGTCATGAAAAAGCCAGCATATGCTGGCTTTCTTAATTATGATTGATTTCCTGCACGATGATACATTCGCGCGGACCTAAATTTTAGGCTGTTTTCTTAATAAATTGTAAATCGGCATTTATTTTCACCTCTTCACCCAAAAGAAAACCACCAGTTTCTAGTGCAGCATTGAAATTTAATCCATAATCATTGCGGTTAATTTTTCCATTGATTGAAAAACCCATTTTCTCATTTCCCCATGGATCTTTGCTTGTTCCGCCATATTCCACAGCAAGTTTAATTTCTTTGCTAATGCCTTTAATTGAAAGCATTCCGGTCAACTCATAATTTTCGTCATCAATTTTAGTATAAGAGTTTCCTTTAAATGTCATTTCTTTATGATTATCTACATCAAAGAAATCAGCATTTTTTAAATGTGCGTCACGGTTATCTTCGTTTGTGAAGATAGAAGAAGTATCAATCGTTGCAGAAATAGCAGCTTTGCTAAAATCTTCTCCATCGATTTCCGCACTAAAATTTCTAAACTCTCCTTTAATGTTTGTTATCATAAGGTGTTTAACCTTGAAACCCAATTCACTGTGTGTTGGATCTAATTGCCATGTTGTTTCCATGATGTTATTTTTTAAGTTAAATGAATATTAATAATTTTATTTTAACATTGGGTAATATCTTGCACGATTCTCAATCAAAACCCAATTTTTTATTGCTAAAAGCACGATTGACATAAGTATTCCTAATAGAACAAGACAAAGGTATAATGATAAATCATATTATTGATTTTTATATGTTAAGAAATAAAAATTTAATTATTCAATTACGCTTCTTCAAGATTTTTGGGCAAAAAAAAAGCGCTCCAAAGAGCGCTTTTCAATAGTTATAATGTGGTATTATTTAATCATTAATCGTTTGGTAACGATTTGACCATTCACCTCAATAGCACATAGGTAAAGACCTTCGATTAAATTAAGAGCATTAAGTTGAACTTGATTAGCAGAAAGATTAGTTTCTTCTTTCACTAATTTTCCAGCAGTCGTGTACATCTTAATAGAATTAATCATTCCATTTTCTGAAAGAATTGTTAAGTTTTGCATCGCTGGGTTAGGAAAAAGATTAATTCCTGACTCGATAGCCGTTAGATCATTTAAACCTGTTTGACCATCTAAATTCGTTGCACGTACAATTCTTCTACAAAAATAACCCAATGTTGAGTCCGTATAAGCCATTGACTTAGGATAACTCATATCAGGGTTTTGTTGAATATTTGAAACGTGTGCAGCAGTACCTTGAGCAGCTGGTAAACCAAGTTGCACAGCAATAGCACACGTTGTTGTTGAATCCCAGAAATCCCAAGGAGCCGCTTCAAAGGGATTTCCTGTGATGTATGGGAATACATTGTCTTCTGGCGCACCGATGGCAGTACCACCAAAATCCAACATTCCTTGAGCAACAGCTGAAGCTGCTTGAGCAGCAAGTGTGTATGGATCATTCCCTGTATTAACAGGATCTAGAACTGAATTATTTCCTAGCATATTCGCTTTTTTCATAACATCATAGCTTCCGCTGATATCTGTAGTTACTATTCCAATAGAAGCGATTGAAACATCTCCAGTTGTATAAACAGCCACAGGATCTGTTGGACAATGAACAGCACACATTGGTACATCGCCAGCTTCTAACCAGCTGATATCACCAAGTCCACCACCCATGCTACAAACCATATCAATATCATTAGAAAAACCAAGGTTAGTTTCCATATTGAATTGTCCACCAATTCCATCCCAATCTCCAATAATTGCAGTATCAATAAGCGGAACACCCATCGCATCTAAAAATTTAGGTAATTGAACTTCCGCCAATTTATCTACTGTTGCATAACCGAGTGCAATCCAACCTCCGGAACCTTGACCACACAAAATGATTCGTGATGTGTCAATGCCCCATTGATTTGTAATTGAATAATCTCTTCGAACAAAACGAACAGCACTTTTAGTATCTTGAATAGCACGATATACTGCTTTCATTAAGCTTGCTGCTCTTTCAGCTTGTGTTGCAGCCGTTGGATTCCAACCTAAACGGTATTCTAAATTAGCAACCACATATCCTCTTTTGGCATAGCTCTTACAAATATTAGTTGTGGCTACATCATTCCGCATACCAGTAGCATTTCCGTTGTAAATGATTGGTAAAAAAGTACCTGTGTGAAGCATGATAATCAAAGGACGCTCTGCCATGGTATCGCCAGCTGGCTCATACATGTCAAAAACCAATGCTGGAACCTGAGCTGATGCCCCTGTTGGTACATAAGGAACACCCTGAGATGCCGCTATTACAGAATAATTTTGAGAATAAAGAATATTATTCTCCTGGGTGAAGTTTGAAAACACTTCGTCAACAAACCGTTGCGGTTGTGCAAATAAATTCCCACAAATGGCAAAGGCAAAAAGAAAGGGTAAAATTATTTTTTTCATAAAATTGTTTTTAGGTTAAATTTTGATTCAAAGGTATAAATTAAAATTGGGATACGTATCTAATTATTTGTCGTTGACATCAAAAGATAGTGAGAGATAAATGATTCTGCCGACAAAAGGCCCACCGAAAACTTGGAGCACTTTATTATTTAAAAGATTCGAAGCGCCAAGTTTGACGGTTAGTTTTGCTTTTTCTATGAATTTATTCACCTGAGCATCCACCAAGCCATAGGTGGGAACACTGCCCGAAAACTGTGGAGAACCCTCAGAATAAAATCCCTGAATCCATTTATAATTGACATTAAATCCTAAGCCTTTTACTTTATTGATTGTAAAATTCCGCCCTTGAAAACCCACGTTGAATTTATGTTCTGGTGTGTTATATGCCGGAATGATTGGGTCGTCGGATTTTTTCCTTAATGCATTCCAAGAATAATTTCCATTCAAGGCATAATGTTCTCCTAAGTAATAATTCAAACCGAGAGAAATTCCTTGGGTAGTGATCGATTCCTTAGAATTCGTAGCAATCCGATAAACATTATTGATAATTGGGGTGTTGAGTGGTGTTATGAAAATATCTACTCCATTGACGTAGCCAATGAATTGGGTGTAATAATTGAAATAGTAATTGACATCTAGAAACAACTTACTAAAAAACGTGCCTTTATATCCTATTTCAAACGACTTTACTTTTTCGGGTGCAATCGGGTCAAGATTAAAATAACGCAAGGTGTCAGAATTTTGAGTGTAGTAGAAATCACGCAACGATTCTATGGTAACCAAGGAGTCATAACCGCTAATATTCCCAACAAGTTTTGCACGACCAACATTGTAATACATGTATTGATTCAACAAAGTTGGGTTTCGAATAGCTGAAGTGAAAGTTCCTCTTACAGCGTGTTGCTTGTTAGGTTGCCAAATAATAGAAGCGGCAGGCGAAGGTAAAAAATCAAAGTTTTGATTTTTATCGACACGCAGAGATGCTTTAAAAATTAGCTTGTCATCGATCAAGTGCTTTTCTAAACCGGCATAAATTCCAAATTCTTTATTTAAAATTTTAACACCGTTGGTATCACTAAACAAAGAGCCCTGCGACCTAGGATTATAGAGGCGGCCATTTGCACCTAAAGTAAAATCTGCGAACGAGGTCCGAAAGGTTTTCTCTGCATGCAAATGATAAAGACCTGATTTGTCTTGAATGCGCGATCCACCTTCTAGAAAAGACGTTTTTTGAGTGATGTCGGCCATGAGTGAATCAAATCGCTGAGTACCCGGTTTAAAAAAAGCATCCATTTCCCAATTGCTGTAGGCGCCATTAGCAAAATCACTTGCTTCAGCATGCCAAGCGATCATTGAATCTTGGTTCGCATTTATAACTTCATTTATTGCAGCATAATCTGGCGGAACACCAACGGTTGGCGTCCACTGAACAGAAGGGTCTAATGCCCTGACTCGATTGGTAATTTGACTCGACCAATATTGTCTGTATCGATTATTCCAATCCCAATCATCCGCTGCTGCATCTTGCAATAAAAACGCGGTGAGTACGGCATCGTATGATTTTCCTGCGTCTTCATTCGTTGCATACGCGCGAATAAAGAAATCATCTTTCTTTCTGAGCTCCAATCTATTCTGAAAAAACAAAATATCTTTTAAGCAAAACCGGTTATCGCCTTGATATACTGTAGTACCCGTTCCAAAATTGGAGGCAACAATAAATTCAAGCTTTGGTTTAATCATAAAATGCAAAGCGACAGACGATTTTAAGTTTTCCGTTTTGTAGTCGGCAACATCTTTTTCCCAATAGCCCGTTCGGTGCCATCTTTTCAATCCAGGAGTTTGCCATATTGCCGCTGGGTCTAGGGCATTATTGATATTTGGAGATAAATTTTCATCCCCATAACGGTTAACTGCATCATATCCTCCTGGGTTACCCCTATCTGTATCGAGTCCCTCGACAGAATTCATATTATTCGCCTCCCAATCATTCGCATTCAAATAAGAGATGTTGATTTTGTAGGCAAATTTATCCTCACCAGCTTTGTTTTTAAATGCTTTAGCATAGCGCACAGCATATTCGTTCAACATGCGCTCTCCTCCTTTAATGCTAGCGCTAAATCCCTGAAATTTAAAAGGGCTTTTGGTTTGCATGCTGATGACACCGTTGAAAGCGTTAGGTCCATAAAAAGCAGAGCTTGCTCCGGAAACAATATCTACCAGTAATAAATCTAATTCTGAAGCCCCTAAAAAATTACCCAAAGCAAAATTTAAACCGGGCGACGCATTGTCTACTCCGTCAATTATTTGTAAGGTTCGGACAGGCGATGTAGAATTAAAGCCCCTAGTATTTACAACTTTAAAACCAATACTAGCAGATGTTAAATCAACTCCTTTCATATGGCTTAAACCGTCGTAGAAATCCAATGCAGGCGTTGCTTTGATTTCACTTAAAGTCATCGTTTCTACCGATAATGCCGATTCTTTTTCTTTTTCGCTGGCAAAACTTCGAATGTTAATGGTAGCAAAATTTTTAATGCTGCTTGGCTTAAGGCGAATAATTATGCTGTCTTGCGGATAAAAGTATAGCGTTGTTTCTTGATCTTCATATCCAAGGTATGTACTGACTAAAGTCATTGGAAAAACCAACTCTATTTCAATGAAGAAAAAGCCATCTTTATCGGTCATCCCACCCTTATTTAGCCCTTTAATTTTAACTTTAGCCGCTTCTATGGGCTCTCCTGAAAAGGCATCTACTAGCTTTCCATTGAGTTTCGTTTGACTATAAACTGAGGAAATGGAACAAAGAATGAATAGTACAAGTAAAATCCTAAGCATTTACATCTTTAATTTATTATGTTTAACTGTAAATATTAACTTTTTGACCAATTGTTTTTGACTTAATATTGAATATTTACCTACCAAAGTTATAAAATTATATCAAATGAGACTAAAGTTTGCATCAGCTACATGAATATACAATAATAAAATTAGATTGTTCTGTTTGAAGATAGCTACATATTATTTAATCCTGAGTATTCTAAGCATTGTTTTAAGAATAACAACAGCATCAGAATACCAACTCTTTTCCGAGAGATACTTGAGGTTAATCTCGATTTTACGTGGCATGATCTCTTGGATGTAGGTAAGTTTAGGGTTTGATGAATCCGAAAGCATGTTGTTTTCATCAAAATAAGCCAAAGAAGCTTCATCTGTAATCCCTGGCTTCACCCTTAAAATTTCCCTTTGTTCATCAGTATATAAATCAACAAATTCTTGTACTTCTGGTCGTGGTCCAACTACGCTCATTTGCCCAGCGATGACATTCAAAAACTGAGGAAATTCATCCAGTTTAAGTTTTCGTATGAACCAACCCATTCGAGTAATTCGCGGATCCTTAGCAACGGTCAATGAGCCACTCGATTCGGCTTTAACATACATCGATCTAAATTTCAATATAGTAAAAACAGCGCCATTTAATCCTACACGTTCTTGTTTATAGAAAACACCACCTCTCGAGTCTATGATAATACAAAGGGATATTATAATTCCAAAGGGGAAAAATAAAATCAAAACGACCATTGAAAACAGAAGATCAAAAAGACGTTTCATCCCATTACTTTAGAGTAGGCGACTTTAACAGCATGTATAATTAGTTGAACTTCGTCATCCTTTAATTGGAAATACACAGGAAGAGAGATCTCTGAAGCATATTTTGCGTACGCAATAGGATAATTGTCGATGGAATACCCTAATTGTTTATAGACTGTGAAGAGCGGCAAAGGCTGAAAATGGACATTAACAGAAACATCTTGCTCAAAAATTTCATGCATAATTGCATCCCTTTGCACCTCTGTAATATTATCAATGCATAGCTGAAATAAATGATAGGACGTATGCCTTGAATCATCAACAGAAATAGGGCAAATAGCCCAATCGTCCGATTTAAATCCTTCATAATATTGCCGAAAAATTTCCGCACGGCGATCCATATTTTCTTGGTAGCGTTCTAATTCAATCAAACCAATTGCGGCTTGAATATCCGTCATATTACATTTGTATCCTGCTTCTAACACGTCATATCGCCAGGCTCCTTTCTGCATTTTTGCGAGCGCATCTTTTGATTGGCCATGTAATATTTTGATGCAAAATTCCTTATAGATTTCATCATGATTAAAGCTATCCGGTAGATTAAAGCAAACTGCTCCACCTTCAGCCGTACTTAAGTTTTTTACCGCATGGAACGAGAAACAAGAAACATCCGCCTGAGCACCAGCCCTAACACCATTAAAAAGAGCACCAAAACTGTGTGCTGCATCAGCCGCAAGTAATATTCTTCCCAACAAGGCTTGCTTATCATTTGATGGGGTAAAGATGGGCTTAAATTCCTCAATCAGCTCATAAATTTGTTTGTAATCGCAAGGTAATCCAGCAATATCAACAGGCATTATCACTTTAGTATTCGGCGTAATTTCAGCCCTAATTTTTTCTATTGAAATATTAAAATCATCTTGGTTTATATCAACCATAATGAGTTTTGCTCCGGTATGCAGCACCACGTTAGCACTTGCGCAATAGGTATAAACAGGAATTATTACCTCATCACCAGGGCCAATACCCCACCAACGCAAAAACACCTCCATGCCCGTTGTCCAAGCACTAACAGCAACAGTGGTTTTGCAGCCACAGTATTCGGTTATTTTCTTTTCGAAAAGCTTTGTCCTTGGGCCTGTAGAAATCCAACCACTGTGGAGAGTTTCTACAACCGCATCGATAATTTTTTGATCAATTCTAGGTGGTGAAAAAGGAATCATGTTTTTAATTTAATAGTCGAATTAATATCTCAAAGTTAAGTATTATCTCGATAAACGTTTTTGTTTATTGGAAGGCGTTTTATTAAGAAGAAAAAAGTCAAGCACTCCTTTTAAATAACCCATTCCGTAAAAGCAATGTAAAATTAGATATGTTTTAAAAATTTCGAACCATTTTACCTTTTGATCTTGGGCATTTAATGAAAAATAAAAATTTAAAAAAAGATATCCAATTAGAGGAATAGAAGATATCATAAAAATAAACTTGCCACCGAAAAGTGAAATCAGCCAAAGAAAAATATAAAGAACAAAAAATGGGGGTGCTAACTGGCGCAAAGTTGTCACTGCTTTGTGTTTTTTATTGACAAATACCTTCCAATATCCGTATTGAAAAAATTGCCTTGAAAGCCCTTTGTATGAACCTCGAACATAATATTTCAAAGAAAGTTCATTATCAAAAAATATTTTCCCTCCGGCCTGTTTTATACGATAATTAAAATCATCATCTTGGTTTCTTATCAATTCTTCATCAAAGAACCCAATTTTATCAAAAACCCAATAGGGATACATAGGACTTGTTACAGTATCAGTAAAACCAGATTTGTTTAATGTTCTGAAATTCCCCAGGCCCATTCCAAAGGAGGTTGACATAGCTTTAGATATAACCTGCCCCGTATCATTAATAAACTCATTGATAATCTTACCACCAACACACCAAATGCTTGGATCACTCTCAATCATTTGAATACTCTTTAATACGTAATTATTGCTCAAAATGTGCCTTGCACCAACAATTTGAACATAATCAACCTTTCCACCTGCAAAAATTCCCAAATTAAAAGCAAAAGGTGTGAGTAGATTTGTATTATCTATCAAATGTAAAAAGGGGTAGTTCTCCTTTAAGTCGAGGACAATTTGACGTGTACCATCATCACTCATTCCATCAACAATAAAAACATTTAATTCAGCATTATTGGGAAGCTCACACGTAAAAATGGCATCAATACACTCTGCAATGTATTTACTTTCATTTCTACAAGGCACAACCACTGAAATTTTCATTGTTTAATCTTTAAAGATTTAGTTGGTTTTCTGCTCACTTCAATTTAGTATAAAATTCAACCAACTTATTTGCTTCAGTAGTCCAAGAATAAAATTCATTGGCTGCCTTTTGACCATTTATTCCCATTTCTGAAGCGATAGCATCATTCGACAATAAAAAATTTATCGTTTCTGAAATTTTTTCTACATTTTGAGGATCAACACAAATTCCACATTTATATTTATCAATAATGGAGCGCCATAACGGGAAATCAGAGGCAATTACTGGAATCCCGGCAGCCATGTATTCAAACATTTTTATCGGAAGAGAATCCAGGTAAGCTTGTGTGGGATGAAGGGTTACCATGCCAATTTTAGAACGCGAAAGAATTTCAACAATTTCATTTCTTCCAACAAAACCATACTCTCTCACATTTTCCCAACCTTTTTTACTCATTAAAGTATCCCGTAATTCCGGTGGCGAGTAATTTCCAGCAAGATTAAGTACAGCATTCACTTCATCCATAGCATCTACCAACTCACATACTCCTCTTGAATTAAAAATTCCTCCGATGTAACAAACTTCATTCTTTCGGATTTCCCATTTTACATCAATCGACATTTTTTCTAAAATAGGAAAGTTGTTGACGTTTTCGGTATTCAGATTACTTGCCAAAAAACGCTTCTGAATATGAGGTGTAGCCGCTATAATTCCACTGAGTTTTGCAGCAATTCGATTCTCATACTTTTCAATTCGATTGGAAATTATTTTTCTAAACATTGCAGGGATCCAAAGCTTATCGAGAACTTGTCGCGGTAAATCTTCATGCGAGTCATAAATAACTTTCTTTCCAAATTTCCTTTGAAGTTTTTTTCCAACAAGCAATAATTCCGGATCATGAAAATGATAAATTTCAGCATCTACTTTCAATGCTGCTTGATAAACGGCCTTAACAGTTTTAGTCATTCGGCCTAATCGACTTTTAGCATCGGATGATACAGATATTACATTTACTCCTTCAAAAATTCCTGACTGGCAGTTCACTGCTATCAAAAAAACATCAAAGCCCGCTTCCTTTAAAGAAACACATTCTTTCTCGAAAATGCGAACATCATTCCACTTATGTACCGAAGTCAGATGACAAATCTTCATTATTTCTGCTGTAAAAGATGATCGTATAATTGAATAAACTTTTTCTTGTTCGCCACTTTCGTTCCTTTTTCAATAATAATTCTTTTATTGATCGAAGCTACCTCACTAATATTAAGTTTCAAGGCCCGTTCAAAAATATTTTCAGATGGAGAATTAACAATGATACCATTTTTGCCATCATCAATCCATTCTCTATTTGCAGGTAAGTCAGAAAGTACTGGAATGCAGCCATAAGCCATAGCCTCTAGCAAACTGATTGAGGTTGCATCACTCTCTGGAATTGAAACAAACAACTTTGCTTTTGAATAATATTCGATATTCTTTTCGTTATTAACCCAACCGGCGAATTCGACATTTTCTGTTAAGTTGAGCTGTTCAACCAATGATTTCAAATTATCCGTTTCTTCCCCTGTAGCGGCAATTACCAATTTCCATGTTTTATCGATAGAATTTTCCAAAAACAAGTTAAATGTGTTGATTACACTTTCAATTTGATATAGTTTTTTATGCAGACGATTTGAATAAATAATATTCTCCTTCAGCAAATCCATTTCAATAATCTCAATTCCGAAATTAGCAATTAGAATATCCAATTTCTTTTTAGGAAGAAGACTACGCATTTCCTCTGCCATAAATTCAGAATCAGAAGTAAAAATATCAGCATGACGCAAATTGAATTGAACCATTTTTTTCAGTAAATAATTTTTTTTCGGAGATAGTAAGACATCACTCCCCCAAGCTGTAAGTATTTTCGGAACTGAACTTTTTCTTGCGGCAATTAAAGAATAATAGGCGTAGGAATTCATCTGATGAATATGAATAATAGAAGGTGAATATTCCTGAATGAGGTTTTTGATCTTGCCAACAGTTTTGATACGAGACGATAATTTCAAATGAAAATCAAGCTCAATTGTTTTTACATCCGTTCCTTCTCGTTTTTTATTTGTAATCAAAAGAATTTCATCAAAATAATCCTTTACAAGATTAATATAATTGTAAACATGAATGCTATTGGAGCCAATAATCATTAATTTTTTCATGCTTCAGTCCCCTTACTCATCATTTTCATTGTTTATTCTTTTAATACAAATTTAGTTTTAGTCTCAGACAAAACACTCGTTAGAATACAGATCCAAAAACAATAAAACACAATTCCAGATTGGCGCTGCAACATGGATTCAAAGAAACAATTAAACATGAGACTAAGCATGACTAATGTGAGCAGCCAATTTTTCGATGAGATAGCCCAAATCACACCATAAAGCAAGATTCCTAAAAAGAGTAATAAACCAATTATCCCTAATTCTCCTGCAATTTGAAGGTATTGATTATGCGGATTATAATTTAAATCTGCCTGTTTATTCAGGCCAAGTTCAACTAAGCGTTGATGCATCATTTCTTCTAAGTTTCCTAATCCAACTCCCATGGGATGTTCCTTAAATATATCGAATGCTACCGTCCACAGCACCAACCTTGCTTCATTTCCCTGCATGGGAAAGGGCCTAGTTTGAACAAATCTTTTGGGCGAATCAGCGTACTCATTAACCAAAGCGATTACATTCTCAATATTCTTGCTTAGACTTGGTTTAACCTTTAAAACACTAAAAACTATGGCCGCACTTGTTACTGCCGTGATTAGTAAGATTGACCATTTTCGTTTTTTTATCAATGAATAAATGAATGCTACAGAAAAAAACAAAACAAGAAATAACAAACCAGAAAGACTTGATAAAGGGCCGTGCATCAAAACAAACAAAGCAATTAAACCCCAAAAAACTAATTTCAATGTAAGCGAAATCTCCGATTTAGCAAATCGTAGGGAAATCATAATGGCGAGCGATAAAAATGCCGTTAAATAGGTAGGATGATGAGTGGGTGATAAAGCTGATGAATAAAAAGAGTTGAGAATCCCCGTTTTTGAGTAATGAATACTTGCTTGTGCAAGATCATAGATAACTAAAAGTGATACTGCTATCAGAAAAGAGTAAAATACGTATTTCCAATTTACACGAAATTTTGGCTCAAAGGAAAAGAGAAAAGGGAAAGCGAGAAGCGATAACTTATATTCTAAAAAATCCAAGGCAATGGGCAAGTGCTTAGTCGGAATGACATACACTAAATATAAAATATATAACAAAACGAGCAGAGCAGGAAGAACATGAAAAGTAAAAACCAACTCTTTTTTAATGATCCCATATACAACTGTAATTCCAAATAAAGCTAATAGTAAAGATGTGAAATGTGGAAAAAGAATCCATAAGCCGGTGAACAGGCATAAGGTAATAGAATAACATCGTTCAAAACTCATTTGTTTCATTATCAAATTATTAGCATGATCATAAGTTTATTGCATGGTAAACAAAGGTAGTGAATTTCTCTAACTCATTCGTTGCAGGCTATAAGGCAAGAATAGCGCATGAAGGACTTCGTATATTTTTACTTATCTTCGCTTTGCTTAGCTAATTGTATGTATATTCCTAATTCGTTATTTCATAAGATATTAGTCCGAATTTTTCCAAATCGGAGCCCTAGAATGATCGGTAAAATAAGAGATAATCAAAAAAGGATAATTTCAAAAACACGGATTTCCAACACAACATTTATTGACCATCCCAAATCACTCGAATTAGGCGAGAACGTTTACATCGGACATCATAATTTTATTGAAGCCAGCCAAGGAATTACTATTCAGGAAGGTTGTCAACTCACATCGTTTATAACCATGACTAGCCATTCAAGCCACTTAACGTTGCGAATTTACGGTAAACAATATGGCGGCAATGAAATGAAAGGGTATATCAAAGGCAAAATAGAAATTGGGAAATATACATTTATCGGACCCCATTCTACCATAATGCCCGACACTAAAATTGGTAAAGGCTGTATTATCTCTGCCTATAGTTACGTAAAGGGCGAATTTCCTGATTTTTCCATTATAGCTGGAAATCCAGCGAAAGTAATTGGCGATACAAGAGCCTTAGATGAACCAACATTACTTGAAAATCCATCGCTGCGAGCAAACTATAATGAATGGGCTACGATTGACAGCTAATTCTTACGCTTTCCTTTGAATGGTCTTCTTTCAGAATTTGATTGAATTTTAAATTCAGGGCCTACTCCTAAATCATCTGGCAGAGGAATTTGAGTAATCTCAGCTTCAATTAACTTTTGAATTTGCGCGAGTTTTCTCATATCCTTTTCATTCACAAGCGTTATTGCTTCTCCTTTTGTATTTGCACGAGCCGTACGACCTACTCGATGCACATAATCTTCCGCATCAAAGGGAGTGTCATAATTGATAACCAAATTAATCTCTTTGATGTCAATTCCACGGCTCATAACATCTGTTGCGACAATGATTCTGATTCGTTTAGAACGAAATCCAAGAAGTACTTCTTCTCGTTCACTTTGATCTAAATTAGATGAAACACCGTGAGACCGAAACCCGTTTTTACGAAGCGAATGTACAATTTCACTGACTTTACGTTTAGACGAAGTAAAAATAATGATGCTAGAATAATCGGGCCTTTCAGTAAGAATGTGCTTAATAAGCTGTACTTTTTGACTATCGAAGGTCAAGTATACGGATTGTTTTACCCCTTCTGCTGGCTTTGAAATGGAAAGTGTGATTTCTTCCGGATCCTTTAATATTTTCTTGGCTAATTCCCTAATTTTATTAGGCATTGTTGCACTAAACATGAGCGTTTGACGCTTTTCAGGCAGCTTTGAAATAATTGACATAAGATCATCCGTAAAACCCATATCCAACATCTTATCGGCTTCATCCAATACTAAATGTTTTACTTTGGAAAAATCTACATAACCTTGAGCAATATGTGAAAGCAATTTACCTGGAGTGGCAACAATAATATCAGTCCCATCCTTTAGCGCATCTTTTTGAAGATCCCAATCTTTGCCACTACCACCACCATAAATTGCTTTTGAACCAACAGACACAAAATAGGATAAGCCCTGAATTTCTTGCTCAATCTGTACTGCCAATTCCCTTGTTGGCACAATGATTAAAGTGTCGATGCAATAATCTTCCTTACCCGTTAATTTATTTAGAATTGGTAATATGAATGCAGCGGTTTTACCTGTTCCAGTTTGGGCACAAGCGATCAAATCTTTATTATTTAAAATTTGTGGGATGGCTAATTCTTGAATCGGTGTTGCATTAACGAATCCCATGTGTGAAATTGCTTCCAACAACTGTTCGTTAAGATTTAATTCTGTAAATTTCATTTTGCGACAAAGTTACTAATAAAAGGCGGCTATGGAATAGAATTGCCAAAACCAACTAATCTCAGTAGATATTTTAATCTCAATTCTTAGCGGAGATAGCTACTAACTATAATTAACCGAAGCCTTTTTAGCTAAAGAATAAAAGACGAACAAGGTGAAAACCAACCATGCTGCCTGAGCATACGAAATAATTTGTAAGGTAAAGTCAAATACCTCCTCACTATTTCCGTAATTCATCGGTAATAGCCACAAAGGAAGTAGTTGGATAAGGGAGCTAATGATTCCAAATAGAAAAGCAATCTTTTGTTTCCCTATAATCAAAGGAAGGGCGGTAATTGGAGACAGGATAAAATTAAATAGTAACCACACCGACATTGTTTCAGAATATGCACCCGCTTGTCCCCAATTAGGCCCAAAGATAAAAATGAAGATGGGTTCACCATAAAAAAACAAGATGGTAAAAGGAACGATAGACAAAGCAGACAATAGTAATAGCATCCTCGTCAGCAAAGGCATTATTGATTTATTTTGATTGTATAATTCAGATGCTTTATTGTAGAATACTTGTCCTAAAGCAACCCCAACTAGCATTAAAGGAATCCGCAACATGGTATAAGAATGATTAAAGGAGCCATAAATACCAACAGAATAGTAGGTAAATATTAAGGTGGCAATTAACATGTCTCTGCCATTATCTACAAATACATGGGGTAAATTTAAGGTGGGAAATTCTTTATGCTCTAACATTAAGGCCCTTGTTTTTTTATTGGAGATACTGCCCTTGAATTTGGATCGGATTTTCTTAAAATTAAAGGCGAATTCTAAGGAAGAAAGAAAATACCCGAAAAGTGTGGCTAAAATTAATCCAAATGCGCTCAAATGAAAAAATGCAAATAACCATTTCAAGAGATTAGCGACCAAAGAATTAACTATTTTATGGCGGGAAATAATAGGATATTGTCCCATTCGAACCGACCAGCTAGTTCCAACGTTGATGATAATAACAAAAGAGGTTCCGAGGATGGTAAAAAGGTAAAACCACCAATCAAACTTATTTCCTATGCCTGACACAATTAAAAAGAGAAATACAATGGCAACAATAATCAGCACTACCATTGAAATCAAATAGGCAAAGCGATAGAGTAAAAACGAATGCTCATCTTTTTTGGGCAAAGGTAAGGCCGCTTCGTAACGCAAGGTAGCAATCGCTGCAATAAAGCCCGTAAGCCTCATATAAAACCCAAGTTCTCCCATTTCTTCGGTAGTATATAAACGCGTTAGAATAGGTGCTATTGCGTAACCAATAATCTGAGCAATTAGCGTCCCTGACATCAGTACTGTAAATGATTTAAAAAAATCTCCTTTTACAATTGAGCTAATTCTATTTAAGTCCATACTTGACAAAGATACTATGATTATATTTGCTAAATAAATCTTATTAATATGAAAAAAATTGCTGTTATTGGTGCTGGTACAATGGGAAACGGAATTGCGCATGTTTTCGCACAATTTGGATATACTGTAACCTTAATTGATGTTTCGCAAGCTGCTTTAGATAAGGCATTATTGACGATTACAAAAAACTTAGACCGACAAGTGGCAAAGGAAGCCATCAGCGCTTCTGAAAAGACAAGCACCTTAAGTAATATTTCACTTGATACGCAAATGGAAAATGGTCTTCAGGGCGTTGATTTAGTGGTAGAGGCAGCGACAGAAAACATTGATTTAAAACTAAAAATATTTACTGAATTAGATCGCATATGTTCGCCGGAAGTTATTCTTGCTAGTAATACGTCGTCTATTTCGATTACTAAAATTGCCTCCGTTACCAATCGTCCAGATAAGGTCATCGGCATGCACTTCATGAACCCAGTTCCTGTCATGAAATTAGTTGAAATTATCCGAGGATATTCAACTTCAGATGAGGTAACGGAACTAATTATGGATACTTCTCGGAAATTAAATAAAGTGCCTGTTGAGGTCAATGATTATCCTGGTTTTGTGGCCAATCGTATTTTGATGCCTATGATTAACGAAGCCATCTACACTTTGTACGAGGGTGTTGCGGGTGTTGAGGAAATTGATACCGTGATGAAATTAGGTATGGCTCATCCAATGGGCCCCTTGCAATTGGCAGATTTTATTGGATTAGATGTTTGTTTAGCCATTCTACGAGTTCTTCATGACGGATTTGGCAATCCAAAATATGCTCCCTGTCCTTTATTAGTGAATATGGTTACAGCAGGCAAAAAAGGCATTAAGTCCGGTGAAGGATTTTATGCTTGGACACATGGGACAAAAGAATTAATTGTAGCACCTAATTTTTTAAGATAACGATTGGGTGAATTTTGTAAAGAGAAAGGGAGATCGTCAAGAAAGAATAACAAAACAATAACCTGAAAATTAATTACTTGTCGATTATTTACTTTACTTTTAGATAGTAAATAACAATTTCTATGAAATCACCCTCCAAAAGAATACTTATACTAATATCTGTATTTCTTATACCCTTCTTCATTCTCTCTCAAAACAATACATTCTACAGAAAATACAATCTACCTGGCATGCAAGGAGCCTTGCAAATGGAGGTAACGAATGATGGTGGATTTATTGCCACCGGTCAACACGAAGGCACGGGTGGTCATGGAGATTGCGATGTATACGCCTATAAACTTGATGTTTGTGGGAATATTGACTGGTTTAAAACATACGGTACCGCAGCTCAAGAGGGCGGAAAGAGCATATTCCAAATGAACGATGGCAGCTTCTTGATTTCTGGGCTCTATTCTGGAAGCTCAACCTATCGAGCCTTTAATATGAAAGTAGACGGGAGCGGTAATTTAATCTGGATCAAGCGTTACAATTTCGAATGGATGATGTACTCCATTGAAACCAGCGCCGGGGACATCATTTCTGTCGGCAGAAACTCCGGGAGTTTATTTTTAATCAAAACAGACAATGTGGGCAACCTCACCTGGAGCCGTCAAATCACTGGACTCGGAGACATGGGTCTATGGCTCGATGATCTCCCCAACGGAGATATCATGTTGATGGGAATTGGCGCCTCAAATGGAAAAGATTTTTCAGTAGCTAGACTCAATTCTTCAGGTGCATTTATATGGTCTAAAACTTACGGCGGAACAGGTTATAGCGACGTTGATAACATTACCTGGTCGTGTAAAGGCGCAGTCGATTTAACAGACAATAGTGTAATGGTTACAGCCCCTACTCTACTTGGAGGACTTGCCGACAACAATATCATAGTCTCAAAATTATCACTGACTGATGGCTCGGTTATTTGGGCCAATGTTTACGGTGGTGGTGACAGAGATCAATCTCGAGATATTATCAAATATCCGCAGGGCTATGCTATTATCGGTCTAACTAGTTCATTTCCTACTGCAGCAAATCCCGCCTTAAATATTTTCGAGGCCCTTGGAGAGAAAGACATATTGTTGTTTTCAATTAACCAAAGCGGGACAATACAATGGGCGAAAAGCTACGGCGGTGCTGATCGAGACAAGGGTATTGGGGTGAAGTATAACAATGATAACGGATTTTCAATTTCAGCATTTACCACTTCTGACTATTTCGGAAATACCGATGCTAGCTTTGATCCTCTTTTTATTAAAACGGATAGCGTAGGAAATGTCGGATGTCAAATGCACATCCCGCCGCTTCAAATCGTAAATATCAACCTAGTAGCTACCAATTCTGGAGCGAATCAAAGCATTAGCATAGCGAGTGATGTTCCATCTATTGGCGTATTGGATTACCTGCCAGACGATGAATACATTTGTCAGACTTGCAGCAGCACACCGAATTTTTCTATTTCGGATACTACCCTTTGCATCAACGACTCAGTATACTTGAGTAATACTACCATTGTAGGTTTAACCTGCTTTCAGCAATGGAACATCAATGGCTCCTTTTTTGACGGACCAATCAATCCAGTGATGGCTTTTCCGGTTGCAGGCGTTTACCAAATTTATCTATACTCATCATGTGGTATTAACTCGGATACGCTCATCAGGAATATTTATGTGATTGACCCTCAAGTTACCATTCCCGACTTAATTTGTACTAGCAGTGCGCCCGTCAATTTTCAAGCAAATATTGCAGGTGGTGTTTGGAGTGGCACAAACGTGAGTAGTTCAGGCATCTTCAATCCAGGATCATTGCCTGTGGGTAACTATTACACCACGTATACAATTCCCGAATACTGTGCTGTTTCGGACTCATTTATATTAGATCAACCAGAAGTATATGCTGGAAACGATACCTTGGTTTGCTTTGGCAACACAGCGTTACTGAACGCCTCATCTCCAGATTCGGTAAGCTACAGCTGGAGCATTAATAGCTCAAATGGATCTCCTTGGGCTCCACCAGCAGTCGGCACCTATAATCTCACGGTAACGGTAACCGATACCAATTCATGCACGCATACAGATATCGTCTCGATACAATCCCATCCTATTCCGGTAGCTGATTTTACGTATGTTGCAGATTGTTATTCCACTGAAATATCATTTACAAGCACGAGCACTGTCAATAACATTTACAACGACCAATTAGATTTTGAATGGGCGCCAAATGGAACGGTAATCCCACAACAAACCTCGTCTGTTCTTCATGATTATGGCAGTTCTGGACTGGCCAGTATGACCCTTCAAGTTAGTAGTCAGATTGGTGGATGCGTGGGAACAGTCACCTTACCAGTCAATGTGCCTACCAATCCAAGTGTAGACTTCACCTTCGTTCAATCAATATGCGACTATATTGCGAACTTGACCGGTAGTTTTACAAACAATGAAGTGATCACCGATGTAGATTGGCAAACCAACAATACGCCTTTTGGATTGAACGCCATGACAGCTTCCTATGCATTCGGGGCGGCTGGTAATTTCAATGTCACCTTAACCGTAACCAACGACTACCCATGTGCTTATGTCATCACGAAAAGTATTACCTTGATTGCTGAAGAAACCTTGGATGAACAAACTATCCCCAATGTGATAACACCTAATTCCAATGGAACCAATGATGTATTAAATTTAGATTTTTGGTTAGACGAGTGTTTGGAATATACTATGTCCATATTCAATCGCTGGGGAAATTTAGTTTACGAATTCTCTAGATATGATACGCCTTTCTCTGGAAAAGACATTAGCAATGAAGACTTATTAGAAGGTGTGTATTTTTATAAATTAGTGAGCGGTATGGAAGTCAGACACGGCCACATTACAGTTATTAGATAAATTAAATGAACATGAAAAAACAACTCTTAATCGCGGCTGTACTCTTCAGCACCTGTAGTTTATTTGGACAGTCTAAAATGAACTATTCAATAAGCGCTGAGGCACATGCTTTGATGTGTCCTTTCCTTTCGCCTCAGCTCATGAAACAACTTACATTGAAAGGGGCAGAGAATATCTATAAAGACGATCAAAGTATACTTCACTTTACTACGGCTATAGATAAACAAATACAAGACGAAACCATATTGAAATTGGTGGATAATGTTGGTTATGAAGCCAAATATTTCAAAATAGAGAGAGCCCCAATAGAATAAGACAATCTATTGTATTGTCTCACTAAAATTCTTTATATAATTTCTGAATGACTTTTCAATCCAAGAGAAAGTCAACATGTCCGTTGATTCGCAGCTTAACGTTTGGTATGAATTACCGACTAAACTTAAAGTCTTTTCCCAAATAGTTGGCCTTAGCGCCCAATTCTTCCTCTATTCGTAATAATTGGTTATATTTTGCTGTGCGATCGCTACGAGAAGCTGAGCCTGTTTTAATTTGACCGGTATTCAATGCCACAGCAAGATCTGCGATGGTATTATCCTCCGTTTCACCACTTCGATGACTCATCACTGCGGTATAATTATGAGCTTGAGCCATCTCAACAGCTTGTATGGTTTCTGTGAGCGTTCCAATTTGATTAACCTTTACTAGAATTGAATTCGCAATTCCCTCCTCGATTCCACGGGTTAATCGTTGGGTATTAGTGACAAATAAATCATCTCCCACCAATTGGATTTTATCGCCTAATGTTTGCGTGACATACTTCCATCCTGCCCAATCGTCTTCTGCTAAACCATCTTCAATAGAAATGATTGGATACCTATCAACCCAACTTTTCCAGTAATCTACCATTTCAGTGGGCGACATACTATCTCCAGTTGATTCAAAATGATAAAGATTCTTATCCGCGTTATAAAATTCCGATGCTGCAGCGTCTAGCGCAATATACATGTCTTTCCCAAGCGAAAATCCTGCTTTCTCTACCGCCTGAATCACCACCTCAATCGCCTGTTCGTTAGAACCCAAACTTGGAGCAAAACCACCTTCATCTCCAACGTTTGTTGACATTCCTTGAGCTTTCAATACGCCTTTTAGTTGGTGAAAAACTTCCGTTCCCCATCGAAGACCTTCCGAAAATGAACTTGCTCCAACAGGCATGACCATAAATTCTTGAATATCGATTAAATTGTCAGCATGCGAACCTCCATTTAGAATATTCATCATTGGGATAGGCAGCGTTACAGCCTGATCGCCTCCAATTGATTTAAACAAACTACACTTGGATTCATTTGCAGCTGCTCTAGCAACAGCAAGGGATACACCTAAAATAGCATTTGCTCCCAAATTAGATTTATTGCTTGTACCATCCAATTTAATCATACAGATATCGATACCTTGTTGATCAAAAACGTCCCAACCCTTCAAGCTAGCATTAATTAGCGTGTTAACATTGCTCACTGCGTTGAGCACCCCTTTTCCAAGGTATTTCGATTTGTCTCCATCTCTTAACTCCACTGCTTCATGAATACCCGTTGAGGCACCAGAAGGAACAGCTGCTCGTCCCAAGATTCCATTTGATGTAAGTACATCAACTTCAATAGTTGGATTGCCCCTAGAATCAAGAATTTGTCTAGCGAACACGTGTGAAATTTTGCTCATACTTTAATTATTAAGAAGCGCCATATTGGCAATGAATTGATCGAAGAGATAGCGTGAATCATGAGGTCCTGCAGATGCTTCTGGGTGATATTGTACTGAAAAAACGGGTTTATTTTTTAAGGAGATCCCTGCTATTGAGTCGTCGTTTAAATGGATATGCGTTACCTCAACATTGTCATTCGATGCGATACTTTCCTTAGAGATTACAAAACCGTGATTCTGAGATGTGATTTCAGATTTTCCAGTGCGCAAGTTTTTTATCGGATGATTAATCCCACGATGGCCATTAAACATTTTAATGGTCTTAAGCCCTTGACTTAATCCTAAAATTTGGTGTCCAAGGCAAATTCCAAAAACAGGTAATGATGTTTCAACTATTTCCTTTACCAAAGCAATTGCATTCGGCATAGCAGAAGGGTCACCAGGACCGTTAGAAAGCATGATGCCATGGGGATTGAATGATATAATCTCTGATAAAGTAGTATTCATTGGAAATACTTTCACATGACAACCTCTATTTACCAAACAATCAATTATATTTTGCTTCACGCCAAAATCAATACAAGCTACTCTATACAATGTTTGATTGGGCTGTTTCTCATAAGTGGTTTTAGTCGACACATATGACGAAAGCTCTAGGCCAGCCATGGATGGCACGGCGGATAATTTCTCTTTTAGTTGTGCAATATCGTCTATTTCTGATGAAACAATTGCGTTCATAGCGCCTTTATTTCGAATATGACGAACAAGCGCTCGCGTATCAATATCAGAGATTCCCACCGTTCCATTTTGAACCAATTTCTCTTGCAGCGACATTTCGCCAGCAGGGCGAGAAAAACCGTTGGAGAATTTTTTAGTTACTAATCCCGCTAATTTAATGGAGTTGGATTCTGATTCTAATGCGTGAATTCCATAATTACCGATATGAGCAGTGGTCATAATCAGTAATTGTCCGTAATAAGAAGGATCCGTAAATACCTCTTGATAGCCAGTCATTCCGGTATTAAAAGCAATTTCTCCAGCGGATGTTCCTATTGAACCGATTGATGAACCGTGAAAAACAGTTCCATCTTCTAAAAGCAAGACGGCAGGATTACGAGACTCCATGTTATGAATTTCGACAAAGGTATTAACTTAAGGCAAACAGCGCTTGATTAAACAAAAAAAGGCGATTAAAAATCGCCTTTTTTTTATCAACATATGTTAAAATCTTATGCTTCTTTGTTTGGATCAGTTGCTTCTTCAGCATCATCCGATGGTGCATCATCCGATTCAGAAGGCGTTTCTTCTTCAGCGGCAACTTCTTCAGCTACTACTTCCTCAGCAGCAACTTCCTCAGCAGCAACTTCTTCAGCAACAACTTCTTCAGCAACCACCTCTTCAGCAGCAACTTCTTCAGCTACCACTTCATCAGCAACAACTTCATCAGCAACAACTTCTTCAGCAACAACTTCTTCAGCAACCACTTCTTCAGCCACTATCGTTGCAGCTTCTTCGTTTACCACTTCAGCATCGGCAACAGTTTCAGTAACAACTGCTCCAGAAGCAGTAGAACCTCCCCTTCTTGAACGACGTGTTGTCTTTTTCGCTGTTTCATTAGTATAAATTTCATTGAAATCTACCAATTCAATCATACACATTTCTGCATTATCACCTAAGCGATAGCCCAGACGAATAATCCGTGTATAACCACCATTACGCGTAGCAATTTTCGGAGCTACATCTCTGAACAATTCAGAAACCACCTCCTTACTTTGCAGGTAAGAAAAAACAATTCTTCGAGAATGCGTTGAATCTGTTTTAGACTTTGTTAAAAGAGGTTCTACATAAACGCGAAGCGCTTTTGCTTTTGCAATAGTTGTAGAAATACGTTTATGTTCGATTAACGAACACGCCATATTAGAAAGCATTGCTTTTCTGTGGGCTGATTTTCTACCTAAATGATTTAATTTATTTCCGTGTCTCATCTTTCAATTATTCTAGATCAAGTCCTAGTCTTTATCTAATTTATATTTTGCAACATTCATTCCGAATGTTAATCCTTTATTATCTACAAGGTCTTCTAATTCAGTTAACGATTTCTTACCGAAGTTTCTAAACTTCAATAAATCTGATTTTGCAAACGCAACTAAATCACCTAATGCTTCAACATCCGCTGCCTTAAGACAGTTTAATGCACGAACCGAAAGATCCATATCGACAAGCTTCGTTTTCAACAATTGACGCATGTGCAATGATGTTTCATCAAACTCTTCCGTTTCAGCTTTACTCTCACTATCCAATGTAATGCGTTCATCAGAGAACAACATAAAATGATGAATAAGAATTTTAGCTGCTTCTTTGAGTGCTTCTTTCGGGTGAATTGCCCCATCACTTGTGATGTGAAAAATCAACTTTTCGTAATCTGTTTTTTGTTCAACCCTAAAGTTTTCAACTGAATAGCGAACATTTACAATTGGGGTAAAGATTGAATCAATAAATATAGTACCAAAAGATGCACTAGCGTTTTTATTTTCTTCAGCGGGAACATAACCACGACCTTTAATAATCGTAAGTTCTATTTCCAACTTTACCGAAGATTCCATGTTACAAATAACTAAATCAGGGTTTAGAACCTGAAAAGCGCTAGTAAACTTACCAATATCACCGGCTGTTAATTTATTTTGCCCACTAACGGAAACGATTACTGTTTCATTATCAGTACCTTCTATTTGCTGTTTGAAACGCACTTGCTTAAGGCTCAAAATAATTTCGGTTACGTCTTCTACAACACCTTTAAGCGTTGTAAATTCGTGATCTACCCCTTCTATTTTGATTGAAGCTATTGCGAATCCTTCCAAGGAAGAAAGCAAAATTCTACGTAAAGAATTACCTACTGTAATTCCGTAACCTGGTTCAAGAGGACGAAATTCAAACTCTCCGTTGAATTCGTCTGATTGAATCATGATAACCTTGTCAGGTTTTTGAAAATCCAAAATTGCCATTTTTCTGCTTTATAAATTATTTAGAATATAATTCGACGATTAGTTGTTCCTTGATGTTTTCAGGGATCATTTCTCTTCCAGGAAGACTTAAAAACTTACCAGACATAGAGGATCGGTCCCAATCTAACCAATCGTATTTTTTGCTACTTGCATCCAAAGAAGAAACAATTGCCTCAAGCGACTTTGATTTTTCACGGACACCAATTACATCACCTGGTTTTACATGATACGATGGGATGTTTACAACATCACCATTTACAGTAATATGTCGGTGAGATACCAATTGTCTTGCTCCTCTGCGCGTTGGTGAAACCCCAAGACGATAAACCGTATTATCCAATCGTGTTTCACACAACTGCAATAAGTTTTCACCTGTAATTCCTTTCATGCGAGATGCTTTTTCAAACATATTAGAGAACTGCTTTTCTAAAATACCATAAGTATATTTAGCTTTTTGCTTTTCACCAAGTTGGATAGCATATTCAGATTGTTTACCACCCCTACGTTTAGACGGACCGTGTTGTCCTGGGCCATAACTTCTTCTTTCAAGCGCTTTATCGGGGCCGAAAATTGGATCTCGGAACCTTCTAGCTATTTTGGTCTTAGGACCTGTATATCTTGCCATTTTTTAGTTATTGTGTCATGAATTAAGGCATTTCCTTCGATGACTGGTTATTAAATATATTATACTCTTCTTTTCTTCGGTGGTCTGCATCCGTTATGCGGAAGCGGCGTAACATCAACAATTTCAGTAACTTCAATTCCAGCATTATTCAGCGATCGAATTGCAGATTCTCTACCAGCTCCTGGTCCTTTAACATAAACCTTTACGCGACGCAATCCGAAATCATGTGCTTCTTTAGCAGCATCTTCAGCAGCTAATTGCGCGGCATACGGCGTATTCTTTTTTGAACCTTTGAATCCCATTTTTCCTGCAGAGGACCAAGAAATTACTTGTCCAGCATTGTTAGTAAGGGAAATAATTAAGTTGTTAAAACTCGCTTGGATATGAGCTTCGCCCGTCGCCTCGACTTTAACATTTTTTTTCTTCTTTTGATTTGCTTTTGCCATTTTTTAAAATTTATTTAGTTGCTTTTTTCTTATTCGCAACTGTTTTTCTCTTCCCTTTTCTAGTTCGAGAGTTATTTTTAGTATGTTGTCCACGCAATGGTAAACCAGAACGGTGACGAATTCCTCTGTAGCATCCAATATCCATTAAACGCTTAATGTTTAGTTGAACTTCGGAACGAAGAGAACCTTCAGTTTTCACTTCATTCACAGAATTTCTTATCAACGCTAATTGATCATCGTTCCATTCCTGAACCTTTGTATTTTCGTCAATTCCGTTATCGGTCAGTATTTTCTTAGCCATACTTCTTCCGATACCGAAAATGTATGTTAATCCAATTACTCCTCTTTTGTTTTTTGGTAGATCTATACCTGCAATACGTGCCATAAATTATAATTTAACCTTGTCGTTGTTTTAATTTTGGATTCTTTTTGTTTATCACATAAACCCTTCCTTTTCGCTTCACGATTTTACAATCGGCTGTACGCTTTTTAACAGATGCTCTAACTTTCATTGTAATTAATTTAATCTATTATTTATACCTGAACGAAATCCGTCCTTTTGTTAAGTCATACGGTGACATTTCAACCTTTACTTTGTCGCCTGGTAATATTTTAATATAAAACATTCTCATTTTACCAGAAATGTGTGCTGTCAAAACATGCCCATTTTCCAATTCCACACGAAACATTGCATTAGGTAATGCTTCGAGTATTGTTCCATCTTGCTCTATAGACGATTGTTTTGCCATCTTAAAATCCTGATAATTCGTTAGGTGCCCTTCTTCCTCTCACTCTGCTTCCGTCCATCAATCCATCCATGTGTTTATTCAATAAATACGTTTCAATTTGCTGCAGGGTATCTAAAACAACACCCACCATAATCAATAATGATGTACCTCCAAAAAACATTGCAAAGGCATCATTGACTCCGACTAATTTAGCGATAGCGGGAATGATTGCTATCATGGCAAGGAATAAAGAACCTGGAAAAGTAATTCTTGAAACCAAAGTATCAATAAAATTAGCAGTATCTTCTCCTGGTTTAACTCCAGGAATGAAACCACCACTTCGTTTCAAATCATCCGCGATTTTACGAGGATTAATCATAATGGCAGTGTAGAAATACGTAAATACTATAATCAGAATACACAATAACAAGTTATAGCCAAAACCATAAGGATTGCTCAAGAGACGTTGAATAAACCCACCTTCACCTGTTGAATTAGTTGCACCAACGAAAATCATTATAGGAATTGTCATAATAGCCTGAGCAAAAATAATTGGCATTACGCCACTTGCATTGACTTTAATTGGCAAGTAATTTCTTGCACCTTGAGCATCCGCTCCTCTAGCACCAACTACTCTTTTTGCTGTATTGAGTGGGATTCTTCTAACCCCCTGAACAATTAAGATGGTAACTAAAACGACCAGCATGAATGCTATAATTTCAAGAACTAATTTTATCATATTACCTGCCTCAAACGACTTACCAACTTCAGCAATAAATCCACCAGGTAGTCTAGATAAAATACCAACAGCAATTAGTAAGGATATACCATTACCAATACCTTTTTCGGTAATTCTTTCCCCTAACCACACGGCAAACATAGACCCTGCAACTAAAACAAGAATTGTTTGCGTCCACCAGAAAGCCCCAGCATCAGGTGGCATAGCCCCTTTAGATTCAACATACATTGATAAATAACTTGGCGCTTGAAGGGCACAAATAACAATGGTAAGAATCCTAGTATAATTATTGATTTGTTTTCTACCTGACTCGCCTTCATTCTGCATTTTTTGAACAGCAGGTACAGCCATTCCTAATAATTGCATGATGATAGAAGCACTAATATAGGGCATGATACCTAGGGCCATAACTGAAGCATTAGTAAAACCACCACCAGAAAACATGGATAATAAATTCTCCAATGTTTTTTGACCTTGCGAACCACCTTCAGAGGCTTGTCTAAGGATTTCGTAGTTAACACCCGGGAGAATTACAAAAGATCCAACCCTATAAACAAGTATAAGACCTAAAGTTAAAAGAATTCGTTCTCGGAGCTCTTTAACTTTCCAGATATTCTGAAGATTTGTAAGTAGTCTTTTCATTTAACAGTTAATCAGATTTTTGTATAGTTTCCTCCATTCGTTTCAATCAACTCAATTGCCTTTGCAGAAAATTGATGCGCTGAAATAGACACTTTTGATTTTAATTCTCCTCTACCTAAAATTTTAACTAAATCATTATTAGATATTAGGCCGTTTTCTCTGTATACATCCATATTAAAATCGGTAATACCTTTAGTTTCAGCTAGCATTTGAATAGCGTCAATATTGATCGCTTTATATTCAACACGATTAATATTTTTAAATCCAAACTTAGGTACACGTCTTTGAAGCGGCATTTGTCCACCTTCAAATCCTATTTTCTTAGAATAACCAGATCTTGACTTCGCTCCTTTATGACCACGAGTGGAAGTTCCACCATGTCCAGAACCTTGCCCTCTAGCAATTCTTTTTTCTTTTTTTACAGACCCTTTAGCAGGTGTCAAATTATTTAATTCCATTTGTTCTATTTCTTACTATTCAACAACTACTAAAAGGTGTTTCACCTTATTTATCATTCCTAAGATTTGAGGCGTACCTTCCTTTTCAATGGTTTGGTTCAGCTTTCTAAATCCAAGTGCTTTTATCGTTGCTTTTTGATCAGCAGGTCGTTTAATAGCACTTTTAACTTGTTTTATTTTTATAATACTCATGATCATTTTCTATTAACCGTTAAACACTTTCTCAAGTGAGATTCCTCTTTGACGCGCAACAGCCAATGCATCGCGCATTTTAGAAAGCGCATCTATGGTAGCCTTCACCACGTTGTGTGGATTAGACGAACCCTGCGATTTCGCCAATACATTATGAACTCCAACACTTTCAAGTACAGCACGCATTGCACCACCTGCAATAACTCCAGTACCATTAGTTGCTGGTTTAAGCAACACTTCAGCTCCACCGTACTTTCCTTTTTGGGTATGAGGAACTGTACCATGTAGAATAGGCACTCGAATTAAGTTTTTCTTGGCATCATCAATACCTTTGGTGATGGCTTCAGTTACTTCTTTGGCTTTTCCTAGGCCATGACCTACTACACCATTTTCGTCACCAACAACAACAATTGCTGAAAAACTAAATGTACGTCCACCTTTGGTAACTTTAGTTACACGATTTACAGCCACTAACTTATCTTTAAGTTCAATGTCTGATGATTTTACTCTATTTGCTATTGCGCTCATTTCTTATTAAAATTTAAGTCCAGCTTCACGAGCGGAATCAGCAAGTGATTTAACTCTACCGTGATATAAATAACCATTACGATCAAAAACAACTGTTTCGATACCTGCTTTTTTAGCTTTATCAGCGATCATCTTCCCAACCAAGGTTGCTTGGTTTAATTTCGCCACTTTTTGAGCTGCTTTATCTTTAATAGATCCGGCGGACGCAAGTGTTTTCCCACTGATATCATCAATAATTTGCGCATAGATTTGCTTATTGCTTCTATACACAGATAGGCGAGGAACCATTGCGGTACCGCTAATCTTTTTGCGAATTCTTCGCTTAATTTTTGCTCGTCTTAAAACTTTATCTAATGCCATGATTACTTATTTATTTCTTACCTGCTGATTTACCAGCTTTTCTTCTAATTTCTTCACCTAAGAATCGAATACCTTTTCCTTTGTATGGTTCAGGTTTTCTCATGCCTCTAATTTTCGCTGCTACTTGCCCTAACAATTGCTTGTCATAAGATTCAATAGTAACAAGTGGCGCTTTACCTTTTTCAGTAACGGTTGTTAACTTAACTTGGTCTGGCACTTCCAATATAATTGAATGGGAGAATCCAAGCGACAATTCAATTTGCTGTCCTACAGCATTTGCTCTAAAACCGACACCAATTACCTCCATTTGTTTCTTAAAACCTTCAGAGACACCGATGATCATATTTTGAATTAGCGCACGATACAAACCATGTTTGGAACGATGGCTTGGAGCTTCTGATTCTCTCACAAAAGTTATAACACCATTATCAATAGATAACGTAATACATGTATCTATTTCCTGTGACATTTCTCCTAATTTACCTTTAACAGTAACCGTAGTACCGTTGATATTTACATCAACGCCAGCCGGTATATTTATAGGTAGTTTTCCAATTCTTGACATCTTCTACAACTTAATTATTAATATACATAACATAAAACCTCACCGCCAACTTTCAATTTTCTTGCTTCTTTATCGGTAATAACACCGTTAGAAGTTGAAACTATGGCGATACCGAGACCGTTTAAAACCCGCGGCATTTCAGCAGAACCGCTATACTTTCGAAGACCTGGTCTAGAGGCACGTTGTAATTTAGTTATTGCTGGCACTCTGGTTGAAATATTATATTTCAACGCTATTTTAATGATGCCTTGTTTATCGTCATCATCAAATTTATAATTCAAAATATACCCTTGATCGAATAAAATTTGCGTCATTGCGCGTTTAATATTCGACCCAGGTATTTCAACCATTTTCAAACCTGCTGAACTCGCATTACGAATTCGGGTTAAAAAGTCTGCTATAGGATCTGTAGTCATTTTCTATTTATTAATTCAATTACCAACTTGCTTTTTTCACACCCGGTATTTTTCCGTTTAGTGCCATTTCTCTAAACGTCACCCTTGAAATACCAAATTGTCTCATATACCCTCTTGGGCGTCCCGTTAATCCACATCGGTTATGCTTTCTTACTTTCGAAGAATTAGCCGGCAGTTTTTGTAAAGCCATCATGGCGTTCCATTTTTCCGCCTGCACATTTTCATCTGCAGATGTTGATTTCAATACTTTTGTTAGTTCAGCACGCTTTTTAGCGTATCTATCAACCAACCTTTCTCTTTTGCGCTCACGCGCTTTCATTGATTCTTTTGCCATTCCTTTTTATTTTTTAATAAATGGAAACCCAAATGCGTCTAATAATGCTTTAGCTTCTTCATCACTTTCAGCACTGGTTACAAACGAAATGTCCATTCCTAGTATTCGGTTAACTTTATCGATATCTATTTCCGGAAAAATTATATGCTCTTTAATTCCGAGGTTGAAATTACCTCTACCATCAAAACCTTTAGGGTTAATCCCTCTAAAGTCTCTTGTTCTTGGCAAAGATACAGCTAGAAGTCGATCTAAAAAATCGTACATTCTATCGCCTCTCAAAGTAACTTTCGTACCGATTGGCATTCCTTTTCTCAGCTTAAAGTTCGAGATATCTTTTTTCGACAATGTTGTAATTGCTTTTTGTCCAGCGATTCTAGAAAGATCAGCTGCAGCACTTTCAATTAACTTTTTATCTGCTACGGCATCTCCAACGCCCTGGCTTAGTACAATTTTTTTCAATTTAGGAACCCTCATTACAGAAGTGTATCCAAATTGTTCAGTTAACCCTTGAATAATTTCAGTGTTATACCTTTCCTTAAGTCTTGGTGAATAAGTCGTCATTATATTACTTCTCCTGATTTTTTAGCGTATCTAACCAATTTTCCTTTTTCATTCAATTTCCGTCCAATTCTAGACGCTTCTCCATTCACAACCACCATCAAATTTGAGATGTGAACCGTTCCTTCTTTTTCTTCAATTCCACCTTGCGGGTTTGAAGCACTAGGCTTATTATGCTTTTTGATCATGTTTACACCCTGAACAGTTACCCTCATTTTAGTGCGATCAATAGCCGTAACATTTCCTTCTTGTCCTTTGGAGGATCCGCAGATAACACGAACAGAATCTCCTACTTTTATGTTTAATTTCTTTTGCATATTGTACTAATTATAACACTTCAGGTGCCAATGAAACAATTTTCATAAAGTTGTTTTCTCGCAATTCACGCGCAACAGGTCCGAAAATACGAGTGCCTCGCATTTCACCTGTTTGATTTAAAATAACACAAGCGTTATCATCAAATCGAATATACGATCCATCAGGCCTTCTGATTTCTTTTTTTGTTCTCACAACTACTGCCTTTGCGACAGTTCCTTTTTTCACAGCTCCATTGGGCATGGCACTTTTCACAGCGACAACAATTTTGTCACCTACTGACGCGTAACGTCTTCTGGTACCACCCAATACTCGTATACAAAGGACTTCCTTTGCTCCGGAATTATCTGCTACTGAAAGTCTAGATTCTGTTTGTATCATTATTCAGTTTATTTCGCTCTTTCAACAATTTCTACTAATCTCCAATTCTTTGATTTACTCAAAGGACGAGTTTCCATAATTCGAACGGTATCGCCCTCATTACAATCATTCTTTTCATCGTGTGCGACGAATTTGGTAGTCATTTTCACAAACTTACCATACTTCGGGTGCTTCACTTTTCGTTCAACAGCAACTACGATAGATTTCTCCATTTTGTTACTTGTCACCGTACCTATTTTCTCTTTTCTAAGATTCCGCTTTTCCATATAAGCTTTTTAATTTTCGGCTTTCGCCATATTTTCTCTAACCGTTAACTCAGTACACAACCGAGCAATTATTTTACGCAAACCTGTTATTCTCATCGGATTTTCGATGGGTGCCATCTTATGCGTTAACTTTAAATTGATCATTTGATCTTTAAAATCTTTCAAACGTTTCGTTAAATCCTCGTTCGATAAAAGCACTATTTCTTCTCGTTTCATTTTAATTATAAATTAAATCGGTATAACAAAATCATTTCTCACAACGAACTTACACTTAACGGGTAACTTCTGTGCTGCCAATCGCATTGCTTCTTTAGCGATTTCGTAAGAAACGCCATCCGCTTCAAACATAATTTTACCTGGCTTAACAACTGCCACCCAGTGACTTGGGGCACCTTTACCTTTACCCATCCTTACCTCTGCAGGCTTAGATGTAACAGGCTTATCAGGAAAAAGTCTAATCCAAACCTTTCCTTCTCTTTTCATGTAGCGCGTTACCGCGATACGAGAAGCTTCAATTTGACGAGAAGTGATCCATCCTGGCTCCAACGTTTTCAGGCCAAAAGAACCAAAAGCAATAGTCGCTCCTCTATGAGCTAAACCAGTGGTTCTTCCTTTTTGTACTCTTCTAAATTTTGTTCTTTTAGGTTGTAACATTTTTATCTATTTACTCCGTTTTATTTTTTCTTTCTTTTTGGTGCCATTGGTCTATTGTTTGGCACAGGATTGTTTGATTGAGTAGAAACCCCCACATTTGGAGACAAATCTCTTTTTCCATATACTTCACCACGACAAATCCACACTTTTATTCCAAGTCTTCCATAGGTAGTATGCGCTTCAGAAAGTGCATAATCAATATCCGCTCTAAAAGTATGAAGAGGAGTTCTTCCATCCTTATACATTTCAGATCGAGCCATTTCCGCACCATTCAAACGACCAGAAATTTTAATTTTAATTCCTTCAGCACCCATTCTCATTGTAGAAGCAATTGACATTTTAATTGCCCTACGGAATGAAATCCTAGCCTCCAATTGTCTAGCAACACCATCAGCCACTAAACGAGCATCCAATTCAGGTCGTTTAACTTCAAAAATGTTGATTTGAATTTCTTTTTTAGTAATCTTCTTTAATTCTTCTTTTAATTTATCAACTTCTTGTCCACCTTTACCAATAATAACACCTGGTCGAGCAGTATTAATTGTTACCGTAACTAACTTCAAAGTTCGTTCGATAATTATTTTAGAAATACTTGCCTTAATAAGCCTTGCGCTTAGATACTTACGAATTTGATCATCCTCAACAATTTTGTCTTTGTAATCATTTCCACCATACCAGTTTGATTCCCATCCTGTGATGTAACCTAACCTATTGCCAATTGGATTTGTTTTTTGTCCCATTTCTTACTAATTATTTAACGCCATCAACTATGATAGTCACGTGATTTGATCTTTTTCTAATTCTATGTGCCCTACCTTGAGGAGCAGGCTGTACTCTTTTTAACATGGCGCCACCTGCAACATCGATTGTCTTAACAATCAAGTTCTCTTGGCTAACGTCTAACCCTTCATTCTTAGCTTCCCAATTTGCAATTGCGGAGCGTAATAATTTACCCAAGCTTAACGAAGCATCTTTGGCATTATGATTCAATACATTCAACGCTTTATTAACTTCCATTCCCCGAATCATATCCGCTACCAACCTCATTTTTCTTGGTGAGATCGTAGAATTATTCAATTCAGCGATGGCTGTTTTTTTCTTCGTTTCTTTAAGCATTTCTGCCCTTAATCTTTTTCTAGCACCCATGACTATCTAATTATCTTATCGTTTTTTATCTTTTTTATTTCCGCCATGACCTCGGTAATTTCTAGTTGGAGAAAACTCTCCTAACTTATGACCAACCATATTTTCGGTAACAAATACTGGAATAAATTTATTCCCATTATGCACTGCGAAAGTAAGTCCAACGAAGTCTGGCGTTATGGTTGAAGCTCTAGACCAAGTTTTAATAACAGCTTTACTCTTTGATGCTTGCGCTTCATCAACACGCTTCATTACCTTGTAATGAATAAATGGCGGTTTTTTCAATGATCTACTCATACTCTATTTTTTTCTTCTTTCAATAATAAACTTATCTGAATACTTAGTCTTTGGTCTAGTTTTAAACCCTTTCGCAGGCATTCCATTTCTTGATCTTGGATGACCTCCGGAGCTTCTACCCTCACCACCACCCATTGGGTGATCAACAGGATTCATAACAACACCTCTAACACGTGGTCGTCTTCCCAACCATCTTGAACGGCCAGCCTTACCAGAAACGGCAAGATTATGTTCAGAATTGGATACAGAACCAATAGTTGCTAAGCAAGTAGTTAAAATCAATCTAGTTTCTCCAGAAGGCATTTTAACAATTGCGTATCGTCCATCACGCGCATTAAGTTGACCATAAGTTCCAGCTCCTCGAGCGATCGATCCACCTTTCCCTGGTTTTAATTCAATATTATGTACTACGGTTCCAAGTGGAACATCTGATAAAAACATTGCATGACCGATATTTGGTGTAGCTGTTTTTCCAGACATAATTACATCACCTACTTTCAAACCAGTTGGAGCGATAATATATCTTTTTTCACCATCAGCATAGAACAAAAGAGCAATATTTGCTGTACGATTAGGATCATATTCAATTGTTTTAACCGTGGCAGGCACATCATGCTTATCGCGTTTAAAATCAACGATTCTATACTTTTGTTTGTGACCACCGCCTAAATAGCGCATAGTCATTCTACCATCATTATTCCTACCACCCGATTTCTTCATGCTAGAAACCAAGCTTTTCTCTGGCTTAGACGCAGTAATATCACTCATATCAACAGCGATTTTATGTCGCTGGCCTGGAGTTGTCGGTTTGAATTTTTTTAAACTCATTGTTTCAATTAATAATTAGTGAACAAATCAATGGTTTCACCATCTGCTACAGTAACAACTGCTTTTTTCCATTGCTTGCTTTTTTGCTCAACAATACCTTTGTTAGTGTACTTCATAGAAGACTTACCACCGCCATAATTCAATGTACGAACCGCAACCACGTGCACACCATACATTTTCTCAACAGCGTTTTTAATTTCAATTTTATTTGCCTGTCTATCAACTTCGAAAGAAAAAGCGTTTCGCTTTTCGCTTGCCGCTGTAGCTTTCTCCGTAATTACTGGTTTTTTAATAATTCCTTGCATAACCCTTAATTTAGTATTTCTTCAATTCGACCCACTGAGCTGCTTGTCATGACAACCTTCTTAGCATTTAGCACATCAAAAGTATTAACGCTATCCGCTGTTACGACCTTAACTTTACCAAGGTTTCGAGAAGCTAAATAAACACTATCATTTTTATCACCTAAAATCAATAATACTTTTTGATTTGATAGTTGAAGTGCATTCATCAAATTCACAAATTCCTTTGTTTTGGCATTCGCAAAAGCCAAGTCTTCCAATACCATAAGCCCTTCATTTTGAGCTTTAAAGGAAAACGCAGATTTTCTAGCTAATCGCTTTAGCTTAATATTAAGCTTAAAGTGATAGTTACGGGGACGTGGACCAAAAATTCTTCCACCACCTACGCGTGTACCAGACTTAACACTACCGGCTCTTGCACCACCTGTACCTTTTTGTTTCTTTATTTTTCTTGTAGAACCTGCGATTTCTGCTCGTTCTTTCGTTTTATGTGTTCCTTGACGTCTATTAGCTAAATGCTGTTTAACATCAAGATAGATAGCGTGATTATTTGGTTCTATACCAAAAACATCATCTGATAGCGTTACTGATTTTGAAGTAAGCGATCCTGTAGCATCGTATATTTTTACTTTCATTACTTCTTAATTGTTACCGTTGAACCATTAGCTCCAGGAATTGATCCTTTCACTATTATAATATTTCTATCCGCCATTACCTTTAGTATTTCAAGATTCGGTGCCAAGCGTCTTTTATTACCCATTTGTCCCGCCATTCTCATTCCTTTGAATACCCGAGCTGGGAATGAACAAGCACCAATTGAACCAGGAGCACGCAAACGATTATGCTGACCATGTGTAGCTTGTCCAACTCCGGCAAAACCGTGACGTCGAACAACACCTTGAAAGCCTTTTCCTTTTGTAGTTCCCACTACATCAACAAACTCACCTTCTTCGAATAAAGTGACGTTAATAACATCTCCAATACTCACATTATTGAAACCTTTAAACTCGACCAATTTTGATAAAGGACTAGTGTTCGCTTTTTTGAAATGACCCTTCAATGCATTCGGGGTATTTTTTTCTTTTCGAGCACCAAATCCTAATTGAACGGCTTCGTAACCATCTCTGTCCTGCGTTTTTAGTTGTGTAACTACGCAGGGACCAGCTTCTATCACTGTGCATGGTAATGACTTACCCTCGGCACTGTAGATACTAGTCATTCCGACTTTTCGACCAATTATTCCAGGCATAACTTAATTATTAATATTAAACTTTAATTTCTACATCC
>CANHOA010000012.1 GCA_947462255.1 Flavobacteriales bacterium | reverse complement strand
TTTTTCCATTGCTACCGGTGATACAAATTGTTTTTCCCTTGGAAAAAGGTTTTGCAAATTCAATTTCTGATACCACCTTAACACCAGCATTTCTAAGCGCTTTCATTACAGGCGTTAGTTCAGGAATACCAGGAGATTTCACAACGGTATCTGCTGCCAAAATTCGATCAAGAGAATGTCCTAATTCTTCCCATTCAATATTATTTGACGCGAGTTCATTTTTATACTTTTCTGAAATTACAGCAGCATCAGAAACAAAAACATTCATGCCCTTTATGTTGGCTAACACAGCTGCGCCCACACCGCTTTCGCCGGCCCCTAATACGATAATATTTTGCTGTTTAGCCTTCACTACCTTAATTTTAGCGTAACAATCGAAATAACTGCGAGCAACACAGCCACAATCCAAAAGCGAGAAACTATCTTTGCTTCGTGCATCCCTTTTTTCTGATAATGATGATGCAGCGGTGCCATTAAAAAGACCCTTCGTCCTTCTCCAAATCGACGTTTAGAAAACTTGAAATAAGCTACTTGAATAATGACCGATAAATTTTCAATTAAGAAAATTCCACATAGAACAGGGATCAATAATTCTTTTCGAACAGAAATAGCAAAAACAGCAATTATTCCTCCAAGCGCCAGGCTACCAGTGTCTCCCATAAATACTTGAGCAGGGTAAGAATTATACCATAAAAAGCCAATACAAGCACCGACAAAAGCAGCAATAAAAATCACTAATTCCTCAGCCAAGGGAATATACATGACATTTAGGTAATCCGCGAAAGTGACATTCGAACTTACATAAGCAAAAATTGCCAAAGCGAGACCAATAATCGCGGAACTCCCTGTGGCTAACCCATCGAGACCATCCGTCATATTAGCTCCATTTGATACAGCGATCACGATAAAAATAACGACAGGAATAAATAATAACCAACCAAACGATTTATTAGAATCGCCGATTAACCAATTGTAATTGAACTCATTTCCCTTAAAAAAAGGAATGGTTGTCGTCATGTCATCCGTTTTTATCCACTTATAATTTTCCCCTTCATTTTGATGATGTTTATGAGAAACAAAAGTTTCTTCCTTTCCTAATTTATAATCGGCAGGCACTCTTTTATGCACGGTAACATCATCCGAAAAATATAGCATAGCACCGACAATAACTCCAACCCCAATTTGCCCAACAATTTTAAATCGGCCTTTTAACCCTTCTTTATTTTTCTTAAAAACTTTAATGTAATCATCTACAAAGCCAATTAATCCAAGCCAAATCGTTGCAATTAGCATGGTGATTACATAAATATTATGCAGCTTAGCGAAAAGAAGTGTTGGAATTAATATTGCAGATAGGATAATGATTCCACCCATTGTTGGCGTACCTGACTTTTCAATTTGACCTGCTAAACCAAGATCTCTAACCGTTTCCCCAATTTGTTGTTTACGCAATGCATTGATGATTTTTCTACCAAAAAGAATGGATATGATTAAAGAAGTAATCATAGCTAAAGCTGCTCTAAAGGAGATAAAATCAAACAAGCCTGCTCCGGGAAAATTAAGTTTGTCTAGGTAATCAAATAAATAATATAGCATCTTATTTTTTCATTTGGTTAAACAATTCATTTGCCGTATTAAAATCATCGAAATCGTATTTTACACCACTTATTTCCTGATACTTTTCATGCCCTTTTCCTGCGATAAGAATGATATCGTGAGGATTCGCAATTACGATTGCGGTCTGGATAGCTTGTTTTCTATCAGGAATTGTAAGTGCCAAAACACCCTCGATATCGTTGAGACCTGCCCTCATTTCATCCAGAATAGAAAGTGGATCTTCGGTTCGGGGATTATCAGAAGTAAGAATAACGTGATCACTTTTCGATACAGCGATCTTGGCCATTTTAGGTCTTTTAGTTCTATCTCGATCACCACCACATCCAACTATTGAGATAATTTTAGCTTGTGGTTTACGCAGCGATTGAATGGTGTCGAGAACATTCTCTAAGGCATCTGGCGTATGCGCATAATCAATTACGGCAGTAATACCTGAGGCGCTCCGGAGGTACTGAAAACGCCCTTCAACTGAGCGCAAACTACTCAAGCAAGTTAGTGCAAGCAGCTCATCAATTCCGGACAGCCTTGCTACAGCATAAACAGCGAGTAAATTTGATGCATTAAACTCACCAATTAATTGCGTTAGCACCTCCACATTATTGATGTTAAGCAATAGGCCATCAAAATCATTTTGAATAATTTTTCCTTTAAATTCTGCCATTGATTTCAATGCGAAAAAATGCTTTGTAGCCTTTGTATTTTGCAACATCACTGACCCATTTTTATCATCCTGATTACTAAGCGCAAAGGCACTTTCGGGAAGCCCATCAAAAAACATCTTTTTTACTCGTATATATTCTGCAAAAGTTTCGTGATAATCAAGATGATCATGGGTAATATTTGTGAATACCCCACCGAAAAATTGCAATCCTAAAATTCGATTTTGATGAATTGCATGCGAGCTAACTTCCATGAAACAATAGGAGCATCCCTTGCTTACCATTTCGGCAAGGAGCTCGTTTAATGCGATTGGATTAGGAGTGGTGTGTGTTGCGAGAATTTCGCGCTCTCCAATTTTATTAACAACCGTTGATATCAACCCAACTTGATTACCTATATCGGTAAATAGCTTATATAATAATGTTGCCGTTGTTGTTTTGCCGTTTGTACCAGTAACACCAATAAGCCTTAATTTTTTGGAAGGGTTATCGAAAAAATTACACGCAATTAATGATAAGGCTTGGTGCGTATCCTCAACAATAATTTGAGTTAGCCCGTCACTTACCTCGAGTTCTTTATTGACCACTACAACAGTGCAACCATTCTTCACTACCGTGCTGATAAAATCATGACCATCATGGTTTGCACCAACGATTGCAAAAAACATTGAATTCGAATTAGCTTTACGAGAATCGAAAACGAGCTCATTAATTTCACGGTTATCATCACCGATAATTCGCTTATAATCTACAGCATGAAGAAGCTCGCTTAGTTTTCTCATTTTAACTGTAATTGAATTAATCCACCTTTAAATATGATACTTCCCGGCTGAATACTTTGGGTTTTCACTACACCATATCCACTTATTCTTACAACCATACCCATTGATTCGAGTAAGTAAACAGCATCCTTTGCAGTTAATCCAATAACATTCGGAATGGATTCCTTTTTAATAGTAAATGGCTTTAAATTAACCCTGTTATTTAGGGTATCCGTGACAAACCAGTCACTACTAAAATTGACATTGAAATTGATTCCTAATGCTTTAAGTGACTTAATTAAATCTTTTTTATTTCCTTTTTTAACATTCGGAAGATCTTTAACAATCAATTTATTTTGGTTAATTGCAGGATGATATTCAAGCGAAGAAGCCCAAACTTTATTCGCAATTTCCGCGAAAACAGTTCCAGAAACTCGGGCACCATAATACTCCTTCTTTGGGTCTGTAATTACCACAATACAAGAATACTTCGGTTTATCAGCAGGGAAATAGCCCACAAAAGAAGCTTGATAAACACTATTACTTTCATCTAAATACTGCTTATCTTTTCCAGGAAGTTTGGTTGTTCCTGTTTTTCCTGCAATTTTGAATTGCGAACTTGTTAGCGAAGAACCCGTGCCTTTCGACATAACGCCCTCAAGACAACCTTTTAGGATATTAATGGTTTTTTGAGAACAAATTTTCTCGTTTATAACAACCGGCAGAAACTCTTTAATAACATTTCCCCTACGTCTAATTTCTTGGACAAAAATCGGCCTCAATAATTTACCATTATTGGCTACGGCGTTGTAAAAAGCCAAGGTTTGTAGAGGAGATTGTCTTATGCCATAACCTATCGACATCCATGGAATTGATAATGGTGACCATTTAGAATCTCCTGGACGGGAAAAATCAGGCGCTGCTTCTCCAACTAGATCGATTCCTAATTTTTTAGTTAAGCCAAAATCATCCATTCTATCCATAAAGAGATTTGGTTCTTTTCGATAGATTGTGTTAATGACTTGTGCGATTACATTCGAGGACTTTTCGAAAGCCTCTTTTAAGGTTATGATTCCATAACCTCGACCGTGATTAGAGTCAGATAGTTTAGATCCATAAAATGAATAGACACCAACTGCATTTACTTTATCGGTTATTTTAACTTTTCCATCCTCAAGCGCCGCCATTAATGATGCCAACTTAAATGTGGATCCTGGTGCTTCTATAGAACCAAAAGCATGATTGTAATTTTCTGCAAAACTACCATCTTCTTCACGTGAAAGATTTACGATAGCGCGAACATATCCTGTATTGACCTCCATAACGATAACCGAACCACTTTGCGCCTTCATTTCAATAAGCTGTCTGTTTAATTCCGAATGGGCTACTTCTTGAATCTCTTTTTCTATTGTTGAAACAACATCAGCACCTTCGATAGCTTCTTTTAAAATCTCCCCTGTTTTTTTCCAACCTATCGAAATTTTCTGCTCCACCTCTGCACCAGTTTCTCCTCTTAAATAATCGATGTAAGCACCTTCAATTCCTGGATTAAGCACTTTACCATCCACTACCTTGTAATATCCGAGTGTTCGGTTTAATAAATTACCATTTGGTTTCTTGCGCAATATTGTATCCTCGTTATCAATAATTCCCCCCTTCATTCTTCCCTCTTTAAAAATCGGTAGCTTACGCAATGCCTTACGTTCCGCATTTGTCGCCTTTTTTCTTATTAATAGATACCTTGACCCATTTGCTCGTCCAGACCTGATGGCATTCTCCCATTCACGCGCTGATTTTGTGGGATATAATTTGGCGAGACCTTCAGCCAAGCCATTTACATCAGTATCAAATAAACTTTGCTTCACAACAGTTGGATCCATGTGAATATCAAAATAAGAAACCGAGGTTAACAAAGGCAATAGGTTCGCATCAAGAATGTCTCCCATACGAGGCACTCGTGGGACTGTACGAACTGGAATTGTTGCGTCTAGCGGATTTACGCTACTTTTTTTACTATAAAACTGAAGCATAACAGTTTGATAAAGCACCAGCAGCATAACCAATACAAATCCGAAATAGATTAGATAAGCCCTAAAAACAACCTGATTCCTTTCTTTACTCATCCTTTTTTTTATTCTTTATGCGGATTACTTTTGTTGCGAGCTGCGACTCAAGCAACTCCCTATCTTTCAACAACAAGACCAAGCGATTTCTTTGCGTAATGGTTTCGATAGCTGTTTTTGATTCAATATAATCTGCCGTATTTTGATCTAATTGAATTTGCGCCTCATTCGTTTGATCAATGACTTGTTTAACAAAGTATCCTTTAGCAATGAGTATTAGTAGTAGAAAAAATATGAAAAAAATGTAATTCAGATTATTAATAACAAAGTCCTTCGTTAAAAATTCACCATTTAAAATTTGATTGAACGCGCCACTTTTTACCTTACCTCTCGAAGATGTATTCTTGGGCTTTTCGTCTACCTCTCCTTTTTCAGGTTCTTTATTCTCTATGTACTCGTTATCCTTCATTTCTTACCGCAATTCTAAGTTTAGCACTTCTCGACCTTGAGTTCATTATTATTTCATCTTCTCCAGCTACCATTGGGTGGCGTGTTATTTCCGTAAAAGGTTTAATAACATTTCCAAAAAAATCTTTTTCAATATTCCCTTCAAACGACCCTCTTTTGAGGTAATTTTTGACGATTCTATCTTCGAGTGAATGATACGACATCACCACTAATCGTCCGCCAGGCTTAATTACCTTAGTAGCTTGTTCCAATAAATCCTTAAGGGAGTCAAGTTCTTGATTCACTTCAATTCTTAGCGCCTGAAAAACTTGAGCTAAATATTTATTTTCTTTATTTTTAGGTGCGGACATTTTAGCAACATCGGCTAATTCTTTTGTCGTTTCGAAAGGTTTTGACAATCGAAAATGGACAAGATTAGGGATCAATTTCCCAAGATTAATGATGTCGGAATAGGCTCTAAACAACTTGTAGAGATCATTTTCTTCCGTGTTATTTAGTACATCTGCCGCCGTAATCTGACCGTTCTTATTCATCCTCATATCCAATGGGGCAGATTCTCTAATGGAGAAACCGCGATCAGGCACATCAAATTGATGCGAAGAAACCCCAAGATCTGCTAATAAGCCATCGATTTTATCAATACCATACAAACCAAGATGGTTTTGAATAAAACGAAAATTACTTTTTACAAAATGAAAGTTGGCTGCTTTCCATGTATTTTCTAAGGCATCGTCATCTTGATCAAAACCAAGCAAGATTCCTTTTTCATTAAGACTATCGTATATTTTACGTGCGTGACCTCCGCCACCAAAAGTAGCATCAACATAAACGCCTTCAGGATTGACATTCAAACCCTCCATGCATTCCTGCAGCAAAACTGGTATGTGATAATTGGTACTACTCACCATTGTCCAAGTCACCCATTACTTCATCCGCCAAATCAGCGAAATTCGTCATGTTTCCTTCGATCATACCGAAGTATTTGGACTTGTCCCAAATTTCAACCCTGTCATAATAGGCAATAAGCATTACCTCTTGACCTAAACCTGCGCGCTCCATATGAGAAGTCGGCACCAACACCCTTCCGGCATTGTCCAGGGTTATTGCTTTTGCTCCTTGATGGAACAAGCGATAAAACATCCTGTTTTTCGGTTTAAATAAATTCAATTTCGAAAGCTTTTCGCTTATCCGATCCCATTCGGTCATTGGATAAATCGTGAGGCAATCTTCAAATCCTTTATTGAGCATAAAATCACGTTGAGACGCAGCAGGCAATTGCTTCCGGAGCCCGGAAGGAAACAGAAACCGACCCTTGTCGTCCAATTTCACTTCAAATTCGCCTACTAATCCTGCCATAACTTAAATAATGGGTAAAAATAATGGATATTTACCACTTTTTACCACAGTTTTATAAATTGTTGAAAACTTCTAACGAAAAAGAGATTAATTAGTTTCAAATAAATCACTTTTACCATAAAAAACCCAATAAAAACAATAGTTTTATATAAGTGGTAAAAAGTGGTAAATAAATATAAACATAATATAAATATTGAATACTTACTTTTGCACCGTGAAACAAAATTTAAAGAGCTGGTTGCTTTTACTTTTACTAGCTTGCATTTGGGGAAGCTCATTTATATTAATGAAAAAAGGAATGTATGACCAAGGCGGGCGAGCTATTTTTTCTGCCCCTCAAGTAGCCTCCTTGCGCATTCTTCTTGCATCATTGGTACTTTTCCCCTTTGCATTGCCCTATCTTAAGAAATTGTATTATCGAAAGAATCTTCTGCCACTATTGGGGGTTGGCCTTTGCGGAAATCTGATCCCTGCCTTTTTATTTACCTATGCAGAAACTGGTATTTCATCGGGCATGGCTGGCATGCTGAATAGCTTCACACCCATTTTCACCTTATTAGTAGGGCTTATTATATTTCGTGTGCCTTTAAAATTAATTCAGCTTATTGGCGCAGCAATAGGCACAGCCGGTATCATTTTGCTTATATTACTTGGCAAATCAAATACGCTAAGCGGAAACACAGAACACATTCTTGCAGTAGTAGCCGCAACCTTGTTATATGGACTGAGCCTTAATTTAATTAAGCAACGCCTTTCCGAATTTTCACCAATTGAAATCACTACCCTTACATTCACAAGTATTTTTCTACCTGCACTGGGTGCATTTCTATATTTCGGAACACCCAAGGTAATGATGACACATCCTGAGGCTGGACCAGCTTTTTTGTATATTAGCATCTTAGGTGTAATAGGAACAGCAATGGCCGTTTTTTTATTTAACGGTATAATAAAAAATTCATCGGCCTTGTTTGCTAGTAGCGTGACCTATTTAATACCAATTGTTGCTGTGATAATTGGATTTTATTTTTCTGAAGAAATCACCTGGAATCAGGTTGGATCGATGGTAATTGTCTTACTAGGCGTATTTATTGTTAATTATGGCCAACAAGTCTTTTATAAAGGCAAAGAAATCGATAAATAATTTGCGAATAAGGAATTATATCCTATCTTTGCACTCCTAAAAAACTGAATTTAAACTTAAAAAAAAGCTAAATGTACGCAATAGTAGAAATAGCCGGGCAGCAATTTAAAGTGCAAAAAGACCAAAAAGTTTTTGTTCATCGTTTAGCAGAAGAATGTGGATCAAAAGTAAGTTTTGACCGTGTTTTATTGATAGACAATGATGGCAAAATCAATATTGGCGCCCCAGCTATAGACGGTGCAAAAGTCACCGCAGAAGTAATTAGTCACGTGAAAGGTGATAAAGTAATTGTTTTTAAGAAAAAACGACGAAAAGGATACAAGAAAAAGAATGGCCATCGCCAGCAATTTACTTCTATTCAAATTATAGACATTAAAGGATAAGCATTACTATTCTCTAGGGAATTTAAAAAATATAAAATGGCACATAAAAAAGGAGCAGGTAGTTCGAAAAACGGACGCGAATCACAAAGCAAACGCCTTGGCGTTAAAATATTTGGAGGACAAGCAGCTATCGCTGGCAATATCATTGTTCGTCAACGTGGTACTCACCACCATGCAGGAGACAATGTTGGTATTGGTAAAGACCATACCTTATTTGCATTAACTCCAGGTTTAGTGGAATTTAAGAAGAAGAAAAATAATCGTTCATTTGTATCTGTTGTTCCTTTTAATATCCCGGAAACAATCGAAACAGTGGAAGTTAAGAAAGTAGTGAAAGCTAAAAAAGTAGCGAGCACAGAAGAAACCACTGCAGCAGTAGAGGTAGTTGAAAACATCGTGGCTCCTGAAACTACGGAAACTCCTGAAACTCCTGAAAACACAGCAACTGAAGAAAACGGAGAGTCTTCTGAATCATAAGAAAATTAAGTTTTTGTTAAAAGGGTCGATAATCTCGACCCTTTTTTTTTGATATTTAGTACATTTGAACATGTTTAAATTATCCATCGGCAAGCGTTATCTTTTATCTCTTTTATCAGGCTTGCTTTTTACACTTGCCTTTCCATTTACAGGAAGTATTACACCACTCGTTTTTGTAGCGTGGGTACCTTTATTATTGGTTGAAAAAGCCCTTATCGACGATAAAAAAAAAGCCATACACGTTTTTATACATGCCTATTTAGTCTTTATCCTCTTTAACATTGGAACAACTTGGTGGATATGGAATGCCGATGTAGGCGGGGCGATCATGGCCTTTATCTTCAACTCCTTATTAATGGCATTAACTTTTCTGATCTATCATCTTATAAAAAAAAGACTGCCAGAAAAAATAGGCGTTTGGAGCTTACTTGCTGTATGGATTTGCTTTGAATACCTTCACTACAATTGGGAATTATCACATCCTTGGTTAACGATGGGAAATTTCTTTTCAATTAGTCCCAAATTCATCCAATGGTATGAATTTACTGGCGTTTTAGGCGGCACACTATGGGTATTACTTGTGAATATTCTTGTCTTTTTACTTCTGAAAAACTGGAACGAGAAGCAAAAAAGAAACGCTACCCTGATCGGACTAATAGCTGGTGTAACGGTTCCAATCATCGTCTCCGTCGTTATTTATTTTCAATTAGCAGACAACAGCGTTCATCACAAGAACTACGAAGTGGTAATTGTCCAACCCAATATTGATCCTTACAAAGAAAAGTTTAATGCGCAGTATACTCCAAAGATGCAGATGGCCAAATTTATCAGTTTAGCTAAAGAAAAAATTACGAATAAAACAAAACTTGTCATTGGTCCAGAAACAGCCGTACAAGGTGGATTAGATGAAGACACCCCGATGAGCAATGATGCCATACGCCTTCTAAATTCTGATTTATTGGGACCTAACTCACCCTTTGATCTATTAATTGGCGCCTCTACCTATCGGCTTTTTTCAAAAAAGAATTCTTCCGCATCACAGCCAATCCCTAATAGCGGTACTTTTTATGAATCCTATAATACCTCCTTATTCCTTCAATACAACACTAAGCCACAATTTATTCATAAATCAAAATTAGTATTAGGCGTAGAAAAAATTCCATTTTCCTCAGTCTTTCCTTTTTTAGAGGAATACGCGATTCAAAATGGCGGCACATCAGGCTCTTTAGGCATTGAGAACCATGCGAAAATTTTCAATATGAGAAAGCTAAAAGTCGCACCAATAATTTGCTACGAATCCATTTACGGCGATTTTTTAACCCAACAAACAAGATTGGGGGCTAAACTATTCATCATTATTACCAATGATGGCTGGTGGGGTGATACTCCTGGATATAAGCAGCACTATAGCTTTGCTCAATTGCGAGCCATTGAAAACCGCCGCTATGTTATTCAAGCGGCGAATACCGGCACAAGTGGAGTCATAAATGACCGAGGTGAAGTGTTAAGCTCAACTCCATATTCACAAACAGCTGTTATGAATGTTTCCGTTCCCTTATTAGCCGAAATGACCTATTACGCCAAGCACGGTGATTACATCGGAATCTTCGCGATCATCCTTTTTGGAATTATGATAGGATACAACATCTTTAATCTCCTCTTCAAGAAAGCTAAATAAGGCAACTAGCCGATGCGATAGTAAATAGATTTGCTGTAAAATAGCATTAAAATATCTGATGCATGTGCCAATCCTCTTTCCAAACTATTTATCATCAACTACCTAATTAACATTATCGTAACATTCATTTAATTTTCCTTAATTTTATCGAATGAATCGTGCCATAATCCTAAGTTTTCTATTTCTGCTATTTGGAACGATTAGTCGAGCTCAAACGAATCATTACGAAACTGTTGTTCGTGATACACAGCAATGGCAGTATATTGTTCCTAACGTTAACACAAGCGCCACTTGGAATCAAGCTAATTTTGATGCAAGTGCCTGGTCAGTAAACAACGGGGGATTTGGATTTGGAGACAATGATGACGGCACTATAATTCCAAACGGTTCCGTAAGTGTTTACATGAGAAAATCATTTAACATTACTGACATTAATGCCTTGACGAAAATAATCTTCCACATGGATTATGATGATGGATTCATTGCATACATCAATGGTGTTGAAATCGCAAGGAATAATTTAGGGACTGTTGGTCAGCCTGCCGCATTTAACTTATTAGCAAGTGCTTCACACGAAGCGCAATTATACCAAAATGGTTTGCCGGATCAATTTATTTTTAATCCTGCTCAATTTGCAAGTTTCCTATTTCAAGGAACTAATGTTATCTGTGTAGAAGTTCATAACCAAACAGCATCGGGGGCAGATTTAAGCGCTCGGCCATTTTTATCTTTAGGGATAAACAATACAACTAATGACTACAGCGCCACACCCACATGGTTTGTAGCTCCTTTTGAATTTATTACCTCTACCCTGCCGATTGTTATCATTAGCACCAACAACATTACTATTCCAAATACTCCGAAAATTGATGGCTTTATGGGCATCATTGATAATGGCCCTGGGCAATTAAATAATGTGAACAATCCGTTCAACGAGTTCTACGGCCAAATTGCTATAGAAACAAGGGGTTCCTCTTCCGCTGGGTTTCCAGCAAAGTCGTACGGACTAGAAACCCGAGGTCCAGACTCCGTCAATTACAACGCAAGTATTTTTGACTGGCCCATCGATAATGATTGGATACTCTATGCCCCCTATACAGACAAATCATTAATTAGAAATGTGCTCACTTTTAAACTTGGAAACGAAACCGGAAACTATGCCCCTAGAACCAAATTATGCGAGCTAATTTTAAACGAAGAATATGTCGGAGTCTATGTTTTCATGGAGCGCATCAAAGTAAATCCTGGAAGAGTTGGTATCGATAAACTTGACTATGCCGATACACTTGACAATCATTTAACAGGTGGTTATATTGTAAAAATAGACAAGACAACTAGCGGTGGAATTGTTGCATGGACTTCACCATACACTGCGGCATTGCCTAGTAATTCGCCTATTAATTATCAATTACACGACCCAAGCATTGACCTTATACATCCCCTGCAGGAACAATACATACAATCCTATGTAAGCGCGTGGGAAACTGCATTGGCTGGACCAAACTTTACTGATCCTCTTACAGGATTTAGAGCTTATGCGGATGAGGCTTCCTTTATCGATTATATGTTGATCAATGAATTATCTAAAAATGTAGACGGATACAGAATCTCTACTTTCTTATACAAGGAAAGACTTAGCGAAGGTGGAAAATTAGTGGCTGGACCATTATGGGATTTCAATTTAGGATGGGGAAATGCCAACTATTGCCAAGGCGGAAATACAACAGGTTGGGAAATAAATTTCAATTCTATTTGCGGAGGAGCCTTAGTCAACCCTTTTTGGTGGTCAAGAATGTTACAAGATTCAGTCTATGCGAATCGTGTAAATTGTCGATGGCTTGAATTAAGAGCAACTATTTTAGACTCAACTGTATTGATGAATTACATAGACAGCATGTCCTTAGCATTAACCTTGCCTGCGCAAAGAACCTATACCAAATGGCCGATCTTAGGAACCTATGTTTGGCCTAATAATTTTATCGGTCAGACCTATATTGAAGAAATGGAATACTTAAAAAGTTGGACCAGTAGTCGTTTGGTTTGGATGGACAATAATATGTTTGGCACTTGTAGTTCCTTAGGAACACAAGCAATAACAGAAAATCCCATTCGAATCTTTCCAAACCCTGGTAAGGAAGCCATCTTTATTGATGGATTAAGTCAAAAAACGGATCTCATTGTTCGGGACTGCCAAGGAAAAATTGTCATTGAAACCACCGCAGATGTATATTCCTATTTATTAAACACTACTAATCTAGCGCCCGGAATTTACTTTATAAGCATTCCACAAATCAATCAAAAAAATTACAAAATCATCCTTCAAAAATAAAAACATGAAAAAGATACTTTATATTATTTCCTTCACTGCTTTGGTATTAAGTAGTGCTTGCAAAAAGATTGAAGGGCCAGGAGGTACATCTGCCATTCGAGGACAGGTCATAGGCAGTACTTCAGAAGCAGGAGAATCAGAGATAACGCAAGTGATTTGTACAGCGGGAATTGAATTAGAGCATGGGAATTATTGGTTATTGAATACCTCTGATCCCAATAAACTTTATTATGTGTACTACGACAACCCGACTTGGATTTCAGCATCTGATCCCCAATTGCAAGGGAGAATTGGCATAATGGTGAGCTTCAACTACAGCGACTCTAATATTGAAATTGCTGAAAAAACAAGACTGGCACTACTTGCTATTTCTGGAGCAAACTACAACATCAGCTTGTCTTCAGATATTTTAACCATTACAGATTTAGGGCAGGTTAATGTGCCAGACGCAGATAATGGCACCACTAATTTTGCAGTAGATATCGCCAATAATGGCAAGCCCGGAAGTGCCAGCAGCAATACGCCCATAGCGAATGAACGCGTTTATATTATTTATGGTCAAAATGCCTTTGCGGCAAAAGATGTCCGCACCAACGAAGCCGGAGCTTTTTCTTTCGAGGGCTTACAAAAAGGGGAATACACCATCTATGTACTTTCTAAAGATCCTGCAAATAATGGTGTCATGACCCGTGAAAGCATACAAGCTGGCATTACTGAGGACAATAGTATTGTAGAAGTCGAAACGATGAATATTATCTATTGATGCGCCATTTGCTCCTTGTTCTTTTATTGGCGCTTCACTTTCCTGGTCAAAGTCAAATGCAAACTTGGCTGGGCGTATCTTGCAGCTTCAAACCCATAAAAAAAACAGAAATCAGCATCGGTTTGCAGCAACGGTACTTTGACTTCACCGCTTACAATAAAAGTTTACTAAGCACCGAATTAGCGGTCAAGGTTATAAAGGGGATAAAACCGTTCATTGGTTTTCGCATGGGATTGTCGCCCAATTCCAACTCGGATCTTAATCAGAAAAAATGGGGATTCTCACAACGTTTTATTGCTGGCTTAGACTTCAGTTTTATGGACTGGTTTGATAAAAAGTCAAGGTTAAATATTGGCTATACCATACAGAACCAGTGGAACACAGAAAGTTTTAAAAGGAATTCGAGTGTGCTGCGAAACAAACTAGGTATTAAGTATGACATCAAAAACTTTCCGCTAAGTCCTTTTGTGAATGCGGAGCACTACTATAATTGGAAAAGGGACATCACCTATACCATAGATGAGGTTTTGATTACGGGAGGGACGACTGCTTTCAGGTATTTTATTGGTTTTGATATTGAATTACCAAAAGCGCAAATCATACAAATAAGTTTAGGAAAGAAAAACCTTTTTCTCAACAATAATGACTACTGGATAGGCAGCATAAAATACAAACTTCAAATCAACTAAACCCAGCTTAATACCCTGGATTTTGGATCAAATTCGGATTTAAAATTATGTCAGAAGTTGGAAGGGGAAACAGGTTAAAATTACCAGAAACAGCTGCTCCTGCCACATCTCCACCTTTGAATGGCCAAAGATAAGATCCACTGGTAAATAGACCGTAGCGAATAAGATCTGTTCTTCTTGTGCCTTCCCATTGCAATTCTCTAGCTCGCTCATCTAAAATATCATTTAATGAAACAGAGGCTAAATTAAAGCCATTATTTCCGTAGGCCCTTTCCCTCAACATATTTACATATTGAAGCGCAGTACCTGCATCTCCAGAACGGTGTTTCGCTTCAGCATACATCAAATAGATATCGCCCAAACGAAACATAGGAAAATCAGTGTCAACGTGAGGAGAATTTGAACTATTTGAGCCATTTAATCCCGCCAATGTTTTGTTCTTGAATTTTGGAAGCGCATAACCGTTAGAGAAAGTAGCCATGGTTGTAATGTCCTTCACTTGACCCGTGCGATAAAACAAATACCTTGAATCTAAGGTTGAATCGGAAAACTTATCTACCAAATTTGGTTTAGCACGCAAGCCAGCCCATTTACCATTTACACCATAATCTGCAGCAACCATTGAGCCGCCCAAAGATGCACAAATCAAAAAGGTCGTGCCTCCATATGTTTGAGCATATATACCATCGTAGACTACTGGAAAAATTATCTCAGGTGAGGTATTATTGTCAGCTAGAAACAAGCTTTGATAATTTGAACTCAATTGATGCGTGTTTCCATTAATTATTTTTTCGCAATACGTGGCGCAATCGTTATACCGAGGGGTACCAGTGTATACTTCAGCATTTAGATATAATTTAGCCATAAGAGACTGTGCAGCAGCTTGAGATGCTCGTCCATAAGGTGCGGAAGAAGCAGGTAACAATTGGTCTTCAATAGCAAGTAACTCATTCTCTACATATTCAAATAATGCCGCTCTCTCTATTCGTTTCGGTTGAAAAGCACCTACTTGATCCAACTCGGTTACAAAAGGCACATTACCAAATAGATCTAAAGCATGGTAATAACTCAGGGCCCGTAAAAAGCGAGCTTCATTTCTAAATTTACGAATCATCTCAACATCTGTAGTGCTAAAACCTCTTTCCGCTAATTTCTCATCTCTTGCTTGCCAAATGAATTCATTACAAAGTGTGATTTGATAATAAATCCGGTAGTACATTCCCTTAACCCAAACATTTTCAGCATTCCATTGAGATTTATTTAATTCTGGAATACCTGGATCATTCCAACCACAAATGGCTTCGTCGGTAGGTAGTTCCTGCAAGTTCCACAAAACGCGAACATAGGCGGAAAATCCTTCATCAATGCCCGCAATGTCCGCCTGACCCGCAGGACCTTGATTTCCTGTCATAGAAAGCCCAGCATACAGTTTTGCCAATACCTTGATATAGTTAGCGGGATCGCTATACACTACCTCAGCATTTAATCCGTATTTTGGCGCTTGGTTTAATTGTTTCTTACACGATGAAACAGAGATGCCGGTAAGTAACAGAGAGAAAATGATTATTTTTTTCATAGCTAATTAGTTAAAAATCAAAGTTTAGATTCAAGGTATACACCCTTGGTCTTGGATAAAAATTATTGTCAACACCACCGCCAACCTCAGGGTCCTGTCCAGAGTACTTGGTGAACACGAAAACATTTTGAACGGAAAAACCAACATTTACCCCAACTTTATCCTTGGTGAATCCTAATTTACCAAAATTATACCCTACACTGATATTATCAATTCGCAGGAAATCTGCCCGTTCGAGATAATGATCTGATAAAAGTTGATTGGTTGTTGTTTTTTGCACTTCGTCCTCATAAAACAAGGAACTGATGTTGCTTAAATACTTTTTGGTGCCATCAATGGCACTGAATGTGGCCGAATTCGAGTGGATATTATTATAGATGGTTCCGCCTATCTCGCTTCTCATAGACACACCCGCATTCCATTTCCCGCATTGAAAATTAAGCGCGGTTCCCATAAAAAACTTCGGTGCCACTTGGCCAGCATAGTAGCGGTCTTTGACATTAATGATGCCATCGTTATTTCGATCAACAAATGCGTTTGTATCCTTCCATTTGTCTGATGTATTAATCGTACCATCTCCATTCATATCAATAGAAGCTTGTTGACCTACTTCAATGAGTGATCCATCTTGCTCGTATTGCTGTTCATACACAAAATAGGTAAAAGTAGGTTGTCCCACTTGGTGAATCAGTACTTGATTTCCAATTCCTCCTGCGATGCCTCCGACTAAAATTCCCGGTGAATTAGGGTCTTCGATTTGCGACAACTTGGTCACTTCATTAAAATTTCTGGTAAAGTTGACCATCCAATCTAAGCGCATATTCTTTTTTGCGATCAAACCCGTGTTTAGGCTCACCTCAATTCCTTGGTTTTGCATGCCACCTACATTCGTTAAAATTTGATTTGTAAAGTTGGTTCCTGCTGGCACCGCTACTGTCGCCAACAAATCGGATGTTGATTTTCTATACACATCAATTGACCCTGAGAAGCGATCTTTATATAATCCGAAATCTAATCCGATATTGATACTACTGGTAGTTTCCCATTTCAAATTGGCATCGTATCCTGCAGGACGAAAAACCGTATAGTATTGTCCACCAAAGGCGTATTGGGCATTAGCCGCCCCCTCAAAATAATTTCCAATATAGGCATAGTCTCCAATTCCATCTTGTTGCCCTGTAACTCCATAACCTACCCTGATTTTTAGCATACTGATTTCTTTAACGTCGTTCAAGAAACCCTCGCTGAGCAACCAAGCAGCAGAAGCGGCAGGAAACCAGCCCCATCTCTGCTCTGAACTGAATCGGGAGGATCCGTCTCTTCTCATCGACAAATTCACAACAAATTGATTTTTAAACGTATAAATCCCCCTCGCATAGAAAGAAAGCAAGGCATTTTTGGTATAAAAAGGATTAGCTGCCGGCAGAACAATAGTATCGGTTTTAGCTTGGTTATAGCCTGCGTAATTAGGACTTGAGGTATACCAATCTTGGTAGGAATACCCAGCAGTTAAATCTAAGAGATGATCTTTGTATTTTTCACCCGTATTAAAATTAGCATACGCCTCAATTAATTTATTTCCTTTGGTCTGGCGATAAGGACTGTAGCTTCCTTGAGTAAAATAACCCGCAGCAGATAAGGAATCGGTGATGGTATAGCCCGTTCCTTCTGATTGATCTGTTCCTAAATTGACTGTCGCCTTTAGCATTGGAAGAAAAGGCATTTTGTAGCTTACTTTAGCATTTCCAATGTAGCGGTTGACCACACTTCTATCTTCAGACTGCATAATTAAACCCAGAGGATTACGAGCGGATAAAACGTTGGGCTTGCCATTATCTATCCATTCAAAATAGCCGCCAAAGAGATTGTTATTTCCTGATTGCACCGCTTGAGTTGGATCGAAGAAAGCAGCACCTAAAGCGCCTCTGTTGGCAAAAAAGGCACGTGATTGAACCATTTTCTGATTAACTTCCAATTGTAAATTTCCATCGAGAAACGTTGGATTTAGGTTAAGCCCCAATGATGTTCTGTTCATGTTATCGCGCTTAAGCAAACCATTTTCAAATCGATTCGCTACTGATAAACGGTACGGCAATCCGATAATACCACCTGTAATGGATACGTTATTATCTGTGGTAATAGCCGTTCTAAACACCTCTTTCTGCCAATCTGTACTCGCAGCGCCTAAAAGATCTATTTGTTGCTGGCTTCCTTGTCTATTTATAAGTTTTCGAAGCGAGTCGCCAGATAATACCTCAGCATATTTTGAAATGGTGGAAATGGAAATCTTGGAATTTAAGGTTACATGAACCTCTTTTTGACTTGCGCTACCTTTTTTGGTGGTAATGAGAATAACACCATTGGCCGCACGTGCACCATAGATAGCAGTGGCAGAAGCGTCTTTCAAAATAACAAAAGAGGAAATATCGTTAGGGTTAACCAATGACAAAGGATTGGCGGCACCAGCAATTCCACCATTATCAATTGGAACACCATCGATAACAATCAAGGGATCATTACTGGCATTGATTGAGGTTCCTCCTCTGAGACGCAAAGTACTTCCAGAACCTGGAGCTCCGTCATTTGAAGTAACTTTCAATCCGGCCACTTTTCCCATAATCAACTGTTCTGGTGTCGCTAACGAGCCCTGAAGAAAGTTTTTTTCTGTAATAACGGTAGCCGCTCCTGTCAAATCTTTGGTCCTTGTTGTTCCGTAACCGATCACAACAACCTCATCATACTCTTTCGCTTCTTTTGATAAAGTGATATTTTGATTAAGAACAGTACCCGAAGAAACAATAATTTCTTGATTATAAGTAACAAAACCTGTGGAACGAACGATTAGAACAACAGTTCCTATAGGAACAAATTTAATTTCAAATTCACCATTCTCATTGGTTTGTGCACCCATGCCTTTTCCCTCTAATACAAGGGTTGCTGGATAAACTGGAAGTCCCTCAACATCAGTTATTTTCCCAATAATACTAGCTGTTTGCCCATGTGCAGCTAGGGAAACAAATAATAATGAAAGTAGTGTAAAAAGTAGTTTTCTTATCATAGCAAAGTCAATTTAAAATTAAATCTGTTTAACAAATATAAAATATTTCTTAATGTCAATTTGACACAAAGAAAAAAAATATTACCATTTAATTTTTAAACGCGATTGTTTTTCGCTCAAATGCGTTGTTAAACGAATGGTTTGGGTTTTTTGATCCACCACGAACGGTACATTTTTCTTTCCATTTAAAATGAGTTTTTTGGGTATTCGTTTAGAATGGATACATACTTCAAATGAAAAAGACATTTGCGAGCAACTTTTTCCATATTCGGGAATAAAAAGCAAAGTTGATTGTCGATTCGATTGTTTCATGGTCATGCGAAGAAGTTTATATAAGCCCTTCTCGTAAGCCTCATTGGTCAAACCATCGTCTTCATACCATTGTGCTTGGCTTGTCTTAATATCCTTGTCATCATAGTAATGAATCGTTACCGATGAATCAGCATACTCTTTAGTTGATTGAATCGTAGGTGACATTGGGATAAACGCCCCGCCTTTTACCAAAACAGGAATACCAGATAAATCGCCTGGTATGAGGTAATACGCTTTTTGATTATTTTGATTTGGCTGATAGTTTTCAATGCGTTGTTTTCCACTTCGCAGATCATACCATGTTCCGTTTGGCGCTCTTACATCCTGAAGAGGCAGCGTATTTTTTAGGATTGGATTTGTGATTGGCTTCACCAACAAACTCGGTCCCCACATGAATTCGTTTGTGATCGTATCCGCCCACGATGCCTGAGTATTTTCCATAAAAATAGGGCGCATAAGTGGCGTGCCATTGAGATGATTTTCAAAAGCCAAGGTATAATTATAAGGAAGCAATTGATAGCGTAATTCGATGGCTTCTTTGGCAAGTTGTTTTGTTTTTTCATCTTTAAAAATGGCTTCACTAGCCACTTCCTGCTGCGCATGCGGTCGGAAAATAGGTTGAAACACGCCATATTGAAGCCAGCGAACATACAATTCAGGATCATCGTTTGCTCCAGCAAATCCTCCTAAATCTGAATGCATATAAGCAATTCCTTGCATGCCCATCTGCATGGTAAGTTCCATCTGAGGTTTCAATCCTCCCCATGAGCGATTAACATCACCTGTCCATGGGATCATTCCAAAACGCTGAGAACCTGAATAACCAGCCCGCATTAAAATAAATGGCCGTTCGAGTGGAAAAGTACTTTTGTATCCTTCATAAATTAATCGTGCCCAATCGTGCCCATAAATATTATGTACTTGATCCGCTGATACGCCATTGGCATGCAGTAATTTACTAGGATGAACCTCTGGTTCACCAAGATCTCCCCAAAAGCCCTTCACCCCCATATTTGCTAACTCAGTATAGATATCCCAAAACCACTTTTTCGCATGGGGAGCATAGATATCAATTAGGCCAGTATTTCCGAAATAAAAATCATAGGTGAAAGGGTTATCCAAACTATCAACAGCCAGTAATTTTTTATCTTTCGCCTCCTGCCAACGATTGGATGTGGTAAGAATAAATGGTTCTGTAATCAATACAGTATTGACATTCTGATTTGAAAAATCATTAATCATTTTTTGCGGAGTAGGAAAGGAATCTGTATAAAAGGCAAAGTTGCCCAATGTTCCTTGAATATCTTTCCCGAACCAATACAAATCAAAAACAATCGCATCTAAGGGAATGCTATCCGCTCTAAATTTAGAAACCACCGCACGCGCTTCTTGTTCCGAATGGTAACCGAAACGGCTCGCAAAATTACCAAAGGCCCATCTCGGGGGCATGGGTTGGCGCCCCGTAAGGCTAGTGTAAGCTGAAACCAACTCTTTATAATCACTTGCTGCAATCACCTGATAGGTTTTTCTTCCCCCAGTCATTTCATAGGTCAGACTGCTGTCTTTTTTTGAATCTAAATCCAAAAAGCCAGTGTACGAATTATCAAAATGAAGGGCATACAGCCGATCAGAAATTACCAACGGCATAGAGAAATTCATTTGTTCCGAATGGGTTTCATAACCATAGTGCGCCCTATTGTACAAGGCTAGCCTATACCCTCTTCTATCCATACCAAGTACCCGATTTCCTGTTCCAAACAACTTTTCTCCTTCGCTTAAATTAAACTGGATTTTTTCCATTGTAGAATCCACATCATAGCCCCAACGTTCTGATAGTAGATACTTTCCTTTATAGAAATATGAAATTTGAAACGGATTGGTTTGTACAATAATAGATGGATTTATTCCTTTGCTTTTCGCTGATTTGCTATATATAAATATATGGGGGGGAATGAATTGGTTTGAAGATGCCGACCAAGTGAATGGATTATTGTCAGGTTGTGTAACCACTGCATGTGAATTCGCTTCGTGTTTTTGTCCGTTCGGAATAAACGTCGTTTCAATGATATTAGGCCCATAGGTTCTGAAGATATATACTCCATCTGACACCGATACCTGAACACCGGCATTTATTGACTCAATACTTTTAAACTGTCTGTTTGGATTTTGACCAAAGGCAACAGTGTTAAACACCATGGCCACAAAAACAAGCACTAACTTCATTAGAGTTCGATTATCCATGCCGTTTTTCCTGGAATAGTTAATGTTTTCTGCGAAAAATCTATAGGTAAATCACTTAAAATCTCTTTTCTAATTGGAACGCTTTTGAGTTGAGATACATCGAATGACTCCTCAAATCGATCTAAGTTGATCTTTTGCTCATCCGATGAATTATTTAATACTACCATAAGACGTTTTGTACTTTGAAGGCCATTTTTACTTTCTTGAATTCTGAAATAGACATATACATTGTTTTCCGGTACATACTGAACCAATTTACCTTCATGAATGACTTCTTTATTTTTGCGCCAATTCAATAGTTTTTTTGTGAACTGAAAGTAGGCTTCTTGTTCAGGAGTTCTTCCCTCGAGTCCATATCTTCGTTTATCATCGTTAGCATAAAAAGCTGTTTGTTTGTCTGTACCCCATCCACCTGGAAAATCCCTTCGGATATCTGCATCTCCCACTTCCTTAGATCCTTTCATTCCGATTTCAGAACCATAATAAATCTGTGGTATTCCTCTCGTTGTTGATAGTAAAGTAAGGGCGAGTTTATAATCTGCAAGATTTGGATAGATCTCATTAAACCTTTTGATGTCATGATTTTCCATAAATACGAGCAAGTTGTTAGGGTTTTTATAGAGAAAATCATTTACGAAATTCTCATAAATACGCACCATTCCTTGATCCCAACCCTGTTTTGTTTCACTGAATGCTTGAGTGATTGCATCATGTAGGGTAAAATCCATCACCGAAGGCAAACCACTATTGTATGATTCAAGAGCACCAATGGGACTGTCTTTTTGCCAATAAGAAATTTGCGCTTGATTGTGCAGCCAGATTTCTCCAACAATATTTAGATTGGGGTATTCCTCCATGATGGATTGAGTCCATTTTGCAATGGCCTGTTTATCATTGTACGAATACGTATCTACCCGAAGTCCATCAAGGCAGGCAAACTCGATCCACCAAAGCGTATTTTGAATTAAGTAATTCAAAAGTAAAGGATTCGATTGATTCATGTCGGGCATGGAAGTATCGAACCAAGCATCTTCGGATGCGCGAACGTCGCTTTCTGACGCATAGGGATCCATTTGTGTGCTAGTGCGGTAACTTGAGCGCGTAAAAGTAGGGAATTCATGAATCCATGTTTTGGTTGGCAAGTCATTCATCATCCAATGCTTACTGGACCAATGATTGGGCACCTCATCTTTGATTACTTTTAAGCCTTGGCGGTGCGCTTCTAGCACCATTCCCTTAAACCAATCGTTCGAGCCATAGCGCGGATCTACTTTATATAAATCAGATTGCGCATAACCATGATAGGAATAAGTAGGTTCATTATCCTCTAGCAAGGGGGTCGTCCAAATGGTTGTTGCACCTAATTCCTTGATATAACTTAAATGTTCTATTATTCCCTGAATATCTCCACCATGGCGACCGCCTGGTAAATCGCGATTACCTGGTTCTGTCATTCCCGCGTAGGTGTCTTGGCCTGGATACAAGTTCGCAAAACGGTCAGGCATTAATAAGTAAATCACATCCTTAGACGAAAATCCCTCTCGATTAGCTGATTGATAGATTCGTTCTTCTAATTTAAATTCAAAACGCGCTACTTCCTTCTTCTTGTTATCTGACAAAATAATTGGATATGTTCCTGCATTTTTATCTTGCGTTTCAACAGTAATAAAAAGGTAATTCGGATTTTCAGTTTTAATAATTCCAAGCACATTCAATCCTTGTACGCTTGGTGAATAATTTGCAATTTGTGGTCCATGCAATAAAACTTGAACTTGATGGTGCTTCATTCCTACCCACCAATTACCTGGCTCGACATGGCTCAAGATATTTTTCTGAGTGTGCCCTTGCCATGCTAGAGCCAATGAAAAAAATAAGAAAATTCTAAGAATCATGGTGCTACGGAATAGAATTGTCGGATACTACCATCGATATACCGCACCAAATAAACTTGATTTGCAGGTGGTGCTAACAAAATACGACCAAGTACATCATAGTATGAAACTGGAATTGGGGCATTCAAATCAATGGATTCCGTCAAACTGAGTGAGCAAGGATTCGCCAAGCCTAGGTAAGAAGATTGACTTAATGCCGATGAATGTCGCAAAGTAACGTGCTCATTTAGGCTAACAGGAATGTGACTACCCCAATTCTGAGAAATGGCAGACATAAAATCAGCATTGGTAAACCCATAATCTAATCCTTTATATGTATCCGCAAGGGCAGATGGCGCGATAACAGCTTGGGTTTGGTTCCATACGGAAAGTAAAAAAGTAGGATTGAAAAACTGTTGACAGTGCAAATTTATATAATAGGAAAATCGATCTTTAAAATAAGGCACTTGCATTAAACGATAGTACAAAGGGCGTTGGGTATTTGGCAATGCCCATAAATAAATATTGCGTGTTTGCCAATCAATTGAGAACCAATCAACTCCGAATGTATTATCCACATCGTACTCTATGTAAACGAACTTGCCATCTGATGGTCTTTGGTAGAGATAGTAATTGTTTTTATTCACAATATAACCATCCCAATGGGCAGCCAATACCTCCAGCGCCATGGTTTTTAGACAAAGGTCCACATCCAATACTTCTTGAATGGCGCAAGGAAATTCTGCATTAGAAGTGTTGTTTAAAACCTCTATAAAATGAATCAATCCTGAATAATCATTGGTATCTTGGTTGGTTTTAAGTTCATACAGTGGGGCATAGTCATTGGGGTTACTACCCAAATTAGTAAGATCAGCCCCATAGTGGGCCTTGTATAAATTCCCACCAGCGTTTCCAATGAAGCGGGCTTCTAAAAACTGATCGTCAAAGTGTTCAACATTGAGGTATAATCCTTTATAGGTTCCGTTTATATACAATTCTACATAAGAGCTTCGCGCAACAGGGCAGCCTGCCCATCTGAGCATTTCATGACAAGTGCGAGCACGCATAATGGAAACGTCGTTGTGTTCTCCATTGAGATTCATAGATTTTAAATCTTCCCACTTCTGACCGGGAACATAAGCATTGAAATCTAATTTAAAAGATTTTTTAGCAGATTGCAAGGAGGTATTTCCGCGCAGCCGAATACCTATGGAGGACAATGTATCCGTAAGTGTACTACTGATATAAATGAACGATGCAGGGAATTCGTAAGTTGAACCCAAACTATCGCCAACCATGGTATTAAAATCTTGGGAGTTCATCGTGATGTAAATTTTCGCCACCTCATCTTGTTTAAAGGCAGGCGTATTGGCAGGATGCACCAATTGTGAAATAGAACCGAATGCAAGAACTATAAATAGAACAGAGAACAAAATCCTCATTTTACTATAATTTTTGAAGTGAATTGATTTCCTAGTTGCAGCACGATCAAATACGTTCCTGGAGGAACTTGAATATTTTTCCAATCCAAGGTATTTAGACCATAATTAGAGAATCCTTTTTTGGAATCTACTAGTTGTCCTTCAGAAGTATACCATTGTATCTCGTAGGGCAAAAAGCCATCTGCGTCGAAGGAAAAGCTCAAGCTTTCATCAAAAGGAACAGGATAAACCTTAAACTCAAACGCTTCGGTCTCCAATTCTTCTAAACTCGCCACGGAGGTAATGTATGGTTTAGGTAATTTGATATCGGTGTATACGCGGTACTCGCCAGCTTGTAAAACGATTCCACTATTCACATTGCTAACGTTGAGGCTATCTCCTGAAAAATATTCATACCACCAACCGGTATGCTGAAAAGCTGGAACAGCTGAAGCCACGTTTACATCCACATTCACCAATGAAATTCCGTTCATGCTAGAATGATTCATAATCATGCGTTTGATACCTGCTCCTAAACTGGCTTGAAAATTCAAGGAGCGAAAGGTTTCGTAATTGTTGCGCAAAGCCAAAGTAGCTTTATAAACATCGAGTAGTTGTTGGCGTCGGCCTTGTTGTAAATAGCTCCAAAGAATGGGTTTGTTGCACGTTCGGCAAGGATAATCTATTGAAATGTCGTAGCCGATTTCACCAAATTGCCAAATCATTCTCGGTCCGGGTTGGGTCAAGAAGCTCACCGCTAATCCTTGCATTCTACCCAAGGCCGTATATGGATCCTTCGCATTGTGTAAAGGATTTGTCGCGTTACCGTAGGTAATGGCTTCGTACATCAATCTTTCTTCATCGTGACTTTCCATATAGGTAATAAGATGAGGCAGGGCCCATGTTCTACTGGTATAGATACCATTCATTAAACTCGAATTAGCGATAAACCCTTTGGCAGCATTTTGATAACCAAAAGTAACATTCCCCCACAGCATACAACCGTAATCAGCCAATTGTTCTTCTTCGTTGTTGTCGCACCAATGCTCAAGAATCACATACTGACTAGGGTCAAAGGACCAAATGCTATCAGACATGCGTTTGATATTATTGATGCGCTCGATACTGTAACTTGCAGCGGTATTAGCAAAACCCTTGGTGAAATCAAAACGAATCCCGTCGATATGGTACTCCTGAATCCAATACCGATTGACCTGATCAACATATTCTTTGGTCGCAGAGCTTGAGTGATTGAAGTCATATCCCCAGCAGTTTGGTGGATGTGGACAAACCGCATTGAACCAAGGGTTATTTGCTGCGGGCCTGCTATTTAAAGCGTCCCAATACATGTTAACCATGGGATTTTGTCCAAAAGCATGATTTAAAACCATGTCCGTAATAACAGCAATTCCTCTTCCATGACACGTATCTACAAATTCCTTGAATTTCTGAGCGGTACCGTAATATTTATCTAAAGCGTGGTGAAAAGAAGGGTTATAGCCCCAACTTTGATTGCCCTCAAATTCAAAATTAGGCATCAATTCAATGGCGTTGATTCCCAATTGATCCAAATAAGCAATGGTATCAATTAGGGTTTGGTAGTTTCTGGCAGTGACAAAATCCCTGATAAGAAGTTCGTAGATCACCAAATCTTTCTTCTCCGGGCGAATGAATAAATTTTGCCAATTATACACTTGGGGGGTGGTTTCATAAACGGATACCATCCCAGTAGTCAAACCAGTTGGGTAAGGATGCATATTTGGAAAAGTTATTGAACCCACAAAACCGTCGTTACTGGGGTCTAGTATAAGGGTGCTGAGTGGATCAGCATAAGCTGCTTGACCGACAATTAAATATTGATAGGCATATTTCTGACCTGGATTTAGGTTATCTAACATCAACCACCAACGGCTTGAGTCGATTGAACAGTTCATGTGATAAGGCGCAGTAGCCGTCCAATTATTGAAATCACCGATCAGGTAAACATGGTTTTTTTCGGGTGCATAAAGTTGAAATATAACGGTCGAATCATTGATGTGATTTGCTCCATTTTTAATGCCTAGTGGCGGATTTACATAAGAAACCGACGGATTTACAGTATAAACAAGGCTATCTTTTTGAATGGTGGTTCCATTGTTTGCCTCAAATAATAAGGTATGCGTTCCCGCAGAAGTTGCCGTCATATTGTAGTTCAAAACAGTTGTATTATTAGCTGCTTGAATAAGCAATCCATCCTGTTTAAGGCTTAGACTTGCGATTTGATTGGATTGCCCTTTGAAGATGAAACTTTGATTTAAATCTATCAGTAAGGGCGGAATAGGATTGAAGATAGCCGCTTGAAGGCCACCGTTAACGGGGTAAATATCATAATAAATATCACTGCCATCGGCAGCGCGACCTACTGTTGTTCCCGCTTGATTTCTGAAAACAAACGCCAATTTCAAGACATTTGTATTCACTGGAAAACCATAAAAAGTAGCTATATTAATGGTTATTGAATGCTTATTATTGCCAAGGTTGGTCATTTGAACCTGTGGGTCTGCTTGCCCCCAATTTCCTTGAACATACTGCCAATTGGTTGGAGAGGTACTTGTAGAAGTAATCAATCCAGCATGACAATACACTTGGTTTACACCGAGCAGGGCAGCATTGCCTTGAGACGCATCATAAACGATAGTAACCACATCATTTACCGTAGGAAAAGCGGGACTAAGCTCTAAAATTTGTCCATTTAACGAAAACGTTAAAACAAGTAAAAAGAAAAGTGATTTAAATCTCGTTTTCATAAGAATAAGGTAAAGAAAAAGCCTATGCTTTCACATAGGCTTTTCAAAAAAGAACAATAAAGATTATTTCTTCATTAATTTACCTGTAACAACATCGTCTCCAGCTTTCACTGAATAGATATAATAACCAGCCATTAAATTAGCGGTATTCACCTCAATTTGATTAGATGCACCTGTAACGGCAGTTTGCTCAGCTACTGTTTTACCTGAAAGATCAAATAAAGTAACGGTCGCATTGTTTTCATTTGTTTCAAATGCAAAAGTAGTTACATCAGTAGCAGGATTTGGAGAAACCACTAAATTAGAGATGCTGCCTTCTGTAACATTTGCTCCACTTCCGTTGCATGCGTACAAACACATGTCCCAACAGTAACGTACAGTTGTTCCAACACTTGGGATAACCATCGTGCGGTTAATGTTTCCAGCGCCATCATCTACACCACAACCACCAGTAGCGATTGTGCTCATTGGATCTGTACCTTCATTCATACCCCAGTTACCATTTACAAATTTGTACGTTAGGTTTCCACCAGCAGCAGGGAATGTAACCACAATTTCCCAAATATTGTTTCCAATGTCTGTCATGGCAGAACCAGCATTTGTTGGTGACCAATCGGCCATAGGACCTCCATTGGCACTAGCACCATTACCAGAAAAATTACCAGCAACACGAATACCTGTACCGTCGATTGTTGCTCCTCCAGCAACGTAGTTAGTGACATCTACTTGAAAAGTCACGTCTGCTTGAGCGATAGCCACAGCACCCACTAAACAAGCAGAAATTAGCGTAAAGATTTTTTTCATAAAAAAAGATTTAAAAGGTTAAAAAAATAATACTTAGTGTCAAAATGACAACATAAAATTAAAAATAATAATACAATAAGCAAACATAAGTGTATTTTTTTTGGAAAAAAAACTTATTGACCGTTCTTTATATTAGAGCTCTCCGATAAAAATAGGCGCTTTTGTAATTCGAATTTCAGCGGGAGGAGTGAAATCAAAAAGGCCGAATACCGTTGAACCACTTCCAGACATAGCGGCATAATTGGCGCCATTTTGATATAAGAAATCGATTGTCTCAGAGATTACAGGATAATTTTGAGCAATAGAATCTTGAAAATCATTTATAAGAGACGATTTCCATTCGTTTCGATTATATGAAAGTACTTCCTCTAATTTATTGACCGCTTTTTTTGGCCTAACAATAGCATAAGCATCTTTGGTACTGACATGAATATCGGGATTTATGAGCACTAAAAATGTTCCTTTCAAATCAAGATTGAATGGAGATAGAATTTCCCCTCTCCCTCTTACAATAGAAGGAACGTTGGCAATAAAGAAAGGGCAGTCGCTTCCTAATTCTGCGGACAAGGTTTCTAACGTTTCGTTCGATAAGTTCAAAGAAAATAATTCATTTAATCCTTTAAGTACAAATGCAGCATCCGATGACCCTCCCCCTAGTCCTGCTCCGGAAGGAATTTGTTTTCGAAGATGGATATATACCGGTGGGACATTAAAATTTTGAGAAAGTAAATCGTAAGCCTTTTCGCATAAGTTTTTTTCAGCACTTGGCGGAAAAGAGATACCAGTTTGCACGAAGGAAAACTTCTGTGCTGGAATAATTTCCAAAATATCACAAAGCGGTATAGGATACATGCAACTTTCAATTTCATGAAAGCCATCATTACGCTTAAGTAATACATGTAATCCTAAATTAATTTTAGCATTTGGGAATAAGATCATAGTACAAAATTAGAAGAACAAAGCAATTTTCTTAATTTTGTGTATTAATTTGATACAATATGTCGACTTATCTAGATTTTGAAGAGCCTATACGCGCCCTTGAAGAACAAATTTTACAAACCAAAGAAATCGGTATTTCTACTAGCGTAGACATGCAGGATAAAATAATAGAATTAGAAAAAAAGCTAAAAGCTACTTCAAAAGAAATTTTTTCAAACCTAAGTCCTTGGCAGCGCGTTCAGTTATCAAGACATCCTGATCGACCATATACTTTAGCTTATATTGATGCCATAACGGGTGGTAATTTTTTGGAATTACATGGAGATAGAGGAGTAAAAGATGACAAAGCCATGATCGGAGGATTTGGTGCTATTGATGGCCGAAGTGTTATGTTTATTGGTCAACAGAAAGGTATTAATACTAAAATGAGACAATACCGAAATTTTGGAATGCCCAATCCAGAAGGATACAGAAAGGCATTACGATTGATGAAGTTGGCAGAGAAATTCAATAAGCCCATTGTCACCTTTATCGATACGCCTGGAGCATTTCCAGGATTAGAAGCAGAGGAACGATGTCAAGGAGAAGCCATTGCTCGAAATATTTATGAAATGATGCGCTTGAAAGTTCCCGTAATATGTATCATTATTGGCGAGGGGGCTTCGGGTGGTGCATTAGGCATTGGCGTTGGGGATAAAGTCGTTATGCTAGAAAATACGTGGTATTCGGTGATTTCACCTGAGTCATGTTCTTCGATTCTTTGGCGATCATGGGACTACAAAGAAATAGCAGCTGAAGCCTTAAAGCTAACCTCCACCGACATGAAAAAAAATGGTTTAGTAGATGCTGTTATTCCTGAGCCTGTCAATGGAGCACATCGTTCACAAGAAGAAAATTTTGGAAATGTAAAGCGGGCGATTTTATCTTATTTAAAAGAGTTAGATCAGCAAACACCTGAGAAACGCATAAACGACAGGATTGAAAAATTCAATAAAATGGGTGTTTGGAAGTAGCGAACAGCCACCTAAACGCTAAACATGAGTGAATTACTTCAAACACCGATTGAATTTCTGAAGGGAGTAGGTCCTCAACGTGCTCAACTGCTTCAAAAAGAATTAGGAATATTCACCTATGGAGATTTGCTCCACACCTATCCATATCGGTACCTTGATCGCTCCATTTATCATAAATGCAGTGAATTACCCTACATTGATTCCTATGTTCAATTAGTAGGAACCATTGATAACATTAAGGAAGTTGGCACTACTCGTTTCAAACGCTTAAGTGCACGCTTCACCGATTCAACTGGTAGCATCGAGTTTATTTGGTTTCAAGGAGGTCAATGGATTAAGCAAATGCTTGTCGCAGGTTTACCCTATCAAGCTTTTGGCAAAGCAAAAGTAATCAATGGCGTTTGGACTATTCCTCATCCTGAACTTACTCCGATGAACGAAGTATCGAAAAAGGCAGGATTTCAGCCCTTTTATTCCAGTACAGAAAAATTAAACCAAAAAGGATTAAACACAAAAGGAATAGAGAAACTCGTTCAACACTTATTTTTTCAGCACGATATCCAAACCAAGGAATTTCTGCCGGAGAACATCATAAAAGAACAGGAACTAATTTCTAGATCAGAAGCCTTAAAAAAAATACATCGACCCAACAACGAAATAGACATTAAGCAAGCAAGATTTCGATTAAAATTCGAAGAGCTATTTTTTTTACAATTAGAAATGCTGATTCGAAAAGGCACTCGGATACAGGCGATTAAAGGGCATGTTTTCGAACAATCTGGAGAATTACTGAATCAATTTTACGCTCATCATTTACCTTTTGAATTAACCAATGCCCAAAAACGCGTCATAAAAGAAATCCGTAAAGACTTCTTAAAAGGCCATCACATGAATCGTTTGTTGCAAGGCGATGTTGGTAGCGGAAAAACGTTGGTTGCACTTATTGCTATGCTTATTGCTGTTGGCAATCGATTTCAGGCCTGTATAATGGCCCCGACAGAAATTTTAGCAAACCAACATTACGAAACCATTCGTGAATTAGTAAAAGATATTGACATTAAACTAGCCCTCTTAACTGGTTCAACAAAAAAAGCGGCTAGAATACCTCTATTTGCCGCATTGGAAAAAGGAGAAATAAATATATTAATTGGTACCCATGCCTTATTAGAGGATCCTGTTCAATTTCATAATTTAGGGTTCGTGGTCATTGATGAGCAGCACCGTTTCGGTGTGGCCCAACGTGGAAAAATGTGGAGAAAAAATAGCATTCCACCTCATATATTAGTCATGACAGCGACGCCTATTCCGAGAACTTTGGCCATGACATTTTATGGCGACCTCGATGTCTCAGTCATCGATGAATTACCTCCAGGGAGAAAACCAATCTCAACGATTCATCGCTTTGATAGCCACCGTTTAGCCTTATTTGGTTTTATGCGCAAAGAGATTGCTTTAGGGAGGCAAATCTACATTGTATATCCCTTAATAAAAGAGAGTGAAAAATTAGACTTTAATAACTTAATGGATGGATTTGAAGCGATTTCACGCTCTTTTCCAATGCCAGAATATCAAGTCAGCATTGTTCATGGGAAAATGAAGCCAGATGCAAAAGAATACGAAATGCAGCGCTTTATAAAAGGAGAAACGCATATTATGGTTGCCACAACCGTCATAGAGGTTGGTGTAAACGTACCCAATGCATCCGTCATGATCATCGAAAGTGCCGAGCGCTTTGGTTTAGCACAACTTCACCAATTGCGGGGAAGAGTTGGTCGAGGAGCAGAAAAGTCCTATTGCATATTAATGACAGGCTATGAACTTTCAAAAGAAGCAAAAAAGCGAATGGGAACGATGGTTGCAACAAGTGACGGATTTGAAATTGCCGAAGTTGATTTACAATTGCGTGGGCCAGGTGATTTAATGGGTACACAGCAAAGCGGTATTTTAGAATTGAAAATTGCTGATTTATCAAAAGATGGAGAGATTGTTAATAGTGCGAGAGAAACAGCAAAGCAACTTATTGAAAATGATCCTGACCTCCTATTACCTGCGCATCAAAAACTTCGTGAAAAAGTCATCACCTTATTAAAGGAACGTCCCAACTGGGGAACGATAGGGTAAAAAAAAAGGAGCATATTATGCTCCTTTTTGATTTTATCTTTATCGATTAATTATTCTGCAGCGGCTTCCACCAATACATCATAATCTTCTTGCGAACCGACAATCATTTTTTGGAAACTACGAACACCTGTTCCTGCTGGTATTAAGTGACCAACGATTACATTTTCTTTCAATCCTAGTAAGTGATCTACTTTTCCAGAAATTGCTGCTTCGTTCAAGACTTTCGTCGTTTCTTGGAAAGATGCCGCAGAGATGAATGATTGAGTTTGCAAAGATGCCCTTGTAATACCTTGAAGTAAAGGAGTCGAAGTGGCAGAAATCGCTTCACGAGCCACCACTAAATTTTTATCTTCGCGTTTCAATTTAGAGTTTTCATCTCTAAATCTCCGAACGGAAATAAGTTGACCACTTTTTACATCATAAGAATCTCCAGCATCCGTCACCAACATCATTCCGAATAATTCGTCATTTGCTTCCATGATATCTGCCTTGTGAATCGATTGCCCTTCTAAGAAGCGCGTATCACCAGAATCCATTATCTCAGCTTTCAACATCATTTGGCGTACAATTACCTCGAAATGCTTATCATTAATTTTTACACCTTGAAGACGATATACCTCTTGGATTTCATTAACGATATATTCTTGCACTTTGGTTGGACCTTCAATATTTAAAATGTCATTCGGCGTAATTGCACCATCAGATAACGGTTGGCCAGCACGAATAAAGTCATTTTGTTGAACAAGGATATGTTTAGATAAGGAAACTAAATACTTTCTTACTTCGCCTAATTTAGACGTAATAATAACCTCTCTATTTCCTCTTTTAATTGTACCAAATGAAGCTGTTCCATCAATTTCTGCAACAACTGCAGGATTGGAAGGATTTCTAGCTTCGAATAATTCCGTAACACGTGGAAGTCCACCAGTAATATCTCCGGTTTTACCCGCTAATCTTGGAATTTTCACTAAGGTATCACCCGCTTCCAATTTATCTCCTACATTCACAGAAATATGTGAATTAACAGGAAGTGAATATTCGCGTAATACTTCTTTCGTTTTTGGATCAATAATATGAATTGCAGGACTTCGTTTTTTATCACGTGATTCTGTAATTACTTTTTCAGTAAATCCAGTTTGCTCATCCACTTCCTCACGGAAGGTAAGTCCTTCAACAATACCATCAAACACCACTTTTCCAGCTACCTCAGAAATAATTAAGGCATTATATGGATCCCATTTACAGATAACATCACCTTTTTTAATTTTGATGTTATTTTCTACCATTAATTCTGAACCATAAGGAACATTAGCATTCATGATAGCAATACCTGTTTTTTCATCTGTAATTTTTAATTCTGCAGAACGCCCAACAACGATACGCTTAATAGAACCATCAGCATTTTTCTTGTCGATTGTTCTTAATTCTTCCATTTCTAATTTTCCGTTAGCCTTCGCTTTCATATCAGAAATATCTGCAATATTTGACGCTGTACCACCCACGTGGAATGTTCTCAAGGTTAACTGCGTACCAGGCTCACCAATAGATTGCGCTGCAATTACACCTACTGCATCTCCAATTTGAGCTAACCTGTGATTCGATAAATTTCTACCGTAGCACTTTGAACAAACACCTCGTCGCATTTCACAAGTAAGTACCGAACGTATTTCTACTTCATCAATACCTGAAGTTTCTATTTCTTTTGCGAATGACTCTGTAATGATTTCGCCTGCAGCAACAATTAAATTATCCGTATCCGGTATATAAACATCATGAACAGATGTTCTACCTAAGATACGATCATATAAAGGCTCAACGATTTCGTCATTTTTCTTTAGGGAAGTAGCAACAATACCTCGTAGTGTGCCACAATCGTTTGAATTAATTACAACATCTTGAGCTACATCGACAAGTCGTCTAGTTAAGTAACCAGCATCCGCCGTTTTCAAAGCCGTATCAGCAAGACCTTTACGAGCACCGTGAGTAGAAATAAAGTACTCAAGAATTGAAAGACCTTCTTTAAAGTTAGAAAGAATTGGATTTTCAATAATTTCTTGAACGCTAGCACCTGATTTCTGTGGTTTCGCCATTAATCCCCTCATTCCTGAAAGCTGACGAATTTGTTCTTTTGAACCACGTGCACCAGAATCAAACATCATATAAATCGAATTGAAACCTTGTCTATCCGTTTTCAACTGATCCATCAAAGTCGCCGTTAAGCGCGAATTAGTATGCGTCCAAATATCGATAATTTGATTATATCGTTCATTGTTCGTAATTAATCCCATGTTATAATTCATCATAACATCCTTCACTTCGTTCTCTGCCTTCAATACTAAGGCTTCTTTTTCTTTTGGTATGATAATGTCATCTAAATTAAACGACAAACCACCTCTAAACGCCATTTCATATCCTAATTCTTTGATATCATCTAAGAATTTCGCTGTTCTAGACGTTCCAGAAATTTTCAAGACTTCACCAATAATATCACGAAGTGCTTTTTTGGTTAGTACATCATTGATATAACCCACCTCTCTCGGCACATTTTCATTAAATAAAATACGTCCACAAGTTGTTTCAAGAATTCGAAGTTCAGGAACACCATCCGCATTCAAATCATACGTTTTCACTTTAATGTGAGCATGAAGATCTAATTGTTTTTCATTAAAAGCAATGATGACCTCTTTCGGTGAATAGAAAATACTTCCTTCACCTTTTAAGACCTCATCTTTCGTAGAAACTTTCCCTTTAGTAATGTAATAAAGCCCAAGAACCATATCCTGAGAAGGAACGGCAATAGGTGCACCATTAGCTGGGTTAAGAATATTATGTGAAGCAAGCATCAACATTTGCGCTTCCAAGATAGCAGCATTTCCAAGAGGTAAATGAACCGCCATTTGGTCACCATCAAAATCCGCGTTGAAAGCCGTTGTAACAAGCGGGTGAAGACGAATTGCTTTTCCTTCGATAAGCTTCGGCTGGAACGCTTGAATTCCTAATCGGTGAAGAGTAGGCGCTCTATTCAATAAGACAGGGTGCCCCTTCAATATGTTTTCAAGGATATCCCAAACCACTGGTTCTTTTCGATCAACAATTTTTTTCGCAGACTTAACCGTTTTCACGATACCGCGTTCAATCATTTTACGAATGATAAATGGCTTATATAGTTCTGCTGCCATATCCTTAGGTAAACCACACTCGTGTAATTTTAAGTCAGGACCAACAACAATAACCGAACGCGCAGAATAATCCACACGTTTTCCTAATAAATTCTGACGGAAACGACCTTGCTTTCCTTTTAATGAATCAGAAAGTGATTTTAATGCCCTGTTGGATTCCGTTTTAACCGCGCTTGATTTTCTAGAATTATCAAACAATGAATCAACCGATTCTTGCAACATTCTTTTCTCATTTCTTAAGATAACCTCAGGCGCTTTAATTTCGATTAATCGTTTTAGACGATTATTTCTAATAATAACACGACGATATAAATCATTTAAATCGGAAGTAGCAAAACGCCCACCATCTAATGGAACAAGAGGTCGTAATTCAGGTGGAATAACCGGAACAACTTTAACAATCATCCATTCTGGATTATTCTCGATGCGTTTCTGAGAATCGCGCATAGCCTCAACCACTTGCAATCTTTTCAATGCCTCATTTTTTCGTTGAACAGATGTTTCCGTTTCCGCCTTGATACGAAGCTTGTAAGACATATCTTCAAGGTCTAAACGCTTCAATAGATCATGTAAAGCCTCAGCACCCATTTTGGCGATGAATTTATTCGGATCTGTATCTTCCAAGTGATGATTATCTTTCATGGAAGGATCTTCCAATATATCAAGGTATTTTTCCTCCTCAATAAAATCCATATGAGCCAATTCCTCTCCTTCGATATTCGCCGCTGCTCCTGCTTGAATAACAACATAGCGCTCGTAATAGATAATTTGATCCAACTTTTTAGTAGGAAGCCCTAATAGGTAGCCAATTTTATTTGGCAAAGAACGAAAATACCAAATATGAGCTACAGGAACGACCAAAGAAATATGTCCTCTTCTTTCTCTTCTAACCTTTTTTTCAGTTACCTCAACACCACAACGATCACACACAATTCCTTTGTAACGAATACGCTTATATTTACCACAATGGCATTCATAATCTTTAACAGGGCCAAAAATTCGTTCACAGAACAAGCCATCTCTTTCTGGCTTATATGTTCTATAATTGATTGTTTCTGGCTTTAATACCTCTCCACTAGATTGCTTAAGAATAAGCTCAGGCGAAGCAAGTGAAATTGTAATTTTACTAAAACTACTTTGTTTTTTTGGCATTTCTTTTTTGAAGGTCATTTTTTTTACCGTATAATTTCGTTAAAAACTAAAATTAATCCATGCTTACATTTAAGCACAAGCCACTTAATTCATGCAGCAATACATTGAAAGACTCAGGAATTCCTGGATCAGGAATATTATCCCCTTTCACAATTGCCTCGTAAGCTTTGGATCGTCCATTAACATCATCTGACTTGATTGTCAAGATTTCCTGAAGGATATTAGCAGCACCGAAAGCCTCGATTGCCCATACCTCCATTTCACCAAAACGCTGGCCTCCGAACTGCGCTTTACCACCAAGTGGCTGCTGCGTAATTAAGGAATATGGTCCTATTGAACGTGAGTGCATCTTATCATCCACCATATGCGATAATTTCAACATATAAATGATTCCCACAGTTGCAGGCTGATGAAAACGTTCTCCAGTGCCACCATCATAAAGATAGGTTTTACCAGATCTAGGCACACCTGCTTTATCAGTTAACTCGTTGATTTGATCAGGCGTTGCACCATCAAAAATTGGGGTTGCAAATTTAACACCCATTTTTTCTCCGGCCCAACCTAATACTGTTTCGTATATCTGTCCTAGGTTCATCCTTGACGGTACACCCAATGGATTTAATACAATATCAACTGGCGTTCCATCTTCCAAGAAAGGCATGTCTTCTTGACGAACGATATTGGCAACAATACCTTTATTTCCGTGTCTTCCAGCCATTTTATCACCTACTTTAAGCTTACGCTTTTTAGCTACATAAACCTTAGCTAATTTCACGATACCAGCAGGAAGCTCATCTCCAACAGAGATGTGGAATTTACGTCTTTTATAATTTCCTAATAAATCATTTGCTTTGATACTATAGTTATGAATCACTCTCGAGATCAATTGATTTATAGTAGTATCAGCAGACCAATTAAGCGGATTAATAATAGTATAGTCAATCGCTAGAAGAGCTTTTTCAGAAAACTTCGTTCCCTTTTTAATCAATTCTTCCTTGAAATTATTGTATACTCCATTTGCTTTTTGATCGCCAAGAATCATCATCAATTTCTCCACCAATTTTTCTTTCAATTGGATGAAATCTCGTTGATATTCGGCATCAATTGCTTCAAGAACAGACTTATCTTGATTTTTGGCTTTTCGTTCTTTCACTGCACGAGAAAATAATTTTTTCTCAATAACAGTTCCACGAAGAGATGGTCCAGCTTTTAGCGATGCATCTTTTACATCACCCGCTTTATCACCAAAGATAGCACGTAATAATTTTTCTTCCGGAGAAGGATCTGTTTCACCTTTCGGTGTAATTTTTCCAATTAAAATATCTCCTTCTTTAATATCCGCACCAATACGAATCAATCCATTTTCATCCAAATCCTTAGTTGCTTCTTCGCTTACATTTGGAATATCAGAAGTTAATTCTTCCATTCCACGTTTAGTATCACGAACATCTAAGGAATATTCATCGATATGAATAGACGTAAAAATATCATCTCTAACAACCTTTTCAGAAATCACGATTGCATCTTCAAAATTATATCCTTTCCAAGGCATGAAGGCTACTTTTAGATTTTGGCCCAGGGCCAATTCGCCATTTTGAGTAGCATATCCTTCGCAAAGCACTTGACCTTGTTCAACTCGATCGCCTTTTTCAACAATTGGTTTGAGGTTGATACAAGTACTTTGGTTTGTTTTTCTAAATTTCGTTAAAGAATAATGAATTACTTCACTATCAAAGCTAACTAACTTATCTTCTTTAGTCCAATCATAGCGAATAACGATCTCATTTGCGTCAACGTATTCTACAACACCTTTACCAACAGCATTAATAAGAACACGAGAATCGCGCGCCACAAGACGTTCTATTCCGGTACCTACTATTGGTGAATTCGGGCGTAATAAAGGTACAGCTTGACGTTGCATGTTAGATCCCATAAGTGCCCGGTTGGCATCATCATGCTCTAAGAATGGAATAGACGAAGCTGCAATTGATGCAATTTGATTTGCACCAACATCCATTAAAGTCAATTTTTCCGGTTGTACAACAGGAAAATCACCTTCGAATCTAGCTTTTACCAGATTAGACAAGAAATTTCCTTTATCATCGATAACCGCATTAGCCTGCGCAATTATTTTAGTGTCTTCTTCTTCTGCAGCCAAATAGATTGGTTCTTCATTAAAGATAACCTTTCCTTTTTCTACTTTTCGGTAAGGAGTTTCAATAAAACCTAGTTTATTTACTTTCGCAAATACACAAAGAGAGGAAATCAAACCAATATTTGGACCTTCCGGAGTTTCTATGGTACACAAACGACCGTAATGCGTATAGTGGACATCGCGCACCTCAAAACCTGCTCTTTCACGCGATAAACCACCTGGCCCTAGAGCAGATAGCCTACGTTTATGTGTTACTTCAGATAATGGATTTGTTTGATCCATAAATTGAGACAACTGATTCGTTCCAAAAAACGAATTAATCACAGACGATAATGTTTTCGCATTAATTAAGTCAATTGGTGTAAATACCTCGTTATCGCGTACATTCATTCGTTCGCGAATGGTACGAGCCATACGAGCTAAACCAACACCAAATTGCGAATATAATTGTTCGCCAACAGTTCTAACCCTTCTATTCGATAAGTGATCGATATCATCAACATCAGCTTTAGAGTTAATCAATTCGATTAAGTACTTTACGATTTGGATAATATCATTTTTCGTTAAAACACGGGATGCTTCGGTAGCGTCAATTTTTAACTTTTTATTAAGTCTATAACGACCAACCTCACCTAAATCATAACGAGTATCTGAGAAAAATAATTTTTCAAAAACACCTCTTGCCGTTTCAAAATCGGGCGGATCGGAATTTCGTAATTGACGATAAATATGTTCGATTGCTTCTTTTCCTGAGTTGGAAGTATCTTTCTGAAGCGTATTATAAATAATGGTATAATCCGTTGAGTTCGCATTTTCTTTATGCAAAATAACCGACTTTGCACCTGAGTCAAGTATCTGCTCAAGGTGAGATTCTTCAATCGCTAATTCACGATCTAACACCACTTCATTTCGCTCAATAGAAACAACTTCACCAGTGTCTTCATCAACGAAATCTTCAATCCAAGTTTTAAGAACACGAGCAGCCAAACGTCTACCAACGAGTTTCTTGATAGTAGCTTTGGCAATTTTCACTTCATCAGCAAGGCCGAAAATCTCTAAAATATCACGATCAGTTTCATAACCAATCGCTCTAAACAATGTAGTTACAGGCAATTTCTTCTTTCGATCAATGTAAGCATACATGATACTATTAATATCTGTTGCGAATTCAATCCAAGAACCTTTGAATGGAATAACACGAGCAGAATACAATTTTGTACCATTCGCGTGACGGCTTTGACCGAAGAAAACACCTGGTGATCTGTGTAATTGGGATACAATAACACGTTCAGCACCATTAATAACGAAAGACCCTTTCGGAGTCATATAAGGAATTGTACCTAAGTATACATCTTGCACGATGGTTTCAAAATCCTCGTGCTCAGGATCGGTACAATACAATTTCAATTTTGCTTTTAGCGGAACGCTATACGTCAATCCTCTTTCGATACACTCTTCAATTGTGTAGCGAGGCGGATCGATAAAATAATCCAAAAACTCCAATACGAATTGATTTCGCGTATCAGTAATTGGAAAGTTTTCAGCAAAAACCTTAAAAAGGCCTTCACTGTCTCTATTTTCAGGAGTAGTTTCTAATTGAAAGAACTCTTTAAAAGATTTTAATTGGATTTCTAAGAAATCAGGATAATCAAATTGATTTTTGCTTGAAGCAAAATTAATTCTTGTTGAATTACTCGTTGTTGCCAATGCGTAAATTTTTTAGTGTAGAATGAAAAATACTTAATAATAAACAGAACAAGGCACCCGCAAAAACGGTTGCCTGTTCTGTATTTAATCGAAAATATTATTTAACTTCAACCTCGGCACCAGCCTCTTCAAGAGACTTTCTTAGTCCCTCAGCTTCGTCCTTAGAAACACCTTCTTTAACTGGAGAAGGAGCAGCATCTACTAAATCTTTAGATTCTTTCAATCCCATACCAGTAAGTTCTTTTACAAGTTTAACTACTGCTAATTTATTAGGACCACCGAACTTTAAGATAACATCAAATTCTGTTTTCTCTTCAGCAACTACTTCCGCAGCGCCTCCACCACCAGCCATCATGATTGGTGCTGCCGCAGCAGGTTCGATACCGTATTCGTCTTTTAATATTGTAGCTAACTCACTAACTTCTTTAACAGTTAGGTTAACTAGTGTTTCTGCAATTTGCTTTAAATCAGCCATTTTATTTAAATTTTAATAAAGGGTTTAATAATTAATTAACTTATGCTCGTTGCTCGAGCGTTTTCAATATACCTGCAATTTTTCCGCCAGCTCCTTGCAAACCTGACAACACATTCTTAGCAGGGCTTAATAATAATCCAATAATTTCTCCAACCAATTCCTCTTTGCTTTTCAACGATTCAAGTACTACTAATTGATCATCACCAATAAATATGGCCTCATCAATGTATGCACCTTTAAGAATCGGTTTCGCATTTTTCTTTCGGAATTCTTGAATTAATTTTGCTGGTAGATTTGCTTCAGCACTAATCATGATAGATGTTGAGCCTTTTAAAATGTCTCGTAATTTACCATAATCCTTGCCTTCAACTCTGTCCATTGCTTTTTGCAGTAGGGCATTCTTAACTACTCTCAAAGTAACGTTTGATTGAAAACATCTTCTTCTAATCGAGTTAATTGTTTCTACTGTTAATTCAGCTGTATCGGTTAAATATAAAACACTAGATCCTGCTAATTCTGATGCTAAATCTTCAATATAAATTGCTTTTTCTTCTTTTGTCATTTTACTTAAGTTTTAAGCTGTTACAGATTTAGTATCAATTTGTATTCCTGCACTCATTGTAGAGCTTAGATAAATACTTTTAATGTACGTTCCTTTAGCTGCGGATGGTTTCAATTTAATAAGTGTTAAGATTAATTCACTTGCATTTTCACGCAACTTTTCTTTTTCAAAACTTACCTTACCAACTGAAGAGTGAATAATACCGTATTTATCAACTTTAAAGTCGATTTTTCCAGCTTTCACTTCCACTACTGCCTTAGCAACATCCATTGTTACCGTTCCCGTTTTAGGATTAGGCATTAATCCACGAGGTCCAAGAATTCGACCTAATGCACCAACCTTCCCCATTACTGCAGGCATGGTAATAATAACATCAATATCCGTCCAACCGCCTTTGATTTTTTCGATGTAATCATCTAAACCTACAAAATCAGCACCTGCAGCAATTGCTTCGGCTTCTTTATCTGGTGTACAAAGTACGAGAACGCGAATATCTTTACCTGTACCGTGAGGAAGCGCTACGGTACCTCTAACCATTTGGTTAGCTTTACGCGGGTCAACTCCTAGACGAACACAAATATCGACAGATGCATCAAATTTAGAGGTAGTAATTACCTTAACCAAATCGCAAGCATCCACTAATGTGTATGATTTTGTCAAATCAAATTTAGACAAAACCTCCTTTCTTTTTTTAGAAACTCTTTTCATGTCTTATGATTTTTTGGTTTTCGGTGCTACTCCACCTTTAATTGTAACTCCCATGCTTCTTGCTGTGCCTGCAACCATTTTCATGGCTGAGTCCACTGTAAAACAATTCAAATCCGGCATTTTATCTTCTGCAATAAGCCTCACTTGATCCCACGTAACAGAACCAACTTTAACTCGATTGGGTTCAGAAGACCCTTTTTTGATTTTGGAATACTCCGTGATTTGCACTGCTGCTGGGGGAGTTTTAAGCACGAAATCAAAAGACTTATCACCATAAACGGTGATAACAACGGGAACAACCTTACCTGGTTTGTCTTGCGTTCGCGCATTAAATTGCTTGCAAAACTCCATGATATTCACTCCTTTTGCACCCAATGCGGGTCCAATCGGTGGTGAAGGGTTGGCCGCTCCTCCTTTGATTTGTAGCTTTATTAACGCTGCTACTTCTTTAGCCATATGTATACAAATTATGTAGTCAAACGTGAGTATTTTCGGGAAGCTTTAATCGATTTCCTCACTCCTACGGGTTAATAAACTATTTAAACATCTTTTTCAACTTGCATATAACTAAGTTCTAGCAAGTTTTTTCTACCAAATATTTTAACCATTACTTTTAACTTCTTCTTTTCCTCGTTAATTTCATCAACGACTCCACTAAAGTTATTAAAAGGACCATCAATGACCTTAACGGCTTCACCAATGGTAAATGGAATTCTCAATTCTTCTTCTGTTTCAGAAAGCTCATCTACTTTTCCTAAGATTCTATTCACCTCAGATAAGCGCATTGGAATAGGTTCTCCACCTTTTTTTCCACCTAGGAAACCGATAACATTCGTAATGCCTTTAATAACGTGCTGAACTTCTCCAATTAAGGCCGCCTCAACAAGTACATATCCTGGTAGATACGTTTTCTCTTTATTAATTTTCTTACCATTACGTATTTGAAAAACTTTTTCAGTAGGAATTAAAATTTGTCCAACATAATCAGACAATTTTTGACGTGAAATTTCCAATTCAAGTTGTTCTTTCACTTTCCTTTCCTTACCGCTTACAGCGCGTACGACGAACCACTTTTTTACTATCTCAGACATTTTTAAAATTTAATGGTATAAAAATAACCGAGTAATCCCTTCCAAAAAGGATCTTTAGCTGGCGAGATTCCGAACAAGAAATCCATTACAAAAATCATTAAAGCAATCATAATTGATGCGATAACAACAATGATAGTATTGTTTTGAAGCTCTTTCCATGTTGGCCATGTAACATTATGAACCATTTCATGGTAGGTCTCGTTAAAATATGTTTTAATTTTTGACACTGAATACGTTTTAAATGTTGCACGGGCGGTAGGATTCGAACCCACGACCAATGGTTTTGGAAACCACCACTCTACCAGCTGAGCTACACCCGTTTAAAAAGGGGAGCTTTTACTCCCCTTACTAAACTTTATTTATATAATAAATTAAGCTACTATTTCAGTAACCTGACCTGCTCCAACAGTTCTACCTCCTTCACGGATTGCAAAACGTAATCCTTTGTCCATTGCAATTGGAACGATCAATTTCACATTGATTGTTACGTTATCACCTGGCATTACCATTTCGCGACCATCGATTAGGCTAATTTCACCTGTAACATCAGTAGTTCGGAAATAGAATTGCGGACGGTATTTATTGTGGAATGGAGTGTGACGACCACCTTCTTCTTTCTTCAAAACATATATTTCAGCTTTGAATTCATGATGAGGAGTTGTAGACCCTGGCTTACAAATAACCATTCCTCTTTTAATTTGAGATTTTTCAATACCTCTTAATAAAAGACCAACGTTATCACCTGCTTCACCTCTATCCAAAATTTTACGGAACATTTCAACACCTGTAACAGTAGACGTTAATTTAAGGTCTCCCATTCCAAGAATGTCAACACCTTCACCTGAGTTAATTACACCTGTTTCAATTCTACCTGTTGCTACTGTACCACGACCAGTGATCGTAAATACATCTTCAACTGGCATTAAGAACGGCTTATCTCTATCACGAGGAGGCAATTCAATATATGTATCAACGGCATTCATTAATTCTTCAATTTTCGCTACCCACTTTTCCTCACCGTTAAGTGCACCAAGAGCAGAACCTTGAATTACTGGAGCGTTATCACCATCATACTTGTAAAAAGAAAGCAATTCTCTTACTTCCATTTCTACTAATTCTAATAACTCTTCGTCATCAACGCTATCCACTTTATTCATGAATACAACCAAACGAGGAACACCAACTTGACGTCCTAATAAGATGTGTTCACGTGTTTGTGGCATTGGTCCATCAGTAGCCGCAACCACCAAAATAGCACCATCCATTTGAGCAGCACCCGTAACCATGTTCTTCACGTAATCCGCGTGACCTGGACAATCTACGTGAGCATAGTGACGATTAACTGTTTCGTACTCAATGTGAGACGTGTTAATAGTAATACCGCGTTCTTTTTCTTCAGGAGCATTATCAATCGAAGAAAAGTCTCTTACTTGAGCCAATCCTTTAGATGCTAATACACTTGAAATTGCAGCAGTTAATGTAGTCTTACCGTGGTCAACGTGCCCAATGGTACCAATGTTCACGTGCGGTTTGGAACGATCAAAATTTTCCTTAGCCATTTTTTTGTTTGTTACTTGTTAATAAATACAACCTATTTTAAAAGGACTACACTTTAGCAATCCAATGTCTTTTTATTTATTCATTTGAGCCAATGATGAGAATTGAACTCATGACCTCTTCCTTACCAAGGAAGCGCTCTACCCCTGAGCTACACCGGCGCAGAAAGCAATTTTGAGCGGGAGACGAGACTCGAACTCGCGACGTTCAGCTTGGAAGGCTGAAGCTCTACCAACTGAGCTACTCCCGCTTAATACTAACTGTGGGGAGAGCAGGATTCGAACCTGCGAAGGTATGCACCAACAGATTTACAGTCTGTTCTCGTTAGCCACTTGAGTATCTCCCCAATACTCGAGCCGATGGAGGGATTCGAACCCCCGACCAGCTGATTACAAATCAGCTGCTCTGGCCAACTGAGCTACATCGGCGAATGTTGAAATCACTAATATAAAGAACTTTTTCCCTAAACTTCCTTAAATTTTGGACTGCAAATGTACGAAAGTTTTTTTTATCGCAAAGGATTTTAGGTTTTTTTTTTAAAATATTACAAAGCTAAAAATAGCGATAAAGTTATTTCTAAATTTACGGCGAACAATGAAGCGAATAATTTTTAGCGTAACGAATGATCTTGCGACAGATAATCGAGTAAATCGAAGCTGCATTGTCGCGCAATCCTTAGGCTTTGAGGTGCTGTTGGTAGGACGTAAACTACCTAAAAGCCAAGATGTTACAAGGTCATATGCCATCAAAAGATTCCGTCTTATTTTCAAAACGGGCGTGTTGTTTTATGCTGCGTTTCAACTTCGGTTATTTTTCTATCTACTTTTTAAGCGTGTCGATATACTGTATTCTAATGACCTTGACACCTTATTACCCAATTATCTTATTTCTAAACTCAAGCGCACTCCCCTAATTTATGATTCCCACGAATTATTTACAGAGGTGCCCGAATTAGAGCATTCGCCTTTCAAAAAAGGCATTTGGGCATTTGTTGAAAAACGCATCATTCCCAAGTTAAAGCACTGCATCACGGTTAATGAGTCGCTCGCAGCTATTTTTGAGGAAAAGTACGGTGTTGTCTTTCATGTTATCCGCAATGTTCCCGAAAGAATAACGATTCCGAAGATGGATGCATTACTAATAGAAAAGATTCCTAGTAATTCGTTTAAGGTTATCATTCAGGGCTCAGGATTAAATGTTGATCGAGGGATTGAAGAAGCCATCGAAGCGATTTTATTGCTTGAGAATGTTGATTTATTGATTGTTGGAGATGGAGATGTTTTGCCAAAAGCAAAAAAAATAGTGGCTAATCTTTCCTTAGAAAAAAGGGTGCATTTTTTTGGTAAGCGCCCATACCAAGAACTAATGGCATTTACTCAACTAGCTGATTGCGGTCTTGCAATAGATAAACCTAGTAGTAAAAACCACCAATTTGCCCTGCCGAATAAAGTATTTGATTACCTCCAAGCTGGCACGCCTATTATTTGCATGGATTTAGTTGAAATAAAATCATTAGTGCAGAAATATGAAATCGGCCTGGTTATTTCTGAGGTAAGTCCGGCACAAATCGCACATGCGATCAAAACGTTGCAACACGATACCACCTTACTTTCGTCTTTACGAAGCAACTGCAATAAAGCGGCAGAAATAGAACATTGGGGAAATGAAAAGCCTAAGTTAGAGGCTATCATGCGAACTATTTATCCTGAGTAGACGCTTGTTTTAAAAGCATTGAAAGCTTAAAAAAATCAAACATTCGTATAGTGAATCGCCCTGAAAGCAAGAGGCGCTTATTGTACTTTCCAACTAAATAATTACTAAGTTTCAGTAGTGGAAGCAAACCCCTATTTTTTAGCCAATAATAAGCCTTTAACAAACGAACATTTGCCACAAAATCGATTTCCGTGGCAATATTTTTATGAATGTACCATAGGTTTTTTATTGCCTCCTCCGTTTTTGAGAGAAAAATATCATTGGTGTCTAAACAGCTATTTAATACTGGATTTTCGACATGATTTAGCACAATATTATTTTTACAAAGTATAAATCCAAAAAGAGTATCCTCATGGCCATAACCTTGAATACGCTCATCAAAGGGGAAACTAGAAAAGACAGATTTTTTGATAATAAAATTATTGGTTTTAAATCCATAAGGAGTTATCGATCGTTCTTGAGCCGACTTCGATTCCCTTATCCAGCTATACTTCCACCTCAGAAAATAATTTGCTTGGGGGGCATCTTCTGAATAAACACTTCCACCATACAGTAAATCAATGGGTGATAAACTTAATGTTTTCGTGTAATTTTCTAAGAAATTAGGATTTATTATTTCTGAATCGCCATCAATAAACAAAAGAAAATCACCTGTAGCAAGATCAATGAAACGATTTCTAATCGCAGATCTACCCACATTTTTTGGAAGAGAAAAATACCGAGTATGACTCAGCCCTTCCAGCGCAGCACGATTTTGGGCTTCTATCTCAATCGATGAAGCATCGTCTAAAACGACAATTTCAGCTGAAAGTTGATTGAGTGCAATTTGCTCAGCAAGTGCCGTGACCAATTTTTTGACATCCGAATTAAATACAGGAATGCAAACGGATACGTCCATATTGGTTTTAAAATTTACTAGGCCATTGTATTTGGCGTGCCAAAATTCATGGGAGGAAAACCTTGTTGTGGATCATTTATCTCGCCAAAACTTTGTTCAAACTTCTGAATGTTTTCGGTCAATGCGTGCAGAAATCGCTTTGCATTCTGAGGCGTCATCAGCACCCGAGACCGCACCTTTCCTTTGGGCATTCCGGGCATGATTTGAACAAAATCGCACACTACTTCAGCAGGAGAATGTGTAATAATGGCTAGGTTTGAATAAATACCTAAGGCTATTTCCTCAGATAATTCTATGTTCATTTGGTTTTCTTCGTTTTGCATAATTTTAGTATCTAGTGACGAATTTACAAATCATTTTCGATTTCTTGAAAAGATATCCCAAAGGATTTTAATTCGCTTAAAATAGGTTCATATACTTCACGATCTACGGGAATATGAATTCCAGGCTTATTAAATTCACCATTAAGGATTAATTTAGCCATCATCCCTACTGGTAATCCGACTGTATCAGACATTGCGGTATAGGTTTGATCGGCACCTAAACAAATCATGGAAGAAAGAATTTGTTTCTGCGACCCGTTTAGAATATAATCAAACTCGTGATACATGACCAACATGTCCTTATCTCCCGGGCTCAGGGATAGACGACCAATCAGTATATTTTCTAAGAGTTGGGCTGGAGTTGCTTTTTCTAATCCAAGAACACGCTCATCATCGAACAAACCAAGCCATTCAAATTGATGAAAAAGATGAGTCCTTTCGCTTCCTAGAAAATTATGAAATTTTTCCTCCACTGTTTTAGTTTGATGATACGGCAGAAATGAATTCACAAATTTTCGTGGCGACATTTTATGCGACTCGAATAATGAGTAACTGTCATCTGTCATGCCCAACTCAACAAAAACATTCCAAGCATCGCAAAAATTTGGTCTTCTCAGAGTACCACGATAGATGGTTTTAATATCAAATAATCCATAGGTTTCACGATAGGCAAATGAATCGCGATTTGCGTATCCTTCAAATTCTCCAAAATCACCAATTACGAACCGTTCCGTTCTTTTAAACAATTGATTGTAGGGAATATATTTGAACTCATTATTCTGAATAAACGCAGCAGCTGATCCTTGTCCAGCCAAAACTACATTTCTAGGGTTCCATGTAAATTTATAATGCCAAGGATTATTATCTGATTCTGGCGCTATTAATCCACCACAAAACGATTTAAAGCTCACCATTTCAGCTCCTATCTCTTGTATTTTATGAATAATCTGCATAGCGCTCATGTGATCAATTCCTGGATCAACACCAACTTCATTCATTATAATGACACCCGCCTGAACAGCTTTTTCCGTTAGCGCTTTCATTTCTGGAGCAAGGTAAGAAGGTGTAATTAAATTCGTTTTTAACTCAATACAGTCTTTTGCAATATCGGGGTGAAATCGAGCTGGGAGCATAGAAATTACCAAATCTGCTTCTTCGATATTTTTTCTTCTTTCCGTTGTATCAAGCGCATTAAAAGAGAGTGCTTCTGCTCTGGGGTGATTGGCTATTTTCTTCAAAACAAGCGCTGTATTTTGATCAACAACGTTTAGTTTCCAATCAAATTTCTCGGACTCTTCTAACAGGTATCGAATCAAGGAGGAAGATGACATTCCAGCGCCAAGAAGCAGAATTGTTTTCATGAAAAAAGATTATCGAGTGTAGCCTTCTAAAATTGGGCGAATCGTATCAAAAAGCTCTTCCTCATTCCAAGGTTTCGAAATAAATGACTCAAGCATATTTTCTTTGTTTAAGGCCTCTATCGAAATTGGATTAGCATGCCCTGAGAGCATGACACATTTAAGATTAGGATGTTTTGCCTTAATCTCACGAATTAATTCGGCGCCTGTCATTTTAGGCATTAAGTAATCTACGATAATAAAAATAATATCTATTTTTTCAGCAACTAATTGGTCGATGTTTACAAGCGCCTCTGAAGGATCTGTAAAATACTCCAAGAGCGTATACTTTTGATCAACGATTTTTGATAATTGAAAGCCTAACATTTGTAGTATAAAGGCATCATCATCTACACAAACGACAGCATATTTTATTTCATCCATGCGACAAAAGTAGATATAAATATAAATTATTGAGCAGTTGGAACAGTTTTTTTATGTTCATAACTAATCATTAAAGAAAATTGTAAAAGTAGTTGAGACTGAAGTTGAGTTTAGCGATATGGTCGCATTATGCATACTCAACACATTTTTAACAATGCTCAATCCCAATCCAGAACCATTTTGGCCTGATTTGGTGGTAAAATACTTTTCAAAAATCTTTTGTTGGATTTTCTCAGGAATAAGTGGTCCATTATTTTCAATGCTAAGTTCAATGCCTTTTTTAGTCTTTTTACCATTAATTATCAATTTTCCACGTTCCTTTTTATCATCCATCGCTTCTATTGCATTTTTAATAATATTAGACCATAATTGAAAAAGCTTTATATCGAACCCAAGTATTGATAAGGAATCAGGCACAGTAAATTCAACATCGATGTTTCGCTTCAGTTCATAATTAAAAATTGTTAAAACAGTCGTGATATTTTCTCGAAGATTAACCATTCCTTTACTCTTGTTTTGGGGCTCTTTGATAAAAGAGCGAAGGTCTTGCACCACCTTAGCACCTCTTTCACTAGACGATAGAATGGTATCAATAAAATTTCTATTTAATTGAATATGATAAATCAGCAACAGAAAATCTTTTCTGTTTACTGTTTCCATACACTGTTTAATTAATTGAGTTTCGGAAAGTGAGATTCTACTTTTAACAAACAGGCCTGCGATTTCGTTAGATTCTGCTTTGAATTCAGGAAAATTTAGGGATAAATAATCTTCAAATTCTTTTATTTCTCTCCGTAACTGGAGTCCACCTAAAAATAATTCACCTTGTTTTTGCGCGGATCTTTCACATGCGAATTTTATTTGCTCTTCAGAACACTTCCAAACGATATTTTTTAGTAATTCACTTAAAGTATATCGAATGCTTTCGGCTCCAATTTTAATTGCGCCCAATGGCGTATTTAAATCATGAGCAATCCCTGAAGCAATTTCACCGATGGTTACTAATTTTTCTTGATCCGTTATTGATTTGGACAATTCAATATTTCGTTTGGTTTTCTCAGCTACAATCAATTCCAAATCGGTATTTATGTTTTGAATTTCTTCTGTTTTAGCACTAATTTGTTTGAGGAAATTAGTTTGAATCTCTAAATTAACGAGCATTTTCCCAAACAATCGAAGCAAATCCTTCTCATCTTCATAAAATACTCTGTAGTTAAGCACAGCATCAAATCCGACAAATCCGATGCATTTATTTCCTTTCATTAAAGGAAGGGCAAATACACTCTTTATGTCTTGTTCAAGCAGCATTTCTTTAACTGTTCCATCAGGTAATTCAGTCGTTTTTTCAATAATTATTTCATCTCCTTTTGCATGTGTTTCTATCCAAAATGGAATACTTGAAAATGGTATAAATTGTAAATTATCTATTTGTGGTCCGACACCTTCTGCGCACCATTCATAAGTGTTTGAAGCTGTTTTTGACTTATGGTCATAGGTGAAAATATAAACTCGATCAACATGGACAAAATTTCCTAATTGCGACAAGGACTCGTTAATTGTAACATCCATCTTTTCGATTGGCAAATTGATGTATTTTGTTGCCAGATCCATTAAAGTAGCTTGAAAAAGATTGTTTTTTTGAAGTATATCCTTCGACAATTTAATCGCTGTTATGTCAATTCCATATCCAACCACATAACGAAGTTGTTCATCTTTGTCAAAAACAGGAGCCAGTTTACGCAAAACCACCTTACGATTACCTGCTAAATCAAATAACTCATCCTCCCATTCGATTTCTTTATTACCTTCTTTTACCTTACTAAAAGCGGCACGTCTAAATTTAGCAGAATCCGTTGGAATGCCTTTTAAATTACAATAATCAAAATCATCTTTCCCGATCATAAATTCGCGCGTCTCCTTATCTTTAATAGCTTGAGGATTTATAAATAGGTATTTATGCTCCGGGCTAAAAACTGCAATATCGGATGGTAGATTATTTAGTATATATTCATAAAAATTACGCTGCTCATCATTTGTGATCGTTAATCTCCGCAACTCTTCCTCCTTTTCTTCAACTTGGGTAATAAAAAGAGAAATGTCATTCGCATAAATATTTAAATATCCCTGATCGATAACATTAATAATACTAATCATATAATTTTTTCCAGCTCTGGATAAAAAAATCTTCAACGAAGGGACATTACGCTTTAAACAATTCAATAAATTAATTTTCAAATCATAGTCCTTTACACCATCTGAATGTATTTGGAAATCGGTTAAAAATCCTTGTTCAGCAGCTTTATTTGCATATAAGAGCTCTAATTTATTGGAAAATCGCAAAACAGGATTCGGATTTTCATGCGGTAAGGCTGCAGTTTTTTTGGTTTTAATCCTTTCTGATGCGGCGTTTGAATCACCTTGCGTGTTTAAAATTAGAACACCAAATGAGGTATTTCTAATTGAAACATCATAGGCATCGTTTTTTAGACGTGTGTGCAGCACTTGATTGCTCAGTGCCTTATCTAGACGAGGTGTTGACAATCCCTTTTCCCAAAAAAAATGCTCGGAAAAATCATCTAATGCCTTAAGTTTCGGCAGGAGCTTCTTGTAAGCATCTCCTACACCAATTATTTTCCCATTAACATTGAGCAATAAGTAAAAAGGATTCGCAAAGTTTAATACCTCTAATGTTCGTTGTAATTCAATATTCAAGGCATCATTACTTTTCATTGCAGTGTTAATTATTCATGGATTTACCTTTCTAATACACACTTCTTTCCGTCGATAAGAAACAAGTTAGTTGTGACAAACTTACTAAAAAGAACCAAAGAATTCAAATAAATACTGGCTAAGTATTTGGTGAAAATGCCTATTTTTGCACTCAAAAATTAATGATTATGGAATACGTTGCTTTAGGTAAAACAGGGCTACAAATAAGCCGATTATCCTTTGGGTCTTGGCTAACCTTTGGAAAACAAATTGACACTAGCATTGCCGAAGATCTGATGACGCTTGCGTATGACAATGGCATTAATTTCTTTGATAACGCTGAAATTTATTCACGCGGGATGAGTGAGGAGGTAATGGGCAAGATTCTAACTAAGGCGGGATGGTCACGCGATAGTTATATTGTAAGCAGTAAAGTATTTTTTGGCAGCGGCGGACAATTACCTACTCAAAAAGGATTAAATAGAAAACATGTATTTGAAGCTTGTCACCAAGCGCTTAAACGTTTACAGGTTGATTATTTAGATCTTTACCTTTGTCACCGACCCGATAAAGCAACCCCAATTGAGGAAACTGTTTGGGCGATGCATCACCTTATTGCACAAGGAAAAGTGTTATATTGGGGAACCAGCGAATGGTCAGCACAAGAAATAATGGAAGCACATATGTTTGCGAAACAAAACCATCTAATTGGGCCAGTAGTAGAACAACCCGAATACAACCTTTTTACTCGACATAAAATTGAAGTAGAATTCGAACAATTATATAAAACGGTAGGACTCGGAACCACCATTTGGTCGCCATTGGCTAGTGGGATTTTAACTGGAAAATACAACGATGGTTTTCCAACAGAAACGAGATTGGGCATGGATGGTTTAGATTGGTTAAAGGATAAAAACTTTACCGAAGGAAAAATTCAAAAAGCGATTGAACTGACGAAGTTGTCTGCTGAAATTGGCCTAAGCCTTCCCGTTCTTTCCTTGGCTTGGTGTCTAAAAAACAACAATGTGAGTACCGTAATTTTAGGCGCAAGTAAAACAAGTCAGTTAAGCGAAAATCTTAAAGCGATTTCAGCGCAGGAATTACTTACTACAGATGTCATGGAACGAATTGAATTAATCATGGAAAACAAACCACGCAAACCAGATTATTAGAAATAAACAATTCGCCTACTAAAAATGTTAAGAAAGTAGATAAAAAGAAGTATGATAGAAACAGATATTATCATTATTGGAACAGGTCCGGTGGGCTTATTTACCGTTTTTGAAGCGGGCTTATTAAAACTTAAATGTCATTTGATTGATTCATTGCCACAACCCGGAGGGCAGTGTTCAGAAATATATCCCAAAAAACCAATCTATGACATTCCTGGTTTTCCAACTATTTTAGCAGGAGAACTTATTGATAATTTAATGGAGCAAGCCGCACCCTTCAAGCCTGGATTTACCCTTGGAGAGGCAGCTGTAAGTATTGAAAAACAAGCAGATAACACTTTTATAGTCACTGGCATAAAAGGGACAAAGCACAAGGCGCCAATCGTCATGATTGCTGGTGGACTTGGTGTTTTTGAACCACGGAAACCTCCTATTGAAAACATCCTCGATTATGAAGACAAAGGAGTAGAATACATCATCAAAGAACCCGATTTTTATAAGGATAAAACCTGCGTAATTGCAGGAGGGGGAGATTCTGCACTGGATTGGTCGATATTTTTAGCGGAACAAAAAATTGCCAAAAAAGTGATTTTGGTTCACCGTAATAGTTCTTTTCGTGGGCACTTGGACTCAGTTCAAAAAGTCATCGATTTAGCACAACGAGGTATAATAGAATTGATAACCGAAGCGGAGGTTGTTGGACTTTCAGGAAAAGATGCCCTTGAAAGCGTGATTATTCATCATCAGAAAGATGGCGAAATCGTGAAAAATACCGATCACTTTATCCCATTATTTGGCCTAAAACCAAGTCTTGGTCCCATTGCAGATTGGGGATTAGAAATTGAAAAAGGAGCAATTAAAGTGGATACACTAGATTATTCAACAAATATCCCGGGAATATATGCTATTGGAGATGTGAATACCTATCAAAATAAATTGAAATTGATTCTTTGTGGTTTTCACGAAGGAACATTGGCAGTGCAATCTGCCTTTTCGCGAATTTATCCGGATAAAAAAAACATCTTAAAATATACCACAGTAAATGGTGTGCAAGGATTTTAATGTCAGCTTAGCTATTTCGTTGTACCTTCGTTTGAATTAGGTATGAAAAATAGAACCATCCATACAGTCATTATTCTAGGGATATTATCCTTGGTAACGATTTTGACCGTTCAGTTGTTATGGATGGAAAAAACCATTCGGATTCAAGAAACCAATATCGCGATTCAGGCTAAAGCAGATAGTTTAAACCTCAAGGAATTTACACAGCAAGTAGAAGTTTCGCTAAAAAAAGTATTGAAACAAATTAATTTAAACACAAATGTGAACTACGAGGTATATGGAGCCGTCAAAGAACTTAAAACCAACCATTTTACCGTTGATATTCAAGAAGATCTTCAGCCATATTATTTAGAAACCTTATTAAAAAAGGAATTCGATAATCAAAATATACATCAAGATTTCATTTACGGAATCTATGATTGTTTCACCGATTCAATTGTTTTGGGGAGCCTTATTAAATACACCAAAGATTCCTTGTATGCTTCTGTTCCAGATAAAACACATGGCATAACCCCAGAGAAATTAAATCTAAAAAAAGATGGGCACTACTTCACTGTCTATTTTCCTGATCTCAAGATTAAGTCGATAAAATCCGAAACGCTAATTTCTCCATGGATATATATATGCGTTATTCTGCTTCTTATTTTGATCTTTTTTGGCTTTAGCTTATCCATCATCATTCGTCAAAATCGCTTATCGGAAATAAAAAACGATTTTATTAATAACATGACACATGAACTAAAAACGCCTATTTCAACCATCAGTTTATCGAGTGAAATGCTCATGCGCTTGGAAGTGTCAGATTTTGAAAAAGTAAATAAATATGCTGGCATTATCTTTAAAGAGAATAAGCGCCTGGAGCAGCAAGTAGAGCGAGTGTTAAACGTAGCAAAATTAGATAAGGATCAAGTTGTTTTGGATAAAGAATTATTTAATGTGCATGATGTATTACAGGAGGTCAAAGACAATTTTGAATTACATCATTTAAGCAAGGGTGGATCTATTAAATTAGACCTATTAGCTACCGTTTCAGACATTCATGCCGATCCTGTTCACATTACAAATGTGATTTACAATCTACTTGATAACGCTGTAAAGTATTGCGAAGGGAATCCAACCATCATAATTAAAACTAGCAATGAACGCAATGGCTTAAAAATAGAAATTATAGATAATGGCATTGGTATTAAGAAAGAAAATCAACGTGATATTTTCGAGAAATTTTACCGTGTACCTACGGGTAATATTCATAATGTTAAAGGATTTGGCTTAGGCTTGTATTACGTGAAATTAATTATGGATGCTCACCAAGGGAAAATCGAAGTTAAAAGTAACATCGGAAAAGGGACATCATTTACCTTGTTTTTTTCTTAGCTTATCAAGGGTTGAATCTGGTTGTGGAATAATTCCTGACCGCGTTAGTTGTTTCTTCTTTCGATCGATTAAAAAATACTCGTTTACGGTGCGCCCCTCAATCTTCCCTTCAATGCGCAATTTATTTTTTTTCTTAACAACAGCTGTATATTGACCAGTATAGGAAAACGCTCCAAAACTGATGCTAAAAGATGCCTTTGAAAGAATTATGCTGAGCTTATCTGATTCGACATCTAGTAATTCATTCCCGGTATTCAAACGATAAGCTGGCACGATTCCATTGTAGGTGCCCAACCATTTTCGTTTAACGAAAACGGCCTCCTGCGCATAAAACGAAAGGCAAGAAGCTACAATCCCTAAAATCATTATTGATTTTAACATGCCACGAAGATACATAATTCTATCCTATTGATTTCGGTTATTAACTTGTTCAAAAATCGTCATTAAAAGAACTAAGAGTGGTGGTGATTTACATTAATTTTGTAGTGTAAGTTTTATAAGCATGGATCAATACCACAAATTACTGCGCCACATTCTTGAAAACGGTGTAAAAAAAGAAGATCGAACGGGAACAGGTACACTTTCCGTTTTTGGATATCAAATGCGTTTCGACCTTAACAAAGGGTTTCCTTGTCTTACTACTAAAAAACTACACCTTCGATCAATTATTCATGAGCTTTTATGGTTCTTGAAAGGCGATACTAATATCGCATACTTAAAAGAAAATAATGTCCGTATTTGGGATGAGTGGGCTGATGAAAATGGGGATCTCGGTCCTGTATATGGGCATCAATGGCGGAGTTGGCCAACAAAAGATGGCGGTACAATCGATCAAATTTCGCAATTGATTCATCAAATAAAAACCAATCCCGATTCAAGAAGACTAATAGTTTCAGCATGGAATGTGGCCGATGTCAACCAAATGGCATTGCCACCTTGCCACAGTTTGTTCCAATTTTATGTTGCAGACGGAAAATTAAGTTGTCAGTTATACCAAAGAAGTGCCGACACTTTTCTTGGCGTTCCCTTTAATATCGCTTCATACGCATTACTTACAATGATGATAGCTCAAGTGTGCGAGCTTCAGGTGGGAGAATTCATTCACACCTTTGGCGATACTCATTTGTATTCTAACCATCTTGAACAAGTTGAATTACAACTATCTAGAGAAATAAGACACTTGCCTACCATGAAGATCAATCCTAGTGTGAAGGATATATTTGAATTTACAATCGATGATTTTGAATTGACAAATTATGACCCACATCCACACATTAAAGGAATCGTAGCAGTTTGAGAAAAGCCACAATAATAGTAGCAATGGATGCCGAAAATGGCATTGGCAAAAACAATGATTTAATGTGGCACCTGCCCAATGATATGCGTTTTTTCAAAGAAACAACCATGCATCACGTTGTCATTATGGGAAGAAAAAACTATGAGTCAATCCCTGAAAAATATCGCCCTTTACCAAATAGAACAAATGTAATTTTAAGTCGAGATAGCACCTTGAAGATTCAGGGCTGTTTAGTCTTTAATACCTTACAAGCTTGTTTAATGCATTTTCATGATGAGAAAGAAAAACTTTTTATTATTGGTGGCGGAGAAATTTACAAACTGGCTTTACAGGAGAAATGCATCGATGAAATGTTTATCTCACATGTCGAAGCGACCTTTTCCGCAGATGTTTTTTTTCCAGAAATCACCTTAGACGATTGGAAAAGCAGCACCATCAATACGCAAGAAATAGATGATAAACATCCTTATCGTTTTATTACAAAACATTATGCCTTGATTCGGCATTAAAATCAATAATCTTTTTAATTTTAACCAAAACTCATTGATATGTTGGCACCCTTCAACCTTAAGAAATGGATTGCTGAAAACCGCGATTTATTAAAACCCCCGATTTCTAATAAAAATCTTTATGTCGAAGCGGGTGATTTTATCGTAATGATTGTCGGTGGACCAAATGCAAGAAAAGATTATCATTACAATGAAAGTGAAGAATTATTCATTCAAATAGAGGGGTCGATTACTGTTAGAATTCAAGAAGATGGGCAAGCAAAGAATATTGAAATTCACGAAGGAGATATATTTTTATTGCCCGCCAAGGTGCCACATTCTCCTATTCGAGGTGAAAATACAATTGGTCTAGTGATTGAAAGGGTTAGAAAAGGAAGCGAATTACAAGATGGCTTAATGTGGTTTTGTGAATCGTGCAATAATCCGTTAAAATCGTATCAATTCCCATTAGAAAATATCGAAAAGGATTTTATTAGCCGGTTTAGAGAATTTTATGCTTCTGAAGAAATGAGAACATGCTCGGCATGCGGTCATGTAATGGAAACGGATCCTAGGTTTAGCTAATTACTCCGCCTGCTTGTAAACCATAATGTACGTGTTATTTGTTTGCACATTATAATACTGAAGCGTTAGGGATTTATTGCGTAATTCATTAATCGTAAAATCTACTGGAAATTCTTCGCCACTTATTAAGTGCGATAAAACAGTTCCTTCTGAATCCAATGTCCATGTCCCATGCTCATAATCCGTTTGAATTTGACCTAATGATGAAGTGGTTCTTGAAATAGAATAGGTTTCATCCTTGTCAATTGCCATTTTTACATCTGGTTGATTTTCAATAAATTCATTCCCATTTACTTGATAGCTAGTTAATACCCACTCATTACAAAGACGAGCCTTTTTGGTACGAAGCGAAAAGCTCGGCCCATTAGGATATTTATCACAAGAAGCAAATAATACAAGTAAAAAACTTGCTATAACAACAGTGCGAAAGGATTTTTTCATGGTATTAATTTTATCAAATGTAGTGATTAATATTTTGTCTCCAAAAAAAAATCAGCTAAAGAGAAGTATTTTTAGAAAAACGATTTATTTCGTTTTAAAGATAAATAACTTAGTTACAACGGATTTCTTTTCAAGGTCGACAGGAATAATTTGCTGTAATTGCAACTCTCCCTTCTTTAACAAAACAATTGTCAGGCGATCTATTTTTTGGTTATTTGTTTCATTCAAAAGTAAGGATTTTGAATCGGTGCTAAAATGCCATGTGCCTTTTTTCTCTGTGCGAAGAACTTGCCCAAAAAGCAAATATCGTGTACTTGACACATAACTATTATCCTGATGTAAGTCCAAATGAATTTCAAAACCGGTTAAGTCTTTGGCCCTTAAATTTTCAGACTGCGACATTAATTTCCAATCTTTTGCTATTCGCTGATTCTTAGATAGGAGCGCGTATTTAGTGGTTTCCTTGTATTTACTGCAAGAACTTAGCGTGAAAAAGAGCATTAAACTCGCTAGAAACAAAACTTTCATGACAAAACTATTTTAATTTTAAAATACGCTAAGCACTTTGTTTGGTTACATGTAGGAAATACTAAAATTTATTGCAAAAAAAAAAGCCGCCAAAAAGGCGGCTCAAGTTGAAATATGAATTTACATAGTCTCCCATGTTTGAATAGTAATATCACCATTACTAGAATCTATTTGCTGAACTTTTAATTCGCTACTAGTAAGTTTTATAATTGTATATTCTTCTGAAGTGTTGTTACTAGAATCTACTAATATGAGCTTAGATTTATCATTGCTAAATAACCATTCTCCGTTTATTTCATTAGTTAAAGTTTGTCCCGCAATTGTATAGCTGAAAGTTGTTTTTGCCGTGCCATCTTTACTTAAAGTTAAATGCCAACTAACTCCAGATAGATTTAAAGCAAAACCGTTTTCTGTTTGGGAAATCAGGTGCCAATCATTCACCATACGCGACTTTTTTGACAGCAAAGTAAATTTTGAACCTTCGTCATATTTACTACAAGAAGATAAGAATGAAGTGGCTACGATCAACGAAAGCACACTAAAAAAGAGAGTTTTTTTCATTTTTAAAAGTTTTAGTTCGGCGAAAATAAGTAGAAAATTTAAAATAGTACGATTAAAAGAGATTAACTTTGCATCATCAAATATTTAGTATGAAAACAGCCCTTTATTTTTTGTTTAGCTTATTATTTTTAGCTGCTTGCAACGATTCAACGATTGAAAAAAAAGCAAGTAAAATCGTGCCTACTACCTCCAATACTGCAAACACAAAATTAGCATTAAGTGTGCAGGGAATGGTTTGTAAAATGGGTTGCGGTGGTTCAATAAGAAAGGAATTATTAGCGACAAATGCTGTTGAAAAAGTAGATGTTGATTTCGTTGAAGACAACGAATCTCAGTTGATAACTGTGTATTACAATAATTCACGCTCTTCAAAAGATAAGCTTCTCAAGGTGATTAACGAGATGAACGACAAGCAATTTACAGCTCAAGCCATTTCTGAATCTTCATACATCAGCGATAAAAAATGATGCTCCACTATCGGGTGCTCGGAAAAGGAGATCCCTTGGTTATTCTACATGGGCTGTTTGGTTCGTCTGACAATTGGCAATCACAAGCTAAAATATTCGCTGAATTTTATACCGTTTATCTTGTCGACCTTAGAAATCATGGTCATTCTTTTTGGTCAGAAGAACATTCTTATGCATTAATGGCTAAGGATTTACGGGTTTTGACTGAAGAATTGAACCTTAAAAATATTATTTTACTAGGGCATTCCATGGGGGCAAAAGTCGCCATGACATTCGCACAACAGCATCCAACTATCCTCAAGAAACTTATATTGGTTGATATGGGAATAAAGGAATACCCCATGCACCATCAACATATATTAGCAGGAATTAAGAGTCTAAATCTCTCCGAATACGCTTCTCGTGGTGAGGCAGAACGAGTTTTAGAAGTACACCTAGAAAATCCCGGAGTTCGGCAGTTTTTACTAAAAAACCTTTATTGGAAAACGAAAGGCGAATTAGCCTGGCGTATGAACGTACCTATTCTTGAAAAAAAGATGGGCGAAATACTTAGCGCGATTCCGAAACAAGTTGTGCTTACAACAACGATTTTCATTAGGGGCGAACTGTCTAATTATATTTTAGACGAAGATATTCCCGACATAGAAAATATATTTCCCGACAGCGAATTTGAAACCATTTCAGGTGCCGGACATTGGGTGCATGCCGAAGCACAAGAGGAATTTATTCATGCTGTTTTAGGGTTTTGTTTGCGGTAGAGTGAGGGATAAAAAAGGGCATCCAATACACTGCGCCCTATATGTATAGTCAATCTTTTATTTCTTTGAGTTCAACAAATTCTTGTTTTTTTTACCATAATTAATTTACTCACATCGCCGAAGCGATCCAGTTTAGGAGCTTGGATAAAGGAAATTGGGGGAGTAATTAATGTGGAAAGGTAACTGGTTAAAAAGACCGAACTGCACGCACATATAATTTTGTATTCTTATGCATATCGTGATTTAAACCGCTAAACCATATGAATTCGTGAGCCCACGCCTTACCCTCATTGGTCACCGTAAATCCAGCTCTTGATCATTATATTCTTTGATTTTCAAAACGTTGACTAAAAACAAACAGAATTACGGAAATTTTACAATTTGTTAAAATTTTAAAAATCAACTAATAACAACTCAAAATTTTAGTCTTTTTCTTGTTTGAAATCAACTATTTCACTAACTTAAAGTAAAAATTAAATTATGGAATTAGCAATAATTAATCAAAAAATCTATACAGTAAGGAGTGTAAAAATAATGCTAGACAGGGATTTGGCAGAATTGTATGAAGTTGAGACACGAGTATTGAATCAGTCTGTAAAAAGAAATAAAGAATTATTTCCGAGTGATTTCATGTTTCAATTAACGAAAGAAGAATATGAAAACATGTCATCACAAATTGTGATGACATCAAAAACAAAACGCCCAAATTCTGCATTGCCGTTTGCATTTACCGAGCATGGAGTTGCCATGTTATCAAATGTCTTAAAAAGTATAAAAGCTAGATTGATAAGTGTAGAAATCGTAAGGGCATTTATTGCTTTAAAGAAATTTACACTTTCTAATCAAGAATTAATTATAAGATTAAACGAGATAGAAATAAAATACAATCAAAAATTCAGTGATATTCATCAAGCTCTGAATTACCTTATTCAAAAAGATAAAAAAATTATTACACAAAAACAGCGTGAAAAAATTGGATTTAAAAAGGAGCAGTAGTTTTATATGTTTTCCGTACTTGCATCGGGAAACAACCGCTGTTCAACAAATTCCCTTCTATGTAACCTTTCCCACATTACAGTTTATAAGACTAAAATCAATGGATGAAAAAAACACTTCTTATTTTGTCGTTAATATTAACTTCAAGCATCTATTCACAAGTAATTAGTGTTAACATCACCAAAACTTATTCATTCCAAAAACACGGTAAGCTTAGTTATCTTGAGATTCTCAAAGCCCAAGACACTACTAAGGAGCAAGCTACAGATGTAAAGTATAGGTTGGATTTAAATAAAAAGACGTCCACTGTTTACATGGACGGTATTAAAATTAATACGCTGAAATTTAATACCATCGAAAAAAACGGTAATGAATATGTTATTACCATTAAAGATAAAAACATCTACGATGGAACAATATTAATGACAAAATTTACAGTAGACAGCTCTAAAAATCTATTTGTATATCAATGGCATGACGATTATTATGACCTTACGATTGTCCAAACGTTCAATCAAACAATGGCAGTGACCGATCTATAATAGCGCCCTAGCAGGTCTCCCAACTTAGAAAAGCGCTTTGCAGAAGCCGTTATTTTTTATGCTAATTATCACCAACAAAAAATGCTATTGCCTTTGTCAATAGTTAGTATTGCTATGTGATGTTCCAAAAGAACATTAAAATTGGATTTTTCTCATTACATTTGAGTTTAAATCCAATCCATGAAGAATATTTTACTGCTTTTATTCTCAGTTCCTTTTTGCATAATTGGTCAATATCAAATCGGGCATAGCACCATCACTTTCAATGATCCTTCTCGCAGTGGGGGCTTTGGCTCGGGTGGTGGGCCTGGCCGACAAATTCAAACGGAAATCTACTATCCCAGTTATACCGCTGGAGAAAATACCGCAGTTGCCACCTTTCCCAATTTTCCTGTCATTGTATTTGGCCATGGTTTCGCGATGGGATGGGATGCCTACGCTAACATTTGGGAGCACTTGGCCCCTCAAGGATATATCTTAGCCTTTGTGCGCACGGAAGGAAGTTTAATTCCTGCTCCCAGTCATGGGGATTTCGGCGCCGATTTGGCACTGGTTGCCGCAAAAATGTTGGCTTTGAATGGAACTGCTGGTTCTCCATTCAATGGAAAAGTAAAGCAAAAAGTCGTTATCATGGGCCACTCCATGGGTGGAGGAGCCACCATGCTTGCCGCTCAAAACAATGCTTCGATTGCCGGAATTGTGGGACTTGCCCCAGCAGAAACAAATCCTTCAGCGGTTTCTGTGTGTGGAAACATCAATGTTCCTGCGCTTATTTTTTCAGGAAGTAATGATGGTGTAACACCCCCGATCGATAACCACCTACCCATGTACCAAGGATTGGCGTCATCGTGTAAATCATTCGTGAGTATTACAGGTGGGGCGCATTGTTATTTCGCCAATTCAAATTTCAATTGCGACTTTGGAGAAAGCACCTCTTCGCAAGGGATTTCAATAACGCGTGCTCAACAACAGCAAAAAACCTTTCAAATTTTAGATCCTTGGTTGAATTATGTATTAAATACCGATTGTTATGCCTTAGCTGATTTTCAGGCGAGTTTAACTAATACGGCCGGAACGGTTAATCAAACAACTTGTGCCCAACCTGGCATCAATGCGCTTATTAATTTTGACAATTCTCAAATGATGAGCACCCCAACGCCTGGTGATTATTACCAATGGTATGTCAACGGACAAATAATGCTAGGTGAAACAAATGATACCCTTTTGATTCCAATGGATTTCGGTGGGACCTTTACCGTTTCTGTTATGTCAGCAAATGGATGCGACACCAGTAATTTTATTACCCTACAAGGAGGCGTTGGTGAAGCGCAGCTAAACTTTAATCTTTATCCTAACCCAACGAATGCCATGTTACATGTGGAATTTCAAAAACAGCTTCATGGAAACTATGAAATTTTAGACATTTCAGGTAGGACATTAACGAAAGAAGCTGTGAATTCAAATCAACTAAAAATTGATTGCTCGAATTTATCAAAAGGCGCTTACCTACTCAAGATTTATGAAAATGGGCGCTACACAACCAAGAAATTTTCCGTTAATTAACCTAGCAAATAAGCCCGATTATTTCCTGTTTGTTTTGTGGAGACTCCAATAAGACAAGTTTATTTTCTTTGGAAGACACCGCTAAGGTTGACAAAGCTAATTCAATGCTTAAATCTAGATCATGTGAAGAACAAATGATGCATTTGTTTTGAGAAACAGCAATTTCTTTTAGCGTTTTCATCAACAAATCCTTGTTTTCAAAATCCAAAAAAGCAGTCGGCTCATCTAACAATAATATGGGCGCTTCCTGCACCAAAGCGCGAGCAATAGCACCCAACTGACGAATCCCATCGCTTAATTCATCCGTAAATTTATCTTGATAATCACTAATATTTAGAAGCCTCATGACTTCCAACGTTTTCTGGGTATCGCTTTCTTTTAAGCGCCCAAATGCATTCGTGTGTGGTGATCTTCCTAATGAAACATAGTCTTTTAAGGTGAGGAATGGAATGCCATTGAAGCGACTTTCCACAAAGGCGACGAGTTGAGGGAGCATTCTTTTTTCTAGCTGATGTAAGTCATTTCCATTAAGCTCAATACGCCCACCATGTAAAGGAATTGAGCGAACGAGTGACTTTAGCAAGGTCGTTTTTCCCGTCCCATTTTTTCCCGCTAACAAATACATTTTGCCCGTATATAAACACACGTCATTTATTTCAAATAAACTAGTTTTATATCCAACATGCGTGTTTTTAAAGCAAATCATCTTACTTTTTTTATCAAAATAAAGATCACAAATGGAGCGCCAATAATCGATGTTAATGCATTTAATGGAAGATGAATCGTTTCTTCTAGGTATTGAATCAGCACATCACAAGAGACCAGAAATAAGGCACCAATAATTAAATTCCCACCAATTAACCAGGCATGTTGTTGCGTCCGGAACAATAACTTAGTAATATTGGGAACTGCCAACCCTACAAAAGCAATGGGGCCACAATAAGCGGTAATCAATCCCGTAAAAAGGGCTGTCACAGAAATAATAAGAATTCTAGTCTTGCGCAAAGACAGACCAAGCATAACAGCTGAATCTTCCCCTAAAACTAACATATTAAGCGGTTTTATCAATAAGAACGAGCTAAGTACACTTCCAAAAAAGAAGAGTAAGATCAATGGAACTTGGGACATCTCTACTTGTTGTAAGGATCCCATTCCCCACACTGCAAAAGACTTGAACTGCTCAGCCGCCGCACTAAGCTCTAAAATTGACACCACAGCAAAGGTAAAACTGCCAAGCATTAAACCAATAAGAAGCAAGGAAATATGTGATTTAACCGACAGCGAAAAGAGTAAAATAATCATCCCAAAAATGAAGGCGCCAACGATTGCCGCAAAGACAATATTTAGCTGAGATCCTAAAAAAGTAAATCCCGTTAAGGTAGATAGCGCAACCAACAAACTTGAGCCCGAATTAATACCTAGAACGTATGGACCCGCTAAAGGATTGTTGAACAAGGTTTGCATTAACATACCTGCTAAGGCCAAGCCCCCTCCCCCAACAATCGCCATGATCAATCTCGGGATTCTGAATTCTCTCATTAATAGTTCATTCGTAGACAGCGGCGAATTTTTAAAAAAGGCGGCGAAAAAATCAGAAAACGACAAAGGGATTTGCCCCACAAATAAATGCAATAGCGAGATAAGCACCAAGGCAAACGCTGCAAATAACAAAAATAAATGAATTCGATATTTCATAGTTATTCCACCCTCTTGTAAAAATGTAGTTTTTTATTTGAATTAAATGTATCAATAATTTGTTGAAGATCGCTTAGCACAAGATCCGGTTGAATAGCACTCATCTCCCAAAAACGATTCATATCGTAGGCATAACAATAAATTTCACCCTTGGAATACACCGGAAAATGAGCTGCTTTGGGATTATTCGCAAGTAATAACTCTTTACTCACAAACCCAGGATTGAGCCATAAACTAACTGAATCCAACTGACTAAATACAGATTCCAAGGTCAAAGACAAGCTACCCGTTCCTTTGCTTTCTTTAAAAATATAATTTACCCCTGCATCTTTTAACAAAGTGGCATTGTAACTTCCACCTGCCGGAGCATACCAAAAATCACCAGCTAAATTACCCACTAAGGTTGGTACATTCGATTTCTTGGATTGACTTTTCACCTCATTGTACCTTTTTACAATGGCAGCGAATTCCTTTTTAGCCAAGTCTTGTTTGCCCGTTAAATACCCAAAAAGCAATAACCATTGTGCTTTTCCTAAAGGATGCGTTTCTCTCCAATCAAAATTTGGTATGGTTATAATACCTAGTTTTTTCAACTTATTATCGATGGCTAATTTTCCTGAGAAAGCGCTATATACCACTAATTTCGAATTTGAATTCAATAACATTTCGGCCGAGAAATCTGTTTCTTGTCCCAAGGAAACAACCTTCCCATTATTAATTCGATCATTAAGTTCCTTATTATAACAGAATTTCTTATCCGCTACGGCTGAAATGGCATCAATTTCATTAAGCAATCCCAACATACCAACATGTGTGGAGGAAAGAACCGCAAGTCCATGGTGCTTAATAGAAATAGTTGTAGCGTTTGCTGGGCCATTTCCCCCAATAAAATACTCGGATTTTTCTGTGATATTATCTGGATTTGTGATGCTAATTAAAACCCCATTCTCAGACTCTGTAATGGAAAGCCAACGTGAATAAGCCAGCTTACTTTTTGGTTCAACTGTTTTTTTAGTTTCAGAGGAGCAGGCAAACAAGCCAAAAAGACAAAGAAGGAAAATTAATTTCATTGCAGTATTAATACTGTTCCTTTTCATTCGGGAAATTACCCGATTGCACGTCCGAAATATACGAACTAAACGCCTTTAACATTTGATTGTGAAGGTCATTATACTTCCGTACAAAGCGCGGATTAAACTCATTGTTAATTCCTAACATGTCATGCGCCACTAAAACTTGGCCATCCACACCCGATCCAGCACCAATTCCGATGATAGGAATCTGCAACATTTTCGCTACTTTTTCGGCAAGTACAGCGGGTATTTTTTCAAGAACAATGGCAAAACAACCGGCTTTTTCTAATTCCAAGGCATCTTCAATTAAGCGCTTGGCCTCCTCTTCCTCTTTTGCCCTTACAACATAGGTTCCAAATTTATAGATCGATTGTGGTGTAAGTCCAAGGTGTCCCATAACCGGAATGCCCGCCGTAAGTATTCGTTGAATCGATTCAAGAATCTCCTGACCACCTTCCATTTTGACAGCATGAGCGCCTGTTTCTTTCATAATTCGAATCGAACTTGAAAGCGCTTCCTTTGAATTTCCTTGATAACTACCAAAAGGCAAATCAACCACTACAAGTGCACGACTTACCGCTCTTACAACTGCTGCGCCGTGGTAAATCATTTGATCAAGTGTAATGGGAAGCGTCGTTTCGTGACCTGCCATCACATTCGAAGCAGAATCCCCAACTAAGATAACATCAATTCCCGCTTCATCTAAAATTCGAGCCATGGAAAAATCATAGCCGGTCAGCATAGAAATTCGTTCCCCATTTGCTTTCATCTCGTGAAGCGTATGCGTGGTAACCTTTTTTACATTTTTATGAACAGACATACCTAAAAATTAGAAACAAAAGTACAAATTGTTTTGCGTACGCGCTAAAGGAAGGATAATGTGACATAAATGACACAAAAAATTCACGTCTGACAAAAAATTAAATAGGATAAATGAAGTTCAATTTTAGTAAAAGAAACTCTATTATCCTCCGCCCAGGCGATAAAAAATCGGACCTTATTTTCTTTGTCCTTTTGTCTTGATACAAAAGAACGAAAAAATCAAGTCGCTGATTATCCTTCAATTCACTCCACTCTTGAACTAAGACCGTTTCAGCGATCTCTACGAGCTGCTTCACGGTTCCCGTAGTTCAATTCGATGCGCTTCATCAGAATAATAGGCGACGATAGAAACCTATTCAAATCGTTATTGTTTTTTTCGAGTATTCACAATCTTACTCGTAAAATATTTTAAAGTTAACAACATAGAATTCATTCAAAGTGAGAACTAAATAGCCAAAAGAATCTAGACTTGAATTTCATGGTTTTTGCTATTGAACTGAAAGTGATAATTTCAAAAACTCAGCAATTGAAGCAGCTGAAAAAGAAAACAAACTAAATGTTGTGAATAACTGTCTGTAGCAATCGACTTATAAAAGAACAAAGCGCTTAATTTTGTGTTGAACAAGTGTAAAAACTTATTTCAAAAGTAAAATGGAAAACGATAAAAGCGCAATTATAATTGGAGCAGGATTAGTAGGATCGCTATGGGCGGTATACCTTGCTAAAGCAGGATATAAAGTGACCATTTACGAGCGAAGACCCGACATCCGTTTAGCTGAAATTAGTGCTGGAAAATCCATTAATCTTGCCTTGTCCGTTCGCGGGTGGACTGCGCTTGATGCAGTAGGAGTTGGGGACGAAGTACGAAAAATTGCGATTCCAATGTATGGAAGAGTCATGCACGACCTCGAGGGAAACCTAAATTATCAGCAATACGGTAAGGACGGAGAAGCGATCTTTTCCGTATCGAGAGGAAAGGTAAACGCTACGATGATGGATGTGGCTGAAAAGCATGGCGGTGCTACCATACATTATCAACACACCTGTGAGAAAGTAGATTTAGAAAAGGGAATTGTCTATTTGACAAATAATAAAACGAATGAATCATTCAGCGTTCAATCTGATGTGGTATTTGCAGCAGATGGCGCTTTTTCGAATGTTCGCTACAATTCCATGCAAAAGATGCAGCGCTTTACCTACAGTCAGAATTTCATAGCAGATGGGTATCGAGAAATTTTATTGCCTGCTGATGAAAGCGGAAATTATAGAATGGATAAAAATGCGCTTCATATTTGGCCACGAGGACGTTTTATGTTGATTGCATTGGCCAACGAAGATGGATCGTTTACGTGTACGCTTTTTATGCCTCACGAAGGAGACAAATATGCCTTTGATAAACTCAATTCACGGGAAGCAGTGAACGCTTTTTTCATGGAGGTATTTCCCGATTTTTATACCATGATGCCTAACATTGCAGATGCATGGGAAGACCATCCCCTATCCAACCTAGCGATTATTCGTTGTCAACCTTGGCACAAAGGGAAAGTAGCCCTAATGGGTGATGCGGCACATGCCACCGTTCCTTTTTACGGTCAGGGAATGAATGCCGGATTCGAAGATTGTTCTGTACTTTGGGGATTAATGCAGAAACATAATGAAAATTGGCCTGAAGTTTTTGAGGAATATAGCAGAACTAGAAAAGCAGATGGCGATGCCTTGCAAGATTTATCCTTAGATAATTATTTTGTTATGCGCGATTTCGTTGGCGATCCATCATTTATTTTGCGTAAAAAAATTGAAGCGAAATTTAGTGCTTTGTATCCAAAACAATGGATGCCGTTGTATTCCCAGGTAACCTTCAGCAATATTAGGTATAGCGTAGCCTACCAACAAGGAAATATTCAAAATGGTATTATGGATGAAATCATGGCTATTCCCGGAATTGAAAACGATTGGGACAGTCCTCAAATAATGGATTTACTAGAGGAGAAAAGTAAAAAATTCAATTTTATCGTATGAAAAAATTACTGTTTATCCTCCTGTTTTGTCCCATCATTGGATTAGCACAAGGCGGTTTTAAAAAAGGAGTTCGAGAAGGTGATGCCTATCGCATTGTTACCAATGACGGCATTCAATTTAATTTTGGTGCTACGTATCAAATGACGCCAAAAACAAGCGAACCATTTATCCTTACCGACAACAGCGGACAGCGGGGTTTATATACCATAGATCCTGCCGGAAAACTTGGTTTTTTTGCTGAAATAGGCATGGTAAATTTTCCCGCATGGAAGGGCTTAGTTCCCATAAAATTCTTAAAAAAATCTCGCTTACTAGATTATACGGATTGGGGAATCGGTTACAAGCAATACCGTGGCGCAGAGACCACCAATCTTGACAATACCAATGCATTAGGGGTGGTTACATCGAGTACGGAAAGTAGCGGAACGTTATCCAACGGGTTTATTTATGGCCGATTATCAGCACATACCCTACTCTATGTTGGGAAGAAAAAAATAGACAAGGCAAGAAAATATTTTATTGATAATGCAATCGGTTTCAATTTTGATTACAATATCATGCGTAGCGATGAAAGCTACCAAAATGGAATTAACCAACGGGCATTTGAATTTCATGACAAGTTTCAAATTCAATTTCATTATTCTATTGGTGTGGGAATTCGCTTTAATCGCGCTTGGATGATGGTTCCAAACATTACACTTCCCATTATAGGTATTCGAGATTACAATGGAATTAACGGCCGTATGAACTGGTTCTCGTCGACTTATTGGCCTATCCATGGACAGATAAAATTCATTAAGTTATTCGAGAGACCACCAAAATGCGGGGTTTATGGCGATCCAACCGACAAGGAAAAAGAAAAGAGTTTTAGGATGAACAATTAACTTATTTCGATACGAAATTCGTCGAAATAAACTTGGGTGCTTTTTTTCTAAAGCGCTTAATCACATCATCTCGGTTCGAGATATTACCAACTTTAAAAACATTTGCATAAACGCGTTTTCCGCCTTTGAAAACACTGAATTCAAATGTAATGGAAGTAATGTCGTCTTTAAATAGACTATAAATGCTAGATTGTTTCAATCCCTCTTCCAACAACAATTCTGAATTCGAACCTTTAAATTTTCGATCATATCCTTTAACATAAATCAACACATAGGTGTCTATTCCTTTTAATTTCAAAGCATTTATCATTGTATCCGAAGCTAGAATTAGTGGATCGGCACCCTGCTTTAAAATATTAATGGAAGGAATGGCTTTAATTCCAAGCGAAGTAAATAAATCGGTCACATTAACTTCAATTGCGAAACGATCTTCCTGCTTATCAAACTGACCAATAATCAAGGCATTTGTTAACTTAATCCCTTGCGCATACGATTGGAACAAAGGCAAAAATAAACATCCGATAAAAAGGAATTTTTTCATAGTCATTAATTAGAAAACTTCAGAGGCAATAGCTTTTACTGAGGAAGAATTAGACATGGTGTAATAGTGAATACAAGGAGCTCCAGCGTTTTTTAATTCTTTAGACTGGTGGATCCCCCATTCAATCCCCAACTTTTCAACCGCTTTATTATCCTTACATTTTAGCAACTCCGAAGAAAGCTCAATTGGATAATCAATGTGAAAGAATTTTGGAATAAAAGAAATGTGATTTAAGGTTTTTAGTGGCTTAAGTCCCGGAATGATAGGAACCATTATGCCCATATTTCGACATGCTTCAACAAAAGAAAAATATTTTTTATTATCAAAGAACATCTGCGTAACGATATATTCGGCGCCCGCATCTACTTTTTGCTTTAAATGCATTAAATCAGTCGCTAAATTCATTGCTTCGAAGTGTTTTTCAGGATAGGCTGCTGTACCGATGCAAAAATTCGTTGGTTCTAGTTGCACATCGTCCATCATGTAATTTCCTTTATTCATTTCAGTGATTTGCTCAACGAGCTTAACCGCATATTGGTGACCGTCGGGATGAGGGCGAAAATTAGCTTCTGTTTTATAGGCGTCTCCACGCAAAGCTAATACATTATCAATACCCAAAAATTGTAAATCAATTAGGGCATTTTCGGTATCTTCCTTGCTAAAGCCACCGCAAATGAGGTGTGGTATCGCATCAACATTGTATTTATTCATTATTGCTGCACAAATACCTACCGTTCCTGGACGTTTACGAATGGCTATTTTTTCCAATAGGCCATTTTCTCGCTCTTTATAAATAAATTCTTCTCTATGATACGTTACGTTGACGAATTTAGGTTGAAATTCCATCAAAGGATCTATACCATCGTAAATGGATTGAATGCTTTTACCTTTTAGAGGAGGCAAAATCTCGAAAGAGAATAAGGTGTCTTTCGCTTCTTTAATGTGATCTGTTACTTTCATGTGAATTATAGAGGGACAAAGGTAATCCTTTTCCTTTTTATTTAAGTATCAAAAACTTTATATGCTTAATATAATTTTGAGGTGCTAGGCATAATGATTTTTGTATAAATCGAATAATGTGCACTGTAGTTCATAACCCTGAAAGGGTTAGATACCTAATCATTGGGCTTCGCCCAATGATTCACCTAGAATCACGCAGTCAAAAGCCCTGAAAGGGTGTGATATTAGCGAAATATGAATCCCAAACAGATAGTTCTGAATATGCTAATTCGTGTTTTTTCCTTGAACTGTTTTTTTCTATGAAATTCCTTTTGATTTACACTATACTTTATTGTTAGTAACTACCCCCTTTGAATATTACACCCTTTCAGGGCTTTGTTAATGTTAGTTAATTTCTATTTCCGATGGACTTTGCCCATCGTTAATAGATCAAACACCCTTTCAGGGCTTTAATACTGATAAATAAAATTTCATAAAACGCTAATCTATGAAACTTCTTCTAGCGACTCGTTATTGGCAAGTTGAAGAATATATGCATTTTAATTAAAAGCAATTACATTTACAAATAAAAAGTGGAGACCATAACCCACTCCACCGCGAAGAAAAAAAAAAAAAAAAAAAAAAAAAACAATAAGATTAAAATTAATATGCATAAAATCATTTTCTGTATTCTCTTTGTTTTAGCAAGTTTCATTTCTTTTTCCCAAGTTTTGACAGGTAAAATAATGGATAAGGATTCCGTTGAAATACCCTTTGCAAAAGTGTTTCTATTGAATGAATCATATGGAACAGTTGCAAATGCTTTAGGAAATTTTCAATTAGAACTGAAGAAGGGTAAGCATGTTATGGTCTTTTCATCAATGGGTTATGAAACCAAAACAGATACAGTTGAAATTGGCGATCGGGCTAATAGTTTGGTGGTTGTAATGAAAGAGAACACGCTAGATTTTGATGAGATAACTGTTTTTGCTCAAAGTAAAAAAGACAAAGGAAAGGAGTTAATGAAGGACGTTATTAAGAAAAGGTCTTATTTTCAAGATTTGTTGGCTGAGTACGAATGCGAAACATATTGCTTTTCCACGCTTGAAAAAGCAAAATTAGATAGTCTTGAAAGGGATTCAATCATCGGAAAAGATAAGTTAAACATCATTGAATGGAAAGCAAAAACCTCTTACAAGCGCATCGGTAAATTTAAAGATGAATTTTATGCTTACAACGATTTGGCGGATCGTTCATCAGCAATGACTAATAATACATCACAAGTAGGGGTTAGTTTTGATTTTGGAAATTCGGATCAGAGTATAGCAGAAGAACAAAGTTTGTCTGCGAATCCGTATCTATTTATAAATGGAATTAAGGATGCTCATTTTTCTCTTTTTGATAATTCAATCTCGTCAAACAAGTTAACACAAAATCCTTTGGTCTCACCAATGGCTGACAATGCATTTATGTATTACAGCTATTTTTTAGAGAATACTTTTGTGGACTCCACAGGAACAATGATCAATGAGGTTACCGTAAAGCCTAAGTTTGATTACGAGGCGTTGTTTTCAGGAACCTTATTTATTCGAGAAGGGAGCTGGGAATTGGTATCTTATGAACTCCAAGTGAATAAAAAAGTACTTAATTATTTTAAAGATATTCACATCATCTGCGATTACAAAAAAGTAGGAGAGCGTTTAGTTCCGGTTCGAAGAGAATTTGTTTACAACCTAAAAGAAGGAAAAGATTTGATAAATGGTTTAATACGAGTTTCTCATCAAGACTACAAATTTGTAGTGGATGATTCTCTGAAAAATTTCTGGTTAGAATCAACTGTTTATAAAGAGGATGCTTTTGAAAAGGATTCATCGTATTGGAATGAAACAAGACCCTTTACTTTAAAAGATTTTGAAAAACAATTTATTAAAGAACAAGACAGTATCATCTTGTACCACGAAAGTGAAGAATATTTGAAGATGAGTGATAGTAAACGAAACGTGATCAATTTTTCCGCGATTTTTTTTTCAGGGATAAGTCATGTGAATTCATTTAAGAAATATGAATTCACAATATTGCCAGTGATTTCTCAATTTACTCCTTTTGGAATAGGTGGATTTCGATATAGACCTGGTATTTCTTTTCAGAAGGAATTTAAAAATTCAAAAATTATAAATATTGCGCCGAATATTGATTATGGATTTTATAACAAGGATTTTAAAGGTTCTTTTGCAGGTTCAGTCCTCTATAATCGAATGAATTTTTCTAAAATTGGATTTGAAATAGGGGATGTATATGATTTTATCGCAGGAACTCAGAATATTGTAGGAGCTTTAGCACCGAGTAGTAGAGTAAGAAATCGTAAATTTGAAGCGTTTTTTTCTCGAGAAATTGTTAATGGTTTGTATGGAAAATCGTCTGTTTTATATTCATTTCGAGAGTCAATTGGTAATTTAGAGTATCCAGAATGGTTGGCTATTTTTAAGCAAGTTCAGCCTGCTCAATTATTTGATCCGTATAAAATTATGCAGGTTTCTTTGGATTTAGAGTATCACTTTCGACAAAAATATACGATTCGAAAACATAAAAAAGTGGTTTTAGGTTCGATTTGGCCAGTGGTCTTTTTGAAATATAAGGTTGCTATCCCTACCATTTTTGATGCAGAAGCAGATTTTAGTTATTTAGAATTTCAAGCGACACATACCATGAAATTAAAGTCATTTGGTAATTCTTCGTTTCGATTTGTTGCTGGTCAATATCTGCACAAGCAAGATTTACGTTTAATTGAAAATAAATTTTTTAGACCATCTGATTTGGGATTTTTTTCAAATCCTGTAAATACGATGCAGTTATTAGACACCGCTTTGCATACGTCTAATTCGTTCATTCAATTCAATTTTATCCATCATTTCAACGGCTATTTTCTTAATAAAATTTGGCTAATTAATAAATTGAAATTAGAAGAAACGATTGGAGGAGGATTGATCTCTATACCCAGCTCCAATTTTGCCCAAGTTGAGTTTTATGCTGGTTTAGAAAGGAAATTTAGAATTAGAAAGCAATTGTTTAAAATTGGATTGTATGCTGTTAGTCAGAATAATTCATTTGATAAATCTTCCATTCAATTTAAATTTGGATTAAACTTCTATGATAGTTTTAGAGATAAGTGGGAGTATTGACGCGATCACAGTTAATGGTTTGTGTCCGACTTCGACGGAAAAATAGAAATTCAGCGCCTTGACTTTTTTATGCGCTCCGCCGCGGCGGAGGCGCATCGCTGCTAATTACCCTACTTTTTTTGAGGTGACTGAGGCTCTCGAAGGTCCGCAAAAAAAGTAGCAAAAAAACTCGAAAGTGGCATGCGTTCCTTCTCTCCAATCCTAAGCCATACCGAAACTTCGGTGCCTTTCGGTGATTTCTATATAAGTGTCTCTCGACTTCGCTCGATTCACTTAATGGGCATCGAGCGAAGTCGAGAGGCACGGTACCCAAATCTTATTTCAATAGAATTATTCTTGTATCAAGACAAAAGGACAAAGAAAATAAGGTCCGATTTTATAATACATGAAACTTCTTCTAGCGACTCGTTTCATGTATAGCCTCTACAATAAGATAGCCCGCGCGTAGTATTTCTTTTTCAGTAATGTTTAAGGGGGGTGCTAAACGAAAACTTGCTGGATGGGATAGAAACCAAAAAGTAATCAATCCTTTTTCCAAGCAACGCTTCACGACTTTCTCTACACGTTGCTCAGAAATCATATCAAAGGCAAATAGTAAGCCCAATCGGCGAATAGCGATGATCTCACCATTAGCACCGATAATATCTTCTAATAGCTTGCCCAATCGTTCTACTTCAAGTAAATCAATCTCACTTTCTAGCACCTCTAAAAAGGCATTTGCCGCGGCACAAATAACAGGATGCCCACCAAAGGTTGTTATGTGCCCTAACATCGGTGAATGAGCAAAATGATGTAATAATTCATTTGAACTCACCAAAGCTCCAATGGGCATTCCACCGCCAAGGGCCTTTCCTAAAGTTAGTATATCAGGCACCACATGGTAGTGTTCAAATGCAAAGATTTTTCCTGTTCGACCAAGGCCGCATTGTATTTCATCAAAAACCAACAAAGCACCAACCTCTGAACAACGATTTCTAAGCGCCTTTATAAAAGAAATGTCCGGTATTCTTACACCCGCATCACCTTGAATTGTTTCTAAAAAAACGCCTGCTGTTGCGCTTGTAATTTGATTTAATTGTTCCTCATCATTTAAATCAATAAATTTTATCTCCGGTAATAAAGGTTGATACGCTTGTTTCTTTTTTTCATTAGAAGAAATACTTAAGGAACCATTTGTACTTCCATGATATGCCCCATTGAATGCGACGATTTCTGTTCGTTGAGTAGCCCTCTTTACCAATTTAATGGCCGCCTCATTTGCTTCTGTCCCAGAATTTACAGGATAAACTGCATTTAGATTTGATGGCAACATCGAGATCAATCGCTGTGCCATTTGATTCTGAGCAGCTTGAACAAACTCTCCATAAACCATCACATGCATGTGACTATCAATCTGTTTTTTAATCGCTGCAACAACTTTAGGATGACAATGACCAATAGCATTTACAGCAAGCCCAGCGATAAGGTCCATGTACTCTTTGCCATCGACATCATAAATATAAATACCTCTAGCTTCTTTAACCTCTATCAAAAAAGGAAAAGGATTCGTTTGGCCTAAGTGCTGAAGAAAATAATTTTCAGAAGGATTCATCGCTACAAAAATAGCCTATTTTGTTGATTGAATAAAAAAATCCCGATAAGTGAACTTACCGGGATTTGAATTATTGCTTGAGTACTTTTAGTGATGTGTGACCATCCAATTTAATCCAGTAAATACCCGTTGTTAGACCAAATAAATTGATGTTTTTCTCTGATAATAAATCTCCAAAGGAAATAACTCTACCCTGAGCATCTGTCAATTCATAGTGGGTTCCCACCTTAACATCTCCAGAAAGATACACTGAGCCAAAAGTAGGATTTGGATAAAGACCTATTAAATTGACTTCAATACCATCTATTCCAACATTATCAATGGTAATACAATCTGAAGTTGTAGTGCCACATGAATTGATCGCTGTAACAGCAAACTGTCCGTTAAGATTTGGAACATACATCGTGTCTGTTTCATTGGCTATGGCCAATCCTGAACCACAGAAAATCCATTGATAAGAGTTGTTAGGCTCGCTATTGGTGAATAATTCACCGCTACTTGTCGAAGAGACAACTGGAATAGCTGGTGGCAAATTCAAGGTGAGGTTCAAGGTAATCATAGAATCACAACCAAAAGCATTCGGAATGATTTGGCTATAAATTCCACTTTGATTGTATGTTTGGCCATTCAATACATAAGATATACATGCTACTTCTGTCAAATTTGATGTACTCGATGAATTAACAAATACATTGACTACGTCAGAATCGATACATCCAAAACTATTGGTGCCAGTTACCGTGTAAACCCCTGTTACCGTAGGAACAAATGCTTGTCCGTTTTGTATGCCATTTGACCAAGAATAGGTGTTGGCTCCATTACCCGATAAAACTACCGATTCTCCAGAACAAATACTTACATCTGCACCACCGCTAACAGTAGGAATTGAATTAACCGTGATAGTGGTTTGAGCCGTATTGCTACAGCCATTGGCAGCCGTTCCTGTTACCGTATAGGTTGTCGTTGAGGTTGGGGTGAAAGGAACAGCATTACTCACGCCGTTATTCCATGTATACGTGGTAGCACCAGAACCACTCAAGGTTACTGCTGTACCTGAACAAACTGTTTGGTTACTTCCTGCACTTACACTTGGTGCTGCATTCACCGTTATGGTAGCTTGTGCCGTATTGCTACAGCCATTGGTAGCTGTTCCTGTTACCGTATAAATGGTCGTAACTGTTGGTGTGAAAGGAACCGCATTACTCACGCCGTTATTCCATGCATACGTGGTAGCACCAGATCCACTCAAGATTACTGCTGTACCTGCACAAACCGTTTGGTTGCTGCCTGCACTTACACTTGGTGCTGCATTCACCGTTACCGTCGCTTGTGCCGTATTGATACAACCATTAGCGTTTGTTCCTGTTACCGTATACGTTGCTGTTGAAGTTGGCGTGAAAGCAACTGCGTTGTTCACATTATTGTTCCATACATACGTGGTAGCACCTGAACCAATCAAGGTTACTGCTGTTCCTGCACAAACCGTTTGATTACCTCCTGCACTTACACTTGGTGCTGCATTCACCGTTACGGTAGCTTGCGCTGTATTGCTACAACCATTGGCGTTTGTTCCAGTTACCGTATACGTTGTCGTTGTCGTTGGAGTGAAAGCAACTGCGTTGATCACGCCATTATTCCATGCATACGTTGTTGCACCAGATCCACTCAATGTTACTGCTGTACCTGCACAAACCGTTTGGTTGCCCGCACTTACAATTGGTACTGCATTAACCGTTACGGTCGCTTGCGCTGTATTGCTACAACCATTGGCATCCGTTCCTGTTACAGTATACGTTGTAGTTGACGATGGTGTGAAAGCAATTGCGTTGTTCACGCTGTTGTTCCATGCATACGTGGTAGCACCAGATCCACTCAAGGTTACTGCTGTTCCTGCACAAACTGTTTGGTTGATACCTGCACTTACACTTGGTGCTGCATTCACTGTTACAGTAGCTTGCGCTGTATTGCTACAACCATTGGCATCCGTTCCTGTTACCGTATAAGTTGTAGTTGACGTTGGGGTGAAAGCAATTGCGTTGTTCACGCTGTTGTTCCATGTATACGTGGTAGCACCAGATCCACTCAAGGTTACTGCTGTTCCTGCACAAACTGTTTGGTTGATACCTGCACTTACACTTGG
>CANHOA010000011.1 GCA_947462255.1 Flavobacteriales bacterium | reverse complement strand
TTTACATACATGTTTATTGTTTACATTATTTACTCTAATAAAACCGACAAATATTATATCGGAACCACGGATGATTTCAACAAAAGATTGGAGGAGCATAATAATGTCTTTTATCCGAACGCCTACACCAGAAAAGGTGAGCCATGGATATTAAAAAAGTGTTTTTGCTGCGAATTTAGTAAAGAGGCTTATTTTATGGAAAGATTCATAAAACGAATGAAATCCCGAGATTTTATAGAAAAAATCATTAACGACCCTTCCTTATTTTATGAAATTATGAAAGGAAAAATGTGAGGGTTCAGCCCCGAAGTATCGGGGCCGCCTCGAGTACAAAACCTTGACTTTACCGTCAGGGTTTTTTGTTTTTCAAAGCCTTGTGAATTGGCTTCCACCTTTCACGAGAAAGTTAAACCCCAGGGAATTTATTCTTTTGGGGTTTTTCGTTTGTAATAATCTTCCCAAAGTTTTGTTTTACGTACATGTTTATTGTTTACTCTAATAAAACCGACAAATATTATATCGGAACCACGGATGATTTTAATAAAATATTGGAGGAGCAGAATAATGCCGTAACATAATTATTACGCCTTTTGTTTCTCAAGGGCATGATACAGAATAATTAAAGGGAATTCATTTAATTATTCTCAATGAAAGTGCTTACTTTTGATATCGTTACAACTCTTTTCCCATGTCAAAGATTATTATAAAAAACATTAAAGGCTTAGTTCAGGCGGGAGAAAACATTTCTTTCATCTTAAGGGGTGTTGACATGGCTAGTTTGCCCATCATTGAGGATGCTTATTTAGCATTAGAAAACAATGTGGTAATCGATTATGGTAAAATGGACGATTGGCAAGGCATTACGGATTGGCGAGGGGTAGAAGTGGTAGATGCCGAAGGCGCCTACGTTTTTCCTGCATTTTGCGATAGTCATACTCATACTGTTTTTTCATCCTTTAGAGAAGGGGAGTTTGTAGATAGAATTCAAGGACTAACGTATGAGGAAATAGCATTAAAAGGAGGGGGAATTTTAAATTCCGCTCAAAAACTAAGTGCCGCAACAGCCAACGAATTATTTGATTCGGCTGTTCAACGCATCGATAAATTAATTACTGGGGGCACAGGAGCTCTTGAGATAAAATCGGGTTATGGCTTGTCTATTGACTCTGAGCTTAAAATGTTGCGTGTAATAAAACGCTTAAAACAGCACTATCAAATACCGATTAAAGCAACATTTTTAGGGGCTCATGCTTTTCCAAAGGAATACAAAAACAACCCTGAAGGATATATAGAAAAGATTATTAATGAAATGATTCCCGTGATTTCTGCCGAGGGATTAGCGGATTTTATAGATGTTTTTTGTGAACGGAATTATTTTTCTGTTGAACAAATGCAACGAATTTTATTAGCTGGAAAAAACGTTGGTTTAGTACCCAAAGTACATGTAAATCAATTTTCAATTTTAGGAGGAGTAAAAGCAGCTATCGATTTAGGTGCGCTTTCGGTTGATCATCTGGAAGAGTTGGGAGAAGAAGATATTTTATCCCTTCAATCGAGCAATTGTATAGCGACTCTTTTGCCCGCGTGTTCTTTTTTCTTGGGGATTTCTTTTGGTGATGCAAGAAGATTAATTCAAGCTGAAATACCCATTTGCTTAGCCAGCGATTATAATCCCGGTTCTGCCCCAAATCACAATTTGTTTTTTATCTGGTCATTGGCCTGTATAAAATTAAAAATGACGCCTGAAGAGGCATTTAATGCGCTAACAGTAAATGCGGCCTACGCAATGGGCATTTCGGAAACACATGGAAAAATTAAAATAGGATATACTGGAAAAATCATTCTTACGAATCCCATACCCTCTTTTGCCTACTTGCCCTATTCGTTTGGAGAAAACAACATCTCTCGAATCTTTTAATAAAACTTAGCCTTATATTTGTTTTTAACTATGAAATTTGCAGTAATACTCTTATCCTTTTTTATTTATCTAAGTGCTACATCACAAATAGTTAATCCAGATAATGAGTTGCTTTGGGAAATAACTTCCCCAGTATTAAAAACCAAGTCATATTTATTCGGCACGCTTCATTCCAATGATAAACGGGTTTTTCAACTGGCCGATTCTGTTTACTATGCGCTAAACCACGCCACTTGTATTGCGCTAGAAACAGATATTTTTAAGTTTTTTAATCAGCTTCAAGTCCGTGGCGAAAGCGGTGTGCTTTTATATGATAATGAAGGAAATCCCTATACAGGATCTAATCAGGCATCATTCACTAATTATGGAAGCGAAGATGGCATGCCACAGTTTTTAGATGCTTATTTTCAACAATATGCTTACCTATCAAACAAGCAATTTTATCCCCTAGAGAATATCAATACACAATTAGATTACTTTAAAGATTTGCCAAGCTCTGAGAATAAAATGGTGAATTTAAATCGTTCAAGGGACATAGAGGCACTTACAGCGCTATATTTGAAAGGCGACATTAACATGCTGGATAGGTTTATTCGAAAAAACATGTCAAATGAACCAGGTCTCTACGAAGCCCTTATTGAAGATAGGAATATAGAAATGGTGTCTCGACTTGACTCCTGCTTAAAAACACAAACGATTTTTTGCGCTGTAGGTGCAGGCCATTTGTTTGGAGAAAATGGAATGATTCAACTCTTAAGAAATAACGGGTATAAAGTTAGGCTTGTGCCTGCAATTCGCTCTGAACTTCCCATTAAGGAAAAACAGAATGTTCTTGCATACAAGGGATACGACCTCTTGCTTAAAGAGCAGGGATTACTTGTTAAATTTCCAGGAAAACCAGCATTAACAATGCTTGAAAACGGCTCGATAGTGGCGATATATAAAGAATTAGGCCAAGGGAATACTTATGCTATTGAAACAATCCCTTTTGATGAGGATTTAAGCTTCGAGCAATACGCAGCGATTTATATTGCAAGCCCTCCAAATACCAAATACCGTTATGGAGAATTACAAGATGGGACATTATTTTATGAGGGTATTTCCGATACTTATCCGGAGGGTATTCATTGGGTAAGGATTTTGACAAATGGAAAAAACGTATTAATCGCAAAAGCTTTTGGAGGTAATAAGTTTATGAATTCTAACCGAAGCCGTTTGTTTTTTGATAAAATAATCTTTGAATAACGCAATAATTAATAAATTTCAGCGAAAAAATGGAAAGAAGGATTTATTCAGCTTTTGTAGCTCTTATACCAACGCATAAAATAATACTTGTTTCTGGTCCAAAAAACTCGGGAAAATCAGCATTTATTGAGGGGGTGTTTTCTGAAAAAAACCTAGCGTTTCAAAAAATTGAATTAGGCGAAGCATCAATAAGACAGGAAATTAATAAATTAAGCTTGGCTGAACTTCTTTGGCTTGGTAATCAAAGCGACCACATGCTACTATGCGAATGTGAACACTTAGTATTACTACAAGAATTTCTTGACGAAGTATTGAATGGTAAAGTGAATGCTTCGATTATGTTAACCTCCTCTAATCCGCCTAAGATTGAAGAGGAATTATTAGAAGCCTTGGCTTATCAAGGTGCGCACTTTTATCTGCCGCCACCAACTTTTTATGAATATACTAATGAAACGAGCCTCCCAATAGAAAGCAAAGGAATAGATCAGCGATTGATTTATGGCAATTATTACTCGCTCAGCACACACAAAATAGACAAAGAAGAAGGCCTTAATCAGACTATAAATAATATCGTGAGCGCAAATTTTTCCGCAAGCAATCGGATTAATAAGTCGGAGGTCTTTCTTCGAACCATTCAGGTTTTAGCGAACCATATTGGTCAGCCCTTATCTTATAATCAGATTGCTACATTTATAGGCGTTGATAATGAAACAATTGAACGGTATATCTCTTTACTTTGTAAGTCTCATGTATTATATCGCTTGCCTAGTTATTCTACAGAGAAAAAATATGAATTAAAAAAAACGAATGTTTTTATATTTTTAGATAACGGAATACGCAACGCTTCCATAAATAATTTTAATGACTTGTTAATGCGAGTGGATATAGATGCTTTATGGATGAATTGGTTAATTGCTGAGCGAATTAAATGGAACAAAATCAATAACGTTATGGCTGAGTATTTTTTTTGGCGCTCGCACACTCGTCAACAAGTTGATTTTATAGAATGTAATGTTAAAGGCATGGAGGGCTATAAATTTAAATACAACAAGAAAAAACCCCTAAAAAAACCACCATTGTTTCAAAATCATTACCCTGACATTCCTGTTCATACAGTTAATACAGGAACTTATTTTTCATTCTTGACTAAAAAATAACACATGAAATTTACCGCATATTTGGCCAATGAAATTAAGACAAACAATTGGTTGAATGATCATTTGGTACTTGTTGTACCCTCCGAACGGGCTTCAAAATTTCTTTTGGCGGAATTATCTCGAGCGTATAATAAGCCAATATTTGCTCCCAAGATGATTACCATTAATGAGTTAATTAAAGCATATACCAGTATTCCAATTATAGATTCGACACGATTTCTATTGCTTCTTTTTGAGGCCTACAATAACGTAGAGAAGACAGAGCCGCAAACATTTGAAGAGTTTCTCGCTTGGGGACCGATATTATTAAATGATTTTGAAGAAATTGAGCGTTATTTATTGAGTCCAATAGCCGTATTTAAAAATCTAAAATCTATTAAAGAGCTAGAAAGTTGGAATTTAGAAGGAAAAGAACTTACTGAGGCTCAGAAAAATTTTATGCGTTTTTGGGACATTTTACCCGATTTATACAATGAAGTCCAATTACTTCTCAAAAGCCGCAATCGAGTTAGTTCGGGGATGGCTTACAAAAGATTAGCGGAGGACACAACAATATTGCACGCGAAAGACCCGAAAGCTTTTTACATATTCGCCGGATTTAATGCGCTTTCCTCAGCAGAGCTGAGGATTATAAACAAAATTTTAATGGCTAAATCGGGCGCTTTTTACCTGGATTCAGATCAATACTATTTCGCCAACAAACAACATGAAGCAGGTTACTTTCATCGAAAAAATACGGAAGCGCTCGCAATCTCAAAGCCCGAACGAATAGAAGATAATCTGTCACAAAAGAAATTAGAAATTAACATTATACAATGCGCCCAACTTACAGGTCAGGTCAAGGTAGCAGCTACGGAATTAGCAAAACTAAGCCAAGAAGAATTATCTGAAACCTTAGTTATGTTAGCTGACGAAACGCTTATTACGGCCTTAATCAAGAACATCCCGTCATCTATACAGCAAGCAAATATAACCCTAGGGTTACCGCTGAATCAAACGGCAATGAAATCTTGGGTGGAAATTTTATTTGACATACAAGAAAATAAAAAACGTTTCAAAACGCAAGCCATCTATTACAAGGATTTACAGAGGGTTATCAATCATGCCTTTTTTATTTCCTGGTTAAGCGAAGGCACTAAAAAGCAGTTGGTATTTCTTGAACAAGAAATGATTCGGTATAATAAAATCTTTCAAAATCTTTCAGGGTTAAAAATTGATGAGGATACCAGATCATTTTTAGCCTTCCTTTTTGATGATTGGGGAAATAATTGGGACAAGGCTATATCTTGTATTCGTGACACGAATGAATTCCTGTTAAAGCGATTACCCTTAAAAAACGATTTCGAACGGAATATTTTATACGTATTTGATCTCTCGCTATCCGAATTTCAGTTAATTGTGTCCGATGGACTACCCGAATTGTTATTACGCACTTTTAAGTCGTTATTTAATCAACATTGGTATTCTAAGAGTATCGCTTTTCATGGAAATCCAATTGAGGGATTACAAATCATGGGTTTATTAGAAACGCGCATGCTAGATTTTAAACGAATTATCATTCTAGGAATGAACGAAGGAAACCTACCCCCAACAAATGCAATGAACACGATTATTCCCATGGATCTTCGTAAAGGCCTTGGGTTGCCAACATTAAGGGATAAGCAAGGGATTTTTGCGCAGCATTTTTATCGCTTACTCCATCATTGCGAACAATTAACATTGACATATACAACCATAGGCGATCAAATTAATGCAGCTGAGCCAAGTCGTTATTTAAACCAGTTGGAATTAGAGCTCGTTCGACTAAACCCCAACGCAACGCTAAATAAAAGTTATTACCTCACCTCTTTTTCCGACAGTGAGCTTGGAATTCCGGGCATTATTGAAAAGAAAGAAGAGATAAAAGAACAATTAGACAGGTATTTTTCAAAGCCAATATCTGCCTCTGCCATAAACAAATACCTTACTTGCCCAATGGATTTTTATTACCACTACTTAGTTGAATTTGGTGAGGAAAAGATGGTGATGGAAGATGTTGAAAGCAGTGATTTTGGAATATTCATTCATGGCACGCTAGAAAAGTTGTTTACCCCTTTTGCACAAAGAGATAAAGAAGGAAATTTCATATCCCCTCCCCCTAAAGCACTAGAGGTAGAAGACATTAATAAAATGATTATTGATTTTCCTGAGATTATGAGGGCTGAATTTATGCTTAAATTCAACCAGGACGCCACTTTATTTGCCACTGGGAAAAACCTCCTAAGCTTCGAAATGGCAAATGAAATAACCCTAAAAACCCTATTAGCAGAAATAACATATCTTCAAGGATTAACTGAGCCATTATACATAGAGCAGGTTGAAGCGTCAATGACGACATCGCTTTCCGTGGTGATAGGCACAGAGACAAAGCAAATACTTCTAAAAGGCTATATCGATAGGATTGATAGAGTAGGTGATAAGTATCGAATTTTAGACTATAAGACGGGAAAGACAGAATCCAAACATGTTGACTTTAATCTAAAACCTTCCGGAGTTAAAGAATCCTTTGCTTCAGCAAAACACACCCTGCAATTAACTCTTTATTGTTTGTTATTTAAACAAAAATATAATGTAGACGCTCATGAAGCGTCCATTTTATCCTTAATAACTACCAAAGGGCACATTTATCCTTTACACTATAAAGGCGAAGCAAAGGAGGATTTACAAGCCTTGTTTGTGGAACTCCTTCAGGAAGTAATAACTGAACTTTATGACTTGGGGTCTCCATTTATTCATAACGAATCATCGAAATATTGTAGTTATTGCCAATAAAAAAGCCTGAAATGAGTCATGTTTAAATGATTCGTTTCAGGCTACTGCAAGTTAAATAAAACTAAGTAAAGACAAACGTTTTTGTCTTACGTTATATTGACGTTTGTTGACGTAAAAGCGTTGCTCTTTCATTTAATAAAGTTCGGCCTTCAAGCTGTTACGGTAATCTTTAAGCTCTTCACGGTTTACCTTATGCTCAGCATTTTTGAGTAGATTTAATAAGTACAATAGATTTTCCTTGTCATCAATTTCAATCGGATACTCATTTCCTTCTTCATCCTCTTCATATTGTGCTTGAACATTAAACGTTTCATTTTCCTTTAGAAATTCATAGCTTAATCGCAATACCTTAACGACCAATGGATCTTTTTCAAGTAGCGCATGCTCTCTAAGAGCCTGTAATTCACTAATTATCTTTTTAGTGTCAAGTGTCTTTTTTTCTGCTAGCGAAATAATACTATCTAGCTTTTCGTTGGCAATTAATGTTTTCATGGGGAATAAATTTACAATACAAAAGTAAGCAACTTAATTGCTTTTCAAAAAGACTTGGTAAAAAAAAAGCGAAAGCGTGAAATGAATTTATATTTTTGTAGTACATGGAGTATATTTTTCAAGCCATTGGCATAGGTTTTTTACTAAGCGTAATGGTAGGCCCTGTATTTTTTGTTTTACTAGAAACGAGCATTACAAAAGGCGCAAGGTCTGCACTGATGTTAGATTTAGGCGTTTTTATTAGCGATATTATTTACATTCTTTTTGCCTTTATATTCGCTACTCAAATTAAAAACTTTACGGATAACGCCGATAATAATAACTCCTTGCTTGCAGTAATTGGTGGGGCATTATTTTTAGGATATGGCTTGTATATACTATTAAAGAAGCAAAAAAATAATTTAAATGTAATCGACAAAAGAAACAGTATTCCTCAAGCAAATTATCTTGTTCTTTTTCTGAAGGGCTTTATGTTGAATTTCGCGAACCCAGCGGTATTGTTTTATTGGATTGGCATAATTGCTCAGGGAAACATGGTTGTTGGAAAAGGTAGTACAGCAAAAGTTTTTATTTTCGTTATCATCGTTCTTACAACTTATTTTTCTTTCGATGTTTTAAAAATTATTACTGCTAAAAAACTACGGCCCTTTGTAACCGATGCCCTACTTAGAGCGTTTAACAACTTGATTGGGATTATTTTTATCACCTTTGGCCTATTCTTAATTGTGAAACAATTTTATATTAAGCATTAATTTATTTATGGTTATAGTAGGAAACCTTGTCAAAAAGAGCTCGGTAAGAAACATGTTTTTCTGCTTTATTCTCTTGTTCCCTTTCTGTGTTCATACACAAAAAATCCAATCGGAAAATTTGTCGTTAAAAACCAAGGTTTATTGGGATGCAAATCAAAAGTTTTTACATTCTACTGGCTCTTATTTCGTTGATGAACGCCATCCTGAAACGACAGAAAAACATGGAAAATGGCTTTTTTATTCCGTTAAAGGCGTTTTGGAAGAGGAGAGATACTATTTTAGGGATAGAATACATGGAAAACAAACTGTTTTTTATCCAGATAAAACAATAAAGCAGTTGATGTACTACTCCTTTAATGTACCGGACAGTATTTTTAAAGAATGGTTTGCTAATAAATCAATCAAAACAACAGGGTGCTATAAACTCGGTAGCCCAATTGGAAATTGGACATACTTTTATGAAGACGCGCATTTAAAGTCGATTGATAGCGTTGTAATGGACACGGTTTATACTCTTGCTTATTGGGATGAAAGCAAGAATCATTTACAGACAATTAACAAAGGGAACGGGTATATTAAAACCTTTTATTCTACTGGGGGCTTGAAGGAGAAATACCAGTTTGTAGGCGGTCTAAAAACAGGGCCTTTTGAAGAATGCCTGGCAAATGGAAGAATTTCAATTAAAGGGGAATTTGAAAAAGGCAAAAAAGAAGGCACGTGGACGTTTTATAATGCTTCAGGTGAGATAGACAAGCAACTCAATTATCATAAAGACTCATTAGATGGTGAATATTTAGTTTATTTTCCAGACGCTCGAATAAATACAATGGGAAGCTATTCTATGGGAAAAAAAACAGGTCTTTGGATTTGGAATTTACAAGATAAAATGGGTCTTGAAATGAAAGGGACCTTTTCCAATGACTTACAAGAAGGAAAATGGGAATACTATTTTTCAACGGGAGCACTTTCTTATTTAGCAAATTATAAAAATGGATTGCGTAATGGCGAATGGACTTATTTTTATAAGGACAGCACTCTTTTTCGTCAAGGGAAGTATTTAAATGATTTAAAAGAAGGGAATTGGAAAACATGGCACGAAGACGGAACACTATTGATGGATGGAAATTATGAGAAAGGAAAGGAGCAAGGAGAGTGGAAAGCATTTTGGGAAAATGGAAGATTAAAAAATAAATCTTTTTTTAATGAAGGATATCTAATGGGAACATGGTTGTCGTATAGTCCGACGGGGATATTGTTACTAGAAGGAGAGTATAAAAATGGACAAAAAGTGGGTGCTTGGAAAGAATACTATAATAACGGAAGGTTAAAAGAAGAATCACGATATAAACTCAAGAAAATAAAACATAAAGATGGTAATGTGGTCGTTATGGGAATGAAAATGGTGCAGGGCGTTCCGCATGGAAAATATAAAGCATATTCTCAAATAGATTATGAATTAAAAGAGACTGGAAAATTTAAAAGTGGAATTAAGACGGGTGAATGGATAAATTATTACCCTGGCGGTGTTGTCCCAACAATTATCTCTCAATATAAAAACGGAAAGTTACATGGAGTGATTAAGCAATTTGGCCGACGGGGAGAAATAATGTCCGAAATTCATTATAAGGACGGGGTAAAACATGGTTTGTTTTTGATTTACGACAACAATAATAAAGTATTGGTGAAGAAAATGTTTCGAAAGGGAATGGAAATGCAAAGGATCGAGGCAGACGGGATGTTCGCACCTGATTAAAGCACCAATTCTAAATCAATTTGCCTTTTCCGTGGGTTCACCTCATATATTCTAACGGTAACCATATCGCCAAAATTATATTCCCTTTTGTTTTTTGACCCAATCACACGAAATTTATCCGCGTCAAAATAGTATCGATCTCCTGGTATATCTTGCATGGAAACCATGCCTTCACAATTATTTTCTATCATTTTAACATAAATCCCATGTTCGGCGATACCGGAAATTATACCGGAAAATTCTTCGCCAATCTTATCTTCAACAAATAATGTCTGAAAATATTTACCAGATTCCCTTTCTGCTTCGGCAGCTTTACGTTCATTTCGAGAAATAAGTTTGCAAACTTCGTCTAACGTTTTACCATATTGGTGTGGCCTTTTAGCTAATTCTGTTTCGAGAATTCGATGTACAATAAGATCAGCATAACGCCTTATAGGAGAGGTGAAATGAGAATAATGCGTGAACGCCAATCCAAAATGACCAATATTTTGTGTTTCATAGCTTGCTTTAGACATAGAGCGTATTACCATAGATTGCACAAGAGGAAACTCATTTTCTTCTCGAATACTTTTCAGTAATGCGTTAATATTTAAGGCAATTTTCTCTAAGCTTTCAAAAGCTAGCTCATGTCCAAATTTATCAAGAAATATTTTTAGAAATCCAATCTTATCGGGATCTGGTTTATCGTGAACTCGATAAATCATAGGGATAAGATCCTTGTTTTGATTCGGCTTAGACAAAAACAAGGAAACTCGTTTATTTGCCAACAACATAAACTCTTCAATTAGCTTATGGGCATCTTTAGACGTTTTAATAATGGTTTCTATCGGACTTCCTTTGGAGTCTAATTTAAACCTCATTTCCTCAGATTCAATATTTAATGCTCCGTTCGCTAATCTAGCTTCTCTCAAAATTTTAGCCACTTTGTCTATAGCCCTAATTTCGTCCTGAAATTCACCTTCTTTCCCTTCGATAATTTCTTGTGCTTCCTCGTAACTATAGCGCCTATTTGAATGGATTACCGTTTTTCCAAACCATTCTCCCTTTACATCTCCAGATTCATCCATTTCAAAAACAGCAGAAAAACTATATTTATCTTCCTTTGGCCTAAGCGAACAGGCAATGTTTGATAGTTGCTCAGGAAGCATAGGTATCACGCGGTCAACTAAATAAACGGAATTAGATCGTTTTAATGCCTCTGCATCCATTTTGCTTCCTGGCCGAACATAATGACTTACATCTGCAATATGCACCCCCAACTCAAAGTTTCCATTTTTTAGTTTTCGATATGAAATGGCATCATCAAAATCTTTCGCATCAAATGGGTCGATAGTAAAGGTTAAAACGTCTCTAAAATCCCTTCTTTTTGCAATTTCAGCCTCATCAAGTTCGATGGATACATATTCCGCTTCTTCGAGGACTTCATTAGGAAACTTTGGGTCAATTCCTTGGTTGTATAAAATAGAGAGCATTTCTACGTCATTAGTACCCGGAAAACCAAGAACCTCAATGATCTCTCCAAAAGGCCTTGCAGAAGACTGTGGCCAAACGGTTATTTTAACCAATGCCTTAACGCCATTTACAGCAGTGGAAAGTTTATTATCAACGATTTCAATTTCTACCCCTGATCTCACATTATCAGGAATTAATAAAGATTTATTTCCAATGATTTTTAGTGTGCCAACGAATTGTGTCTTGTTTCTATCAATTACTTTGATAACAACTCCCTCAGGACGTCCTTTTCCAATATTGATCAAGCGCACACTTACCTTGTCGTTGTGCATGGCTTGGTTGGTATTATTAGGAGATATAAAAATGTCTTTTTCACCTCCTTCTTGCACCACAAATCCACTTCCTCTTTGTGTTAATTCAATTCTCCCTTCTATGATGTTTTTACCCTCCTCTAATTTATAACTATGATGACTTATTTGTTTAATAATGTGTCTTTTTGCTAATTGAATTAATGTGTCAATTACTTGTTGTCTTAAAGCAGGCGAATTAGCATCTATCTTAACACAGATATCCTTGTAGGTTAATTCCAAACCAATATTTTTTTCAAACACCTTCATTATAGAAGGCGTTAAACCCTTGGAATTTCGAGAAGATTGCTTTTGATTAAATTGTTTTTTAGGCATTTTTTAATTGTAATTCATTATGCCTATGCTTGAAAGGATCAATTTATTAATGGCGGATTATTATCTTTCGACTAAAAGATTTAACACCATTTCCTTCAAAAACAATAAAGTATACGCCACTTTTAAATTCTGTAACGTCTAATTTTTTGCTTGAAGCAATAACTTCTTTTAAAATGATATTACCTAAGACATCTGTTATTTTTATATTGATGCTTTCTACTCCATTGAGTGCAATGTTGATATAATCAGAGGCTGGATTAGGAACGATTGAAACACCAACGGTTTCCTTCAATGGTTTTACGGCAGCAAGGTAGTCTACAATTAAATCTACAGAATCTAAATAAGCCGCATTTAAACCTGAAATGTAATATCGGTAATGCCCAGAACCATACACTCCATCTGCGGGATCTATGGAAACTTTCATTTTACCGTGTTCGCCTGGTTGTATATCGAAAAGCACTGTGCTACCACCTGGACTTGTCCAAGGATTAGTATTCATCTGTGAAGATGAAAAGCAGGTTCCCCCAAAAGGGTCGGTTGCGTGCCCCCAACATAATCCGTCTGCCCAACCTGTTGGGACAGATACTTGATATCGGGTGATTCTCCATAGTTGAGTTGTTGTACCGTTGTTGTAAACATCAAAAGGAATATCAAAAGAGGCAGAAGAAGGGGCAACTACTTGATGAGCTGAAGCGCCTGAAGAAAAGTCATCAACTTGTCCTTCCAACGTAATCGTAATATTATCTTGAGAACTAGCAAAAACCCACAAACATAGGGATAGCATTGTAAATATTTTTTTCATTTTAATTCTGTTTATTAGTCATAACAAATATAAAGCAATTTTAGTCAAAATATAACAAGAATACAATTATTTAATTTACTTAACTTATCTTTGAGCGGCAAGGTTATTGAACTAAGCAAATAAAAAAAATAAAATTAAAATGAAAAAACTACTTGTTCTTTTTGGGTTCATTGCCCTTCCAATTGTTGCTTTTGTTCAACAGTCTGAGTTATTTGATGTTAAACAATTGCCTTCTGTTAATCTAAAAGACATGAAAGGAAACGCCATAAACACCGCAAGTTTGGGGTTTACAGGCCCTGTTGTTATAAGTTTTTGGGCGACATGGTGCTCACCATGTAAAAAAGAATTGTCAGCAATTCATGATCTTTATGAGGTCTGGCAAGAAGAAACAGGGGTCAATCTAGTGGCCGTTTCAATAGATGATGAAAAAACAAAAAGTCAAGTTTCCGTTTATGTGAATGGAAAAGCTTGGGATTACATGGTTTTAATGGACCCTAATGGCGACTTTAAGCGCGCAATGGGGGTTAATAATGTGCCACATACTTTTTTAATTAATCAAGAAGGGGCAATTGTTTATACCCACAATAATTATGCGCCAGGGGATGAAGAAATACTTTATCAGGAAATTAAAAAGTTAGTAGCCCCCAAATAATTTTTTTAATAAAAAGATTGATTTTAATTTTAGAAAGCTTATATTCGACTATAATTTAACAATTAAAACCATTTTTACGCCGTGATTTTACGGCTAACTTTTAATTTTATTATGGTCTGCGAAAGCCACAGGGCTGACCCCCCAACGAAATAAGTACAAGATTAAAAACAAGAGTATGCTAGACCATACTAACAAGAATTTATAGTCTAATAATAAGTTAATAAAATTTTTATACTAAAAAAAAAAATATGGAACAAGAAAAAACAATAAGAGATGCGCAGACCGAAGATTTTTCTTTCGGATCACATGCCTTAAAGGCACTTATGGCTGCCGGATATTATTTATTACTTTACATTCCCTTTATTTTACCGTATATAATTTGGGGTAAAGCAGCAACAAGATTAGCCCTTGTTTGGGAATCCAAATCGATGGCTTATAATGAGAATGATAAAATATATCCTCTTCATACCTTTATTGTAATGTATATTATTTACTTTATATTTGACGCGGTTATTTTTCTATCTTGGATTTTAGGTTTCCTTTTGATAACAAAGGATCTAGTGACATCAGAGACATTCTCCACAGAAGTCTTTAAAGCCTATTTTGTATCATTGTTTATGCTGTATATATCTGCAATAGGGATTAAGGCAGCCAAAGAAGTATTTTATTTTATATTGAATCACATTCTTGTAGCCTTATGGAAATGGATTCTAAATGTCATATCAGCAATTGGAAGATTCTGTATCCACGCATGGGGTCTTAATTTTGTTTATAGAAAAAAAGACTAAATAATAATATTTATTGAAAACCTCCACGTTTTATGTGGGGGTTTTTTTGTGAAAAAAAAACAAGAAGATAATTGCAACCTCTTTTCAGGGTGCACTTTACCAAGTTCAAAATAAGCAATTTGGTTCTTCGAGCAGTCAAAACCCCTCAATTAAACACAGAAAATGTTCATGTAATTTGATTCTTATCAATCCTATACTAGAGAGATTCCAAACGTGCAAGTGAGGCTTCGGTTTTCAAATCACCCATTTTTATCTATATTTACAAAAACTTAAACTTTTTTTAGTGGTTAAATCTACTATAATATTCGGGTTTCTTTTTATGCCAGTTGTATTACTTGGCCAAGGAAATTTCACAGGAAATATTGAAAGTACTTTTCAATATTTAAATTCGGATTCAGTTATTGGCGCAAATCAACCTCCCTCAAAAGGCTTGCTAAATTCGTATATGAATGTCTTTTATACAAACGGCGGATTTAAGGCGGGAATGCGTTTAGAATCATATTTACCAAGAATTCAAGGTTATCCAAATCGATTTGACGGAACAGGAATTGGCATGCGCTATATTGGCTATTCAAATGATTTTGTAGACGTAACACTTGGTTCTTTTTACGAACAGTTTGGCAGTGGGCTATCATTTAGAGCTTATGAAGACAGAGCCTTAGGATACGACAATGTGATGGATGGTGCAAGAGTGCTTATCCGCCCTAAAAAAGGCGTGCTTATAAAAGGAGTATATGGTTATCAGCGTCTATCTTTTCAAAAAGGCCAACTAGTTTATTCAGACGGCATTGTAAGGGGGATTGATGCAGAAATTCACTTCAACGAAACCTTTAAAAAGTTGGAGAATTTTCCACTCGACATGGTCTTGGGAGGTTCTTTTGTGAGTAAGTATCAAGCAGATGACGACGACGCATTAATACTTCCTGAAAACGTAGGAGCCTATGGAGCCAGGGCTAAGTTAAGGTATAAAAATTTTTATTTGGATGGCGAATACATCATTAAGGAGCAGGACCCATCAAATGACAATAATAAAATTTATAACTATGGCCACGCAGCCGTTTTTAATTTAAGCTACACTCAAAAAGGATTTGGCATTTTGCTTTCAGGAAAATCGGTTGACAACATGAGTTTTCGTTCCGACCGCAACAAAGATTTACAGGACGCTTTCATTAACTATTTACCGGCCCTTAATAAAACACACACTTATAACTTAGTTGCTACGCTTTATCCATACGCCACACAACCCATGGGAGAAGTGGCCTTTCAGGCAGATGTATTGTATACGTTTAAGAAAAAATCAAGATTGGGCGGAAAATACGGCACTACAATTGGCGGAAATTTCTCAACGACCTATCGACCAATGCAGCATACAAGTACGATTAATCCTTTGGATTCAACACGAGTTACTTATACATCAGGCTTATTTGACATGAGTGATAGTTTGTATTGGCAAGACATTAACCTGTCTATTTCAAAAAAATTCTCTCCAAAATTTAGTGCTATCTTAAGTTATTATAACATTAAAATTAATAATGATGTTGCTAAAATATCAAATGATGCGCAAGGCATAATCAACGCACACATTGCTGTTTTCGAAGGGGCTTTTAAAATAAACACAAAACATTCCATTCGTGCTGAAATACAGGGATTAATAGTAGCAAAACAAGATGGCAAAATTCACGATAAAGGAAATTGGCTTACTGCATTAATAGAGTATACTGTTTCTCCTTCTTGGTTTTTTAGTTTTATGAATCAATATAATTATGGAAATCCTGTAGCGAGTAAGCGCGTAAATTATCCAATTATTACTTGTGGGTATATCAAAGAAGCAACTCGATTAACCTTTTCTTATGGCCGACAAAGAGCAGGCTTATTTTGTGTAGGTGGTGTGTGTAGATTTGTTCCTGCCAATAATGGTTTAACCCTTAGCTTCACCCAAAGTTTTTAATATGAGAAATATTTTTTATCTAGTGATTTTTGCCTTGGGGCTTTGGTCTTGTGACCGCATTGAAAATCCTTATCCTAATAGCGGATCATCTACGGATTTAGACACCACCCTTTATCCAGGAAACTGGAGTGATTATGTGGCCAATGAATGGCCTACATTTTTACCAAATTCAAATGTGAATAGAAATGTGCTCATTGAAGATTTTACTGGTCACAAATGTGTTTTTTGTCCTGCAGCAGCAGATTTAGCTCATGCCTTACACGAAGCTAATCCAAGTCGCGTATTCACTGCATCAATTCATGCTGGGCCAACAGGCATTGGAGACTTTCAAGCCATAGACCCTCCCAATTATCCCATTGACTTCACCAATTTCGAAGGGGTGGCCATCGGTCTTTATTTTGGGCTCAACGATGGAGGTTTTGTAGGGAATCCTCGAGGAGCTATAAACAGAATTAATAATGGGGTTATTTGTCAAAGCCCTAACCAGTGGACAACCATGACAACGAATGTTTTGGCAGATAACAATTTAAAAATCAACATGCAATCTGCTTTAAATTATTATGCATCAACCAAAGGGGCATTTTTACATCTTGAGGTTGAAAAATTAGATGCTACGCTCACCAATGACCTTGGCATCGTATCTTATATCATTGAAGACTCTTTAATTGGCGATCAAAAAATGTCAGATAATTCTCATAATTCGTCCTATATCCATCGAGATATTCACAGAGGCAACTTAAATGCAATGCCATTTGGACGGACCCTAACAGACCAAGATTTGAGTAATGGAAAATACTATGTCAACTACAGTTTCGTTGTTCCAAATCAATTAGATGGCAATTACAATGCGTCCAATATGCATGTTTTGATTTATGTTTACGACAAAATAAGCAACGAAGTTTATCAGGTTATAAAACAAAAAATTATCCCATAAAAAAAGGGCATGAATGCCCTTTTAAAATAAATCAAGTAAGTTTTAGTCAATAATAAACTTAATGTTTTCAATTCCACCTTCATAACTTACGGAAGCGAAATAAATACCAGCGTTTATTCCAGTTAAATCAAAAGAACAAGTTGTTGAACCATTTAATTGTTTCTGAGAAAGAACCTTTCCTTCAAGATTGCTAATAGAAACAGCAGAAGCATTCATTGACTCAGTAATTCCTTTGATATTAATAATACCATTAGATGGGTTTGGATGAATGGTTAATGGGGCAATAATTCCTTCAATTAACCCAGCTGTACCAATAATGATTTTATATCCACCGAATGAAGCCGGTTGGGTAACAGGGGTAGGAGGCAAACCTGGAAAAAGAACAATTAAAACAGTTGCGTCAATTTCAATGGTAATGGGATATGTTCCAGTTACACCACTAATTCCATATACATTAGCACATCCATTAGCGCCTCCATTATAGGTGCAATTGTTGTTACAAACGTAGTTATATCCAGCAGGTAAACCCGCAACATTGGTTACAGTGAAGCTTTGAATGGCAGAGCCAACAAATTGTCCAGAAGGATCTAAATCATTGGTTACTGTAGAAGGCACCTTGAAGTTTAAATCCGTTGAATACGATACGTTGGCAGTGGCCCAAGGCAAATTTTGGGTGGTGTCTGGCCAAACTCCAAAAGCGGAATCTTGAAAGTTAACACCTGGGGTACAGGATTGACTGGACGCATTAAAAACGGTAAATGCTACAAAGCTTAAAAAAAGTAAGGTTGTTTTCATAAATAAAAATTTTAGGTTATACGTATCAAAGATATGAGAAATATTGTAAAGTTGATCCAATGCATATAACTTTCTAACTTTCTAATCATTCGAAGAGCAGAAATAGATACCTTTGTCCCATGATAATTTATAATGTTACCTTAAGTATTGACGAGGAGGTTTCCGCCGATTGGTTGTTATGGATGCAAGAAACACACATTCCATCAATAATGGCCACCGGTTTCTTTATGGAGTGTCGTTTATCGAAAATATTAGGCGAACAAGAAGGAGGGATAGCTTATTCGGCGATGTATTTAGCAATAGATAAAGCGGCCTTGGATGAGTATAATCTCAGGTATGCACTTGATATGCAAAAAGCCCACGCGGATCGTTTTGCAGGAAAGTTTTCTGCATTTAGAACGAGTCTGGAGCTAATCAAACAGTTTGATCAATGATGTTTGTTCGCCCTAAAAAACATCTCGGACAACATTTTTTAATTGATAAAAACATCAGTGAAAAAATAGCCGCTCAGTTTACAGGTCATAATGGTTGTTTTAGGGTTATTGAAGTGGGGCCAGGAACAGGAGCATTAACAAACCCACTAATGAAACGTGGAGATTTAGAGTTGTATTTAATGGAAGTTGACACTGAATCGATCGATTTTCTAATTAAAGCGTATCCAACCTATACCAAACAGATTTTGCAAGAAGATTTTTTACGGGCAGATTTAGGCGCTATTATGGGCGAAGAACCGTTTTCTGTTGTTGGAAATTTTCCCTACAATATTTCTTCGCAGATATTATTTAAGTGCTTAGATTATAGGCATCAAATACCCGAAATAATGGGAATGTTTCAAAAAGAGGTCGCTGTGCGTATAGCAGAAGCGCCGGGGTCAAAAGACTACGGAATTATTAGCGTATTACTTCAAACATTCTATACCATCAATTATTGCTTTACCGTAGATGAGCAGGCATTTAATCCTCCTCCAAAGGTGAAGTCAGGCGTAATTAGATGCCTGCGAAATGAAAGAACGTCGCTTCCTTGTAGCGAAAAATTATTTATACGTGTCGTTAAGACAGCCTTTAATCAACGCCGCAAGACAATGCGAAATTCTTTAAAAAGCTTAACGAATGGCAAAGAACTCCCCTCACAATTTTCCGGGCAACGGCCTGAAAGGTTGTCAGTTGACGAATTTATTGAACTTACTCAGTTTATTGAGGCGGAATGTTTATCTTGATTAATTAACTTTACAAAAAAACAACAACAATAGCTAAAAGAATGTCTTCACAAAATAAATTAACAATAAAGTCGGCCTTAGAATTAGTTTACACCGATGATCTAGCCAATGTGTGCATTGGACTTAAGCAATTGGAAGTATGCGCCGATTTGAGCGTCATAGAGCCCATAGTGGCCATTGCTTCTATTACGACTAATAGGGCTGTAAAAAAAGAAGTGTTGGAATTTTTATCAAATGTTGTTGATCCAAAGTTGCCTCCCTTATTTTTACCTTTTATACAAGAGGAGAAATACGCCACTATTCGACAAGAATTATTGTCTGTGGTATGGAATAGTAAATTAGACTACTCGTCTTTTTTAGCTGATTTTGTTGAGGTGGCAATTGAGGGAAACTTTATAATAGCTTTAGAATGCCTGACAGTATTAGAGAATTTAGAAGGGCCATTTGAAGAGCATCAACTATTAGAATCGCAATTGCATTTGAAAGAATACATCGCTTCCGATCGATCCATGGAGGATGATCAAAAAACAACAGTCATCAGTGAAATAGCCCTTTATATCAGGGAGCAAAACGAAGGCGTTGACGCCGATTTATTATTCGACGACGAAGAGTAAAAGATTAATTATTTGGATAAATCGAGTAGACTTTTGTTTTGGCGCTCGATAATAGTTTGATTCATTTCAAGGAAAACATCATATTGCTGAGCATAATATCGGTAACTGTCCTCGTAGCTTTCTGCACTTACGCCATATTTTTTAAATACATTTTCTCCTGCTAATTTTAAGGGTTCTTTATAGATGCTTGGCATGCCAAATGTGCGCTGATAATAACTTTCTAACCGCAACATTTCTTCCATTATTAAAGTCATTTTCTCCTTTTCTATCAAGTTTTTTGGCTGTTCAGGCTTTTCCTCTGAGGAACATCCAATTAAACAGAATAGTAGAAAAAAAAGGATTGTCTTCATTACTTAATGGTTAAAGCTTAGGCGTTGTCCAAGAAAGTGGTCGATAAGTTTTCCGTTCTGATACACTAAATTCCCATTGATAAAGGTATGACTAACACTATGAGAAAACACTTGCCCATTAAACGGACTCCATTTACATTGGTATAAAACCTGATCATTTGAAACTATTTTGTTTTGTTTGGGATCAATCAAGACAATGTCTGCAGCATACCCCTCTCTCAAAAATCCCCGATTAGTAATTCTAAAAAGTGTTGCTGGTGCATGAGCCATTTTTTCAACCACGCGTTCAACACTAATTTCCCCCTCAATGGATTTTTCTAGCATTGCCAGAAGGGCATGCTCCACTAAAGGACCTCCGGATGGCGCACTTGAGTAAGTATTTTCTTTTTCTAAAATCGTATGAGGAGCATGATCACTTGCGATTACATCAATACGGTTATCCAATACAGCCTTCCAAATCTCAGCTCGGTCCTCCGCGGTTTTAATGGCAGGATTCCATTTAATCCAATTTCCTTTTGTTGCATAATCGGCATCGCTAAACCATAAATGATGAATGCAAGCCTCCGCGGTAATCAATTTTTTTTCTAAAGGAATACTGTTATCGAAAAGGTCCGTTTCTTTAGCAGTCGATATATGAAGCACATGCAGGCGTGTCCCATACTTTTTGGCTAACCTGATAGCTAGCGACGAAGAGAGAAAACACGCTTCGGCACTACGAATTTTAGGGTGTGCCTCGATTGGAATAGCTTCACCGTAGATTTTTTTATACTCTTGTAAATTAGCCCTTATAGTGCCCTCATCCTCACAATGAGTTGCAATGAGCATAGGCACTGTCGAAAATAACTTATCTAAGGTTTTTTCGTTATCGACAAGCATATTTCCAGTCGAAGACCCCATAAAAACTTTTACTCCGCAAACCTTTTTATTATCTGTTTTTAGAACTTCTTCCAGATTTTCATTAGAGGCTCCCATAAAAAAGGAATAATTAGCCAATGACGACTGAGCAGCAATCGTATACTTATCTTCTAATAACGATTGAGTTAAGGCATTGGGAATGGTGTTTGGCATTTCCATATACGATGTTATTCCACCTGCTACCGCGGCTCGAGATTCTGAATAAATGGTTCCTTTATGGGTCAAACCGGGCTCTCTAAAATGAACTTGGTCATCTATGCATCCAGGAATAAGGTATTTGCCTTCGGCATTAATTTCTGTAACAGAATACGGAACTTGAATATCAAGGGCAATTTTCTCAATGCACCCATTGCGGATTAATAAATCGCTAATAAATCGCTTTCCTTCATTAATTATGGTTCCACCTTTAATTAAATAATCGCTCATAAGTTCATCTTTCGCATTTTCCACACCCCCCAAATAGCCTCTTTAAAAATTCCAGCACTCATTTTGGATTCTCCGTACAATCGATCTACAAAAACGATCGGCACTTCAACCACTTTGAACCGATGTTTTAATGCTGCGTATTTCATGCAAATTTGAAAAGCATACCCTTTAAATGTGATTTGGTCTAAGTTAATAGTTTCTAAAACCTTTGCCTTGTAACATTTAAAACCAGCAGTTGTATCCTTAATGGGAATCCATAAAATCATTCGCACATAAATACTTGCTAAATAGGACATCATAATTCTTTTAAAAGGCCAGTTTTTCACCTTACCCCCTTTGCAATATCTTGAGCCAATTGCCAAATCTGCACCTTGCTCACAAGCGCTTTTTAAACGAATAATGTCCTCTGGCGCATGCGAAAAATCACAATCCATCTCAAAAACATAGTCGTAATTTCTTTTAAGCGCCCATTTAAACCCATGAATGTAGGCTGTTCCCAAACCCTGTTTTTCTTCCCGTGATTCTAAAAAGACTCGATTAGGAAATTTTTCTGCAAGACCTGATATTAATCTACTTGTTCCATCTGGGGAGTTATCATCGACAAACAAAATGGAAAGCTCTAAATCAAGCCCCATTATAGCTTGCGTCATTTTTACAACGTTTTCTTTTTCGTTGTATGTTGGAATAATGATAATAGTTTTGCTGGTATTCATCGGCTTGGCAAACGAAATTAATCAATATTGGGCAGTTCTTAAAATTGTAGAATAAATTAATTTTTTTAATGAGATGATATAATGTGAGAATCCCCACTCCGCCTTTTAACAAAATTGCATATAGAAAGTGTATATTTGTACTTCAATTTTGACCTATGGATTTTTTGATTAAAGCAGCTCAATTATTTTTGTCATTAGCAATACTTGTTACCCTGCATGAGTTTGGTCATTTTATTCCAGCTCGATTGTTTAAGACCAGAATTGAAAAATTCTATTTGTTCTTTAACCCATGGTTTTCTCTTTTTAGGTTTAAAAAAGTCAATGGAGAAAGAAAGACCGCTTGGTTTAAAAAGGAATCTCCCAAAGAATGGAAAGAGGATGAGTCAACAACGGAATGGGGAATTGGTTGGTTACCACTAGGCGGCTACGTGAAAATCGCGGGAATGATAGACGAATCTATGGACAAAGAGCAGTTGAAAAAACCAGCTGAGCCTTGGGAGTTTCGTTCAAAAAAACCGTGGCAACGCCTGATCATCATGGTTGGAGGGGTTACAGTCAATCTATTGTTAGGGTTTTTGATTTACATTTTAGTTATTTTCGCTTGGGGAAAAACCGACATAAACCCAAATAAACTTTCAAATGGTTTGTCCGTACATCCGTACTTAGCGAAATATCATATCGTATCCGGGGACAAAATAATCAGTGTTGACAAGCAAGTTGTAACTAGCCTAGAGGATTTAAACAAAGGCATTCTTTTAAGGGGGGCAAGGGAATTCCTTATTCAACATTCAGATGGAACAAGGGAAACCATAACTTTTCCAGATGCGATTGATAAAGAGTTGTTTCAGGCAGGTGCCTTCCCTGTTTTTGGACCAAGATCAACATCATTTTCTGTTGATTCTGTTATCAAGGGAGGTTTTGCGGAAAAAGCGGGCCTTAAGAAAAACGACAAGATTCTGGTTGTTAATGGTAGGAAAACTAATTATTTTGACGAGTTTCAATCTGAGATTTACAAACAAAGAGGCAAAACCACAGAAATGCTTGTTAAAAGAGTAAATGATACAATAGCAATTCAAACTCAAGTTAAAAGTGATGGCACAATCGGGTTTCAAAGTAGCACAAAATTACTTGAAGATACTACTGCTATTGAAACGAAGCAATATTCCTTTTTCCAAAGTATTGCAGTTGGGTTTACCTATGGGTCAAACACCTTAACGGACTATGTTGCCCAATTAAAGTTTATTTTTACTAAAAAAGGAGCTTCTTCCATCGGTGGGTTTGCTGCAATTGGGAACATGTTTCCTGCGGCTTGGGACTGGCAAATATTTTGGATGAATACGGCCTTGCTTTCAATAATTTTGGCCTTCATGAATATATTACCAATTCCGGCATTAGATGGTGGCCACGTTGTTTTTCTTCTGTATGAAATGATAACAGGAAAAGAGGCTCCCCAGCGCGTGTTGGAGATTGCTCAGTACATTGGAATTGTTTTACTTCTTAGCTTAATGTTGTACGCAAATGGAAACGATTTAGTAAAGTGGTTGTTTCCATAAATAATTGATATCATGCATCAATTTCAAAATTATATCTTAGGGAATTGGGAAAATGGTCAAGGAGTTGAAACCACCATCTACCATGCTATTACAGGAAAGACACTTGGTTCCGTTTCTAGCGAGGGCATTGATTTTTCTGAAGTCTTGAACTATGGAAGAAACGTAGGCGGGCCCATTTTACGAAAAATGACATTTCAAGAACGGGGCAGAATGCTAAAAGCCTTAGCGCTGTTTCTGATGGATCGAAAAGAGCGATATTATGAGCTGAGTGCTTGGACAGGTGCAACAAAAATCGACTCGTGGATTGATATAGAGGGCGGAATTGGAAACTTATTTGCCAATGCTTCTTTGCGAAAACAATTTCCTGATTTACCTTTTTACGTAGATGGTACGGCAGCCCCATTGTCAAAAAATGGAAGCTTTATTGGTCACCATATTATGGTGCCGAAAGAAGGTGTTGCCATACATATTAATGCGTTTAATTTTCCGGTTTGGGGAATGTTAGAAAAAATAGCGACAAATCTAATGGCCGGTGTCCCAGCAGTGGTAAAACCCTCTGAATACACATCATTTTTAACGGAAGCGGTGGTTAGAGACATCATTTCATCACGAATTCTTCCTGAAGGCGTCTTGCAATTACTTGTTGGTTTGGGTAGGGGTTTGATTAATCATGCAGAAAGCTGTGATGTTGTAACCTTTACAGGTAGCGCTGAAACAGGAAGGTTGCTAAAGGCCCACGAAACGATTATTTCTAAAAGCATTCCTTTTAATCTCGAAGCAGATTCTTTGAATGCCACAGTATTAGGAAAACACGCCTCGCCAGGAACCAAGGAATTTGATTTATTTATAAAAGAAACTGTCAAAGAAATTACGATTAAAGCGGGTCAAAAATGTACGGCAGTTAGAAGAATAATTGTTCCGGAGGATTTTATTGAGGCTGTTCAAAAAGGAATTTCTGAACGCCTTTCGAGTACAATTATCGGTGATCCAAGTGTAGAAGGTGTTCGTATGGGCGCTTTAGCAACGAAAATACAAGTGGCGCGCGTTCGTGCTAGTGTAGAAAAACTAATGGCATCTCAAGAAATTGTATATGGTGACTTAGATCGATTTGATGTAGTTGGTGCAGATAAAAATATCGGCTCATTTTTTCCACCAATTTTGTTTTTAAATTCTGACCCATTCAACAAAACCGCTTGTCATGAAATAGAAGCATTTGGACCAGTTTCTACCTTAATGCCCTATAAAAATTTAGATGATGCCATTGCCATTGCGAATATGGGTAAGGGCTCTTTGGTATCATCAATTGTAACTCCAAATAATAAAGAGGCCGTGGATTATGTGCTTGGAGCAGCAAGCATGCACGGCAGAATATTAGTGCTAAATGATGCTTGCGCAAAAGAAAGTACAGGTCACGGATCTCCAATGCCATTGTTAACTCATGGTGGCCCAGGCAGGGCTGGTGGCGGTGAAGAAATGGGTGGAAAAAGAGGCGTTTTACATTATTTACAACGCACCGCTATTCAAGGACATCCGATAACTATAAGCCAAATAACACAACAATTTCAGGTAGGAAGCGATATGCCAGAAGCAAATCCACATGTTTTTAGAAAGCATTTTGAGGAATTAGTTATTGGCGAAACAGTATTTACACATAAACACACCGTAACGGATGCAGACATTGTCAATTTTGCAAACGTATCAGGAGATAATTTTTATGCTCACATGGATGCCACAGCATTAGAGGGCACGATATTCGAAAAACGGGTCGCCCACGGATATTTTATTTTATCTAAAGCGGCAGGGCTATTCGTTGATCCAAAAAAAGGACCTGTTTTATTAAATTATGGTATTGAAGAAGCGAGGTTTACCAAGCCAGTTTATCCCGGAGCAACCATTGCCGTTCGTTTTACTGTAAAAGAGAAAATAGATCAAGAAAAGCGCTCTGAAGATGATATCCCTAAAGGAATAGTAAAGTTTTTGGTTGATGTTTATGATGAAACCGGCGAAACAGTCGCAATGGCGACGATTTTAACCATGGTCAAAAAACTCTGACGACTTAACATCCTTAAGGTCAGTTTTTTTGGAAGTTTAAAAAACTCTTTTCTATTAAACGTAACCTTAGCGTCCCACACTACGTTAACTCTTTCCAACAAATTGTTCGGAATTAATTATGGAGAAAACAGGGGATAAACCAAAATCTAAAAAGCGAAATGTACTTTTTAAAATTCTTAAGTGGTCTTTTGGGATCACTACAGGAATTGTTTTGTTAATTTCTGCGAGCCTCTATTTTTTTAATGACCACATCTGTAAGTTAGTATTAAATGAGCTTAACAATGAACTTATTGAGCCCATTCAGGTTTCTGATGTGGATTTGGTTTTTTGGGGAAGTTTTCCAAATCTTTCCGTTGACTTAAAGGGGGTTTATATAAAGGATAAATTTTCAACCAAAAATCATACTGACACCTTGTTATCTGCTGATAATATTAGGATGCGATTTAATCCGATAGACCTTTGGAATGAACAATATAACATTAAATATTTAGAGGTTTCCAATGGAGTTACAAAGTTAAAAACGAATAGTAAAAGAGAATCTAATTACGACATTTTTAAACCCACAAACTCTAAAAGACCATCTACATCAAATGTAAACCTTCAACATATTTTTATACAAAAATTACGCCTCGTATATTATAATTCAGCTACTGATCAACACTACAAGACCACCTTTAAAAACTCAAGTTTTTCTGGAAATTTTAGCGCTGAAAAATACACTTTAAAGGCTGATTGTGAATTATTTGTCAATCAAATAAAAAGTGGAAAAGTGGTTTTATTAGCCAATAAAAACACCTTGTTTTCTTTAGATATTTTGGTCGATAATCAACTAGGGTTATTTAATATACCAAAAGCCCAAGTTGATATGGAAGGCCTACCCTTTGTATTAGATGGTAAAGTATCCAAAGACAGCCTTTCTTTAAATGTCCATTCAAAAGACATTTCGCTTACAGACCTTGTTAACACACTTTCTTTAGATCAAGAAAAGGACGTTAAAAAATACAAAGGATCAGGCGAGGTTTATTTTGATTTAGGGATTAATGGTCCAACCGATTCATCCAAGCCATTAGTTGTTTCATGTGAATTTGGAATAAACAAGGGCGCTCTTACGGAGCCAGAAAACCAAATGAAAGCCACGGATATTTCATTAGAAGGAAAATACAGCAATGCGGGTGGTGCAGAGGAGGAGTATCTTAAATTGGAGAGAATTAATTTTCGGACAGCTGGAGGGCCATTTAGTGGGGATTTACTCATAAGGGATTTTTCAAGCCCTAGCTATGTAGGAAAGGCAGTGGGTAATGTGGATCTTCGTATTGCTAATGGCATTTTTAATTTTCCATTTATTGACAAAATTTTTGGAAGGTTAAAAGTCAATACAAGATTTTCTTTACAGCAAATTAACGAGTCAATTGAGGTAAAGCAATGCGAAGGGGCTATAGAGCTATCTAAAGTACAAGTTAAATTAGAAAATGATAAAAGAAGTTTTGATCAAATTAATGGTAAAATTTCTTTGAAAGGCAGCGAGCTTGGAATAAGCGCTACAAGTTTGAATATTGATCAAACGGACATTAAAATAACGGGTGCCTTTCGTAATATTTTTAATTACTTAAACGGTTCAGGCGATTTATTTGCTAGTGTTAATTTAATAAGTTCCAATACAAATGTCGCGGACTTAGGAACCACGTCAAAAGCAGAAAAAATTGATGGAGATCGCTTTTTTGCTTTACCCGATCGAATTAATGGAGAAGTTGAATTACAAATTGGACAGTTAACCTATGAACACCATACGTTTAACAATCTTTTAGGAACCATGTTGATTAAGGGCCGTCGACTGAATTTTCCTCTAATTAGTTGTGTTAATGCAGGTTCAAAAGTTTCAGGAACCTTGGAGATATATGAAAAAACACCGGAAGTGTTTTATCTTAGTGCAAATGTTAATAGTAATAATATCTCATTTAAACCGGCCTTTAAAGAATGGAATAATTTTGATCAATCAGTAATTACAGATAAAAACTTATCGGGCACCGCTGATGCCTCCCTTGAATTTCGCGCACCTTTTGATTTGCGGTCAGGAGTAATTCTTAATGAAATAGATGCGAAGTTGAAACTCAAAGTTTACAATGGGCATCTAAAAGAGGTAGCGTCTTTTAAAGATATTATTGCTAGTATAAGAACCAAAGCTGGAAAATTAGTTTTAGGCAATAATAATATTAATGAATTCGAAAAGAAATTAAATGATTTATCATTCGAGACATTGGAAAACACGATTATTATTAATAAGGGCATTATTCAAATACCCAATATGAAAATAGTTTCCTCAGCCATGGAAATGGATATGTCTGGGACGCATACCTTTGAAAATATCGTTGATTATCGTTTTGCATTTTGCCTAAGAGACATAAAACAACAGAACAATACCACAGAATTTGGTCAAATAATTGATGATCAAACAGGTTTTCGAGTTTTTATGAGGATGCATGGTTCACTATATAATCCAATCATTGAATGGGATAAAAAAGCGAAATCAGATCAAAAAAAGGAAAATATTAATGAGGCAAAGCAAGATGCAAAATCAATTCTAAAATCGGAGTTTGGTTTATTTAAGAAAGATTCAACTGTTAATGTATACATACCAAAAGAACAACCAAAAGAGGATATAAAAATAAACTTTAATCCCAAACTTAAAGTAGATAAAACGCCTGATAAACAGCCAATAATTAAAGCAGAAATACCGAAGAAAGACACGAAAATTAAAAAGGTCTTTAAAAATTGGAAGGAGCAACAGGAAGAAGAAGAAGAAAATCTCATTAAAGTAAACAATGGGAAAGGCTCAGATTAATTTTTAACTAAGCTCATTATTTTTCCAAGTCCTTCTATATAGATGAGGTAAATACCCTGGGAATAAAGTTGCACGTTAATTTTATAGATAAGCGAATCAATCGTTCCGCTTTCAATTTCTTCACCCATTAAATTTAAAATTTTATATTCTTTACCAATCAATAGCTCAGGCACTATGATCAAGGCATATTCATTCGTTGGATTAGGGTAAACGTGAATGTAGTTATTCATGGAAACTATTGCTGTTTGCACGGTAGAATTTCCGTTTCCAATGGTTCCGAGGCTTTGATTAAAGTATTTTCCACTTGCAGTTCTTAAGGTATCCACTGCTCGAACCATATAAATAAATGTCCCTCCGTTTACTATGCTATTATCATTATAAGTCGTGCCACTTATGATGGCAGCATCAACTAAGCTCCAAGAGGCCACGTTCGGCAAGCGCCGATAAACATGGTAGCCAATGACAGATTCGCTAGAAGGGCTCCAAGATAAGTCAACTGAGCCATTAGCATTTGTCGAGCAAGTTAGATTATTTGGAGGAGAAATGTATTTTGCGCGTAAACTAGGGTCGCCTAATTGGGCAATATGAATCCATCGTTTGAATGTGTTTAATGTGGAGGAAAAATAAGTAGAATTGTTATTCTGAGTTTTTTGAATACAATAGCCTAAGTTTTCTCCCATCGCTAAAGGGTGATAGTAAATGTAAGGCCTTCCTGACCACGAACAGCTCAGCGTTTTTCCACTGGCTAAATTAGCGCGCATTAAATTATCCGCACTATCCCAATCTCCGAAATAGCTACCAAATAACATGGAAAAAGTGCTCTTATAATTATTTGCAGCAAACTCGCTTGTGTTAACGATTCCTGAAGCCCCACTATACCAACCGCCACCTGTTCCATATGCCCATAAATAATTATTGTTTAGTAACTCACTTGTATAATCTCCATTGATAATAGAATCTATTCCAACATTCGGAGAAAAACTTGCATAAGCCGAACCAGCAAATCCTTCTGCCATACCCAAAAAATTATCCTCAACGAGCGCAATATCCCTTGGAATATATTGCCTTGTCTTGAAGGCGTGTAGTTTGCTAAGATAGCTTTGCATTAACATTGTTTCTGTGTTTGAAAATGTAGGGAGATTGTAAAAATCAACGCGGGACACCTCTAATTCTACATTTGAAGGAAGAACGGACTCATCAAATTTTCCGTCACTAGGAACATTGTGATGTCTTGGGTCGGAAGCACTAGCATCGTTTACACTAACATCGTTCCAGGTCCCATTAATGTCCGCATAATACACATCTGCAGGCCATGCGCCTAAATGGTCTGGGTGCCCATCCGGGTTAATGTCGCCGGAATAAGGAACGGGAACATGTCCTAATAAAAACAAGCCGTTCGTGGCAACAGGATCGCTATTATAAATCCCTTGGATGAGTGATTTTACCTGTGAAACGCCGTCATTACGATTTACGAGTTGTTGTTGAACAAACCAACCATCTGCTTCAATATCTAAGATTAATTCAGAAATCTCATTTTGTAAATCGGGTAAAAAGTAGTCGTCAATTATCAAAATCATTTTTCCTTTGTTATAAGGAATCTGGGTGTTAATTCCAGATACCAAATAGCCATATGCCTCCCCCGCAGCATTAATGCGCATAATTCGATATTCGTATACTTGATTATACGAGACGGAGTTATCTACAAAAGAAAGAATGGTTGATGGTAAGGTTGCGATTGGAGTCCCCCAACTAGCCGTGCCATAATTTTTTCGGCAGATATTATATTGCGTAGCCCCAGCGTCATACATCCATTTTAAGGTAATGCTCGTATCATTTTCATTTATAGCAGCTTCGCTTAAAACCGCATTACTATAGGAATAGCTTTGGGCATTGATAGTAAACGTTGAAATTATAAGAAACAGAGATAATAAATACTTTTCCAAGAATATCCTTTTTTATAAAGGTAGTAAATATTGTTTCGATGCGATGAATAGTTATTTTTACCGAAGATTTTATCTTCTAAAAGTGTTATGAAAACAAGTGATTACGGTTTTCTACTGTTTAAAACAAATTACTCCGAGAGCAGTTTAATGCTAACCTTTTACACGCAAAAATCAGGGATTTCGAACTTTATTTACAAAGGCGCAAAAAAAAAATCAGTTCCGTTTTTTGTTTTTGGGCACTATGAAATCGCATCATATAAAAGGCCAGAAAGTGATTTGGGAATGATCAATTCGTTAGCAATAGCCACCCCGTATTTGTCCTCGGCAAGTCACCCCGCAAAAATGCTTATTAGTTTTTTTGTGAGTGATGTTTTGAGACAAACATTAAAAGAAGAACAGGCAGATAAAGTAATGTTTTCTTTTTTATTGTCAGCAGCGCAGGAATTAAACGAAACCAATCGGCTTAAGGAATTCCCACTCGAGTTCGCGACAAAACTGACAATAAACTTAGGTTTTGCACCACAAACGGTTCCGAATGCATCGGCATTTAACTTAAAAACCGGACGCTTTTCTCTCGATAATGAGGCTGGCGAATACATGCGCAATGGACCGATGGCTAACTACCTTAACATTCTTTTTTCAACCCTTGTTGCGCCACATAGCGATATCCAAAAGCAGGCATTAGGAGATATTTTATTTTATATGCGCCTTCATTTACCATCTTTTGATAATACAAGGTCACTTTCTATTATACGGGAAATTCTCTATTCTTAGTTGGCCTATTGTTTATATATTTGCAAAGCATTAAAATGATTAAAAATGAAAGACACTCTTACTAGGATTTTATCACGAATTATTTTGCATAGTTTTTCCTCTAGTTTACTAGCGGCGCTTGCTTGTTTTTTTTATGCAACATTTTATTACACCTTAGTTGATTTTAGCGAAGGTTTGAGCAAATACATTATTTTCATTGCGTTTTTTAAAAATTGTTTGCTTGCGGCTACACTAATGTCAATTATATATTATTCATTAAAAGGCTTTTTGCTTAAAAGGGGAATACTTGCCGATCTTTTATCAGGGCTTTTGTTTAGTGCTGCATCTGTCGCTTTAGTTTTTTACGTATTAAAAATGCAAGATCCAGTTTTTAAAACGGAAGACGCTCAGCTTTTTGTTGATTTTTATAAAGGGTTCTTAATGCCCATGCTATTTTTTCCCATTTTGGCTTGGTTTACTTTAAAACCACTCTTTCTATTGAAGACAGCTTCTGAAAACAAATAGATTTTAAGTTTACTAAACGAACTAAATTTAATTATAAGCGTTTAAAATGAAAAAGGTTAGTAAATAGACTAACTTTGCAACTAAAATATCATATTGTATGTTCAATTCTAAGGTAACATTTGCTAAAACTCACAACGAAGAATTTCACAAGGTTCTTAGAAAACGGGTTGGCGATTATTTCAAAACCAAAAACATTTCTCGTCACGCAAATGCCGCTATGGTATTTAAAACTATAGCGATGCTCGCTTTTTACCTAACACCTTTATGTTTCTTGCTAACGGTAGAAATGTCGACTTGGTTAGTGTTGCTAATGTGGACAATTATGGGCTTTGGAATGGCAGGAGTAGGACTTTCTGTAATGCACGATGCGAATCATGGTGCCTACTCAAAAAATGAAAAAGTAAATAAGATAGTCGGATCTGTAATTATGATTTTAGGTGGTAACGATGTAAATTGGAAAATTCAACACAATGTATTGCACCATACTTACACAAACGTAACCGGATTAGATGAAGATATTGAACCGCCAGAAGCATTATTACGGTTTTCCCCGAATAAAAAACGGAACGCATTACATCGCTTTCAACATGTATACGCTTGGTTCTTTTATGGCTTAATGACTATGTTTTGGTTTATTTCTAAAGATTACAAACAAGCTAGACGTTATAAGAAAATGGGACTTATTGAATCGCAAAGTATCACCTATGCGAATCATTGGATTACGATAATAGTGGGTAAAATTATTTTTGCTTTTATTTTCATTGTCCTTCCAATTTGGCTTTGTGTAACACCTTGGTATATTAGCATATTAGGGATTACTATCATGTTGTTTATATCAGGGCTTACTCTTGGTGCAATTTTTCAACCAGCCCACGTGGTTCCAACCTCAAATTATCCTGTTCCTGATGATTCAGGAAATATCGAGGCGGATTGGGCGGTGAGTCAGTTGTATAATACAGCCAACTTTGCTCCAAAAGCACGTTTGTTTTCATGGTATGTAGGTGGCCTCAACTTCCAAGTTGAGCACCATTTATTCCCTAACATTTGTCACGTACACTATCGTAAATTAGCGAATATAGTGAAGCAAACAGCGGCGGAATTTAATTTACCATATCATTCATACAACACTTTTGGACGTGCCTTATTAGAGCATTCTAAAATGCTTTACAAGTTGGGTCATTACGATAACGCACCAGCTATTCACTAAAAATTAAGGCGTGTTCCTTGATAAAATCCGTAATTATTGCCTTTCGTTAAAAGGGACTGATGAGCGATTTCCATTTGATGATGTTACCTTAGTCTTTACAATAGGCAATAAAATATTTGCTTTAATTGACACGGTTACTTGCGAAAGCATTAATTTAAAATGTGATCCAGAAAAAGCCATTGAATTAAGGGAAAATTACCAGGCCGTATTGCCAGGTTACCACATGAATAAAAAACATTGGAATACAATTCACTTGAATAAAGATATTGAAAAAGTAGCTTTGTTTGGGCTCATAGATCATTCCTATAATTTAGTTTTCAATTCCTTGTCAAAGAAATTACAACATGAAATTACGACTAGATAAATTTATTTGGGCTATTCGTATCGCCAAGACAAGAAGTCTTGCGCATGAAGCAATTTCCAAGGGGAAAATAAAAATTAATTTTAAGGATATTAAACCTTCCTATCAACCCCAAGAAAATGATATTATCACCATTCATCGAAATAGCGCCGTTTTTTCATACAAAGTAATTGTATTAACAGATAAGCGCATTGGCGCGAAGCTCGTGCACGATTTTATTAAAAACATCACCCCACCAGAAGAAATCGAAAAATTTGAACAGTACGTGCTTTCTCAAAAATCATATAGAATAAATGGAGAAGGAAAACCATCCAAAAAGGATCGGCGTGACCTTGATGATTTCAAAGAAAATTATGAATAAAAGCAATGCTGTTTTCACTTTTTTCCCTTTATTAATAATTTATTAATATATTTGAATATACGCAATTTAGTATAAATGAAGAGAATTTACTTAGGAGCCTTATTTTTATTACACTTCGTTTGCAATAATTACGGTTTTTCCCAGGGGTTTCAGGTAAATTTTTTATCTCAGCGCCAACAAGGAATGGGCTTAGCTGGTTCCGCAGCTCCTTATGATGCCTCTGCACTTTTTTGTAATCCAGGATCCACGGTTTTTTTGGATGAAAACAATCTTGTTGCTGGGGTAACTCCCGTCTTCGGAAATGTAATGTTTGTAGACTCTTCAACACAAACGGCCTATCGATCGAATTCACCAGTTGGCACACCTTTTTCTATGTATGCTATGTTTCAGCTTAAACCAGCCGCAAAATTAAAATTCGGTTTGTCGATTAACACACCATTTGGGAGCACCATACAATATGAAGATAATTGGATTGGCCGATTTGCATTAACACGGCTAGAATTAAAAGCCATATTTATTCAACCGACCTTTGCTTATCGCATAGCGGATCATATAGGAATTGGTGGTGGCTTTGTTATAAGCAAAGGAAAAGTGAATCTTCAAAAAGACATCCCCGTTCAAGATTCAAGTGGCACCTATGGTCACGCAGAATTAGCCGGAAAAGCTATCGGCTTCGGGTATAATCTTGGTATTTACTTCAATCCGAGTAAGCAATTATCTGTTGGATTAAGTTACCGATCTAAAATCAACATGAATTTACCTAATGGTGAGGCTACATTTACAGTACCGAATGCTTTAGCAGCGAATTTTCCGAATGGGGGGTTTACTGGCTCACTCCCTCTTCCTTCAGTGACCACGCTCGGCTTTGCATATCACCCTTGTTCGGCCTTTACTGTTGTCTTGGATATTAATAGAGTTGGGTGGAAAGCATATGATACTTTAGCCTTTGATTATGCGACAAACACAAGTTCTTTATCAGACACTAAATCCCCACGCTTGTATAAAAGTATATTTGCATTTCGCAGCGGTGTAGAAATCAAACCATGTAAAAGTTTAGCCCTTCGAATAGGCGGTGGCTATGGGTTTTGCCCTGTTCCCAATGGTTATGTAACCCCAGAAACCCCAGACGGGAATCGCATCTATGGCACCCTAGGGATTGGGTATTCCTTTTGTGAAAAGTTTTGTATTGACGCCTCCTTTTATTACACTAAAATCACACGTTCCGATACTAATTTGGAAACAAACTTAAGTGGCACTTATACCACGATTGCATTAGCACCAGGACTTTCAATTTCATACAAATGGTAAAACGCAACTCATTTTTTAAGCAAATAGTATTCGTCTGCCTTTTTGGTATCACTTTGACTTCATGTAAACCAAAGGAAAATTTATTACCCAACTCTCCAGGAGAAATTAATTTTCAGCAATTCGTTGCTATCGGTGATGGAAATACAGCAGGTTACATGGATGATGCACTTTATCAGTATGGACAACAAAATTCATTAGGCTCAATTCTACAAACCCAATTGCAATTAGTTGGCGCGGGTGAAGTATATCTACCATTAATGGGAAGCTCTAATATTGGGACCAATTCCAGTTTATTATCAAAGTTAATTTTAGGGTACAAAACAGATTGTCTTGGCGCAACGGGACTTTCTCCTGTTCGATTTGCGCAACAAGGAGAAGTAGCTTCTTTGACGTCTTCGGTCTATTCCTCCCAAAATAAATATTCAAATTTTGGGGTGCCAGGCCTGCGAATGATTGATATGGTTTCAACGGCTTTTGGTAACATTAATCTTCCTCAACACAATGCATTTTTCGCGAGAATGTCAAAGGATCAATTTAACCTCCCCGGTTCAGGTGAGTATTCATCCGTTCAAGAGAACATTTTTGATGGAGGGTATCCTACATTTTGCAGCATTTATTTGGGAATAGAGGATGTGTTACCGTATGCGAGAAGTGGCGCTACGACCAATCCAATGAGTCCATTATTAGGTCTTCCTGGTATTGGATTTGAAGAAAGCTTTGCCGCTTTGGCGGATGGGTTTTCAGTCCAAAACATAAAAGCAGTGGTCGGGACTATACCCGACATCACTAAAATGCCTTACTTTACTACCATACCTTACAACGGATTGAATTTAGACGCTGAAAAGGCTGCATCATTAAATCAAATATACGGACCTCTTGGCTTTAGTTTTATCGTTGGATCAAATCCCTTCATGATCGAGGATCCCAATGCAGGCACCTTTGGTGTTCGGCCAATGGTGGAAGGAGAATTGATTTTATTAAGTGTACCGCTTGATTCTATGAAGTGTCATCAATATGGAAGTGTTTATCCTTTGAGAGATGAGTTTGTTTTAACCTTAGCGGAGCTTCAAGTAATTAGAAATCAGACCTTAGCTTACAATCAAGTGATACGTCAATATTCCAACCTTTACGGCTTTGCTCTTGCTGAAACTGCTGATTTTTACGCTAAGCTATATGATGGTTTTGTTTACAATGGTGTGTCTATGTCCGCAAAATTTGTTTCTGGAGGCGCTTATTCACTTGATGGGATTCATTTAAATCCAAGAGGAAATGCTTTACTGGCAAATGTTTTCATTAACGCGATCAACAAAACGTACAAATCAACCATACCCTTTGCGAATGCCTTATTTTATTCATCCACCTATTTTCCTTAAATTTATCCTATGAAAAAATTTACTTTAACAATTGCGTTTTCCGCTCTATTTTTTATCGTTGGTGCTCAACCGTGTACCGGAGGGCGATATGCCAGTGAAATATTTCCAACCTTTTCTGTGACAAGTAATATTGTTTATGGACAAAACGCTTCATTTACAGGGGCAAATACTTCCCTTAAGCTTGACTTTTATGAAGGAACAGGTGATACTGAAGTCAATCGTCCATTAATTATTTGGGTGCATGGAGGCAGTTTTCTAGGTGGTACAAAGACTGATATAGATGTTCAAGCGCTGTCGAGAAGCTTTGCCAAGAAAGGATATGCGTGTGCTTCTATTGATTATAGAACGGGATTTTTTCCAATTGATTCTGCGAACGCTGTTAAGGCGGTTGTTCGTGCGGTTCAAGATTTAAAAGGCGCAATTCGATTTTTCTACAAAGATGTGGCCACAGGAACAAATACATATGATATTGACACCAATCGAATTTATATTGGGGGAAGTTCTGCCGGCGCAATTACTGCTTTGCATGTGGCTTATTTAGATGATGTTTGTGAAATTTCGGGCTATTTGAATCAAACAGTTATTAATCAACTCGGTGGCTTAGAAGGTTCTAGCGGAAATCCTGGCTATTCGTCTAAAATTCAAGGGGTTATTAATTTATGTGGTGCATTAGCAAGGTATTCTTGGCTTGAATCAGGCGATGTTCCCTTTGTCTCTATTCACGGTACCAGTGATGGAACAGTAAAATATAATCGTGGAATTGTTAACCCAGGTACTCCATTGATGTATTTAGATGGAAGCAGATTGCTTTTTGATCGTGCCTGCGCTGTTAATGTACAAAACAACTTTTATACTTTTCCAGGCGCTCCACACGTGCCATATGCCGGAACATCTCCATCTGCACTAGCATATATGGATACCACGGATAATTTCATTCGGGATTTTTTAGTAGATCAATTGGGGTGCAATGATACACCTTTGCAGCTTGCCAATGCCCCATTACAAGCAGCGATTTTATACCCAACAAATTATTGTGATGGCTCTCCTGTTAATGAAACCTGTATTGCTGGTATTAATGAAGAATCATTAAACTTTAGCGTAGAACTGTTTCCTAATCCTTCAGAGGGTATTGTTCACCTTCGCACACAGGAGTTTAATTTTAGTCAAGTTTCCGTTTTAGACTTATTGGGAAGAACGGTACTAAAATCATACCCAAACACTCAAGAGGCCATACTCGAATTAAGTTATTTAATCCCAGGAAACTATCTTGTTACCTATTTATTAAATAATGGAAGTTATGGAACAAAACAATTGGTGATTCGTTAACTTTTCTATCAATATTAAATAATTTCTATGAAAAGATATTTTCTTTTAGGCTTTTTATTCATCGGATTTAATTCGATGGCCCAAACTTGGAGTGGTGAGGTAGCGCAAATTTTTTATAACAAATGCACTCAATGTCACCATACTGGTGGAGGGGGTCCTTTTTCTTTAATGACCTATCAAGAAGCTTCGCCAATGGCTGCAGCAATAGCTCAAGCGGTAAATGATAATTATATGCCCCCTTGGCCTCCAGATAATAACTACCAACAATATCAACACACTCGATCTTTATCCTCATTAGATAAAGCCACACTTTTAAATTGGATTGCCATTAATGTTCCTGAAGGAAATGCGGCAAGCACTCCGCCTCCTCCAATTTATAACAATAACAATATATTAGGGAATGGAGATTTAACCATTCAAATGCCAACATACATGAGTAAAGCAACTAGTATGGCTGATGATTATGTATGTTTTGCTATTCCAACCAACCTAACACAAAATAGAATAATAAAAGCGGTAGAAGTTATTCCCGGAAACCCTGATATTGTGCATCATGCATTGGTTTACTATGACCCAACTAGTGCAGAGGCTTCAGATACTGTTGGTGGTAATTGTGCCAGCCCAAGTAATTCTAATACGAAGCTTATCACTGGTTTTACACCTGGTGCAACTCCGATGATTTTACCATCTATAAGTCCTTTGAAGATGGGAATTACAATTGGCGCAGGATCCCAAATTTATCTTAATATGCATTATCCAGAAGGGAGTTATGGTTTATTTGACAGCACCAAAGTGATTTTTCATTTCTATCCGGTCGGCACGACTGGCGTTAGGCAAGTATCGGCATCTCCAGTAATTGGAGATTATATGTTTGCGCTTCCCCCAAATCAGCTCACGACTTTAGCGGAACAATATCCTGCAGGCAATTCTGGAGTACCAGTTGATTTATCAGTAATTTCAGTGTTTCCTCATATGCATTTATTGGGAAAATCGATTAAATCATATGCGACGGGGCCAGCAAACGACTCAATTAAATTCATAAACATTCCAAAATGGGATTTTCATTGGCAGGACTTTTATTATTTTACGCAGCTCAAGCATTTGCCAGCGGGTTATACAATTAAGGGAGAGGCCGTTTACGACAATACAGCCCAAAATCCCCACAATCCAAATTCACCTCCACAAACAGTGACCATTGGGTATAATACCACCGATGAGATGTTTATTATTTATTTCCATTATATGTTGTATCAAGCGGGAGATGAAAACTACGACTTGGCGGCATTAACAAGCGCAAGTTTATCGGAGTATTCAATTGGCGACATAGGGTCGGTCTTGTGTTATCCTAATCCAATGGATGACAATGGCGCAATCATTTCCCTTAATGAGCCGATAGACGCAAAGTCAATGATTTATATTTATGATGTACAAGGGAATTTAATTAGGCGTTTAAATCATTCAAATATCCATAATGATACGGCCGTTTTTTGGGACGGAACAAATGATAATGGAGCACAAGTAAGGGCGGGATTATATTACGTGTCTGCAAAAGCAAATAATAAAATGATGGCAGGAAAGCTAATTAAGCGTTAATTTCCATTTTTTAGTTTGTAGATTTTTGTTATTTTTGCACTCCTTCATTTAACATGATGAATAAGGTCTCGTAGCCAAGTGGTTAGGCACCGGTCTGCAAAACCGTCTACAGCGGTTCGAATCCGCTCGAGACCTCACACAAAAAGCCCTTTTTAAAAAGGGCTTTTTTATGCAGCGGATTTTTTGAGTACTTTTAATTAATTCGTAAAATAAAAAATAATGGGAATTATAACGGCATTTGTTAATCAGATCGGCAGGGAAGCTGCACGCGATGTTTATAGAGGAGTAAAAAGCAAGGTTAAAACTGCGGAGACATCTTTGCTAAGCCCATCAGATTTTAATAGTAGTTTTTTATTAAAAGTAACTGCGTTCAAAAAATTGGCTTCTGAAGAGGAGACGTTAAGGCATATCGTTAATTATGTAGAAGAGGCAGAAAACACAGCGGTTGATAATTTAGATTGGCTAGATATATTTACTGAGTTAGATAATAAGATAGAGTTTTGTAAGGCAGAATTGGGTCCCACTTCACAAGGAAAGCTAAGCGTTATAGACGATCAAAATCAAAAGACTTTTAACCTTAAACTTGAGGAACACAAAGCATATATTTCTAATAACATTGCTGAGTTGGAAGCAAAGGTGGCACAAAGTCCAAATTATACCTTAGGCATACTTCTAACATTTCTGTGCTGTAATCCAATATATTATAAAGCGGGCTTGGCAAGAATAGTCAGTACATTTATGCTGGTTTTAATTATATTATTTTTCGGATATTGGGCTTATTTTTGTTATTTTAATGCCGAGTTAATTGCACAGCAAGTTACTGCTGAAAAAATACGAGCGGTAAAGACCTTGGCATTTTTATTTTCTAGTTTAAGTTTCCTAATTTATCTAGGCATCGTTTATGGATCAGTAAAGCGAGCGAATGAGGCAAGACGTAATAAACTTAGCAATCAAAATATATTAAGTAAGCTCAAGCATTATTTAGAAACAATTCGTACCTCAGATCATACCTTATAAGTTAGAATAGAACCGGTCATTTCTTTGGGGATATTCACACCCATTCTTGCAAGAAGGGTGGGAGCAACATCTGCCAATCGTCCATTTTTTATCCCCGATGTTTTTTCTTTGGTAATCCATATGATAGGAACAGGATTCATGCTATGAGCAGTGTTAGGAGAACCATCGGGATTTATTGCTAAATCAGCATTTCCGTGGTCAGCAATTACGAGGAATTCATAATTGGATTGAAGACCAGCCTCAACCAGATTTTTCAAGCACGTATCGACCGTTTCAACAGCCTTTACAATGGCACTGTATACACCAGTATGACCTAACATATCTGGATTGGCAAAATTTAAGCAAATAAAATCTGGGCTCAGATTTTTGATGTGTGAAATACTCTTATCACATAATTCAAAAGCGCTCATTTCGGGTTTTAGGTCATAGGTGGCAACGTTAGGCGAGTTGACTAGGATTCTAGTTTCTTTATCAAAAGGAGCTTCTCTTCCTCCATTAAAGAAAAAAGTAACGTGGGGGTATTTTTCAGTTTCGGCCGCCCTTAGTTGGCTTAATCCTGCATTCGAAATCACTTGACCGATGGTATTGGTGAGATTATCCTTTTCAAAAACGACAAAAATATTCCCAAATCCCTCGTCATAATTCGTCATTGTGCAATAATAGAGCGATAGAGGCAATAATTCCAAGGACGGAATGCTTTGTTGCGTTAAAACATGAGAAATCTGTCGTGGTCTATCGGTGCGAAAGTTAAACGAAATAACCACATCACCGTCTTCTATTAGGCCTCCATTATCTAATAGAATAGGGTTAATAAATTCATCCGTTATACCAGCATCATATTGATCTTGCATTGCAAGCACAGGGTCTTTAGCTATATGGCCAATTCCCTTTACCATTAAATCGTATGCGATTTTAGTTCTCTCCCAACGTTTATCTCGGTCCATTGCAAAATACCTCCCAATAATACTAGCGAATTTAGCGCCATGCGGAGAACAAAGACGGTCCGTTTCCTTAAGAAATCCAATTCCGCTCATTGGGTCACAATCTCTACCATCTGTAAAAGCGTGAATATAAGAATGATCAATTCCTTGTTGTTTGGCAAAGGCACAAAGGGCATGCAGATGTTTATCAGAGCTATGTACTCCACCATTCGACATTAAGCCGATGAAATGCAACTTACAGTTTCTTTTTTTTACGGTTTCGAAGGCATTTATTAGCACCTTGTTCGTAAAGAACTCCCCTTCTTTAATAGACTTATTAATTCTGGTTAGTTCTTGGTATACAATCCTACCTGCTCCAAGATTTAGATGTCCAACTTCTGAGTTTCCCATTTGTCCCTCTGGTAATCCGACATCTTCTCCACAGGCACTTAAATAGGCGTTGGGGTAAGTTGCCACCAAGTGATCCATAAATGGTGTATTTGCTTTTGCTACAGCATCCGATTTTGAACCATCGCCAATGCCCCATCCGTCTAAAATAATGAGTCCTATTTTCTTCATGTTTTTAAGGTAATCCGAAAATCAGTTCCTTTTGGTTCATTATCGAGGCAAAGGACCTTCCCTTGGTGTAACTCCACAAATTGTTTTACTAAATATAAGCCTAAGCCACTCCCTTTTTGAGTCCTCGTTTCTTCATTGCCAATTCGATAGAATTTTTCGAAAACTTGTTGCCTTTGGTCTTTAGGAATTCCAGGCCCGAGGTCCTTAACGCCAAATACAAAAGAGTTGTTTTCTTGAAAAAAATAAACAATAATTGATGACTGACTACCAGCATACTTGATGGCATTTTCCAATAAATTAATTAGAATAGCCTCTAGCATAAATGGATCTGCATTTATTTCTACATCAGTATCGTATTGTAATTCAATAAAATTTACCCCAGTAATTTTATGATATCGATCAATAATTGGCATACAAAAAGCTAAAAAACCAAGGGTTGATTTTTCTGGTTTAATAGCCTTGTTTTCTAGACGCGCTGCATGCAGTATATTTTCAATCATTAATTCTAAGCGCTGATTTTCATTAAGGGTTTTTGTTAGTAATTCAATTCTTTTAGTTTCATCAAGTGGATGTTTAAGAAGCGTTTGTAGTAGAATTTTTTTCGTTGCTAAGGGCGTTTTCAATTCATGAGTAACAGATAAAATAAAATTAGTTTGTCTAAACGATAATTGAAGGTCGTTTTGAATTGATTTTCTTATTTTCCAGATACCAAAGAGGAGTAAAAGGAAGAACACGGACCCTTCTCCAATTATCATTAGAACACGCCGATTAGCAGTTGAGTTAACGGAGTCAACTTGTTGGCTTAAATCAATTAAGTGATAACCCCACCATAAGAATTGAAGGATAACGTAACTACTTAGTAATATAAAAAATAAACTTGTCCCTTTTTTCATGATTATTCGCCAAGGTCTTTATTCTTTTTAAATATACTTCCAACTTCCTTCCCAATTTTTTGAATCGTTTCCACTCCTTTTCCAATGGCATTTCCTGATACGTCTTCATAAGTGGAAAATAAATTTTCTTTTTCTTGTCCTGGATAAATGATAACAGTATCATTTTCAGGATACGCTTTTTCTACCCGTGACAGGAAACCATCTAATTCCGATGTGAATGATACGGCACCAAAACGAGCGGCACAAATGACGATTAAATCATGACTGTTTTTAGAGGATTTCAAAAAGAGATCGTCAAGCTCCTCGATTTCCTCATGTTGCATCGTGGTTTCTAATTTATTTGCTTCCCCAACTTTAATAAGTCGCTCATAAGTAGCCAGTGACCCATATAATTTAATGTCTATCTTCAACTCTTTCGCTACGCGGAGAATTCTTACTGCCCAGAGATTAAATGAAGGATCTAACTCCGCCAATTTTGGGCTTACCAAAACCAATTTTCTGTAATTAATAGATGTTTTATCTAATTGACAAAAGAAAATGGTTTTTTCACACACGTCTAATAAGTGCTGCCGATCGTCCCCAATTAAACGATTTAACAACGTTAATTTTTTACTATCGTTTAACATTACTAAATCGGCAACGAGTTCTTTTGACACCCGAGAAATACCAGAAGACAAATTCAGATCAATCGTCGCGATCGTATTAATTTTCATTTCATGACCAGCAAAGTGCTTCATTATTTCTTCTAATGACTTTCTCGATTTGCGAATTAAGCGTTCCGCATCTTCATTATTTGGCTGTACACTAACGACCGATATGGGATTAATCACCCTTAAATCACTAATGAGGGCGGCAAAATCTAATAAGGTTTCATTCCCTTTCAATTCCGTCATAGAGACTAAAACATGTTGATTTCTTAAGCGAGATTCATTTTGTTCATCTTCATTATTTTCCGCCATTTCTTGCAACAATTTCTTTCCTGCCATTTCGGCAACAAACGAGGCTACCATGCAAGTGATCAAAATCAATAAAATAGTTCCGTTTAGGACATTTTTATCAAGTAATCTAATAGGTTCCACTACTATGTTTTTCAATGCAGCGGCATCAATGTCTGCTTGATTAAGAACCGTATTGAATCCAACCATTATAATAGCTAGTGTGGCAGCGGCGTGGGATGTACTCAAGCCGTAAATAACACTGCGTTCCGATTTTCTAAGTTTAAAAATGAACGAGGTTACAAATGCCGCTAACCACTTACTAAAAATAGCGAAGGTTGTTAACACGCCAGCAATGATTAATGGCCAACTTCCTTGAAAAAAGGCCCGGTAATCAACCACCATTCCTACAGAAATCAAGAAAAATGGAATGAACAAAGAGTTTCCAATAAAGTCAATTCGATTCATTAAAATAGAATTGTGAGGGATCAATTTATTAAGGACTAGCCCAGCGACAAATGCGCCAATTATATGTTCTACTCCTGCCATTTCAGCTAGAAACGCTGAAAAGAAGATAATTGATAACACGAAAATATATTGAGAAGTTTTCTCACTATCTAATTTACTAAAAAACCAACGAGCAATTTTAGGAATGAAATAAAACATTATCAAGGAAAATATAGTAAGTGAGGTAATCAGCCTTACCCAAAAGGAGATGTCCAAACTACCTTTTGTTGAACTAGAGATGATAGCTAGAATTATCAAAACAGCCGTGTCTGTTAATATTGTCCCTCCGACAGCAATAGCCACAGCGGGGTGTTTTGACAATCCATATTTACTTATGATTGGGTAAGCAACCAAGGTGTGTGTAGCAAACATACTTGCCGTCAACAAACTAGCAGTAGGACTTAGATGTAATACCCAATAACAAATCGGGTACCCAAGCGTAATAGGAATGATAAAGGTAAGTATGCCAAAAGTTAAGCTTTTTGACCAATACCGTTTAAATTGGGTAAAATCTAATTCTAAGCCCGCCATGAACATAATATAAAGCAGTCCAATGGTTGCAAACAATTTAATAGACCCCTCTGGATCCATAGTGTTTTTTCCGAGCAAGCCTAGCCCCAACGGCCCAATTAAAACGCCAGAAAGAATAAGGCCGATGATGGCGGGAATCTTAACTTTACGTAGAATAATGGGGGATAGTAAAATGATAAAAAGCATCAGCGAAAAAATCAATACTGGATTTTGAAGTGGGAGGTGAAATGCTTTCAGTAAGTGTTCAAAAAAGTAATTCATTACGCTAAGGTTTTAAAATTCAATCCTCTAGCTAGAAGCTCATTGATAATTGGGGGCAATATTTCTTTCGTTTTTTCTATGTCATGCTCATTGTCATGGAAAACTAAAATATCTCCTCCTTTAATTTTTTTAGCTTTAGACACGATTTTTTCGGCACTAACTTGCGGATCAAAATCATAAGACAGCCACGTCCACATAATTATGTTAAACCCATCTTTCCTCAGTTTTTTAGATTGCTCTAAGGTGATTTTTCCGTACGGCGGGCGAAATAAACGGCTATTAATAAAACGACTGCTCTGTTTCACAGCTTCCAAGTAATCATTAAGGGCTGTTTTCCAACCGTTTTCGTGATGCATCGTATGGTGTCCAATAGCGTGTCCATCATTTATTATTTCTTCTAAAATTTCAGGAGATTGGGCAGCCATTTCCCCTACGCAAAAAAATGTTGCTTTAATGTTTTTAGATTTCAAATATGATAAAATCCAAGGTGTAATTTTTTTATTTGGACCATCATCAAAGGTTAGATAAATAGAATCTTTACCTAAACCCCTCCAATACCACTTCGGAAATAGAAACTGAATTAATTTTGGAGTGGTAAAAAATCTCATTAAGTTACTTATTGGGGCCCAATAGGCAAATTGTTTTTGGAATTTAAATCGAGGGTTTCAGGGGTTCTTACCGGCACTTCTTGTTTCGGTGTGGGTATGTATTTATAGTGCTGTCCGATTGCAGAAGAGTTCATTAATAAATTAGTATAGTATCCACTATAACGACCATCCCCATATTCAATTGACTCGCCATTATCACTAGCTAATTGTTCTAATTCGTTCATCATTTTTGGAAGAATGGACTTATAAACTAATGAAAGCGTTTTGTTTATTCGGATTGCTAGCGATCCCTTTTTGTTATTATCCTTAACGGGAAGAACGCTTTTCATTTTAAAGCAGGCGTCAAGTGCTGCAAATAAATCTTCAACATTATCTGGTTTTGCCCCTATTTTAACATTGGTGTTTAGATAATAATTAAAAATACGATCAAAATTATCCATTAACTTAAGCCCTAGTACTTCTGCTTTTTTTGTTTCCCCGGCCAAGTAATATAATTGAACGTATTCATGTAAGGTTCCACTGCATATAGGTCGTATTTGCTGTCCCTCCAATTCAAAAGATTGATGTATCTTATTTATTTTTAGTGACGACATATCATCAAACCCACCGATTTCACTAAAATCTAATACGTTTTCTTCAGGCATTTTAGCGAGCGAAAAATCTAGTAACTCAACAGCTCTTTTCTTGTTCCCTTTTTCAAAGAATTGTTCAGCAAGCAACAAAAAATTAACTCTATATTGAACAGTATGTCTCCGAGAATAATAATCAGTTAAAACCCCTGGTTTAGCCATTTCACCATAATGGTATGTTTTTATGAGGTTCTTATACATTTTATCCATGTTGTAAAGGGTGGGCTCGATTCTTGTTGGACTAAGTTCATAGGCCAAGCCAACTTGTTTAACGAAACCATAAGTTAATAAGGCTCTTGAAAATGCAGATCCCCGACTACTCGAAAAATAGATTCCTCTTTTCCAATTGTTGTTGGCAACTATATCCATCATCATGATTTCATCCCTATTTAAATATTGGTTTTGTTCAGTATTGAATTGAAATTCAATTTTATCAAGACAATTATTAAGCTCTGATTGTTTTAGCACCCCTGATGCCACAACGTTTTTCTTATTAACTTTTAAGGTAAAACTAGAAGATGGGAAAAAGCTTGTTTTGCCTCCGTTTTGCTCTACAATAAAGTTGGAATCATCTCTTACAAAAGCCATTGCATCGCTCAGATCACAAGACGCCCAAGGCTTTTCAAAGTCCTGCAAGAGCTTCTCAAATTCTGAAGCAATATTTTCTGGAATGCTAATTTTTCCATTCTTTAAGGCCTTAAACAATTCAATTACCCCTGAATATTTTTGATTAATATTCTTCAATAAATTTGTTGTGTCGCTTGATAAAAGCGCAGTTTTTATTAAAGCAAATTCCGCATTGTATTCGGGTTGTGTTATGCTTATGCTCGATAGATATCTATCAACGATTGAATTAAAGAGTTTGACTGCTTCAATACTTTTTGAAGGGTTGTTTTTTATACGCATTCCAATAACTTTTTCAATGATCGTATTTGATGCGTTATTTTGGTAAAGGAAAATGAGAGGAATGAAATAGATTTGGTCCGTATTTCCAGAATACATTAGGATTTGATCTTCTCTAAATTTTATTGGAAGCGGTTCTGATTCATAGGCCTTCATTTTCATTTGATTGGTATACCAATCTGTTCCCATTAACGATAAATTACAAACCCTTACATCAGTACGAATACCTTCGACTTCTTGCATATACCACAAAGGAAAGGTGTCGTTATCTCCATTTGTAAATATGATTCCATTTTTTTCACATGACATTAAATAATTATAGGCTAAATCATGGGCAGAAGTTTTCCCGTCCCGATTGTGGTCGTCCCAACCTTGAAATCCCATAATTATCGGCACGAAAAGACCAACTATAGTGACAGCAACAGCCGCACTTTTTTCTGAACTTAACACTTTCCGAAGCGCGACTAAGCCACCCATCATTAAGCCGCCAGCTAGGCAAATAAAGAGCCAAATTAATGAGTTGACAAATGAAGAATCTAACGAAAGATCAAAAACAAGGGTAAGCATTAAGCCACCGCCTGCTATGTATAGTGCGGGTTTAAAATCTTCTTTTTTGAAACGCATGATGACATCATATAGCGCATAAACACCTATGCCAATCCACATTGCAAAAAAGTAAAAAGACCCAGCATAAGCATAATCGCGTTCCCTTGGCTCAAAAGGCTTTTGATTTAGATAAATTAGAATGGCAATACCGGTAAATAAAAATGCTAAAAAGAGAACAAAGGCATCTTTGGGAGCTCTATAAATGTGAAAAAGTAAACCAATTATAGCAAGGATTAGCGGAAGTAGGAAAAAACGATTATGAGAAGGGTTGTTTGTGGTATAATGTGGAGAAAACTCTTGGCTTCCCAGTCGCAGATCATCAATAATATTTATACCTGACAACCAATTCCCGCGAAGATTATCCCCTGACCCTTGGATATCGTTTTGCCTACCGGCAAAATTCCACATGAAATATCTGAAATACATCCAGTTAACTTGATATCGAAAGAAAAAAGTAAGGTTTTCGGAAAAAGTGGGGAGGCGGCTTCCATCACGACCTATATCGGTACCCTTATCCTCATTTGCGTCGTAGCCAGACCAATTCACATAGCCGCTCAAGTGCCGACCCTCTTCCGAGTGCATTCTAGGGAAGAAAGTCTCTTGCGCATATGCTGGAGTCGCACCAATTCTCATTGCCGCATTACTTTCGAAGTATTTTTCTGTAATTTCATAAAAGCCTTCGTTTTTAGACACGTATTTTATTGCGTCTTCCTCTTTCTCAAAACCTTTAATATCGACCCCATCTTCCTGAACAACATATCGTTGAATATAATTTGGAGATAAGTCCCCCCATCCATCTCTTGACACAAACTCATACCGTCCATTTTCATTCATTACCTCTCCTTTTCTTAAGGAGTTCCAGTACTGCCCCTTTAGCACGGGGACACTGCCATATTGCTCTCTGTTTAAATAGGACCGAAGTGTAACAAGGTTTTCAGGGTTATTTTCATCTAGCGGCGTATTGGCATTTGATCGAATTACGATAACAGCAAATGACCCATAGCCAATTAATAAGACGACAAGGCCCATAATTGCATTGTATAAAATTGGGCGCCCTGATTTACGCGCATACAACACCAATAAAATGCTTCCGGTAATAAGCACCGCAAAAAAGAATATGGTACCTGTAAAAAAAGGAGCTCCGAATCCATTTACAAAATACACTTCAAAATATGAGGCGGCAGAAATTGTCCCAGGTATCACGCCTACTTGAATAAAACCAAGTGTGAAAATGGAAACAATCCCCGTTAAAATGATGCCTTTAGGGCTTATTTGGTCATTTACTCTAAAATAAACAATATAACAAATGGCAGGAATTACTAAAATACAAAGCAAGTGAACTCCGATAGCTAATCCCAATAAGAACATAATAAGCAACAACCAACGGTTTGGGGAAAGGTGATCGCCAAGTCCCAGTTTATTTTCCATCATTTCCTCATCCCACTTTAGCGCTGCCCAAAAAACAATAGCTGTAAACAAGGAAGCCATAGCATATACTTCGCCTTCTACTGCTGAAAACCAAAATGAATCGGAAAAAGTATACGAAAGCGCCCCGATAGAAGCGGCAGAAAAAACAGCTATTTGATCACCATAACTGAGACTGGATTTATGTTTCAAAACCAGTTTTTTGAGCAATAACGTTAATGACCAAAACATGAATAGAATGGTCAAAGAGGAGGAAATGGCTGATAGGGAGTTAATCCAAACCGCCACATTTTCAGGTGCTACAAAAAACGAAAAAAGCCTACCTAAAAGCATAAACAATGGTGCGCCAGGAGGGTGACCAACTTCTAATTTATACGCGGCAGTTATGTATTCCCCACAATCCCACAAACTTACGGTGTCCTCAATAGTTAATAAGTATACTAGCGATGCAATCCCAAAAATCCCCCAGCCTAAATATGCATTCCATTTTGAATAAGTCATAATGATTGTAATTTGTTGTGTTTTATGCTAACAATATCTGCGAATTTAGGAATATTAACGTTTCAATTACTCGTTTAATTAAATTATTCTTTAAAGATTTTTGCACGCTTTTTTACTAATTTCTTTAAAATTAAAATTAAGTTCTTAAATTTGCCACCTTAAATGACCCATGGTGTAACTGGCAACACAACTGATTTTGGTTCAGTAGAGTCTAGGTTCGAGCCCTAGTGGGTCAACAAAAATAAAATCCTGCTCTTGGCAGGATTTTTTATTTGTTATCGTTAACGCTTGTTTTTATTACATAGCGACAGCACTAGGTGCTCGATATTAAAGAAAAAAAGTCTATTTTTTTTCTGACATTTTTAAAAATGTCTTTTTTAACATCGCGCAAATTTGATCTGGCGTGATTATTTCTGAATTCCGAACAGAAACACTTCCCAATGTATATTGAACACTTTCAAGTTTCTCGAAATCATATATTCGTATTTTCTTGGAGTAAACCTTTTTTCTAGTTTCGTCAAATGCCTTTAGACGAATAAATACGTATGGTCGCACTTTTGAATAGTTGAGGTTTGCCCCTCCTATTTGAACCCCCCGGAATGCATTGATACGAATCTTTAAAAAGACGTAAAGATCTTTTTCGAAGGAAAAAACCGCTTTTTTCTTGCATCCTTTCGGTAATCCGCCAACATATTGTCCTGAGTTATAGGTGGTTTTTAGCTTACCATTTTCCTTCTTTAAATACTGACACTCTGCCACTGCATATAGTTCTTTACCGACGCCTTGTTCTACAATTTGTTTAATGGAATCAATGTAATTTAATGGCATTCGAAACAGGCTTCCTGAAAAGTTGTTTTGACTACCACTTGTTGAAACGAGTACTTTATTCGTTAGTGTCTTATCAATAAAAAATCGCGCTCGATATATGCTAGCACTCGAAGCTTGCTGAGCAAAGAACGACTGATTCACTATTAAAAAAAATAAAAGGAGCTGTTTCATGTTTTTATTTCAAAGATAAAGATATTCAGCAATAGTCATTACTTAAAAACTACAAAGCCCAGTTTTTCCTCGTTGAATATAAGCCGTAATTAAGCCAACTAAATATGTTAATTTTGTTCCAGGAATTATTTTATTTATTTCGAACCACACTCTTTTATTAACCTTTAGCATGTCAAACAGAAAAACATCTACTATCGAATCGATTGGTAAATTTGGCTTAATCGAACGTTTAACGAATAATCTTAGCTTAACTAATCCCCATACAGTATTAGGTGTGGGTGATGATTCGGCTATCATTGAGCTTAGTGATAAAGAGTCATTATTATTAACCACAGATTTACTTGTTGAAGGCATTCATTTTAATTTAATGTATGTTCCGCTAAAGCATTTAGGATATAAGGCGGTTTCTATAGGTATATCAGATATTTGCGCGATGAACGGAAAGGCTGAACAAATTACAGTGTCAATAGCTGTTTCGAGTAAATTTCCAGTAGAGGCACTTGACGAATTGTATGATGGAATAAATTTAGCCTGTGATGATTTTCATGTTGACTTGGTTGGTGGCGATATGAGTTCTTCTGTTTCCGGATTAGTTATTTCTATTTCGGCAGTGGGCCGAGTAGAAAGCAACAAGATTACGCTTCGTTCTGGTGCAAAAGCAAATGATATAATCATGGTTTCAGGCACTTTGGGCGCGTCTTATTTGGGCCTGCAGATATTAGAAAGGGAGAACGAAGTATTTAAAGTTAACCCTGTCGTTCAGCCAGAATTAGATGGGTTTGACGCCTTGATTAAAAGGCAATTAAAACCAGAGGCAAGAATAGATGTTGTAGAGTTGCTGGACAATTTAGGCATTGTTCCGACTTCCATGATTGATATTTCGGATGGCCTAGCCTCAGACTTGTTTCATCTTTGTGAAAAAAGTAAATTGGGTTGCCAACTCTTTGAAGAGAAAATCCCAATGGACGATCTAACGAAAATTACTGCGATTGATTTTAATATTTCGCCTACTACTTGTGCGCTAAATGGCGGAGAAGATTACGAGTTGCTGTTTACTGTGGCACAAATTGATTTTGATAAGATAGCCGGCAATCCAAGCTTTACACCCATTGGATACATGACTGCTCAAGAAGATGGCAAGCACTTAATTGATGCCAATGGCGAATTAATCCCGCTAAAAGCACAAGGTTGGCAATAATCAACTAGTCTATTCTTGGCAGCTTAATAATTGCTTTGTGAATAATACTTACTGTAAATTCCCCTTGAATTTTTAATTTAATTTTTTCCGCCGCAATTAACGTTCTGAAATCCCCAACCATTAAATTGAAGTTTGGATCTTCAAATACCATGTACGTATTTATTTTAGGATATAGAAGTAAGAATTTTTTTTTTGCCTCATCGACTATGCTTTTGTTATTGTCAAAACATATTTGTAAACGATAGCCTGGCATAGCATTCCACTCCTCTTTATAGTTTGTTACAAGTGGTGAAATCCCCTCGTTGCCGCTAATTGTAATTTGTGCATTCCAGTTAAAAGAAACAAGCAAAAACATAATGAGCACGTAAGGATTCATATTTATTAGTTTAATACAAAAATAGCAATATTGTTTGTTACAAGCAAGGGTATTTAATTGCTATTTCTCCGCTCCTTATTTAGAATGATTTTAAATTAAAGTTTTTTTGTCATAAAATTGTCATGAAACAACACTATTTGCCTAATTTTGCAAGCGATAAAATGCATTTTTAAAGCATTTTTAAGGTAAGAATTTAGTAACTTTTTTCATGAAAATATCTAATATTCAGAAGATTAAACGTATGCCTTCAAAGTTTATCTTTGTTTTTTCTTTGCTTGTTTTTCTTTCCCCAAGCATATCATTTGCAGATGGAGGGGGCAACTTTAAGGCTAAATGTTCAAGCTGTCACCAACCTCACAAGAATGGCACCGGTCCAAAACTATTCCAAGCTCGTCAAAAATGGTCTACTGGCGGAGCAAAAGAAGGTTCGATTTACCAATGGGTAAATAATTGGCAAACGGCAGCCGCAAACGACCCTTATGCTGCGGGCGTTTCTAAATGGTCTGCCACTGCAATGAATGCTTTTCCAGAGCTTTCAAAAGTTCAAATCGATGAGATTTTAGATTGGGTTGATGCGCAGCCAGACCCTGCCACTGCGGGCCCAGCAAATGGAGCTCCAGTAGTTGACGTGGATCCTGCCTCTTCCGAAGAAGGAGGTAACACTTGGTTGTGGATCATTTTAAGCACAATGTTTATTATTATTATATTATCAGTTGGTGGGGTAAGGCGTCAGTTAAAAATATCTACAGGTGAAAGCACTCCTAATGATAACCTAACCTATACCGAAGAATTTAAAGCTTGGGCTTGGAAATATAGATTGCCTGTAGGTCTTGGGACGCTTGTTATATTTTTATCGTTAATTGTTACTCTTTTCCAAGGGCTTGGCCGCATCAATGTTGTTGAAAATTATCAGCCATCCCAACCTATTGCATTTCCGCACGACAAGCACGCGGGTGTTAATGGAATAGATTGTAAGTATTGCCATAATTCTGTTACGAAATCTAAATCAGCAGGCATACCCACTGTAAATGTTTGTATGAATTGTCACAAGCAAATAAACGGTGAGGGCAAGCCTTATGCTGCAGAAGTAAAGAAAATTTATTCAGCCGCAGGTTACGATCCAACTGGTTCAGGAAAATATACAGGAAACACCAAGCCAATCTTATGGAATAAAGTGCACGTTTTACCAGACCACGTATATTTTAACCATTCTCAGCACGTAGTTGTGGGAGGGATAGATTGTAAGCAGTGCCATGGTGATATGACAAAAATGTCTGAAGCAGTTAAGGTACAGCCAGTTGAAGAGCTAAATAAAATAGAGGGTAATATAAAATTGTCTAAACCCACATTAACTATGGGTTGGTGTATAGAGTGTCATGGTGCTAAAGAAGTCTCTTTAGGAGATGGTAAAAATGGGTATTATGATGAGATTCATCGTCGATTGAGAGATAATGATAAATCATTGTACAAAAAGTATCTAAAGGATGGTAAGGTAACCGTGAGTGAATTAGGCGGTTGGGAATGTGCGAAATGTCATTATTAATAATTAGGTCATAGTCAGAAAAACATGGGAATGGCAAGAAAATATTGGAAAGGTCTTGAAGAACTAAAGGAAACACCTGAGTTTATTAAGCATAAAGAGAACGAGTTTCCTTCTCAACAAACGGTAGAAGCTTTTTTATCAAGCGATAATTTAGACGAAACCTCGACGGGAAGAAGAGATTTTTTAAAGTTTTTAGGCTTCTCTGTTGCCGCTGCAACATTAGCTGCTTGTGAGGCGCCTGTAACAAAGGCTGTTCCATATGTTGTGAAGCCGGAACATGTTACGCCAGGCATGCCGACATGGTACGCTTCAACTTATTATGATGGTTCTTCTTATGCTAGTATTCTAGTAAAAACAAGAGAAGGTCGCCCAATTTTTATTAAAGGAAACAAAGACTTTGGTTTAACAAAAGGTGCTGTAAACCCTCAAATTATTGCTTCCATTTTAGGTTTATACGACAGCGCACGTTTAACGGGCCCGATGGAAAAAGGAAATTCGGTATCATGGGCAACTGTTGATGGCTCAATTACTAAGTCTTTAAAAAGTGCAAAGTCCGTAACATTACTTTCGAACACTATCATTAGCCCTACGCTTCAAAAGCAAATCAATGATATGTCTATGACTTTGAGTGCTAATGGTCAGACATTCAATCACATTCAATATGATGCGGTTTCTTATTCAGCTATTCGAAATGCAAACGCTCAAAATTTTGGTGCAGCAGTTATCCCAAGTTATAATTTCTCGAAAGCGCAAACTATTGTTAGCATCGGCGCTGATTTTTTAGGCACTTGGTTGTTAGCTACTGAATATACAAAGCAATACGGATTAACGAGAAATCCAGATTCAAAATCGATGTCAAAGCATTTTCAATTTGAATCGTTTATGTCGTTGGCAGGATCTAATGCTGATTATAGAGCCATGGCAAAGCCGTCCGAATATGCAGCTGTTTTATCCTATTTAATTAAAGGTCTTAACGGAAAATGTGCTGTAAAATCTGATTTGGATAGCGCGACGAAGAAAATTGCTGATCAAGCACTTTTATCTTTAAAGAGTTCTAAAGCTAAGTCATTGGTGGTTTGTGGTTCAAATAATACGGGTCTGCAATTATTAACCAATCAATTAAATCAGTTGTTGGGAGCCTATGGTACAACCATCGACTTAAGCAATGACCTCAAGTTATTTAAATCGGATGATGCAAAAGTAATTACTTTGGCAGCCGATGTCATTTCAGGAAAAGGTCCAGATGCCCTTATGTTTTTAGGAGTAAATCCTGTTTATTCTTTACCTAATGGCGAAGCTTTTGGAAAAGCCCTAAAAAATATTAAAACATCAATTTCTTTTGCTGCTTATTCAGACGAAACAGCAAGTTTATGTACATATATTTGTCCTGATCATCATGCTTTAGAGACCTGGGCTGACTATATGCCTACAAATAATCATTACGCAATAGCGCAGCCAACGATTCGCCCACTTCACGATACAGCATCAATTATTGAAACGTTTTCCGTTTGGGCTGGAAAATCAATTCGTTTAGGCAAAGATTCGCAAACGGCCTACAACCTAGTGAAAGAAAATTATGAAAAGCGTTTCCCAATGGGAGATTTCGCTTATTCTACACATAATAGTTGTGAGGCTATAACTGGTGAAGTGAATACATTAACAGCGTTTAAAGAGGGTAACGTAACTAATTTGCCAGCTTCAAGCGACCTAGAAGTTATTTTATATCAAAAAAGTGCCATTGGTGACGGTCGTCAGGCCAATAATCCTTGGCTTCAAGAAATGCCAGATCCAATAACAAAGGCGACTTGGGATAATTACATTACAATGAATCCGGTTGAAATGAAAAGCCAAGGGTTTGTTACTACGTATGATCAAGAGCACGGATTAAGTCTAGCAACAGTTACTGTAAATGGAAATAAAGTAACCCTTCCAGTATATCCATTGCCAGGCCAAGCGTTAAAAACAATAGGTATTGCAGTTGGATATGGACGTGGAGCAAACGGGGAGGTTATCGGAAAAGCAGCCTTCCAAACGAAAGAATACGGCGGTCATGCAGTAGACGCTAACGGGACATTAAAACCTATTGGAGTAAATGTTTTCCGATTTGTTTCTAATGAAAACGGTTGTTTAAACTATGATGTTATTGGTAAGCTTTCAAAAGAGGAAGGAAGCTATTCGATTGCAGCCACTCAAATTCATCACACAGTGATGGCAAGACATTCCATCGTTCGTGAAACAACCTTGCCAATATTTACTCAAAAAGGAAAGGAAGCATATAATCCAGCACATACCCTTCAAAAATTAAATAGCGAAGGACACCATGAAGAAGTTCCTAATAGCGAATTTGACCTTTGGGATGCTCATCCGGTAGAGAAAATTGGTCATCGATGGGGAATGACTGTTGACTTGTCGTCTTGCATCGGTTGTGGTTCTTGTTTAATAGCGTGTCAATCAGAAAACAACGTTCCTGTTGTTGGAAAAGATGAGGTAAGACGTGGACGTGAGATGCACTGGTTGAGAATTGATCGGTATTTCGCCTCTGATGAAGAAGCTACTATAGGTCAGCGAAAAGACAAGGATACGTTTAGTTATGATAAAGCGGAAATCGCTGCGGAAAATCCAAAAGTGATTCATATGCCGATGATGTGTCATCATTGTAATCATGCGCCTTGTGAAACGGTTTGTCCTGTTGCAGCAACAACACATAGTAATGAAGGCTTAAATCAAATGGCTTATAATCGTTGTATCGGAACTCGATATTGCGCAAATAACTGTCCTTATAAAGTAAGAAGATTCAATTGGTTCAACTATCCTTCTTACAAGAAATTTACGGAGGTCAATCCTGCACAGGACGATCTAGGCAGAATGGTTTTAAATCCAGATGTTACCGTAAGAACTCGAGGAGTAATGGAGAAGTGTTCTTTCTGCGTTCAACGAATTCAGGCAACAAAATTAGTAGCTAAAAAAGAATCTAGAACAATACAAGATGGTGAATTTGCCACAGCTTGTTCGGATGCCTGTCCTACTAACGCCATTGTGGTTGGAGATTGGAACGATGTTAAATCCGCCGTATATTCTAGTTCTAAAAACGATAGAGCTTACCAAGCATTAGAAGAGATTGGTGTAAAACCAAATGTTTGGTATAAAGTAAAGGTTAGGAATGAAGAAAATGATTTATTAGCAAGTTTGCAGGTAGCTAAAACCCCTGCTCACCACGAAGAAAAAAAAGCGCATCATTAATAGTAAATTGATATAGCATGCAAAAAGAAGCAGCGATTAGAGAACCACTTATACTAGGTCACAAAAGTTACCACGATGTAACAGAAGACGTATGTCGACCTATCGAAGATAAAGCGCCACGAATGTGGTATATTTTATTTGGCATTGCGCTAATAATTGCTTTATACGGAATTGGTTGTATCGTTTATTTATTGGGAACAGGAATTGGAGTTTGGGGATTAAACAAAACGATAGGTTGGGCATGGGATATCACGAATTTTGTTTGGTGGGTTGGTATTGGTCACGCAGGCACTTTAATTTCCGCAGTTTTACTTTTATTTAGGCAAAAATGGAGAATGGCAATTAATCGTTCTGCAGAAGCAATGACTATTTTCGCCGTATTTATGGCTGGTCTCTTCCCATTGATTCACATGGGTCGTTTGTGGGTAGGATATTGGGTACTTCCTCTTCCAAATCAATTTGGTTCTTTATGGGTAAACTTTAACTCTCCCTTACTGTGGGATGTATTCGCTATTTCAACATATTTATCCGTATCCTTAGTATTTTGGTATATTGGTCTTATCCCGGATTTTGCAACCATTCGTGACCGCGCTAAAAAGCCTGTATCTAAAAAGATGTATTCTATATTATCATTTGGTTGGTCAGGTAGAGCAAAGCATTGGAATAGGTTTGAGACGGTTTCTCTGGTATTGGCCGGACTTGCAACGCCACTCGTATTCTCTGTTCACTCAATTGTATCTTTCGATTTTGCTACGTCTATTGTACCAGGTTGGCATACGACTATTTTCCCTCCGTATTTTGTTGCGGGAGCTGTTTTTTCTGGATTCGCCATGGTGCAAACTCTTTTGTTAGTAATGAGAAAGGCTATGGGCTTAGAGGCTTATATCCATACAAAACATGTTGAGTATATGAATATCGTTATTATGGTAACGGGTTCTATCGTTGGTACAGCTTACATTACTGAATTATTTATTTCATGGTATTCGGGGGTTGAATATGAAGCATATGCATTTTTAAACAGAGCTACGGGACCATATTGGTGGGCATATTGGTCGATGATGACGTGTAATGTTATTTCTCCTCAGCTCATGTGGATTAGAAAATTAAGAAGAAGCTTGCTATTTACTTTCTTTATCTCCATTGTTGTAAATATAGGGATGTGGTTTGAGCGATATGTAATCATCGTTACGTCAATTCATAGGGATTATTTACCTTCTGCTTGGAGCATGCATTATCCGAGTCATATTGATATCGGGGTATATATTGGCACTATTGGTATTTTCTTTGTCTTCTTTTTATTGTTTGCAAGGTATTTTCCAGTGTTGGCACTTAATGAAATTAAAACAATTTTAAAAGGTTCGGGGCAGTCTTATAAGGAGGCACCAGATTATCATAAACACCATTAATACGCAATATCGAGATGGCAGAGAAAGTAATTTATGTTATGTACGATGACGAGGAAGTGCTAAAAGACGGCGCTAAAGTACTTGTGTCAAAAGGAATAAAAATAGCGGAGGTATTTAGCCCATTTCCGATCCACGGAATTGACCCCATAATTGGCATTAAAAATACTCGCTTAGGAATTATGGCTTTTTTATATGGCCTAACGGGTTTAATGCTGGCCACAGTAGGAATGCGTTTCTTCATGGTAACAGATTGGCCAATGAACATAGGTGGGAAGCCAAACTTTAGTTATTTGGAAAATATGTTGGCTTTTGTTCCTGTAACTTTCGAATTTACAGTTCTTTGTGCTGCTCACGGCATGGCAATTACCTACTTATTAGCCAATAAAACATTGCCCGGGATGCCAGCTCAAAACCCTGACCCGAGGACTACCGATGATCGTTTTGTAATGGAAATAAGAATGTCAGACAACCTTAATTCTAGTGAAAAGGATATTGATGAAATACTGAAAAATACTGGATTTGTCGAAATTGATAAAAAAGAGATTAAGTAAGCGAATTAACTAAATAAAAGATGAGAAGACCGCTAGTTTTTGTTATTCATATCACAGCTGTAACTATTATATTGTTGGGTTTAGGCTCTTGTGTTTCTAATCCAGATAGTTCCGGATTGGAATACATGCCTGATATGTACAGAACACCATCCATTGAGCCCTATGTTGATTACGGTGAAATACGAGGGAGAGAAAATATGAAGTATAAAATGGCACTATCTGCCCTAACGCCACCAAGTCATACTGTTCCATATTATGGAGGAAAGAAGGATAGTGTTGACATAAGTTTTATGTTACCATATATTCGAAAAGCTAACATTAGTTTTAGAGAAACACATGGCTTATATGGATTTGATTTTAGTTTGGCAGATGAGTATGCTCTGGCAGCAAAGGATATAAACCCATTGGTTTTGACGAACAAAAATAGCAGTGAAATGTTAATGAAAGGTAAAGAATTGTATACGGCAATGTGTCAACATTGTCATGGTGAAAAAGGTGATGGAAATGGACCAATGGTTTTAAGTGGCGCTTATGTAGGTGTCCCAGCTTATGCCGATAGATCGAGCCTTTCTGATGGACAAATTTTTTACTCCATTTATTATGGTAAAGGAATGATGGGTGCTCATAATTCTTTAGTGTCTAAAAAAGAAATTTGGACACTTGTTCACTATGTTCGCCAATTTCAAAATCCTGATTATGGTAAATTTGATGAAAGTGGGAATCCAAAAACAAAAGCAATTAGTGATTCATCAGCAACTAAAACGAAATAATAATAGGCATGGAATTTAACATTACACCGGAATCCAAAAAAACAATACGTTTTATTGTTCTCGCTGGTTTAGCAATGCTAATAGTTGGCGTTGTGATGGGCTACAACGATGCTCATTTCGTTACCCGAATATTAACCAATGGCTTAATTAATGGGTTTTTCTTCTTCGCTTTAGGTCTTGGCGCTTTATTCTTTTTAGCGTTAAATTACGCAACGGAATCTGGTTGGTATGCTTCTGTTAAAAGAGTTATTGAGGCTGTAGCTGGATTTCTTCCTTATGGCATGGCTCTGTTGGGATTTGCTTTATTAATTATTACAATTTTAGATGGTGCTCACATCTACATTTGGATGGATAGTGAAGTGGTTAAGCATGATGAAATCATTCAGGGGAAATCTGCTTATCTTAATGTCTGGTTCTTTTGGATAAGAACATTGATTTATTTCACAACGTATTTCTTGTTTCTTAGAGGATTTAAAAAACGATCTATTGAAGAAGATCTTCGCGGAGGTACAGATTTACACTTTAAAAATTATAAGAGGGGAGCGATGTTTTTAGTGTTCTTCGCTGTTTTCAGTTCAACTTCAGCATGGGATTGGTTAATGTCAATTGATGTACATTGGTTTTCTACTCTTTATGGGTGGTATACTTTCGCAGGAATGTGGTGCTCGTCTATGGTCGTTCTCGTTATTACAACCATGTATTTGAAAAAGCTAGGGTATCTCCCTAAGGTTAATGATTCACATATTCATGACTTAGGTAAATGGACCTTTGCTACATCTTTTCTGTGGTCGTATTTATGGTTTTCGCAATTCATGCTTATTTGGTATGCAAATATTGGTGAAGAAGTAACCTATTTCGTAATGCGTATCGAAAACTTTAAAGTGCTTTACTTTGCTATGTTTATTATAAATTTCGCTTTCCCAATGCTTATTCTCATGTCAAGAGACGCGAAACGTAATTTTGGAATTTTAACATTTGTTGGACTCATAATCTTAGCAGGGCATTGGCTAGATGTTTATATTATGGTTTCAGCAGGTTCCCTTGGATCAAATGCCACTATTGGTTTTATTGAAATCGGAATGGCTCTTATGGTACTTGGAGGATTTATCTTTGTAGTATTAAGAAATTTAACAAAAGCGCCGCTAACACCGGTGAATCATCCGTTTTTGGACGAAAGTATTCACCATGAAATTTGATAAAAAATAATTGAAGAACAAATGGAAAATAAATTAATTATTTTAATTGCAGTAATTTTAGGAACCATTGCCATATCTCAACTAGTAAGGGTGTATGAGTTATCCTCTAAGTTGCGAAAAACTGGTGAAAACGAAGTGTCGAATAGAGACAATGTCCTTAATGCTAGGATGATGCTTATTTTTATGATTTTTCAATTTTTGGGACTTATTTATTTAATGATTAAGTATGGCTGGACAGGCCGTGGCGTTGCTGCTTCTAATGAAGGGGTTGAAACAGATTGGTTATTAAATTTAAATTTTGTGATTATTCTCATCATCTTTTTCTTTACAAATTTTCTACTGTTTTATTTTTCTTTCAAATACGTGCGTAAACCAGGCGTAAAAGCATATTATTATCCTCACAATAATAAGCTTGAGTTGATATGGACAATTGTACCTGCAGTAGTTATGGCGGTAATTATCATTCTTGGTTTAAAGTCTTGGAATAAATTAACAGCAATGTCAGGAAGTGATGCAGTTAGAATTGAGCTTTTTTCTAAGCAGTTTGATTGGACTGCAAGGTATTCAGGAGCAGATAATGTTTTAGGTCGTCATGATTATAAATTAACAACCGATAATAATGAATTAGCTCTTCTTACATCTAATACTATTGACACCTCAATACGTATAATGTTAGAAGGCCCTTCTGGTATTGATGCACTTCAACGAATTTTAAACAATAGAGATACTGTTTTAAATGATTCAACAATGAATGCCTTGCGTACCGATTTATCAAGGAAGGAACGTTTGTTGCGCTTGTTGTTTCAAATGAAGGGCCATCATTCCAAAGCCCTAGATAATTCTGCGTGGGATGATATTATTCAAAAAGATACGCTTTACTTATGTGTCAATCAGCCCTACGAATTCAATTTTAGAGCGAAAGACGTAATACATTCGGCATATTTTCCTCAGTTTCGTGCTCAAATGAACAATGTTCCAGGGATGACGACAAGAACGAAATTCACACCCATTCTGACAACCGAGCAGATGCGAAAAAAGATGAATGACCCTAAGTTTCATTTTGTCTTATTGTGCAACAAAATTTGTGGTGGTGCGCATTATAAGATGAAAATGATTGTTGTAGTTATGGATAAAAAATCATTTGATAGCTGGATGAAGCAAAAGTCTAAAGAGACGTTCAGCGCAAAGTATTTTCCCGCTATAGCTGAGGCTGCGCCAGTTAATCAAGCGCCAGCAAAAATGTAATAGATACTTTAAAAGATTAATTATTAATATAAATTAGTAGAAATGGCTTCAGTAGCACACGACGAACACAACCACGCAGACATGCACCATGATGAACATCACCATGAAGAAGGATTTGTTTCAAAGTACATTTTTAGTCAGGATCATAAAATGATCGGTAAGCAGTTTTTGATGACTGCTGTATTTATGGGAATCGTTGCCATGTTGTTATCTGTCTTGTTCAGAATTCAGCTTGCTTGGCCGGGTGAAAGCTCTGATTTTTTATCCTTTTTTCTCGGAGAACAATGGGCACCTAATGGAGTATTAAAAGAAGACATGTACCTTGGTTTAGTAACCATCCATGGTACTATTATGGTATTTTTCCTCCTAACTGGTGGTTTATCAGGTACATTTTCCAACATACTAATACCGCTGCAATTAGGAGCAAGAGATATGGCATCCGGATTCTTGAATATGTTGTCTTATTGGTTCTTTTTAATTTCTTCATTGATCATGCTTTATTCTTTGTTTATTTCGACAGGACCAGCTATGGCAGGATGGACAATTTATCCGCCGCTATCTGCTCTCCCTCAAGCAATGTCAGGATCTGGAACGGGAATGACATTATGGCTTTTGTCGATGGCAATTTTTATTGCTGGTTCTTTAATTGGAAGCCTTAATTATATTGTTACAGTAATTAACTTAAGAACTCAAGGGATGACCATGACTAGAATGCCATTGACGATATGGACATTTTTTGTAACGGCAATTTTGGGAGTACTTTCCTTTCCTGTTTTGCTTTCCGCGGCGCTTCTTTTAATGATGGATCGCCTAGTTGGCACTAGTTTTTTCTTGTCTGATATCATTGTAGGTGGAGAGATGCTCGCTAACCATGGTGGATCGCCGATATTGTTCCAACACTTATTCTGGTTTTTAGGACATCCAGAAGTATACATTGTATTATTACCGGCATTAGGCCTTTCTTCTGAAATTATAGCGACTAATTCGCGCAAGCCAATTTTCGGTTATAAAGCAATGATTGGTTCTATCTTAGCGATTGGCTTTCTTTCCTTTATTGTTTGGGGCCACCACATGTTTATTACAGGGATGAACCCATTTCTAGGAAGCGTCTTTGTATTTACCACTCTTTTGATCGCCATTCCTTCTGCTGTGAAAGTGTTTAATTATTTAACAACTCTTTGGCGTGGATCATTGATTTTTACACCCGCTATGTTATTTGCCATTGCACTTGTTTCTACGTTTATTACAGGAGGAGTAACAGGAATTATTTTAGCGGATTCGGCTTTAGATATTGCTATCCATGATACATATTTTGTGGTTGCTCACTTTCATATCGTAATGGGAATGTCTGCTGTATTTGGAATGTTCGCAGGTGTTTACCATTGGTTTCCGAAAATGTATGGTCGTATGATGAACTTGCGATTGGGTTATGTGCATTTTTGGATTACGCTTATTGGAGCCTACGGTGTTTTCTTCCCAATGCATTTTGTTGGATTAGCTGGTGCCCCAAGGCGCTATTATGACTCATCTTCATTTGGCGACTTTAACGAGAGTTCCTATAACATGATTATGGACTTAAACATCATTATCACCATTTTTGCAATAATTTCCGCCTTAGGACAGTTGGTATTCCTTTTTAATTTCTTTTACAGCATTTTTAGGGGGCCAAAAGCTACTCAAAACCCTTGGAATTCGACAACATTAGAATGGACTACACCTGTAGAGCATATCCATGGTAATTGGCCTGGAGAACTTCCTACTGTTCATAGATGGCCTTACGATTATTCTAAACCAGGATCAGAGGTGGACTTCATTCCGCAAACGGTACCATTGGCAGATGGGGAAGAGGAACATTAATAATTCGCTTATTTGTGCTTAGTTGAGATAGATTGGTTAATCTAAATTATTAATCTCTATAGCGATAGTTTCCAACGTTTGATAAAATTCGTCGCCAAATGCCCTTATTAGCGGCGCCTTTAAAAAACGATACACAGGAACGGATAATTTTTCGCCACATACACAGGCTGGTGCGCAGATTTTCCACTCATCATAATTTACCGCGGTATAGTTGTTAAATTCCTTTATCCGTATTGGATACAAATGACAGGACAAGGGTTTTAGGTTCGGAATACTTCCCGCCAAATAAGCGGTTTCAATAGCGCATTTAGCAACCTGATGATCATCAAAGTGAACAAATGCACATTCTTTCCCGTCAATCAAGCTGGTTGTTAGTTCATTTTCCGCATCCTTGCATGAAATTCCGTTTGATTGAATAGCCTTAATGCCTTCAGCCCTCATATAAGGGATAATTTTCTCAATATTTTTGGCAAGAAGCAAGGCCTCTTCATTTTTCAGTGGTGCACCAGCATCACCCTCCACGCAACAAGCTCCCTTGCAAGCGCTTAAATCACAAACGAATTTACGTTCGAAAATTTCCGAAGAAATAATTTTATTATCTATTTCAATAAGCATATTGTAAAGGTACTCGCTATTTTAATGATTTTCATTTGTAGATTAGAAATTAATGCTTACATTTGTACCATAATTATAAAAACAGAACGAGGGGACGAAAGTCCCCTCTTTTTTTGCCAATGATTAACAAAGAAAAAGTTATAGCGCTCGTTGAAGAACGAATGGAGGAATTAAACAACGGCTTATACATCGTTGAATTGTCAATTTCTTCTACCAATACCATCCATGTTGAGATTGATAAAATCAATGGTGGCGTTACAGTTACGGATTGTGTTTCTGTTTCTAGAAATGTGGAGCATAACTTAGATCGAGAAGAAGAAGATTTTGAATTACACGTTTCGTCTGCCGGTCTAGATAAGCCATTGCGCCATATAAACCAATATGTTAAAAATATTGGGCGGCGTATTGAAACGGTACTTAAAGATGGAAAAAAAATTGAAGGAGAATTATTAAAAATTACGGATGACGCTATGTTTATAAATGAGCAAGTGTCTAAACAAATAGAAAACAAGAAAAAAAAAATGATGTTCGATGAAGTCCGAGAGGTCAATTTCACGGATGTTAAAGAATCAAAAATTGTAATATCTTTTAAATGATTAGTTATGAATAGTGTTGAACTTGTTGACTCCTTTTTGGAGTTTAAGGATTTAAAAAACATTGATAAACAAACCATGCAGCACATACTAGAAGATGTGTTTAGGGCCATGTTTAAAAAGAAATTTGAAACTGATGAGCACATTGACATCATCGTTAATATCGATAAAGGGGATGTCCAAATTTTCTTAAATAAAGAAATTGTTGATGATGGCGAGGTGGAGGATCCTAACGTTGAAATAGCTTACTCAGACGCGATTAAAATCGAGCCCGATTTTGAAATAGGTGAGGAGGTTACTGAAGAATTTAAGTTCGCTGATTTCGGTAGACGCAATATCTTATCGTTAAGGCAGAATTTAATTTCGCGTATTCTTGAGCTTGAAAAAGATCATTTATACAAAAAATATAAGGAACGTGTCGGTGAAATTGTTACTGGTGAGGTTTATCAAGTTTGGAAAAAAGAAATCCTAGTAATGGATGACGACCAAAATGAATTATTATTACCTAAATCTGAACAAATTCCTGCCGACTTCTTCAAAAAAGGAGAGACCGTTCGTGCAGTTGTTTCTAAGGTAGATATGAGAAATAGCACGCCTGTTATTATCCTTTCAAGAACAGCTCCTGAATTTTTGGAACGTCTGTTTGAATTGGAAGTTCCGGAAGTGTTCGATGGTTTGATTACCATTAAAAAAATTGTAAGAGAGCCAGGGGAAAGAGCAAAAGTTGCTGTTGAATCCTATGATGACCGAGTTGATCCTGTTGGTGCTTGTGTTGGAATGAAAGGGTCTCGTATACACGGAATCGTTCGAGAGCTTCGAAATGAAAACATAGATGTTATAAACTACACATCAAATAATCAATTGCTTATTCAGAGAGCGCTTTCACCTGCTAAAATTTCATCCCTCGATATTAATGAGGAAGAAAAACGAGTGAAGGTTTATTTAAAGCCAGACCAAGTGTCCTTGGCTATCGGTAAAGGAGGTAACAATATCAAGCTTGCAGGAAAACTTTGCGGATATGAAATTGATGTCTATCGTGATGGAGAAATTGATATTGAAGATGTTGATTTAGAGGAATTTGCAGATGAAATTGATAGCTGGATTATTGATGAATTAAAGTCAATAGGATGCGATACGGCTAAAGCAGTTTTAGAAATAGGCATTGAAGATCTCGTAAAACGAACAGATTTAGAGAAAGAAACAATTGAAGAGGTGTTCCGCATCCTGAAAGCGGAATTTGAATAAATTTAATATTATATTTTAAGAAAGAAAACTGATTTATGGCTGGAAAACCAATAAGATTAGGAAAAGCAGCAAGTGAATTGAATGTTGGGTTGCCTTCATTGGTTGAGTTTTTGGAGTCCAAGGGGGTGAAAATTGATTCAAATCCAAATACTAAATTGGACCCGGAACATTTTGATTTGTTGTGTACTGAATTTGCCGCGGATCAAAGCATGAAAGAGCAATCAAAAGGCCCTGCAATGCGTGAAAAGCGAGAATCGCTTTCGTTAAAAGATGTTCGTGAAGGGGATAAAGTTGATGTAAAATCGAGTTCCGAGGAGGAAGATGATGCTGATATTAATTTGGACGAAATTAAGCGTCAGGTTTTTAGCGCTCCAAAAGCAGCAGAACAAATACCTACCAAAGAAATAAAGGAGAAAGAAGAACCAATACAATTAATTCAAGTTCCCGAAGAGAAGAAAGAGTTGTCTGTTCAAATTGTTGGAAAAATAGACCTTGATGCGATTAATCAAAAAACAAGACCCGACAAGAAAACACCTACTCCTGAAGCGCCTAAAGAAAAGATAGAGGAAGTAATTAAAGAGGAAATCAAAGTTACTGAGGCACCTGTTCAAGCCGCAGAACCTCATGTGATTGAAACAATTAGAAGTGAACGAAAGGTGCTCAGTGGACCAACCGTACTTGGAAAGATCGAGTTGCCGGTTGAAAAACCGAAATCGCCTTCCATTCAATCTGAATCAGCTAATAGCAAACGCAAGCGCAAGCGAATTAAAAAAGTAGACACCCCACCCGCGACTCAAAGTCCATCAGGACATGCAGCATCGCCAGCATCTAAGGGAACGGGGATTGTTCCAAAAAAGGAAATTTCTGAACAAGATATCCAAAAAGAAATAAAAGATACTTTGGCGCGCCTTTCTAATAAAGGAGGTAAATCAAAATCATCTAAAAACAGAAGAATTAAACGAGATTCTTTCGCTCAAAAACGCCAAGAGGAAATGGAATTGGCAGAATTAGAGGAGAAAATCATTAAGCTTACCGAGTTTGTTACCGTTTCTGAATTAGCTAGCATGATGAGCGTTCAGCCAACACAGGTCATCTCTGTGTGTATGTCTTTGGGAATTTTCGCATCAATAAATCAACGTTTAGATGCTGAAACCATTCAAATTGTGGCCGATGAATTTGGATTTGAAACGGAATTCGTTTCTGCCGAAGTACAGGAATCAATTACAATAGTGGAAGATTTACCCGAAGATTTACTTACTCGTCCTCCTATTATTACGGTTATGGGTCACGTCGATCACGGTAAAACGTCACTCCTCGATAGAATTCGTAATGCGAACGTAACAGATGGTGAGGCAGGGGGAATTACCCAGCATATTGGAGCATATTCTTTGCTGCTAAAAGATAATCGTAGATTAACTTTCCTTGATACACCTGGCCACGAAGCTTTTACAGCGATGAGAGCAAGGGGTGCTCAAGTGACAGACGTGGCAATTATTCTTGTAGCTGCAGACGATGATGTTATGCCTCAAACGAAAGAAGCAATTTCCCACGCTCAAGCAGCAAATGTTCCGATGATCTTTGCGATTAATAAAATTGATAAAGCGGGTTCTAATCCAGATAAAATTAGAGAGCAATTGTCTCAGATGAATATCTTGGTAGAAGATTGGGGAGGAAAATACCAATGTCAGGAAATTTCTGCTCGACAAAATTTAAACATAGAAGAATTATTAGATAAGGTATTACTCGAAGCAGATATACTCGAATTAAAGGCCAACCCAAATAAAAATGCCATCGGTACAGTAATCGAATCTTCTCTTGATAAAGGAAAGGGTTATGTTACTAATATGCTTGTTCAAGCAGGTACCATGAAAATTGGAGACGCTATTTTAGTGGGGCGTCATTTTGGAAAAGTGAGGGCGATGCAAGATGAGCATGGAAATTCTATTTCGGAAGCAGGTCCATCTCAACCAGTATCCGTACTCGGAATCAATGGTGCGCCTAGTGCAGGAGATAAATTCAATGTACTTGATGATGAAAAAGAAGCAAAGACAATTGCCACTAAACGCGAGCAGCTGTTCCGTGAACAAGGTCTTAGAACAACAAAACACATTACGCTTGACGAAATTGGGCGACGTTTGGCAATTGGTGATTTTAAGGAACTCAACATTATTGTTAAAGGTGACGTGGATGGTTCAATTGAAGCTTTATCGGATGCCTTGATTAACTTATCAACGGAAGAAATTCAAGTAAATATAATTCACAAAGGGGTTGGTGCAATCACTGAAGCCGATGTTAATTTAGCTTCTGCTTCTGATGCGATTATTATTGGTTTCCAAGTGAGACCGTCTATTGGCGCAAGAAAGTTAGCCGAAACGGAACAAATTGATATCAGACTTTATTCTATTATCTATAAAGCAATTGAGGAAATTAAATCTGCTATGGAGGGAATGTTGTCTCCAGATATTGAGGAGAAAATACTGGGTTCTGCAGAAATTCGAGAAACATTTGACATCACAAAAGTTGGAACAATCGCAGGATGTTATGTGCTTGATGGAAGCATAAAAAGAACCTCTAAGGTGCGTGTAATTCGAGATGGAATTGTGATTCACTCTGGTGTACTTGGCTCTTTAAAACGATTCAAAGACGATGTCAAAGAAGTTAAAAATAATTATGAATGTGGCTTAAATATTGATAAATTTGATGCCATTCAAATTGGTGATGTCGTAGAGGCATACGAAGAGGTAGAAGTGGCAAGAAAACTATAAAAGAAATAATAGTTATAATAATATAGTAAAAACAAAAAAAATAGAAATTATGTTTACATTAGGAGTTGTCGGTCCGGGTCAAATACTACTTATAGTATTAGTTATTGTGCTACTTTTCTTTGGTGGCAAAAAAATTCCGGAGTTAATGCGCGGACTAGGTCAAGGCGTTAAAGAATTTAAGGATGCATCTAAAGGGGATGAAAAACAGGCCGAAGTCAAAGAAAACTCAGCAGATAGTAACATAGAGCAAAAATAATTTATGCAAGGTTCAATCGATGATGTCAGGTTGAGAATTCAGTCTGGTGAAACGGTTATTTCAATCGTTGAACAATACCTTTCAAAGATTGAAGAAAACATAGCATTGAATGCTTTTATTGAGGTCTTCAATGAAAGTGTTCGTGCAAATGCAATCGCAGTAGACAAAAAAATAGTTGCCGGAACTGCAGGAAAATTAGCCGGAGTCGTTGTAGGGATAAAAGACAATATTTGTTATAAAAATCATCACGTTTCCTGCTCATCAAAAATTTTAGCTGGTTTCGAATCGCTTTATACCGCAACAGCACTACAACGTTTATTAGATGAAGATGCGATTGTCATTGGTAGACTCAATTGCGATGAGTTTGCTATGGGAAGTTCAAATGAAACATCTGCTTTTGGTCCAGTAAAAAATAATCATAATATCGCTTATGTTTCTGGAGGTTCTTCAGGAGGATCGGCAGTAGCTGTTTCGGCAGGACTTTGTACTGTTGCCCTAGGTAGCGACACGGGCGGTTCCGTTCGTCAACCGGCATCTTGGACAGGGATTTATGGTCTAAAACCGACCTATGGAAGAATTAGCCGTTATGGTCTTATTGCATACGCCTCTTCTTTCGATCAAATCGGCACTTTTACGAATTGTATTGAAGATACAGTATTGTTATACTCCATAATGGCCGGAGAAGATCAAATGGATGCCACGACGTCTTCTATTCCATTTGCTACAAACTTTCCATTAGCCAATAAATCATTTAGGGTAGGCGTATTGATTGAGGGATTGAATCATCCTGGTTTGGATCCGGAAATTAAATGCGAAATCGATAATTTTATCGCCAAACTTTCAGATAAGGGAGTTGAAATAATCCCAATAAGTTTTCCTTTTCTAGATTACATCGTACCAACATATTATGTTTTATCTACCGCAGAAGCGTCTTCAAATTTATCTCGATTTGATGGGGTTCATTACGGATACAGAAGTAGCCAAGCAAAAGGAGTGGAAGAAACGTACGTATTATCTCGTTCTGAGGGTTTCGGACCTGAAGTAAAAAGACGCATTATGACAGGAACATTCGTCTTGTCACAGGGCTATTATGACGCTTATTATACTAAAGCGCAGAAGGCTAGGCGGCTTATGAAAAATGCAACAGATGTTATTTTTAATTCAGTAGATGTATTACTCTTGCCAACTACTCCCACCACTGCATTTGAGATAGGCGCGATAAAAGATGCCATCCAAATGTATTTGCAAGATATTTTTACTGTTCATGCTAATATTACGGGTAATCCTGCTTTAAGCATGCCGTTTAAAACTCACACCAATGGTATGCCATATGGTATTCAGATTATGTCAAACAGGTTTGAAGAAGATCAATTGTTTAACTTTGCTAAATACGTAGAGGAAATTAATAAATGAAACCAATACTCATTTTAAGTAGTTTTTTATTTGTAATGTCTTTTGGTTTCGCACAGAAGGTATCGCCGCGTGCGAAATCATCGGATTCACTTAATGCAATCCCGTTTATTAATACCATTGAACAAAGTTTAAACTTGTTTTATGCTGATTATGCCAATCAATCCAATTATGATTCAATTATAGCAGCCTTAAACTATGAATCATCGGATTTACCAACGTTTTCTGATGATGTGTATTGCCAGCGTTTAGAAGAAATGAGCCAGCGCACCCCTTTCCATATGGATTGCAACGATAATACGCTCGCAACGCTTAAGTTTTTTGTCGCTAAACGCCGTGGGTTTGCACGGATTGTTCTTGGAAGATCGGAATTGTATTTTGAATTATTTAAGGAGAAATTGGCAGAATATGGATTGCCTATTGAGCTTCGTTTTTTAGCAGTTATTGAAAGCGGCCTAAGGCCACAAGTTAAATCAAAGGCAGGCGCCCTCGGTTTATGGCAATTTATGTATAAAACAGGCTTGTATTTTGGACTTGAAGAGAACTCTTACGTTGATGAACGAATGGATCCGGATAAAGCTACGGATGCTGCGTGCCGATTTTTAAAACAATTATATGGCATTTATGGCGATTGGAATTTAGCATTAGCAGCTTATAATGCAGGCCCAGGCAATGTTAATCATGCAATAATTAGGTCGGGAAACAAAAAGACCTATTGGGAAGTAAGGCCATATTTACCAACGGAAACACAAGGATATGTCCCAAATTTTATCGCTGCCGCATATCTACTAACCTATCATGCAGAGCATAATATTATTCCCATGGATGCAAAAATTCATAATGCTCAACTTGATTCTATGTGTTTGAAACAGGGGGTGCATATGGAAACCATATCACAACTATTAGCATGGGATATAAATGAAATAAAAGAACTTAATCCAATTTATAAAACCACATTTATTCCAAAATCAGAAAAGGGAAGATGTGTAACAGGACCTCTTGATAAAATCAACCTGCTTGTTAGCCTCGAAGACACAATCTATTACAGTGAAAAAAATAATTATTATCGCGTGAATACGGAATATGTCTCCACACCTATTGCTATTGATTCAATCAGTCAAGATAGTACTATTATGCTTGATAGTATTAATGCAGATTACCAATATTACAAGGTAAAAGCAGGAGATAATATTAAAAACATTGCTCAAAAATATGGTGTGACAATAGAGAAACTAATGGAGTGGAACGGGCTCAGAACAACTAATATTTATATTGGCCAGCGCCTAACCATTAAAGAAGTAGGCACAAAAGTAGTAAGCCCAAAACCGCCTGTTAATAAGACCACTCCTGTAAAAAAGTATCACAATGTAAAAAAGGGGGAAACCTTTGGTAAAATAGCTCAACGCTACAACCTTTCCCAAGCTCAATTAAAAAAACTCAACCCTGGAATTAATATTAATTCAATCCGAATTGGGCAGCGCTTGAGAGTCAAGTAAATGAATTAGAAGCGCACTCTTTTTTAATTTAAATTATCAAATGCCAACTATCACTGCCGCCATTATAACCTTGAATGAAGAGCGAAATATTTTACGCTGCATTAATTCATTGAAGGATTGTGTAGATGAAATTATTGTGCTTGACGCCTTTTCAACCGATAGCACCGTGGAGATTTGTTTGGAAAATAAGGTGCGTGTTATTCAACGTGAATGGTTGGGATATTCTCAAGCAAAAAACTACTTGAATTCCCAAATTACGACCGAATTAATCTTTTCTGTTGATGCTGATGAAGCACTAAGCGATGCATTAAAAACCGAAATCAACCAAATTAGGCATCAAGGAAAAATTACCTTTTATTCTGTTAATAGAATTACAAATTATTGTGGTAAGTGGATCCACCATTGTGGTTGGTTTCCAGATGTAAAAGTTAGGCTTTCTCCACGATTGGAAACAATTTGGGATGGCGAAATTGTACATGAAGAATTACGTATACCTAAGGATACTAAAATTATTCCCTTAGTGGGCTTGTTGGAGCATTATTCTTATTATTCTCACCTTGAACACAGAAAAAAAGCGGATCACTATTCTGAGCTGACTGCAAAAAAATATGTTGAGCAAGGAAAAACGGCTTCCGTGTTAAAACCCTATATTAGTGGTATAGTAAGGTTTCTTAAAATGTATGTTTGGCAAAAAGGATTTTTAGATGGGAAAAGCGGTTGGACCATTGCTAAAATAAGTGCCTATTCAAATATCTATAAATATAAAGAAGTAAGGAGATTGAGTCGTGAAGATAAATGAGGTAAATAGAATAATTGTTTCACGAATAGATAGCATTGGAGATGTGATGTTAACCTTGCCATTTTGTGCTTGGCTTAAGGAGCGATTTCCGCAAGCCACCCTAGTTTTTTTAGCAAGAGGATACACTATCCCGGTTGTTTCCTGCTTTAAGCCCGTTGATGAAATATTGGACTGGGATCTAATTGTGAATCTACCCATAGCAGAAAAAATAGGGCTTCTTAAGGCAGATTGTATTGTACACCTTTTTCCCAATAAGGATGTCGCAGCGCTTTCAAAAAAAGCTAAAATACCATATAGAATAGGCACGTCCCATCGAATATTCCATTTTTTAACGTGTAACTATAAAGTCAACTTCTCAAGAAAAAACTCAAGCCTACACGAAGCTCAATTGAATTTTGAATTAGCCCGACCTTTTGGTGTAAAAAGCATTCCAAGTTTTGAAAGTATTATCGCTATAGGGCCACATTTTTCTCTACCCATTAAATCTACTCCAAAAGCGTTAAAAAACATTGATTTAAGCAACGCGATTGTCTTGCATCCAAAATCTCAAGGAAGTGCTATCGAATGGCCCATTGAAAAATACAAGGCCTTAAGTGAGCAATTAATACAATCAGGAAAAACGGTTTTGATAACCGGAACTGAAAAGGAGGGAGAAATGATACGAAAACAGTTTTCTTTCTCCCAACACTTGATAGATTTAACAGGCCAACTGACCTTGTCCGAATTAATAGTGTTGTTATCAAAAGTTAAGGTTGTGGTGGCCTGTTCTACTGGCCCAATTCATATCGCGGCTGTTGTTGGCACGCCAACAATAGCGCTCTTTTCTTCTCGAAAACCTATTCATCCTGGCCGCTGGCGTCCTTTAGGCGAAAAATCAAAGGTCTTGGTCTTTGATGAAAATTGCCAAAACTGTAAGAAAGGAAAACAGTGTCGCTGCCTTGAAGAAATTCCGGTTGAATTGATTATAAAGCACATTGATGTGCTCTAAGAATCCCTTCCTTGTTATTCGGAAACACCATTTCCTATTGTCTTTTTCTGCCGGATTACTCTCTTTTTCCTTGCCATTTATAAAGGAAAAAAATGCATTGCTAAGCCTTTTTATTGCACTTGCTGTATTACTTACCTATAATTGCCATCATCTCTCTAAATTGTTTTGGAAGAAGAAGGATTCAACCAACGACAAGAAGGATTTGATACCCATTTTATTCTTATGTGTGCTATCACTAGTGGGACTTTCTTATTTGTTGTCAGTCCTCCATTTTCGAGTGTTCAGTATTTACGCACTCATTCTCTTATCCTTCTTAGCTATATCTTATTCTATTCTTCAAGGCAAACTAAGTATTCGGACTATTCCGTATTTAAAAGCCTTTATTATTGGATTTTCATGGACGCTACTTTGTTGTGTTTTACCAATGTATAATGCAGGTGAGCCGCATTGGAAAGCTAGTATTTTCAGCATCTTTTTTTTCGTTCTTGCAGTAATTTCTGACTTTCGCGATAAGAAATCGGATCCAATATCGCTTAAAACTTTTCCCCAAGTGCTTTCCTTTAAAATGTTGAAAATACTTATCTATGTTTTATTGGCGGTATTTTCGTGTTTAAATTTATGCTTGTTTGGTTGGTCATTTTTTGTAGCGGCCATTCTTTCATCCATTGTATTACTTTACTACTTCAAGCAATTTTATTCCGCTCGTAAAACCTTATATACTGATCGCTCAATTTTCGTTTTTGCTCTTGTTTCTTTGTTACTACAAGTAATATTTGCTTAATTATTATTCTGCTATACCCGGCGAAACACCTGAAGGAATACTCACACAAACAGTTCCTGTCTAGAGCGATTTACAAAACGTGTATAAATTTAAAATCACTTTTTTATCGGTTATTTTCCTGTTTTTAGACTTTATCGTACGCTGATCGCCATGTAGATTTAGTTATCTTTGTTGCTTGAAGTTAAAAATATGGAACTTGATTTTCAGTCGATAGACAAACATTGGCAATTATATTGGGCAGAAAATCAATCCAATAAAGTCCTTGACGACACTAATAAACCAAAGTATTATGTCTTGGATATGTTTCCTTACCCTTCTGGTGCCGGGCTTCATGTTGGTCATCCATTAGGATATATTGCTTCGGATATTTATGCTCGATACATGAGGCTCAAGGGATTCAATGTCTTGCACCCAATGGGTTACGACTCTTTCGGTCTTCCTGCTGAGCAATATGCTATTCAAACAGGTCAACACCCTGCTCTAACAACGGCTAAAAACATTTCAAGATACCGCGAACAACTCGATCGCCTTGGGTTTTCGTATGATTGGGACCGTCAGGTAAAAACATCGTCCCCCGACTACTATCGCTGGACGCAATGGATTTTCAAACAGTTTTTTAACGCATTCTTCAACACGGCCTTAAATAAGGCTCAACCAATTTCTGAGTTAATTAGCGAATTCTCTATCAAAGGTAATCAGGGGTCAAATGCTTATTCTGATAATCAATTGATTTTCTCGGCAAAAGAGTGGAATGAATTTACACCGAATGAACAAGAGAAAATGTTGTTGAACTATCGCCTTGCATTTTTATCTGAAACCTGGGTAAATTGGTGTCCAAAATTAGGAACCGTGCTTGCAAATGACGAAATTATTAATGGCTTATCTGTTCGTGGTGGATATCCTGTCGAGCAAAAAAAAATGATGCAATGGTCCATGCGAATAAAAGCATATGCCGAGCGATTATTATCTGGTTTAGATAACCTTGATTGGACAGATGCCATAAAAGATCAGCAACGTAATTGGATTGGCAAATCGGTTGGCGCAACAGTTTTCTTTGCCATTGAGGAGCATTCCGATCTCAAATTAGAAGTGTTTACCACTCGGCCGGACACCTTATTTGGTGTCACCTTTATGGTGCTTGCGCCAGAACATCCTTTTTTAGAACAAATTGTCCCTGTTGAATTCAAAGGGGCTGTAAAGGCCTATCAAGTTGAGGTTTCCAAACGCACAGAAAGAGATCGTCAAGCGGATGTCCAGCATATTTCAGGTGTTTTTACCGGAGCGTATGCCATCCACCCATTTACTAAAAAAAAGCTGCCAATTTGGACAGGCGATTATGTATTGTCAAGCTATGGAACAGGAGCAGTGATGTCTGTGCCATGCGGCGATCAACGGGATTATGCTTTTGCTAAGCATTTTAATTTACCCATTTCAAATGTTTTTAAAGGAGTAAACATTGACCAAGAGGCTTTTGCAGAAAAAACCGGAGTCATTTCGAATTCTGAATTTTTGGACGGACTAGAAATTAATAAGGCTATTGAAGTCGCTTGTCAGCGCCTAGTGGCTGAAAATATTGGCTTTCGGAAGGTTAATTTTCGCTTACGTGATGCCATCTTTTCAAGACAGCGGTATTGGGGAGAGCCATTTCCAGTATACTATGAAAATGAAATTCCTAAATTGGTGGCTGATGAACACCTTCCCATCGAGCTCCCTGTTGTAGATGCATATTTACCAACAGAATCAGGGGAGCCTCCTTTGGCGCGTTCTAAAAAGGAAGATTGGAATCATTTTCAAGGTGATCGGATGGAATACAATACGATGCCAGGTTGGGCGGGTAGCTCTTGGTATTTTTTACGTTATCTAGACCCAAATAATAAGGAGGAATTCGTAGGGAAAGATAAGGTGGCATATTGGCAAAATGTAGACTTATATATTGGTGGTAATGAGCACGCAACTGGGCACCTTCTCTACGCGAGGTTTTGGACAAAATTTCTTTTTGACATGGGTTTTATTCCCTTTGATGAGCCGTTTAAAAAGTTGATTAATCAAGGGATGATTCTTGGGCGAAGTAGTTTGATTTATCGCATTAAAGGTGAAAACACCTTTGTGACGCTGAGTAAAATGAGTGCTTTTGAAACCGACCCGATCCATGTAGACATTAACTTGGTCTCGGCGGATAAATTACACCTGTCTGCTTTTAAAAATTGGCTTCCAGAATACGCCGATGCCGATTTTATTCTCGAAGATGATGGCTCATTTATTTGTGGCTATGAAGTAGAGAAAATGTCAAAGTCTAAGTTTAATGTTCAGACACCAGATGATCTTATTGAAAAATTTGGCGCAGACACGCTTAGAATGTATGAAATGTTTTTGGGCCCCGTTGAGCAAAGCAAACCGTGGGACACGAAAGGTATAACGGGCGTACATGGCTTTCTTAAAAAATTAAGTCGTTTGTTCTTAAGCAAAGATGCCGCTTGGGGAGTGGTTGATGATGCGCCGAGTAAAGAAATGCTTAAAATCTTACACAAAACAATTCGTAGGATTCAAGACGATCTCGATCGCTTTTCATTTAATACGGTGGTCTCTACTTTAATGATTGCGGTAAATGAATTGACCGATCAAAAATGTAATCACAAGCAGATCCTACAGCCTTTGCTGGTTTTGCTTTCTCCCTATGCGCCTCACCTTGCTGAAGAATTATGGAGGGTCATGGGACTTCCTGATGGCACCTGCGCATTACAGGCATTTCCAATTTTTGATGAATCAATACTTCAAGAGTCTACTTACGACTACCCTATTTCATTCAACGGTAAAATGCGATTTAAGCACACCTTTGATTTAAGTATTAATGAGAAAGAAATTGCGGATTTTATTGTTGAATTACCACTTACTCAAAAATACCTAGAAGGCAAAACTCCGAAAAAAGTAATCGTTGTAAAAGGTAAAATTGTCAATATCGTAAGCTGAATTTCAACGAGGTCTTAATCCTTAAAATGGCTTAATAAGGAGCTTGAATTTTTTATTTCAATAATATATTCTTTAATCAGTTGTGAATTTAAGTTGATTTGTGCCCCGCCTGCCATAATTGGTATTCCGCCAACATCTTTGTACAATTGTTTAAAATAGCTCTTCATAAATGAATCCTCTACGCATGTTAGCCATGACGTTAGAATTGCTTTAGGTTTAAGTATTTCTATACATGTTTGCAAAGAGCCATATGGCAAACTTTGTCCAATATATACGGTGTGAATACCCTTACTTCGTAAAAGATATTGGTAAAACAATAAACTTATTTCATGCCATTCGTGTTCTGGCAAATAAAGCAATATCGGATCAGTTGTGACTTCCGGAATTTTTTGATTATTTATTTCTACTATAATCTTTTGTCGAATCAAATTTGAAATAAAATGTTCCTGTGCGGCATGAATTGTTCCTACCAACCACATAACACCAATCCTATCTAAAAATGGGATAAGATGTTCACTGAATGTTCTTTCTAACCCAACGGTGTCGATAAGATGACCGAGAGTATCCCTAAATAGTTCTTCATCAAGGCTTATTAAAGCAGAAATTAGTTTTTCTTGACTATTGTCTAATTTAAGATCGTCGCGAATTTCCCAAACTAAATCCTTTATTTCGTCAAAACTTAAAATGGCAAGATGTGAAATCTTATACCCATTTTTGTTGAGCAAACTTAAATTCATTAAGTGTGTTAATTCATCGTTGTTGTAAGCCCTAATTTTTGAATCAGATCGTTCAGGATTTAAGATGCCATATCGCTTCTCCCAAATACGTATGGTGTGTGCTTTAATCCCCGACAACACCTCAAGATCTTTTATTTTGTATACTGACATTGTCCTTTATCTAAATCCGAAACAAACCACGATTATTTTTGTTCAAGGTAACACAAAAAAATAAAACTATCTTTGATGCATGAAAATAAAATCGGTTTCTTTTGTGGTTTCGAATACAGATCACAAAAAATGCCCCGAAGATGGCTTGCCTGAATTTGCCTTTATTGGACGATCTAATGTCGGAAAATCGTCTCTAATTAATTTATTGACAGGCAATAAAAAATTAGCAAAAACATCTTCAACACCAGGGAAAACTCAGTTAATAAATCATTTTGTTATTAATGATCAATGGTATTTGGTTGATTTGCCTGGTTATGGTTATGCCAAAGTTTCAAAATCAGCACGGTCAAACTGGGAAAAATTCATCGCAGATTACCTAACAAATAGGAAAAGCTTAATGAATATATTCATTTTGTTGGATTCAAGGCTTGAACCCCAAAAAATTGATTTAGAATTTATCAATTGGTGCGGCGAAAAGCAATTACCATTTGTTCTTGTGTTTACTAAAATTGATAAATTATCTAGTTCTGCTTTACAGAGAAACACCTCGAAATTCAAAAAAGAAATGCTGAAAACTTGGGAGGAAATGCCACCCGTTTTTACTACTTCAAGTATTTCAGGTTTCGGAAATGAGCCAATTTTGAACTATATTGATCAAATACTTGAGATATGCTAGGTTTCGACTTGGCTTTCAAAAATGAATTTTTTACCTTTGAGAAAATAAAAATAGAATGGGAAGAGCGTTTGAATATCGACGAGCAGCAAAAGAAAAGCGATGGGACAAAATGTCCAAGATTTTTCCAAAATTAGGAAAGGCAATCACCATGGCCGCCAAAGAGAGCGGAATGGATCCATCTACGAATGCGAAACTGCGGACAGCCATTCAAAATGCAAAGGCTGAAAACATGCCTAAAGATAATATCGATGCTGCTATTAAAAGAGCAACCCAAAAAGATATTGCTTCTTTTACCGAAGTAAATTATGAAGGGAAAGGCCCTCATGGCGTCCTTGTATTTATTGAATGCGCCACCGATAATCCAACAAGAACAGTGGCCAATGTGAAATCGTACTTCAATAAAGCAAACGGGGGAATAGTACCGACTGGGTCTCTTGAGTTTATGTTTGAACGAAAAAGTGTTTTTGAAATTAACCTGACCGACGAAATTGATCCAGAATTATTGGAATTAGATCTAATTGATGCAGGCTGTGAAGAAATAGAAGTCGACGATAAGCAGATTTTTGTATATGGTGATTATTCAGCTTTTGGATCCTTGTCCAAAGCGCTAGAAGATTTACAAATAGAAATTCAGAAATCCAGTTTAAGCCGCTTTCCTACTACGCCTGTCGAATTTTCGGAAGAACAATTAGTAGACATAGAGAAAATGTTGGATAAAATTGAAGATGATGACGATATTCAGCAAGTCTTTACAAACATTGCTTAATTTAGTGTCTTCAATACTAAACCCCAATATTATTAGTTAACGCATTTGAATTTATTTATGAAGCGACCAATTCACCTTTATTTGACCTTTGTTTTAGTCACAATCTTGGTGTCTTGTTCTACCGAAAAAAACACTTTTCTTAATCGATTCTATCACGGAATGACCGCAAAATATAATGGTCATTTTAATGCTGAGGAATTATTGAATCAAGCTCTTTTAACCTATAATAATAGTCGGAAAGACGATTTTTATTCCATTCTTCCGATTTCACCACTACCAAATGAAACAGAGGTAAAAGGCATGTTCCCGTCTATTGATACAGCGGTTGTTAAGTGTTCAAAAGTAATTTTGAACCACTCTATGCCTAGTGCGGAAGACATGAGCGCGAAAGAAGTAGAGCATAATAAATGGATTGATGAAAATTGGATTACGGTTGGAAAAGCATTGTTTTATCGACGAGATTATGATAAAGCACTCAAAAACTTTCTTTTCGTTAAGCGATTTTTTAAGAAAGATCCATCAAGGTATATTTCTGAATTATGGATTGCTCGAATCTATATCGAACAAAATAAATATTCAGAGGCTAAATTATTGCTTGATGAGCTACAAGAAACAGCATTAAGTCAGAAAAAGAAATCACTGAAAGACGTATTTAAAGTATTTAAGAAAAAAAATCCAGAGGAGAATCAAGAGCCTAAGATGACAAAATCATTGCAGTTTGAAATCTATAAAACCCAGGCCGATTTAGCGATTAAAAGAAATCAATTCGATGAGGCTGCTTTTTCGCTATCCAATGCCGTTAAAACAGTGAACAACAAACAAGAAAAAGCCAGAATTTATTTTATTCTTGGACAAATATATCAGCAAAAAGGGAGCGTGGAATCCGCACAGGAGAATTATTCAAAAGCCTTATCCGCCGCCGCACTTTATGAAGTTTCCTTCAATGCGCGCCTCAATAGAGCGATGCTCGGCAATAATAATAAACTTTCCAAGGGATTGGATAAAATGCTGCGTGACGGTAAAAATGCGCCATATAAGGATCAAATTTATTTTGCCAAAGCTACACTCGAACTCAATAGAGGGAACGATGATTTAAGCAAGGCTTACTACACAAGCTCAGCATTTTATTCGACAAGTAATAAGCGGCAAAAAGCCCTGTCATATGAAAAATTGGGGGACCTTTCGTTTAACCAGAAAGCCTACATCAGCGCTCAAAAATACTACGATTCGTGTGCTAGGTTCATGCCGGAAGCTTATCCTAATGGTGATGTGGTTAAATCAAAAGCGATGAAATTATTAGATTTGGTTAATTCCTTGGAAAGCGCTCAATTTGAAGATAGTGTTCAGCGAATCGCAAAAATGCCCGAAAAAGAACAAACAGAGTTTCTTAAGGAGCTAATCAAAGACATTAAAAAAGAACAGCAGCGCTTAAAGGAGGCCCAAGCAGCAAAATTGTTAGCGCTACAACAACAATCGAATACCAATCAAAATACGAGCACGAATAAATGGTATTTTAACAATTCAAAGCTCAAAGAAGAAGGGTCAAATGAATTCAGAAAGCTTTGGGGAACTAGGGAAAATAAGGATGATTGGCGACGATCTGATAAAATTATTTTTTCCGACAACAAGGTAGAAAAGGATGGTCCGGCAATCGACTCGGCCAAGGTAGATGTAGCAGTCAATCAATCAGTAGATACCTTGAGTGTAGAAAGTTTGCGCAAAGGCCTTCCCCTAACAGATAGTCTTTTTGAAAAATCGATCATTAAAGAAATGGATGCCCTCTATACTTCAGGCCTTTTATATAAGGAGTTACTCAGCGAAGATAAATTGGCGATTGCACAATTTGAAAAAATATTCGAAATGAATAGAATTTGCCTAACAGATCTTTCTGCGGCATTTCAATTGTATAAATTGAATGAAAATTCAGGATTGGGAAATCAGTACAAAGACTATATCATAAAATATTATCCTAATTCTGATATGGCTAATTATTTTAAAGACCCAGATTTTTTTACAAAACAAAAGGAGGGGCGTATAGCCGCGCAAAAGGAATATATAGCGCTTATTTCCCGATACGAATCCAAGGAATATAAAGTGGTTTTTGATGCTACTGAACAAATTGTAAGCGGTGACAGAACGAATGCCTTGAGGGCAGAATATCTCTTGTTAAATGCGCTAGCAGCGGGACAATTAACCGAAAATAAAACGTCTATAATACCTAAGCTAACAAATATTATCGATGAAAAACCCGGATCGCCACAAGCAATAAGGGCAAAAGAAATGTTGGACATCATTACCAAAGGATATTCTATAAATGAAGCGCTCCCTGTTGCTAAGCAAGGAATCTATACCTATAATGATTCTATTACGCAATATTTGATTGTTCTAATGGATCAAGAGGAAGATGCTAATGATGCTAAAAATGACATCACCGATTTTAATACTAAGAAATTTAAAAGTCTCAAATTGAAGGTTCAGAGTAAATTAACGCTTAATGAAACTGGTTTTATTCTTATTTCAGAATTCGAATCTATTAAGCTCGCAAATGATTATATCTTTTCCTACAAAGCCGGATACGAGCAGTTAGACCAATGGCAAAACAACAGAATTCAGATTATTACGCTAGAAAATTTGAAAAAGTTAATAGAATCAAGTAACTTTGAATCGTATAAAGAGTTTTACGACCTTAATTACTGATTTATGTTGAAAAGAAAAGAATTTTTTGGTGGGAGCACTTCCAATAACGAACAAACAGAATTTAATAAAATTCTATCTGGCACTGAATTTACAGGCGATATAGTTTCTGACTCAAATATTTTGATTGAAGGCGATATTATTGGCAATGTTTCTTGCTCTGGAAAAGTGCAAATTAGTTCTTCAGGTAAGATAAAAGGAAATCTTGTTTGTGTTAATGCTGAAATCGATGGTACCATCCATGGCGAATTAACGATTGAAAATTTATTGACAATGCGTTCAACCGCGAGAATCAAAGGAGATATTCAATCAACTAAATTAACCATTGAAGAAGGTGCTTTTTTTGAAGGATCATGTGTGATGAAATCACCAATGACAACAACAACCTTTACATCAGATGTAGAGGATGAGGATTAGAATCCTACCACCCCTTGAAACCAAAAAATAATTCCTTCATTCGTTTTTCTACTCTGGGATTTCAAATGGCAGCCATAATATTTTCCTTCGGATTTTTAGGCGATTATTTAGATGGCTACCTAAATTCAAAAAGTTCCTATTGGACGATTGGGCTCTTGTTTTTAGGAGTTGTTTTATCATTGTACATCGTAATAAAAGGTGTCTTGAGAAATGAATAGTAAACGCCAATTTTACGTCTACATTCGCAATAGCGGCTTTTCATTTATAGCTATTGCCTTACTTTATCTTCTTTTTACGCTACTAAACCTCGAACTTTTTATGTCCAATAGGTTTGTTTTAGCCTTATTGGTCTTCACAGGGATATTCCTAATAGGATGGGCCATCATGCTCCCCTCTATTTATAAAAATCCTAAAGAGTTAATAGTATCAATTATTTCTTTGTACACTATTCAAATGCTATTATTTATGTTTTTTGCTGCAGCAATGACCTATTCTAATTCGGATATGAAAGTGGTTATTGATGTCTTGTGTATGTTTTTACCGCTAAACGTTTTGAACGTCTTTTGTATCATTCACACGCTCAAATCAGCAATTACTTGATTGATTTAAGGAAGCGAAATAATAGGTTATTTAATTCATCAAAAGCAGCAAAGCTTAAGGCTTCATATCGATCATCAATATCGTGATAATGTTTGTTTGGCCCCATTGTGTAAATGAAGAATGCCGGCACGCCTGCTTGGGTAAAATACCAATGGTCAGAATTCGCAGCGGGTCCACGAGGCTTGATTTCTTTTAGTAATTTTTTTTTCGCATTAATAGACTTCAATAGATCAAATTCTTTAGGAAATAAGGTGGAATTAACAACAGTAATACCATCTTCTCCGCTACCCATAATATCTAGATTGAGCATAAAACGGAGATCTTCTAATGGTAAAGGCGGATGCAAACTCATGTATTTTGATCCTAGCAAACCAATTTCTTCCCCTGCAAAAGCAACAAATAATACATTGTATTTTAATGGCTTTGCAAGGAGTTGTTCTGCCAAATATAGTAACATAGCAGTTCCACTTGCATTATCATTTGCTCCAGGAAAATAGGTGTCTCTCCCCATCCTGCCTAAATGATCGTAATGGGCTGATATTAGCAGGGTCTTTTTGGCTTTTCGTTTTGCGGGGCAAAATCCGATTACATTTTTAGCCACATGACTTTCAAGGTGTTTCTGGTCAATGTCTAGGTGAATCTCTGTTGGTAATTTTTTGAACGCTTCTTTCGAAATAATTAGGTAAGGATACTTATTTACATCTTGGCTCACAGACCAGGTTAATTTTTTGTCGCTTAGTTCAAGGATTGGAAAAAATAAGGCTAGTTCATTTAGTTTCTTTTTAACAAGCGACAATGTATCCGATGAGAGGCCAGAAAGATCAATAAGCAGGGCTTCATTTTCCGTTAAGCGAATGTCTTGTTGTTTGATAGAGAGCAATTTAGAGCAGGAAAACTGAATTAATAAAAATTTACCGTGAACACCAGATGATGTTGGCGCCACCAAGAAATCAATCCCTGGCCGAAGGGTATCTTGATCGGTATAAACAAGCATATCACCAGGAAATGTGTTTACAGAAAATTCGAACGGCTGGAAGTAGTTTTCAGTGATAGGCAATAAGCCAATGGCTTTAAAATTTTGCGCAATAAATTCTCCGGCAATTGAATCGCCAGCATTAACATACCCCCTGCCTTGAAAACCCGGAGAACATAATTGATCGGTGTAATTGCGGTAATTGAACTCTTGTCCCCAAGAAGAGAAGCTTAAAAAAAGACTAAGAAGAAGGATTGTTTGCATATCTACGGCATAATTTAGCCATGAATTCATCGATAGTTTCAGCTGATATTGCGAAGTCCCAACTATTCGTTTCTGCAATATTTACTAATGCTAAAATAGCCGCGGCCATGTTTGGTTGATCATTAAGCTGCTTTGTTGCTGAGGCAAATGCTTCACTGGAACCTCCAAAAAGACCGTTAATGAATTGAAGTTTTTCTGTCAGTGAAAACGAACCAATCAAACTGTCAATAGGAACAATTGCCCGCTCTATTCTCGCATTTTTTTCTAAGGCACGAAATTGAGCAATCAGTGGGTGATCACTTGCAACAATATCATTTCCTAATTGTGGCTCTTCTGCACTCGAAAAAGCGATTGTAGTGGTTTCTTCTTTATTAATCACAATAATAGAGTCGCCTTCCTCAACTGTTGCTGAATGTTCTTTAATTGTTGTTTCCTCTATAATGCCGTTTTCCTCGTCCAAAATAGTTGTTTCTGAGTAATGTTCTTCTATTGTTTTTTCAGGATCATTTTCCAAAAGCGCTTCTTCTTCTTCCTCAAAAAGACTAAAATCAAAGGGTTTCTGTTCAGGGGATTTGTCTTTACTGTCGCTTTCTAACGGAATGCTTGTTTCATTGATTTCTGTCGCTTCAACAACGGTTTCAATTGGGGTATCAAGGCCTTTCTTTTGTTCATATACTTTGTATCGGAGAATGACCAGTCGCTCATGCAATAAGTTTGTCTGCTCTACTAGAAAATCCAACTCTTCAATTGTTATGTTGCTTCCTTTAATGGCGGCAATGTTTTTTGAAATGGAATCAATAAGTGTTTTCATTTGAGACATTTTAATTTTTTTTCAACATTTTACAGAAGTTAATAGCAATTCATCTTCTTAATAAAACTATTTAGCGTACTTAGATGTCAAAAGTAAAAAACCTATCGCTATCATTGTGATAAATTCAAAAATTATTTAATATTATCGTTTAAAAGAAGAAATAAGATGTTTTTAGAACAATTTCCCGCAGAAGGCAAACAACATGGTTGGATTGAGGTAATATGTGGTTCTATGTTTTCAGGCAAAACTGAGGAACTGATCCGACGCATAAAAAGAACCCAGTTTGCTAATCAAAGTTTATTATTGTTTAAGCCAGCTATTGACAATCGCTATAGTGAGAATAATGTGGTAAGTCATCAAGGCAATGCTGTTAAAGCCAATCTCATTAATGTGTCCTCTGAAATTTTAACGCTTTGGGCCAATGAGAAGGTAGTGGCAATTGATGAGGCCCAGTTTTTCGATGACGGCATTATTGATGTTTGTCATACTTTAGCATCAAAAGGTGCACGTGTTATCATAGCGGGTTTAGATATGGATTATACCGGGAAGCCTTTCGGTCCGATGCCTCATTTACTTGCGATAGCTGAATATGTCACCAAAGTCCATGCTATTTGTCTTTCTTGTGGTAATTTAGCACAATTCTCTCATCGTACAGCAAATGAACCGGGGCAAGTATTGGTGGGAGCAGTAGAAAAGTACCAGCCCTTATGTCGTTCTTGTTATAATGCCTTAAGCACTTGAATCTAGCCATTGATTTACATACAATTATTGATTTAAGTAAGGGAGAAAGCATTGGTTTTATCCCAGAAAAGCACCTTATAAAAGCGCTTTCAATTGATACTAGAAAACTCGTTTCAGGTGAGCACAGTGTTTTTTATGCTTTACAAGGTGAATTTAAGGATGGTCATTCTTTTATTCAAGACGCCTACGATAAAGGAGTACGTGTTTTTATTGTTTCAAGCCTCCCAAAGACACTATTAAAACAAGCCACGTATATTTTAGTTAAGAACACGCTTTATGCCTTGCAAGCAATCGCAAAACATCACCGGGATCAATTTAATTATCCAATCGTTGCCATAACAGGTAGCGTAGGAAAGACCACCACAAAAGAATGGCTATATTACTTTTTAGCGACAAATTTTAGAGTTATTAGAAGCCCAAAAAGCTATAATTCTCAACTGGGCGTAGCACTTTCCTTATTGGAATTAAACCATGATTGCGATATTGCCCTAATTGAAGTGGGTATTTCTGCTCCTGGCGAAATGGAGAGGCTGGAAAAACTCATTCGTCCTGACATTGGAATTTTAACGGCAATTGGCACAGCTCACCTCGATAATTTTTCTGACGCTACGGAACTTTGTAAGGAAAAAACCCAGTTGTTTGCTCACGCTAAAAAAATATTTTTAGGACCTGGATTAAGGAATAGAGGCTGGTCATTTCTCAAAGGGGAATCAATAGAACTTAGCGAATATACGAACGAAATGCTCGATCTTCCATTTAGCGATATCGCCAGTAAATCGGCTACGGCAATTGCTATAGCCGTTGCAAGATACCTGAAGGTGCCTGCGCAAAATATTGCGAAGGCAATTCCTTTATTGCCGCGTTTAGCCATGCGTTTAGAAACCTATGAGGGGGTGAATAACAACACAATAATTAATGATACGTACAATTTAGACCTCGATGCACTAAAGCACTCTCTGGAATTTCAAGTTTCAATTGCTAAAAATCGTCCTAGAGCACTAATTATTGGTCTGCATGATAAAAATCCGAGCATTTTAGAAAAAATATACGCTATAGCTCAACCTTTTCGATTAGATCAAATACAAGTGGTTTATTTAAGTGAGGAGCCCTCTTTTACTATCGAAAACTCGGTTGTCTTGATAAAAGGAACTCGAAAAGCCAACATGCAAAAATGGGCTATGCAGCTAAAGCTAAAAAAGCATAAAACGCAAATCGAAATAAATTTATCGGCTTTAAGGCACAATTTGTTGCAATACAAGGAGCGCGTGGATAAAAATACAAAGATGTTAGTAATGGTTAAAGCCCAAGCGTATGGAAGTGGCCTCATTAAAACAGCTCAATTTATTGAGAAAACAGGAGTTGATTATCTTGGAGTTGCTTATGCCGATGAGGGTGTTGAACTACGAAAAGCGGGTGTGTTATTACCAATTTTGGTTATGAACGCAGAGGAGGAAGCATTCGACGATTGCATACAATATAAATTAGAACCGTCAATCTATTCTTTCGAACAACTTGATGCCTTGCTCCATCATCTTATTGCTCAAAATAAAGAGGGATTTCCGATCCACTTGAAATTTGACTCCGGTATGAATAGACTTGGGTTTTCATCAACTGAAACTCGAAAATTGATCGATGTAATTCGTTCCCAACCTGAAATTTTGATTAAAAGCGTTTATTCTCATTTAGCTGAATCGGATAATCGAAAAGATCCTTCCTTCACCTTACGTCAAATTGAAACCTTCACCCAGATTTGTAACCAGATCCAAAAAATGGTGCCTACGCCATTCCTACGCCACATATTAAATTCGGAGGGGATCGTTAATTTTTCTTCAGACCAAACGACTATGGTGCGGATAGGCATCGGAGCATTCGGAATCAGTTCGAATGAGATTTGGCGGAAAAATTTAAGGCCTGTCATTGCTTGGAAAAGCACAATTTCACAACTTAAAACAGTTGAGAAAGGCGAAAGTATAGGCTACAATCGGTCTTTTGTGGCTCCCCAAAAAATAACAATTGCCATTATTCCGCTTGGATACGGCGATGGATTTAGAAGAATATTAAGCAATGGGAAAGGGGGTGTTTTTATTCAAGGCGTATTTTGCCCAACGGTAGGAAATGTTTGCATGGATATGATTATGGTGGATGTAAGTCACCTCTTGGTTCAAGCAGGTGCTGAGGTTGAAATTATTGGCCAGCACCAAAGTATCGAGGCATTGTCAAGCTCAATGGAAACGATTCCTTATGAGCTTATGACAGGGATTTCGCAGCGCGTATATAGAAGTTATATTAATGAGGAATAATTAGTTAGATTTGTTCCTAATGCCTTGGTTTACTCTTTAACTTTTAACTTTTATGTCACCTAAAATTCAGGAAGAATTATTACAAGCAGTAAAACTGAAATTAAGCCCGGGTGAAACAATAGGTTTTGCACTTAGCGAAGTGCTGAGCGTGAGTCAAGATGCGGCGTATCGAAGATTAAGAAATGAAACGGCCCTAACGATTGATGAGGTAAAAAAGCTATGTACGGTCTATAAAATCTCATTTGACGCCTTAATTAATCAAACGAAAGGAAATGCATTATTTACCTACAATCCGCTAAATGAATATGATTTTAGTTTAGAATCATATTTGGAAGGAATCTTAAGCGCCTTTAATCGATTAAAGGCATTAGATGATCCTAAAATAATTCTAACGATCAATAATATGCCCTTTTTACAATTGATTAATATACCTCAATTGTTAAGGTTTAAACTTTTCTTTTGGGCGAAAACATATTTACAAATTCCAGAATATCAAAACATGCCTTTTCGTCATGAGAAGGTTCCCGAAAAGGCATTTGATTTGGGAATGAAGATCATTTCTTTATATAACAGTATTCCCTCTGTGGAAGTATATGACCCGGAACTAATGCGGGGATTTCTTCGCCAAATATTATATTATTTTAATTCTAACATGTTCGAAGACCCAAGCTATGCCCTTTTTTTATGCGACAGAGCGCTTCTGTTCTCATCCCATTTAAAAGCCCAAGCAATATGTGGCAAGAAATTTATTTATGGTACTCAAGCACCAGCGCAAGGAAATCAATTCGATATGTTCCTAAATGAAACAATTAATACGGATGCAGCTTTCTATTTTGAAAGCAAACAGAACAATGGGCTATTTCTTACACACAATGTCATGAATTACTTGCATACCAATGACAAGCAATATGTATCAGATACGAAGCAAGTATTGGATAAGCAAATTGCGAATTCTAGTTTGATAAGCGTTGTTAATGAAAAAGAACGAAATCGATTCTTCTCTGATTTTGATAGAACCATTTTGAATTTCAGAAAGAAGATAGAAGCTGAAATCGAATTTAATAGCTAGTTGCATTATTCGCAAACAACATTTTGTTAATTACTAAAATCAGTTTTCTCAATTTAACAGGTTCGATACATTTACAGACACAAATAAATTTTAAGTGTCCAAATCGTAACCGTTTATCATGCCTGATGGTCAAAAAGCCAATTGAAGTATCTTAAGAACTTTACCCCCTTTTTAGCAAACAAGTTTTTGTGCTTGCCACCATAAAATAACTGAAATCGAATTTAATAGCTAGTTGCATTTTTCGCAAATAGCAGTTCGCCAATTGCTAAAATCAGTTTTTTTGTGTGAAAAAGTAAGGAGAACTTTACCCTTAAATTAAAAACCAATATCTTATGAAATCAATTATAACGCTTACTTTTTTCTTCTTTGCTATTTTTAGTGTTAATGCGCAAGATGTAATGACATTAAAAAATGGAGCACAAATGAATGTGTTCGTTTCGGAAGTTACCCCATCTCTTATTAAATTCAAAAAAACCACAGATGGGCCAATGTATTCTATGAACTTAGGACAAGTAATAAGCATTGTCTACCACGATGGCTCAACAGAAACATTTGGAGCTGATCCAAAAGTTGCCATTATAAAAAAGGACAATTTAAATGATGATCTTTTGGCGCCTTCTAAGCGATATGGCGGACCAAGAGTCGGAATGACTTATTTAGGGGTGGGTACCTCAAGGGAAAAAATAGCAGATGCATTTAATAGAGGAGACATAACGCCATGGATTTCTCAATTCGGATGGCAATTTGAAACGCGTATTTTTACCCTTGATGATGGGGCATGTGGTTTAGTAGAGTTTGTTCCTATGATTGGCGGCCTTGAACAAGGATTGTTTCTTCCAAGTGCTTCTGGAATTCTTGGCTTTCGTACACGGTCGGGTGTTGAGTTAGGTGTAGGACCCTCTTTATCGCTTTCTGGAGTTGGCTTAGTAATGGCAGCTGGAGCGTCCTTCAAAATTGGCAAAGTTACCTTTCCAATTAATGTTGTGTTTTCGCCAAACATTACGAAAACGACAGCTGATAGTGAGCAATATGATCCTATTACAAACACTTACAGTACAGTGCCAGGTGTGGAATCAAAGTCTGGATTTAGATTGAGCTTAGTAGTGGGCTTTAATTCACGGAAATTATAATATAAATTTTCTTTTTAATTTTCTTGAAAAATGAAAAACTTTCTTCTTTTATGTTGCGTTTTTTCGTTAGCTCTTTGTTGCAACGCACAAGACACATTAATTAGTGATAAGGGAGCAATTACGATTGCTAATATCGTAGCTCAAGATGCTGATTTTATTACTATATCTTCTATCGATTCATCTAACAAAGAGCTTGTTTTGGTGCCAAAGTCATCGCTTATATTTATTAAATATACTTCGGGCCTAACAGAACAATTTTATGTAAACGACACCATTATTAACAGTGAGGGCAGGGCTTTCCCTGCTAAAGTACTAGAGGTAGATGACAATTCAATCACCTATTTTTATTACGCTGGAAAAATTACTGAGCCGGTCATTAGTTCTATGAGTAGTTTATTACTGGTAAGATTGCATGATGGAACCAAAGTAGCATTAACTAAAGCCATAGAAAAACCTAAGGGATTCGATCTCTTTACGACAAATCCATCTAATGAAAAGAAAGAAGAAGGCACAAGTTTCGAGTATGATTTGGGCCTCAGCGATGCTAAAAATTACTATAAAACCAAACCGGAGGTAATTGCTAGTTCTGTCATTATGGGTGCTACTTCGGTTTTTGTGGCCCCCATATTATTCGCGACAATGATTGCATGGACGCCACCAAAGAACTTACATTGCATAGCTAATCCAAACGATTCGTTATTGGAATCTAATACTCAATACTACAAGGGATTTAGAAACGGAGCTAAGCGAAAAAAAGCATCTGTAGCAACGGCTTCTTATTTTTCGGGCTTGGGGGCTTTCGTTGTTTTTATTGGCGCAATGGTTAATTTTTATTGGTAGTATAGTGCAAACTTTTTAATCATTTCAAAACAAGGATACTTTTCTGTAATTTCAGCTATAATATGAATTAGATTCTCTAAATTTGTTCAAAACATTAGAGATGAACCCACGAGTAGAAAAAGCCTTAAACGATCAAATTAAAAAGGAGGCATCCTCCTCTCAATATTACCTTGCTATGGCTTCATGGTCTGAAGCAAATGGCTTAGGTGGAACGGCAAAATTCATGTATGCCCATTCTGATGAGGAACGTTTCCACATGTTAAAATTGATAAAGTTCGTAAATGAACGAGGCGGAAGTGCTGAAATTTCTGAAATTTCAATACCTCCTAAAGAATTTAAAGACTTGAAAAATGTCTTTGAATCTTTGCTAGCTCACGAAATTCGAGTAACCGAAAGCATTAACAATTTAGTCGATATTTGCTTACAAGAGAAAGATTACACCACCCATAATTTCGTGCAATGGTATGTTTCTGAACAACTAGAAGAAGAAGCCTTAGCACGAACAATGCTCGATAAACTTCGTCTCATCGGCGATAATCAGGGCGGTATGTACTTATTCGATAGGGATTTGGAAAACGCTTCTCAAGAAAAATCTCCTCCCACAAAGCAAACTGACAATTAAGCAAATGAGCAGGGTAAAATATTATTTCAATGCTATTTTATTTTGCTTTTTATCGTTTGTTGCAAGTACACAATCCGACTTAAAGTTTATTAATTATACCATTACGAATGGCCTTTCACAAAGCATGGTGTCCACCATATTGGAAGACGATTACCATGGTATTTGGATAGGCACCCAAGAGGGGCTGAATCATTTTGATGGCAGGGAATTTAGGGTGTATAACCGTGAGAATACCGCGGATATGCATAGTGCATACATTACATCTTCAGTGAAAACCGCGAATGGCGAGTTGTGGTTCGGAACGGTTAACGGGTTGCTCTTATTCAATAGTAAAACGGAAAAATTTACCACTTTTTTTCAGAGTAAAAAAGATGGGTTATTCATTGAGAATTTAGTGTCCGATGGAGGCGATTTACTTTGGATTAAAACACAAAGCAAATTGCTTTTATGTTTTAATGTTAAAACAAGAAAATTCATTTCGATTCCTAATTTTATTCCTAAAACAAACATATCTTTTTTATCGAGCGTTTCGTTTGGCAAAATACTTCTATCATCTGTTTCTCAAGAAGTTTACCTAATTGATGTAGAAAAAAAAACAAAAACAAAACTTCAGATTCCTCTTCAAGTAGGTGCCCCCCCTTTTTTACTCATGGCGGCTTGTACTTACGACAAGAATAATATTGTTTTTTCGTCTTCTCAAGGCTTGTTTTTTTATTCATTAAGCACGGGAATCGTAACTAGGGCATTCGTTTCCATCAAACAACAAATCACTTCCACCATTGTAGGCATTCAACGTGTCAATAACACATGGCTTTTTGCCACAAGCGGTCAAGGTTTAGTCCAAGTAAATCAAGACGGTGAACTCATAATGAGTAGCGAAGATGTGTTTAAGAAAAATTCATTATTAAACAATAACTTATCCTGTTTACTCATTGATAAGTCGGGAATTGGATGGGTGGGTAGTGAAAGAGGCTTGTCTAGTTTTAATCCAAACGACCGCGGATTCTTTTCTTTTGGGCCTAGCGTTAATACAAATTATGGATTGCCAAGTCAAAATGTATGGTGCATAAATGAAAATAAAAGCGGTGACCGACTTTATCTAGGGACGGACATAGGGCTTTCAATAGTTACCCCTAAGACAGGGGCCTTTCAGCATGTTTATAAACAGAACCAATTTTTAAATGATGGAAGTGGTTCTATTCTTTGTATCGAAGTTTTACCAAATGAATCTTTGTTACTTGGTTGTTACGATGGACTTTATCGTATAAATCCGACAAATAAAGATTCCAAATTCCAAAAAATTAACTTAAAGGGCAATCCCAAGAACAATTTACATCAACGGATTTATGCGATCTTAAATTATCAAAAAGACGACTATTTTTTGGCAACAAATGCTGGGGTAGTATTGTGGAATGAAAAAACGGGTAAAACGACCTATTTTACCCATGATAATGCAAACCTTAATGAGACCATAACACAAGGTATTTGTCGCACTATTTTTCGGGATCAAAAAGGTAGTATTTATTTCGCCACGAGTAGCGGGGGACTTAATGTTTTTGACCCAAATAGCCGCTTAATTAAACCACATCCTTTAAACTATAAAATCGTTCAATTTACACGAGATATCCTAACAAGTATTTGTCAAACTGGACCAAATCAATACTACATTGGAACCTTAGGTGCCGGGATCTTAAAGTTTAATACAGCAACTTTAAAAGGAGAATTAATCACCAGGAAAAATGGCTTGCCAAATAATGTTGTGTATGGAGTTTTGCAGGACGAAATGAATAACTTATGGCTCAGTACAAATCGCGGGATTGCCAAATACAATCTGATAACAGGCGAGATCAAAAAATATGATGAGTTAAATGGTCTTATATGCAACGAATTTAATTCAAACGCCTATTTTAAATCAAGAAATGGCAATCTATTTTTTGGAGGAATTTATGGCTGTAATTATTTTTATCCTAACAATATAGTTAATACCAAACAAATTGCTAATGTTCGAATAACAAAACTATCAATTGATGCAAACAAACAAAATCCAACGGCAACGGAATTTAATGCCTACGAATTGTCGCAGTTTAAAAATCGTGTTATTTCACTAGATTATCGTCAAAGAAGTTTAACAGTATTTTTTCAACCCACCAATTTGTGTGCTCCAGAATTATTAGAATATAAATATATTTTAGTGGGAGAACAAACGGACACAAATTATATTTCACTTTCTAATTCAATAAATTTCAATTCCTTATCTTTTGGAAAATACACCTTAAAAATTTACGCAAAAATTGGAGACGGTCCATGGAGTAAAACTCCTGCATCTATTGTTTTCGTTATCAACCCGCCATATTGGGCCACTTTCTTATTTTGGGCGATTACAGGTTTAATTCTATTTTTTAGCGTATACTTTTTTATACGCAATCGAATTAATCAAACGAGGCGAGACCAAGTAAAGTTAGAGATGAAGATAGTGGAGAGAACCAAAGAAATCCGCCATCAAAAATCACAAATTGAAATTCAGAATAGCGTAATTAATGAGGAGAAAAACAAAGTAATAGAGCAACAAGTCTTACTTTTTAAAGAAAAAGAAATAGCGGAAAAATGGCTAAAAAACGCACTGCCAGTTCAGGTTGTCAAAGAGTTAAAGATGAATGGTAAAGTGCAGGCAAAGGCATATGATTTTGTTACATTAATGTTTACAGATGTTGTTGGTTTTACAAAAATTGCAGAGTCAATGTCTCCGACAAGATTGGTTTCAAAACTAGACGTCATATTTCGAAAATTTGATGAGATCTCAAGCGTAAACAATCTTGAAAAAATTAAAACAATTGGTGACGCTTATATGGTTGCAGGCGGAATCCCCGAAAAAAATTCTACTCACCCTATTGATACTTGTATTGCCGCCCTTCAGATACAGGATTATATGAACACATTAAAATATGAGGCGATTGCCAATGGAAAGGATTATTGGCAGTTGAGGGTTGGAATTAACTCTGGACCAGTTACTGCAGGGATTATTGGTAAGTTAAAAATTGCGTACGACGTATGGGGAGCGACAGTTAATCAAGCTCAACGTATGGAAATGCTGAGTGAGCCGGGGAGAGTAACTATATCAGAATCCACATTTAATTTTATTGAACCTTATTTTGAATGTGAATACAAAGGCAAGGCCTTAACAAAATCCAAAGACATGGTGGATATGTATGTCGTTCATGCAATCAAAGCTGAGTTATCATTAAACGGAGAGGGCCTAAAGCCAAACGATCGCTTCTATCAAATAGTGCAACTTCACTTTTTTAGCGCGATTAAATATTATAAGGCCGAACACGAAATGATAAAAAAATTAACGGAGGGTCTCCAGCCTCATTTACT
>CANHOA010000010.1 GCA_947462255.1 Flavobacteriales bacterium | reverse complement strand
TGCCCGAACTAATAATTAATAAATCAAGTCCGCCAAGTTCTGTCGTAAGTTCATCTAATTTCTGTCCAACAACATTTGTGTCATTGATGTCAAATGATTTTATATAAAAATTTGGATTCTCGTTTTTTAATTCATTTAGTAATTCAACACGTCTTCCTGTCAAGCCAATTTTATAATTGTTGTCAGCCAAATGTTTTGCTAGTCCTTTACCTATTCCAGATGTCGCCCCAATTATTATAGCTTTCTTCATTCTTGATTTTTGTCTGTTTTTTGTGTCGCCCTACAATGAGGCATAACGTTCCGCAGCTACCCGAAGGGCGGGACATTTACCACAAAGCTTGATTTGAAAAACTAATATTTGATTAACCACAACACTATCTTTGGAACACGAAACCCCGCCTTTTGGGTAGGTGCTGTTATGCCCAGTATTAAATTGATTTACTGTGTAATTCCTTCCAACGAAGATCGGCTTGCTGGTCAACCCATTGTTTTGACTTATAGCCCCCACTTCTTAAATTCTGATTTATTAGCTTCCCAAATCCAAACGAATAATTGATACTATTGTCCGTTCCTAATTCAACGTATACACCATCAGACACTTTAAAAACACCATTTAAACCTTTGAATGTTAATCCATCGATGGAATTACTTGGCGTTTGACCAGGCTCTAAAATTGTCACGCCTTGATTCTCGTCTAAAATATAAAATTGAATATTTGAATCATTCCGCGTTATTTTCCCTCCTTTTTTTATGTCTAATAACTGTAGCAAAGATGCTATACCAAGCCCTAATCCAATATTTCTGGTTGTTTGATTTTCTGAAAGTGATAATCCTACTGTTGCAAGAAGTCCTAATGACATTCTTGTATAAGGATCAATCTTATTTTCAAGCGTTTTAATCCCAGCATATGACACAATACTGGAGCTAGTTATCGTTAATCGGTTCTTCTTCATTTTCTTTTTATGAAATGTTAATCAATTTTTATTCCACTTCAATTTATCTGACATATTGTCATTTGACTGAAGCTGACTGTTAAGACTTAATTAATCTTTACTGTCTTTGTAATATTGGGCCTAACGGTTTGCTGCCAGGCGCTCGGCCCGACTCTTTAAATAAATTATAGTTTCGAAGTTAAACATATTTTCTTTCAAATTTTTCGTTCTTTCGAAGTAGGATTGGGAGGGTTGGTGCTTGACAGCTGTTATGTGTATTTTAAATCATAATTGTGAATTGTAAACTTAAATTTTCTGCTTCTTCTCTTAAATTAAATTTGGGGAAAATCGATTGTAATAGTTGCAAATGTTTATCTAGTTCGTCACATTTATAATCCCTCGGTTGCAACTTTACGATTTTTTCAATCATATACACAGAATCTGTTTTTACAAAATTGATTTGATATCTGTATGTATTTGAATAATTACACATTCCATTATCACACATTTCGTCAATTACAGATAAATAATTTAGATATGATAAAATCTTTCTTTCTAAAGATCGTAAATTGTTAAACTCAACAGTGTCAATTAATATAGTATCTGCATTCCAGATTTCATTATAACCCTTTCTTATTAGTGTCTCATTTGGTTTTAATTGAACCTTTAAAGTATCTGAAAAATGCTTTTTAAAGTCAATTTTTTCTTGAAACAATTCATAAAGATTACTTGAAATTGTAAGTTGTCTACCAAAAGGTTTTTCAATAATGATGAAATTGTTTATTGAATCAATTGAATAATGTTTCTTATTTATTTTGAAAGAATGATCCAGATTTATTTGCTCAAATGAATATGAATCTATCAATTTAATCACGCATCTATTTTGCCCAATCATCTTGAAGCAGAAAAAAAATAATACGATGGTTATAAAGTACTTCATATTACACATAACGGTTTGCGGCTTGGCGAAGGTGGCGATACTACCACAAATGTTCATTCGAAGCACACACTTCAAATTTACGAAAAACTGTCATACGAAGCACTAAACCGCCACTTTTGCAAAACCGCTGTTAGCAGTAGTTGTTTCTTCTTTACAAAAAGAATATGCGGTTCAATTGCAAGTTCGTTCTTCATTGTTCAGTCAGGTAGTCTAACTTTCCTAACCGTGTTAAAACGCTTGCGATCTCTTCGGGTTGGTTTGTGCCTATTAATAGTTTGGAATCGTTTATTAAAACAAGTTGAATGCCTATGTTTCCCGAAACATTATAAGCTAAATTATTTCCTCGTCCTTTGATTCCCCAACCTCCGTATTCTCCGAGAGGGTTGTATTCCCTAATAAATAACTTGTCTATATTTTCCCAATAACAAATTGTAAAAGAGTTGCGTAATGGCGGAAAACTAACATAGATTCCGTCAGTTCTTATCTGCATTATTAATTTCGCTTTGTTAAAAATAAAACTAATTCCGCCTGAAATTATAGAACTAACAAAAAGTCCAATTGACGTTTGAACTTTATCTTCTGAATTCGTAAATAATATAAGTATACTTCCAATTAAAAAAAGAATGCACGTTACTTTCGTAATTGTCCGAGAACCTGTTTTACTAAATTGTTGAGTTTCTTCAAATAATATTTCGGTTTCCATTTGTATGGTCTGTTTCGCTTAGTTCAGGTCTTACAATTTCTGCTAACGTTTTGCAGCTACAAGAAGTTGGCGATTTCGGAGACGTAAACTGTCTGCCACCACTGAACTTGATAGGAAGCACAAAGTTTCATTTAACCACTGAACCGCCAATTTCTTGTAGGTGCTGTTACCACCAGTTGTTCTTGTCATTCTATGGTAAATTCTGTTTCTAATTCGTAAAGTATTCTTGTCCTTTTTCTTGTTTCTGCTTGTTCAATTAGCTTTGTTGGTATTCCGTCCGAATATCTTTCAAGTCCCATTGCAACAGTATATTTATATGTCCCGCTTCTTTTGATTATATATTCGTCACCAGGATTATAATTAGGAACCCAAGAATAAACTGTGTCGGATTTATTAAGTGGTTTTTCGGGAACAGTCGAAGAGCAATATGACCCGTGAAAATCATACCAACCGTAATCAATTTTGGTTTTCATTGTCCCATAGAAGTGATTTGATGAACTGCAGCCCCAAAAGGTCGTATCACAATTGCTCACAATCATAAACACTGGTTGTTCTCCGATTTGTTTCTTAAAAGCAGGTTGAATGGAAACTCGGTTCGTTGCATAAAACTTGTCTACAGTCAAGTCCTGTAAAAATTCCACTTTCCTGTCGTTTGAGGAAAAGTAAATTTTGATTTCAATTCTTTTAAGTTCCTTTTCTAACGCAATTGGGTATTCAACTTTACTCCAATTGTTAAAGTCATTGGAATACTCGAGTACTCCTATGATTGTATCATTACCCGCAGGAACTGAAACTTGAGTTTGTTTTAATTCTTTATTGTCTGCGGAGTTAAATACAATCAAAGTGTCTGTTGATGAATAAATAGAGAATCTAAATCCTTTTGTTTTCACCACTTTGTCGCTTTTACTAAAATTTACTATCGTTTCAGTCTGTCCCCACGCTTGGAACAGTCCAAACAAAAAGCAAATTGTCAGTATGAAAATTCTATGCGTCATTGTCTCTTTACAATTGGTGGTAACGTTTTGCGGCCTTGCGTCCGTTTTTTTGCTAAGTCCAAATATAGCATTTGAGCATTACTGCGCAAAAAAATGGCGCGAGACCGCTGTTAGGGGTATGGTGGCGGCACACAGGTGCGTTTCGTTTACGCGTCCGCTGTTAGCCATTTGACAGATCACGAGCTTTTGTCAAATGAAGTCCTAAGTCTTCGTCTGAAATTGTCTGTGGAATTTTTATGTCCAAGTCGGGCCGATAGTCGTAGCCTGTATTGTAACGATTTTCTGTCGGCGTTAAAGTAATTTGAGTATTCCGCTGATCGCATGACACAAGTCGCGCGTCTTTGTATGTTTCTTTGTTTGTTTTAAAACCAGCAGCTTTTTTGTAGGAGTTCCAAGCGTCACTATTTTGATGATATTCTTGACTATGTTCGGTTAAACTCAAATGTTTTTTTAATGCCTGTCCGAGAACACTTGGCGAAACGTCCGCGGCGAGAATCGTAAATTTATTCGTTATTACACAAGGTCCGTCAGTATAGTCAAGTGTCTGCACAATTATTTTGTCTGGATAAAAGCTAACATTAGCAGCGAGTGCGTCTGTCCATGGTTTTTTGAAAAGTCTTTTTATTTTTTTTACGATGTTCATTGTCTACTGCGATTTGTCCGCCACTTACCCCTAACGTTTCGCTGCCTGGCGCTCGGCCCGACTCTTTAAATAAATCGTTAGTCCGAAGTTAAAATTATTTTCTTTCAAATTAATCGTTGTTTCGAAGCAAGATTAAAGGGCTGGCGCCATGACAGCTGTTATATGCTTATTAAAATAAATCATTAGCGTATGGTTCAAATTCATCCAATTTAGGTAATGGATTAAGTTTAATTACTTTGTCCACAGTGATGATATATTCATCTGAACTTATTTCGCCTTCCTTTTCAATTCTTTTTCCTGTGGAAAGATTATAATCAACAATTTTAATTGTACCAAAGTCCGCGTTCACATAGCTATATCCAATTAATTCGAAACTATTGTTTTGATATCTAAACTTATGTTCCATGTGCCCCCTAATAAATCCCGTTTCGATCCACAGAACTCCATTATGAATACTCAATCCTCCAAATCCGTTGCCCCACATATGATGCTCTCTTCCATTTGGAAATTGTGGTTGAATTGCTTTTGTAGTAGAAACTATCAATTTTAAATCTCCGTTTTCTTGACCAAAGAATACTTCCAATTTATATGGGGCTTTTTCATGTAAGGTGTCTTGTTTTACAATGGCAAGGTCAATTATACCATCTTTATTTAGGTCACCCTCTACTCTTGAAATCACATCGTTAAATGAATCATCGTTGTAAGCGATTAATTCTTCATATTCAGTTTCACTTCTAATTATACTTGTAAGAACCCATTGATTTAGAATTTCTCCGGTTGGAATATATCCTTCATACCGAACGTGTGTAAACTGCTCCTTTGGAATAAAGATCATGGTAACATTAAATACATAGTCAATTTCGCTACAAGAGTCCCTGTATCTATGAAAAAAATCATAAAGAGAAACGTGTTTATCGAGCCAATCCATATGATTGAATGAAATTATTTCACTTGTATTATCATTAATAAAATTTGGCTGAATTGCATCCCCACTAAAAGGAATGTCCATCAGTTTTAATTTCACTTCTCTAATCTCTCCAATCTCCTGTGCATTTATTTCAGAGTTAAAAAAGCATAGAACAAAACTAAATAGTATTTCTTTCATAATGGTTACAATGGTCAATTGCATATAACTTACTTATACACGCTACAAACCTTCCTCAAGCACACCTATTTGGTTGTATATGCGCAGGTTTATTGCGTTAGGCTAAAATAGTGAGAATTTTTACTTATCACCTTAAAAATCACTTCTAAATTCCTGTTTAATCAGAAAAATAGTTGATGCGAATGTACTGACTTAGCTTGTTACTAATTTCTTTTATTAAGACCATCAAATTAATAAAATAGCTTCTAGCGAAACAATAAACCTTGATAATGATTATTTTCGCTTGATAAAAACGATCCTTGCCCCGAATGATACGAACTGAAGATATTGACTTTTTTAAATCGATTGTAGGAGACCAATTATCGCTCCTAGATGCGGACTTAAAGCACTACGGCCACGATGAAACAGAAGATTTGTCGTTTCCACCGCATATTGTTTTAAAGCCTTCCGATCCAAATCAAATAAGCGCGATCCTCGCCTATTGTCATTTGAATAAAATTCCTGTAACTCCCGCTGGAGCAAGAACAGGTCTCAGCGGCGGTGCACTGCCCATTTTCGGTGGCGTGTTGCTTTCGATGGAAAAATTCAATAAAATTTTACACATTGACGAGGAGAATCACCAAGTAACGACAGAGCCTGGCGTGATTACTCAAGTTCTGCAAGATGCGGTAAAGGAAAAAGGCTTGTTTTATCCGCCAGATCCTGCTAGTAAAGGCTCTTGTTCGATTGGTGGAAATGTTGCTGAAAATTCCGGCGGACCTAAAGCGGTAAAATACGGCGTGACGAACGAATATGTGCTCAATTTAGAAGTGGTACTTCCAACAGGTGAAATCATATGGACGGGCGCCAACGTGCTAAAAAATGCCACAGGATATAACCTTACCCAATTAATAGTAGGTTCAGAAGGAACGCTTGCCGTGGTTACCAAAATTGTACTCAAATTAATTCCGCATCCAACGCATGATTTGTTAATTCTCGTGCCATTTTACAATGCGGAAGATGCTTGCAAGGCAGTTTCTGCCATTTTTATGGCGGGAATCATTCCAAGTGGCCTTGAGTTTATGGAAAGAGACGCATTAGTTTGGACCCAACAATTTATTGGAGAAAGCAGCATACGAGTTGCTGATAATCATGCCGCACACTTATTGATTGAAGTAGATGGATTTGACCCTGAACTACTAATGATTGACTGTGAAAAAATAATGACCGTTTTGGAGACATTCGAACACGATGAAATTTTATTTGCAGATTCAGCGGCTCAAAAACAAACCCTTTGGACCCTACGTCGAAAAGCGGGCGAAGCGGTAAAATCCCAATCAATCTACAAAGAAGAAGATACCGTCGTGCCACGATACCAGCTTCCCGAGTTGCTGCACCATATCAAGCGAATCGGTAAGAAATATGGCTTTCAATCCGTTTGTTATGGCCATGCTGGTGATGGGAATTTACATGTGAATATTATTAAAGGAACGCTGAGTGATGAATTTTGGGACAATGAATTATCTGTGGCTATTCGAGAATTATTCACCGAGGTGGTTCGAATGGGCGGTACGATCTCAGGCGAACATGGTATTGGTCTAGTTCAAAAGCCCTATATGGACATTGCCTTTCCTGCGGTAAGCCTAAACATCATGCGCGAAATAAAAAAGGTCTTTGATCCTAATGGAATCTTAAATCCAGGAAAAATATTTTAACCTTATTTCGAAAGCCACTTTAGATTACGAGAGTATAGGAACACAAATAAACCAGCAAAAATGGCATTTGTCAGAATGAGTATCGATGGAACATTTACTGGAGCAACGAATGCGTAAACAGATAAAATCGATAGGAAAGAATATACGATGTAAGCATGAAAACCAAGTTTCATTCTTTTTAACATCATAAAAGCGCTTGCAGCACCAATTCCAGCGATAAAAACCCCTAACACGTTGAACATAATGAAATTAGCATACATGGCATCGTTTATAGCTTCCAATTTTGTAAATACATCCACAAAATAATCCATTTCAAGCTTTCTTAATTCAATAATGGGTTTTGCCATTTGCACTTTCGATGCAAGAATTTCTTTTTCAGATGGCTTACCAACAACTAGAGAAAAAACACCGCCTAATAAAGCAAGTCCTGTATTTAATAGTGTTAAAATGACTAATACAATCAGAAATGTTGGTGCTTTCGTTGGCTGCTCGGCATTCTCGAGTACTGAGTTTAAATCTGTTTCATTCATATTTTCATAGTATTAGTTACAAAATTTTTGGCCAATTGCATATCAGTAAAAAGCGCTCTATCTTCTTCTAGGCGGTCTATATGACCCCTAAAATCAGAAACTAATTGTTCCAAAACAGGCGAAGATACTAAAGGTCTTCGGAACTCAATTGCCTGAGCTGAATTTAATAATTCAATGCCCATAATGGAATAACAATTATCTATGATTCGAAATAATTTAGTAGCGGCATTCGCTCCCATGCTAACGTGATCTTCTTGTCCATTACTTGAATCTATGGAATCAACCGAAGCAGGCGTACACAATTGCTTATTCTGGCTAACTATTGACGCACAGGCATAATGAACAATCATTAAACCTGAATTCAAACCTGGGTTGGCAGTTAGAAATGCAGGTAATCCCCTACTTCCTCCTATTAATTTATACGTTCTTCTCTCCGAAATACTTCCCAATTCAGCCAAGGCAATTGCTAAAAAATCCAAGGATAACGCCAAAGGTTGACCATGGAAGTTTCCTGCTGAAACCACATCATCATCATCCGGAAAAATAGTAGGGTTGTCCGTTACAGCATTTATTTCTCGCTCAACAATTTTTGCACAATGATCAAAAACATCTTTAGAGGCCCCATGCACTTGAGGTATACATCTAAATGAATATGGATCTTGAACATGCGTTTTAGTTCGATTAAGCAATTCACTACCCTCCAGAATTAGACGGAAATAAGACGCAACTTCAATTTGCCCAACCTGATTCCTAATTTCATTAACATTAGATTGAAACGGCTCTTTTCTGCCATCAAACGCATCCAATGATAAGGCCGCAATTTTATTAAATTTAAGCCACATTTTAGAACAATGATAGACTGCATAACTAGCATAAGCACTCATAAACTGAGTCCCATTCAATAAAGCTAGTCCTTCTTTTGACTGCAAGACTAAAGGAGAAATTCCCAGTTGATGATGTAATTCTTTTGAAGTCATTTTAACTCCCTTGTAATACACTTCACCCTCGCCAATTAATCCTAAAGAAATGTGAGCTAAAGGCGCTAAATCACCAGAAGCACCCAAACTTCCCAATTCGAAAACCAAGGGTAAAATATCATTATTATAGAAATACAAGAGGCGCTCAACTGTTAAAACATCAACACCTGAATTTCCATGAGCCAATCCAATTGCTTTAAGAAGTAAGATGCGTTTAATAATTTCACAAGGAATCTCAGCCCCCATTCCACATGCATGAGAAATGACAAGATTACGTTGAAGTTTCCCTAAATCAGAAGCTGAAATCGCAGTATTGCACAAGGATCCAAATCCTGTATTAATTCCATAAATTAATTGATCTGAATTTGCTATTTTTTCATCTAAATAAGAACGACACTTAATGATTGCCTCTTTCGCTGATTCACTTAACTCAACTTGACAATTAGAAGCAATAACATTTTCAAAATTATTAAGGCTTATCCATTGATTGTCAATATAGTAAATAGACATATGTAATGTATTACTTTTTATTAAATTCAGCGAAATCTTTTGCGAAATAAGTCAAAATTCCATCAGCACCAGCACGTCGAATGCTCAATAGCATTTCATAAACAGCTAGTTCATAATTCAACCAGCCATTCTGAGCAGCAGCGTGAACCATAGCGCATTCACCACTAACGTTATACGCCGTAATTGGAATCGGAAATTGCTGTTTCAACAAATGAATAATGTCTAAATAGCATAATGCAGGCTTAACCATAAGCATATCTGCTCCTTCTTCAAAATCTAATTGGGCCTCCAAAAGAGCCTCGCGTTGATTCGCTGGATTCATTTGGTAGGATTTTTTATCGCCAGATTTCGGAGCTGAGTTCAATGCATCACGGAATGGACCATAAAACGCAGAGGCATATTTTGCGGTGTAGGACATAATACTAGTGTCAGTGAATCCTGCTAAATCGAGTGCTTCCCTAATGTAGCCTACTCGCCCATCCATCATATCAGAAGGTCCGATGATATCAACGCCAGCTTGTGCTTGAGCCACCGACATTCTTGCTAAAATAGGAAGTGTTTCATCATTTACAATTCTGCCATCTACAACGAGTCCATCATGTCCATCAGACGAATAAGGATCCATGGCAACATCACTCATGATCGCGATTTCAGGAAAGGTTTCTTTTAGTTTTCGAATGGCCTTGAGGTAAAAATTATCGTCCGCATAACTATACGAAGCAATGGTATCCTTTAGCGATTCATCAACAGCTGGAAATAAATCGTAGGTATAGATACCTAGGTTCATACAGGTTTCAATTTCCGGAATTAATTGATCCAGCGACCACCTGTAATTATTGGGAAGTGATGCTATTTCTTCCTTTATATTTTTCCCATCCTTCAGAAAAATAGGATAAATTAAATGCTGAACACCCAGTTGGGTTTCTTCCACCATGTTACGTATGGCGGCTGACTTTCGATTTCTTCTAGGGCGAATATTCATGATATAATTTACATTAACATCCCACCACAAACGTGAATGGTTTGACCAGTGATGTAAGCAGACATATCTGAAGCAAGGAATACGGTAGCATTGGCGACATCAATGGGCTGTCCACCCCTTTTCAAAGGAATACTTTTTCTCCAACTTTCTACCACCGTCTGATCTAATACTTCTGTCATTTCGGTTTCAATAAATCCTGGGGCAATGGCATTACAACGTATGTTTCTCGATCCTAATTCTGCAGCAATTGATTTAGTAAAACCAATTAATCCAGCTTTCGAAGCAGCATAATTCGACTGTCCAGCATTTCCTTTCACTCCAACAACAGAAGACATATTGATAATTGACCCTTTGCGTGCCCTCAACATTGGTTGCTGCACCGCTTTCGTTAAATTAAAAGCAGATTTAAGATTGGTATTAATCACTTCGTCCCATTGTTCTTCAGACATCCGCATTAAGAGCGTATCACGCGTTATCCCAGCATTATTAACGAGAACGTCAATAGTTCCAAATTCAGCTACTATATCCTCCACTAATTTCTGTGCTTCATTGAAATTGGAAGCATCAGAACGAAATCCTTTAGCAGTAACCCCTGCAGCACTTAATTCCGAAGCCAATGCATTCGCTTTCTCTTCTGATGATAAATAAGTAAAAAGAACCGTTGCACCTTGATTGGCACATTCTTGAGCAATCGCTTTTCCAATTCCCCTTGAGGCTCCTGTAATTAGTACAATTTTGTTTTCAAGTAATTTCATAACATTAATTTTACGGTGTAAAGATACAGATAATGTTTTTTAGGGAACTAAATTCCTTATTTATGGAGTTAATATTATTTTGAGGCGCTAGAAAGTTATATAACCCCTGAGGGGTTAACTATTTTAACGCTGGATGTAATCCAGCGAATAAAATAACATGAACTAGTTCCTTTTTTGGCAAGTATTTTTAGTTAAAATCATGACAAAAAGATTTTGTGGTAGAAAGCGATCAGTCAGATTGGTTTTATAGATTCAAGCACATCAATATAAAATAATCCTTATTTTTGAACATATGAATTTTAAATTAAAAAATATAAATCGCAGCATTTACAGCGTTTTTTTCTTTGCTGCTATAGTTAGTGGATTTATTTTTACTGTTTCTTTTTCACTTAAAAACCGAAAGCCAGCAAAAGAAATAGCACTTAAAAATAAACTCGCTGAAATCCAGGTTCAAGACGGAGATATCATTTTTCAATCTTCCTATTCTAAACAAAGTCAAGCGGTTGAAGTCGCAACAGATTCGAAATATTCCCATTGTGGCATTGTGTTTATCGAAAATAATGTCCCATATGTATACGAAGCTGTGCAACCAGTTGGAAAAAGAAAAATGACAGAATGGATTAGTAGTGGTGTTGACCAAACGTATATCGTAAAGCGATTTAAAGGAATAGATACGCTAAAAAATGCATCTCTTTTAAAAATGAGGGAATATGCAGCCTTACAATTTGGAAAAAACTATGACGCCTATTTTTCATGGTCAGATAAAGAAATGTATTGTTCGGAACTCGTATACAAAATATACATGAATTGTATTCATTTCGAATTAGCAATACCGAAACCACTAAGAGATTTCAACATAGATGCACCTGTTGTAAGGAAAATAATGCGCGAACGCTATGGGGAAAATATTCCATATGATGAATTAATGATTTCTCCAGGTCAATTGTACGATTCTCCTTCCTTAATTACGGTGTATAGTAATGAAAAATAAAAATGCCGTTTTTACAATCTGGCTAACAGGCTTATCGGGCTCAGGAAAGACAACACTAGCAAATGCGCTTGGGGAAAAATTCAAAGAAAAAAACATTAATTATTTCTGCATTGATGGCGACATTTTAAGAGCTAGCCTTTGTAAAGACTTAGGGTTTAGCGATGCGGATCGAAAGGAAAACGTGCGACGAGCTTCTTGTCTTGCAAAAATGATGAATGACCAAGGTCAAATTGCGATTGTTTCCTTAATATCACCTTATAAAGAAGATAGAGAAACAGCAAGAGAGTACATTGGCGAAAAGAACTTCATTGAAATATTCATCGATTGTTCTTATGAAGATTGCGCAAAAAGAGATCATAAAGGCTTATACAAAAAAGTAGAGGATGGCGTGCTTTTTCAATTCACCGGCAAAGACAGTCGATATGAAGCGCCTGAAAATCCTGCTGTACATATTAAGACAAGCGAAGTAGATGTATCCACAAGTCTAGGAATGATAATTTCTGAAATTGATCGAAGATTTCCTCTGTTTTTATCTTAAAGTATTAACTTTGCTTCATGTCAATTCAACAATTATCACCTCAAGACTGTAGCGATTTAATTGCTAGGAATTCTAAGATTCAATGTATTGACGTGCGAGAGCACTATGAATATGAATTGGGCAACATTGGATTTACAAACATCCCAATGAGCGAAACCGCTTCGATTAGTGAGAAATTTAATGCTGCACAACAAACGATCATTATCTGCAGATCTGGAAAAAGAGCGGAGGCAGTTGGTAATTTATTATTGAAAGAATTTCACTTTACCGATATCATAATTGTTGATGGTGGTTTACTCGCTTGGAAAGCCTCTATTGATTCTACTATTCAACTCGATTAACATGGAATTTTTCAACGAACTTTTTGCCATATTTCAGCACATTATTAAATTAGATTTCAGTTGGTTTTTTGAAAACTATTCTTCCGCCATTTACATTATTTTATTCCTTGTTATTTTTGTTGAAACTGGATTGGTAGCCATGCCTTTTCTTCCTGGCGATTCTCTTTTATTTACTGCTGGAATCTTTGCCGCTTCAGGTGAATTGAATTTATCTTACTTGCTCATATTATTGCTTATAGCAGCCGTTCTTGGCGACAATTGTAATTATTGGATTGGAAGGAAAATCGGTTTACGCGTATTTCAATTGAAATTTCGTTCTAAACCAATCGTCAATAAGAAATACCTTGATCAAACAGAATTGTTTTTTGAGAAAAATGGAGTAAAAGCGATTATCATGGCACGTTTTGTACCTTTTGTTCGCACATTCGCACCTTTCGCAGCTGGAATAGGCAAAATGAATTATAATCGCTTTTTCTTGTTTGATTTATTGGGTGGCTTTTTATGGATTTTCAGTCTTACGCTTGCTGGCTATCTTCTTGGAGAAGTAGAATGGATAAGAAAACACATTGATTTAGTGTGCCTTGGAATTATATTTATATCCGTTTTACCAATGCTTTACGAGTTTATAAAAGGCAAATTGCAGGCGCGAAGTAAAGAATAACACTCGCATTAAATTATCCTTTATACCTTAATAAAAATTTCACTGGTCTAAATTGTAACACACTACTATTGGGGAACCCCCGAGGGCTTAACTATTTTTAACGCTGGATGTAATCCAGCGAAAAAAAAAACATAAAATAGTTCCCTTTTTTGGCATGCATTTTTAGTTAAAATCATGACAAAAAGTTTTGTGGTAAAAAAGGGATAAGTGAGTAATAAAAATGTAACCTTTTATTTATTTTTACTTCTGTGCAATTTTATTTAATTTTACGTCGTCTTTCGAAAGTAAAAAAATAAAAAAAATGATAAGAACGTTCTATTTCCTGCTCTTTAGCATAACACTTTTTTCGGTAAACAAAGCATTTTCTCAAGTTTCGGGTTGCCCCAATGCCGATTTTTCACAAAACTCTTTTGTCAATTGGTCTGGTGCAGTAGGTAATTGTTGTGGAATCAACACGCCTACCCCAACACCTGGTGGTATTCAACCTGGTCAGCACGAGATTATGACTGGCGGTATTGATCCTGCCGTTACTTGTTTTGCATTGTCAACAGTACCTCCAGGCGGAACTTATTCTGCTAGAGTTGGAGATGGTCAAGGGACTGGCGCAATGGCTGCTAGATTACAATACAATTTCACGGTAACCCCACAATCCAATTTAATTATTGTTCAGTATGCGGTTGTTTTAGAAAATCCAGGTCATAGTGTGATGCAACAACCACGATTCGAAATTCAACTATTTGATCAAGCAGGCAATCCAATTCCATGTACCTTTTACCAAGAGGCAGCTTCGGGAGGAAATCCGGGATGGGGATATTGTGGTGGTGGTCTTCAATATAAAGACTGGACGACTTTCGGGGTTGAAGTGACCAATTATGTTGGACAAACTGTTACCCTAGATGTAGCAACTGGAGATTGTTCTCAATCAGGACATTATGGATACGCTTATGTTTCTGCTTCGTGTAGCTCACTTAATTTATCTGCACTCTACTGCGAAAATGGCAATAGCAACTCTGCAACCTTATCTGCACCCGCAGGATTTGCAAACTATGTTTGGACAGATGCTGCTCCACCATATACGCAATTAGGTGTTGGTCAAACCATTAATATTCCCAATATTACTCAAGATTCTGTTAACTGCGCCATTACCTCCTCGAACGGTTGTATTGCCAACTTAACCACCGAAGTATTACCTGCAGAAGTCGTTGGTAGTATTGTAGACTCTAACGTATGTGCTGGAAATCAAACCTTACTTTACAATTTAACCTCATTTAACAACTCGGCTGTTGATAGTGTTTTTTGGTCATCATCTGATGGTTATACCGATACCACCTTCAACTTCAACCACACTTTTCCTGGCCCAGGGATCTATAATGTTGACCTCATTGTTCAGAATACTGCAAATTGTATAGATACCGTTTCAACGACCGTGGAGGTTTTCGAAAATCCAACGGCATCATTTGGCTTTGACGACGTGTGTCTCGGGCAAACGGCCGTTTTTAATGCCAGTAGTAGCTTGCTTGGCAACGATACCATTACTAATTATTGGTACGTAAATAATGACACATTAATTGGTGACACCGTCACCGTTTATTTTAATGGTCCAAATAATTATCAGGTAGATTTAATTGCTTTGACTGAAAATGGTTGTTCGGATACCATTTCACAGCAATTCACGGTATTTAATAATCCAACTGCCAACTTTACCATTGCAGAATCTTGTATCGATGACGCTGTTCTTTTTGACAATACGACGGCAAGTATTTCATCCTTTACCCAATTTGGTTGGTATTACAACAATCAGTTGATCGATACCACATTAGATCTCAGTTACATTTTTAATACCCCAGGAAATAATACCATGACCTTGGTAGCAGTTGATTCCTTTTCATCTACTGTTTTTTGTGACGACACCATCAGCATAAATTTCTTTGTGCACGATTTACCTATCACCTCTTACACAGCGGATACCATTCAATGTGAAGATGTTGGCTTTGTGATTAATAACTTTTCATCGGTTTCAACAGGGGAAACTTTATCATACGAGTGGTCCATCGCTGGAAACCCAATCAGTACCACGCCCAATTTAAGCACAGTTATTAATAACGCGGGTGTTTATCCCATCAATTTAACAGTTACATCTTCCTTTGGTTGTGAAACAGATTCGACCATAGATATGTATGTGATGGCGACACCTGCTCCACCCGTTCTGAGCTTTAATACGCCTGAGTGTCCTGGAGACGACTTTTTCTTGACCGCTACTGGGGAGGCTAATTCAACCATTTCATGGACTGGACCAAACAACTACACTTCTACGCTATTCAACAGTACTTTTCCTTTAGATGAAAATGAAATGGGAATTTACACGGCGTTTTTGACTTCAGAATACGGCTGTATTTCGGATACCACGCAGATAGACGCGACCATTACCTATACCATGACCTTCGATGATTTTGACTTTCCAAATGTCATCACTCCAAATTCAGATTTAGTCAACAATGAATTGGATTTAAAATCGTACTTCATGACCTGTGATGAATTTACTCTTTATATCTTTAATCGCTGGGGCAACTTGGTTTGGGAACAATCGCAAGATTCTCCTTTCTTCCGAGGCGTTGATAAGGGTGGTAAGGATCTAGAAGAAGGCGTGTATATTTACAAACTAGTGTTTGAAAACTTCGAAAAGCAAGGATTTATTCACGTTCTTCGTTAATTAAAACAAACTTTGTAATTCTTTTTTAAGATATTCCACTGCAATATTTGTTGGCAATTCTCCAACTTCAGATGTAGATGCTAGAATAGCTGAAGAGAGCATAATAGAATCCGTGCTTCCTCCGATTTTTCCACTTGAAATATTGATGAGTTTAATCGTTTCCTCCTTTGCATCTTGAAGGAGTTTCCAACCCAATGGTGAGATAAACAACTGTTGGGCAACATTGTGATCATATTCATCCCTGATTGTTTTTAATAATTGCGCCTGAAAAATAGAGGCGGGCATTTCCGGGTTTTGCATCCTCATAACAAGACTGTTGGGGTTAATTCGCTCCAGAAATAGTATAGCGCGCTGGTATGCCTCTACCCTATTTGGCAAGAAGAATTCTTGACGCTGTTTTTTTAATTCTGTTATTAAAATAGTTTGCTCAACACCTTGATGTTTGCGAAGAAAAAATACAACAATAAATAAGATTGATCCGGTAGATACTAGCAAGGAGCAAAAAAAGATTAGTTCTGTCATTAAAATAGTTTTGATTGCAAATATAATAGCATGTTAACAAACTTTAGTTACAATATTCTATTTTATACTTTGCTTTAATATCTTTACAGCATAAACATCAACTATGATACCCACAATAATAACTATTGTTCTATTCGCGTATTTTGGATTGCTACTCTTTATTGCCTACCTTACCTCAAGAAAAACAACGGCCAAAAGTTTCTTTACAGGAGATAAAAAAAGCCCATGGTACTTAGTTGCTTTTGGCATGATTGGCACATCATTATCAGGGGTGACGTTTATTTCAGTTCCAGGTGGTGTTTTAGAAGGCGGCTGGTATTATTACCAAATGGTCTTGGGGTTTTTTATTGGCTACTTTGTCATTGCTTTCGTACTTCTTCCTATCTATTATAAACTGAATCTAACCTCCATTTACCGATATTTGGAACATCGTCTTGGCTTTACTGCCTATCAATGGGGTGCTGGATATTTTATTTTATCTCGCACGCTCGGAGCAACCGTTCGTTTATATTTGGTAATTAACGTACTTCAACTCTTTGTTTTTGATTCATTAGGCATTCCTTTCTGGTTCTCGAGTGTTTTAATTATCGTCATGATCATAGCATACACCTTACAAGGTGGTGTGAAGACAATTGTTTGGACCGATACCTTACAAACGGTTTTTATGCTCTTAGCGCTAGTGGTGTGCATTTTTGCCATTCAGTCTGAGCTCAATTGGAGCTGGGGTCACATTTGGGATCAATTGGAAAAAACAAACATGACAAAACTTTGGAGTACCGATTATTTGCGGAAAGATTACTTCCTTAAACATGTTATTGGTGGCGCTTTTATTACCATCGCCATGACAGGTCTTGATCAGGAAATGATGCAAAAAAACATTAGTGTTAAATCCTTAAAGGATGCTCAAAAAAACATGGTGGTTTTTAGCTTTGTTTTATTGCTTGTAAATGCCCTATTTCTTTTCCTTGGCGGCGTGTTGTATCTGTATGCAAGTCAGCAAGGACTTAGTTTTAAACCCGACGATGTTTTTCCAACCATTGTACAGAAACACCTTCCACTTGGCATCTTTATTATTTTTATTATCGGCTTAATTTCGGCACTATTTCCATCTGTTGATGGTGCAATTACAGCCCTCACGTCATCATTCTGTATCGATATACTAGGCTTTGAACGAAATAAAACATTGAATGAAAAACAACAAATTAGGTTGCGAAAAATTATTCATTTGTCTTTCGCATTACTTTTCTTACTTCTTGTCTTTTACTTTAAATGGATGGATAATAAAAGTATAGTTGACCTCATATTCTTAATTGCTGGCTATACCTATGGTCCCTTACTTGGTTTATTTGCTTTTGGCATTTTAACAAAACGAACACTAAGAAACGTAATGGTTCCAATTGTTTGTTTGGCATCGCCTCTTATCTGTTATTTATTGCAAACTAATTCAGCAGATCTTTTGAACGGATATGCATTTGGGCACGAGTTATTATTATTAAATGGAAGTATTACCTTTACCTTATTATACTTAACGAGTAAGCGTTCCGCGGAAGCAATAAAGCAATAAAAATTTAAGCATGAAGATTATTTTATCCGACTTTGAAGCACACTTACGCTTTGCCCCTCTCTCTCTTACGCGCCCAATTGGCGATATTCGCGTAGGATTATTTACCAACCTGGAGCGATGGTCAATTTTATTACCTGATGATCATATAGGCTATCAATCAGAAAGTTACTTGAGGGATGAATTCGAAGAGCTTAACGATGGAAAAATCGTAAACGCTTGTATTATTCCAAATGAAGATTTTGTAGCTTCCATCGTTTATCTTGAAGATAACTGTCGATTAATGCTTGGCAATAATACAATGGCAATCAGTGGGACTGGAAAGAATATCATTAATTATAAAGGAGAAATACCTATTTTAATTAATCACCGCTGGGAATTGCTTTCAGTAAATGCTGCAGCGATTAGCAATGATATCGATCTAATTAAAGAAAGTATATCATATCAGAAAATCCCAAAAGATGTTATTGTAATTGGGCCTAAGGATTCAATTTATTTAGAAGAGGGAGCAATCCTTTCCGCTTGTACCTTGAACTCAAAGGAAGGTCCAATTTATATTAGCAAAGGTGCAGAAGTCATGGAGGGCGCACTTATTCGCGGTCCGTTTGCGCTGTGTGAAAATGCCGTTGTTAAAATGGGCGCAAAAATTTACGGCGCGAGCACAATTGGTCCATTTTGTAAAGTAGGAGGCGAATTAAGTAATGTAATTTTTCAATCCTACTCAAACAAAGGACATGATGGATTTTTAGGAAATTCATACATTGGCGAATGGTGTAATTTAGGTGCAGATACAAACGTTTCCAATCTAAAAAATAATTATGACTCAGTGCGTTCTTATTGCTATGAGAAGAAAGAAGAAGTTAATACAGGCTTACAATTTCTAGGTTTATTTATGGGCGACCATTCTAAAACAGGTATTAATAGCATGTTTAATACGGGCGCTGTTGTTGGTGTATCATGCAATCTATACGGAGCTGGCTTTTTCCCTAAACACACGCTTTCATTTTCGTGGGGTGAACCCAATGCACTTGAACCATTTAGAATTGAAAAATCCTTAGAATACGCCAATAAAATGATGGAAAGAAGATCAGAGAAATTATCGGCAGAAGAGGAAAATATATTAGTGCATCTCAAAGATGTGTATGGACTAAAATAATGATTAGTCTATAAAATAAACCGGTAGACGCATATAGCTTTGTTCAAAATATGGACTATTTTGATATAAATAATGCAGTTGCATCGCTTCAGAGTTCCGAAAGTCAAGGTCTTCTAATTTCCTTGTTTCAAAAGTACTTTTTAGAGCAGGATTATTCGTTAAGATCTCATCAATTTTATCCACAAAGACATAGGCAGAGAAATATTCCTTTTGTTGTAAATAAGAATCGAAGAAATTCCAAGAGAAATAACTATCCTCCATTTGAGGTTGGAGCACAGCGTGAATAAATTGACTATTAAATTGATGAGCATCAATACGGATATCTCCTTTTTCAATGATTACCTCTTCATCAATAAATTCAACTTTCGTATTACTGTGCTTAAAATGTCCTTCCCATGGCTTGCTTAAACTCGAGAAGTCACGGACAATAGCCACTTTGCATTTCGTTTTATAGGATGAATCAACCACTTGAAAAATAACACCATTCGCTTTAAGTCGCTCAATTATTGCTTTTTCTTTACCCGCCACACTATAAAAATGGGGAATTGAAATGGAATCGGTTGCGTGGTAATGGTTAAAATATGGAATGTATTTTTTATAAGGTTTACTTCGATCGTAATATAATCGATTTACTTCTGTTGTCGGATGGATCGGTCTTGTTGCCTCATACCCCAAAAACTCGATTGAATCCGTTATGGCTATCAATGAATAATTAAATTTAAGATGTTCTTGTTCGACTGCCCATTCCCCTGCTTGCTTTCTAGCATTTTCAATGGCTTCCATATGTTGATTTGTCCATTGATATAACACATCTATAAATTGCTCCGTTACCTTTACTCTTTCTGGGAAAGGCTTCAACATATGCGTTTCGACTGTAAAACTAATGGCGTGAAATAAGCTAGCATATCCCATAGCATAGCGCGGCAAATCATTGAATGCTACAATGCCACTTTCAGGAGTATCGCCTTTGAGTTCAACATAAGGAACCATTTTTAATTTCTTGTGCATGATTGGTAGCAATTCATCATACGTTAAAGAAGCTATTGAAGGTGCCAGCCTTTGTTTTAGCGATGAAATATACGTAAGTGTATATTGGTAATCCGCCCCATTTGAAACATGCGTATCAACAAACACATCCGCTTGTAAGGCCTGAAAAATCGTTGAAAAAGTAAAAGAATTTTCTGTATCCATTTTGATAAAATCGCGATTAAGATCAAAATTACGTGCACTTCCTCTAAAACCATATTCTTCAGGTCCAACTTGATTTACGCGACTTACCCCATTCCGATTCAGCATACCACCAACATTGTAAGCAGGAATTATTGCCACTACAGGGTTATTTGGATTACTCTTAAGCTTCATTTGTTTTTCGATCCAAATGGCACAGGCATTCACTCCATCTGGTTCTCCAGGATGAATAGCATTATTGATTAAAATAGTTGTTCCGGAACGAGCTTTTTCAAAGGTTGCACTAGAATCACCAGCACCATTCAACACACAAAGAAAAATGGGGACTCCGCAATCCGAATTACCCATGCAATAAAGCTCAATTCGCTTGTCATTTTTTGCAAGTTGTTTGTAATAGTTAATCAATGTAAAATAGTCTGGTGATGTATTTCCAGACCAATCAATCGACTGAGCAAAAGATTGATTTAAAAGAAGCACAAGAAAAATAGGAAAAAATAAGAAACGCATGATAAAGTTTTATTGGCTTAAATCTACCAATTTTCAATTAAAATCAACGTATTTTTGCATTATGCGTATCGATATTCTTACCGTATTGCCAAAACTATTGGAAAGTCCCTTTTCAATCTCAATAATGCAACGCGCTCAAGATAAAGGACATGTATCGATTCACGTTCATAATATCCGCGATTATTCGACCAATAAACATAAAAATGTAGACGATTACCAATACGGTGGTGGCGCTGGCATGGTCATGAGCATCGAGCCTATTGCTGCTATTATTGATAAATTAAAGGGAGAACGAAATTACGACGAAATCATCTACATGTCTCCTGATGGCGAATTACTCGAGCAAGGGATTGCCAATAAAATGTCATTATTGAAAAACGTAATTATCCTTTGTGGCCATTACAAAGGGGTCGACAACCGAATTAGAGAACATTACATAACCAAAGAGATTTCCATTGGATCGTATGTTCTTTCAGGTGGAGAACTTGCCGCAGCTGTATTAGTTGATACGATTGTTCGCTTACTTCCTGGCGTTTTAAATGACGAAACTTCTGCCCTAACAGATTGTTTTCAAGACGATTTATTAGCACCACCTGTTTACACACGTCCTGCTGAGTTTAAGGGTTGGAAAGTCCCTGACGTTCTCTTATCAGGAAACGACGATTTAATAGAAAAATGGCGAGATGAACAGGCCATTTTACGCACGCAAGAACGCCGTCCGGACTTATTAAAAAAAGAAAGGAAGGATTGATTATTTCTACCATTTCAATTATAATGGTTAAATTTGTATCTTCTAATTTTACAAAAAAAATGATTAAGATTTCAGATCGACTTAATGCAATGGAAGAGTCTGCGACGCTAGCCATGTCCAGAATCAGCAGAGAGTTAAAAGCACAAGGAAAAGATATTATTTCGCTGTCATTGGGCGAACCTGATTTTAACACACCTCAATTTATAAAGGATGCGGCGATCGTTGCAATGGATAAAAATTTCACAACCTATTCACCAGTCCCAGGATATGATGATTTGAGGGAAAGTATTTCAGCAAAATTTTTGCGTGACAATAACTTAAACTATCCAAAAGAAAACATAGTCGTTTCAACTGGAGCGAAGCAATCTATTGCCAATGTTGTGTTGAGTTTAATAAATCCAGGTGATGAAGTTATTATTCCTGCTCCATACTGGGTTTCGTATATCGAAATCGTAAAAATGGCCGAGGGTGTTCCCGTTGTAATCGAAGCAAGTTTAGAAAATGACTTTAAAATAACACCGGAACAATTTTCCAACGCTATTACCCCAAAAACGAAGCTCTTTATTTTCTCTACGCCATGTAATCCAACTGGATCTGTATATTCAAAAAGCGAATTACAAGGTCTTGCAATGGTATTAAAAGCAAATCCATCTGTTGTCGCGATGAGCGATGAAATATATGAGCACATTAATTTTCTTGGTAAGCATGAAAGTTTGGCTCAATTCAATGACATAATGAATCAAGTGGTTACTGTTAATGGCGTTTCCAAAGCATGGGCAATGACGGGTTGGCGACTTGGCTACATTGGCGCTCCTAAAATTATTGCAGATGCCTGCAATAAAATTCAAGGTCAATTTACATCTGGAACCTGTTCAATAACCCAAAAAGCAACAATTTCAGCCATGAATGCTGACCCAAGTATCTTAAAAGAAATGGTAGAAGCATTTCATTCTAGAAGAGATTTGGTGATCTCTAAGCTCAAAGAAATGCCAGGTGTTATTTGTAATATTCCAGAAGGCGCATTTTACGTTTTTCCTGACATATCCTTTTTCATTGGAAAACAATATAAAGAATACCAGATTAATTCAGCACAAGACCTTTGTATGTTTTTACTAGCCGAAGGACAAATTGCTTTAGTGAGTGGTGAAGGATTTGGAAGCCCTAATTGCATACGTATTTCTTATGCTGCATCAGAAGAAACATTAAGTGAAGCGATGCGAAGAATGAAAGAGGCGCTATCAAAATTAACAGTATGAATTATAATGATGTATTTGATTCCTTTTCTAAATTTCGCGTAGTCGTTGTAGGCGATGTCATGCTTGACAATTACAAAATTGGAAAAGTACATCGAATGAGTCCTGAAGCACCTGTTCCCGTGGTACTTTTTGAAAAAGAAGAAAATCGAATCGGGGGAGCCGGAAATGTTGCTTTAAATTTGATTGCTTTGGGCGCACAACCCATTGTTTGTTCTGTGATTGGCGCTGATGATGCTGGGAAAATACTCGTTGATAAATTCACAGAGAATGCTATCTCAAGTGCAGGTATCTTTCAAAGTAAAAATCGTCCTACCACCGTAAAATCTAGGATTATATCCAATAAGCAGCAGCTGCTTCGGATTGACCACGAAACAACTGCCCCTATTTCAGACGAAGAATCCAATGAATTGATGAAGAAATTAAATTCCTTGCTGATTGATGGTATTGATGCCATTATTTTTGAGGATTACAACAAAGGAGTATTAACTGAATCCTTGATCCAACAAATCATTGCTTTTGCGAAATTAAATCATATAATTACGTGTGTCGATCCAAAGTTTGAAAATTTTCTATCGTATAAAACTGTTGATTTATTCAAGCCGAACTTAAAAGAGTTAAAGGAAGGATTAAAATGTGAGTTTAATATACAAACATCATCAAACAAATTAATTGAGGCTGTTACGCAATTGGAGCAAAAATTAAGCAATTCAATTTCCTTAATCACCTTATCTGAACATGGGGTTTTTGTAAAAAAGGGAGACCTTATACATACTGCAAAAGCCCATCCAAGAAACATAAGCGATGTCAGTGGAGCAGGCGATACTGTTATTGCCGTTGCTTGCCTTTGCTTACTATCGGAATTATCATACAAAGAAATTGCTGAAATATCAAATATTGCTGGTGGTTTGGTTTGTGAATATGCGGGGGTTGTAAGTATCAATAAAGATGAATTACTCGAAGAGGTTAATAAACTATTAACTCAATAAATTGTTAAAGAAGTATGCCGAAAATCGAAGTTAAACCTTACAACCAAGACGATAAATCAAAAAAGCAAGAAGTCGCAGAAATGTTTGATAACATATCAGCACGCTACGATTTTTTGAATCACTTCCTTTCGTTGGGAATTGATAAGATCTGGCGCAGAAAAGCAATCAATCAACTTCGAAGTACTCCAGTTAAAAAAATAATCGATATTGCTACAGGAACCGGTGACTTTGCAATTGCAGCACTCAAACTTAATCCTGAAGAGGTAATTGGCTTAGATATTTCAGCGGGAATGTTGGCGGTTGGCGAGCAAAAAATGATAAAGAATAAAGTCGATTCTATTATAAAAATGCAATTGGGCGACTCTGAAAACATTCCTTATGACAGCAATTATTTTGATGCATTAACCGTTGGCTTTGGCGTTCGTAATTTTGAAAATTTGGAATTAGGCCTAGCAGAAATGCTAAGAGTACTAAAGCCAGGTGGAAAAGCCGTAATCCTCGAATTCTCAAAACCAAAGCGATTTCCAATTAAACAAATATTCGGCTTTTATTCCCGCTACTTCATTCCTTTCTTTGGAAAGAGAATATCAAAAGATGCACAAGCATATTCTTATTTACCAGAAAGTGTTGCGGCCTTTCCAGAAGGGAAAGATTTTGAGGATATTTTACGCAAGATTGGCTATAAAAATATAGAATCAACTCTTGTTAGCGGAGGTATCGCTACAATCTATGCTGGAATAAAATAAAGTTGCAACTTTCAAGTTACCTTTGCGTTTAATGAAGCGCATGAAACTATTTCTAACACTGCTTATTTTTATTGTTTTGGGATCATCTTCCTATGCTCAAAAATTCAAGCAAGAGCGATATAAAAATTTTGATAAGCGCATGTTTCATTTCGGCTTTATGCTTGGCTTCAATTCCTCCGATTTTACGGTTTATCAAGATGTCAACGCATATGAGCAATATGGGCTTAAATTATTAGAGAATGACGCACAACCAGGTGGTCAGTTAGGTATTTTAACAACGATGAAATTAGGTACACCTGTTCTACGTTTACGCTTTATTCCCACCCTTTCATTTCAAGAAAGACTCTTAAGATATACCTTCGAAGATACCGTGTTAAATAAAGATGAAATTGGGGAAGAACGCGTAAATTCTACCAATCTAGACTTCCCGTTGATGCTTCAATTTAGAACAAAAAGACTTAATAACTTTGCCGCTTATGTGTTAGTTGGAGGTCAATATTCTATCGATTTACAATCACAAGAAAAAGCGTCTCAAAATTATATTGATCCCTATATAAAAATCAAACGAAATGATGTTCAGGGGCAAATTGGTGGTGGATTAGAATTTTTTGCACCCTATTTCAAATTTGGAATAGAACTTAAATATTCACATGGTTTTATAAATAGCTTTATTCAAGATAATACCAATATCGCAAATCCAATCAACAAGCTCTACAACAAAGTTTGGTCGCTTTCACTTATATTTGAAGGATAATGGAAAGTATTTCTTTTCAATGTTCACCGGAACAAGCACAAGACGAAAAATTTATTGAAAATAAATTAAGAGCTGATAGTGGCATCCCATATCCAAAAAAGATCTTCTATCGGTGGAAAAAGAAAAGTATCGATGCTAGAGGAAGGAACATCAAAATAAATTGCACTTTCGAAATAGCTGATCATGTACTACCCTCCCATTTGCATGATTTCAATTTTCTTTCAGTAGCTAATGCTTCTCCAATCATCATTATTGGAGCCGGACCTGCTGGTTTATTTGCTGCTTTACGCTGCTTGGAACTTAATCTAAAACCAATCATTTATGAACGAGGTAAAGATGTTCGCGCACGACGGCATGATTTAGCAAAACTTAATAAAGAAGGAATCTTAAACCCTGAATCAAATTACTGCTTTGGTGAAGGGGGTGCCGGAACCTATTCTGATGGAAAATTATACACGCGTTCAAAAAAACGGGGTGATGTTGAAAAAGTGCTGCAATTACTGGTTCATTTTGGAGCAGATGATGCCATTCTAGTTGATGCCCACCCTCATATTGGGACCAATAAACTCCCACAAATTATTGAGGCAATTCGTAATAAAATTATTGAATGTGGTGGTGAGATTCATTTTAATAGTCGATTAACAGATATTAAAATAGAACAGAAAAAACTAAACGCAATTCAAATTAACAACGAAAGCTGGAAGAGTACAAAGAACATGATTTTAGCCACAGGACATTCAGCCAGGGATATTTTTCATTTGTTACACGATCGTAAGATAAGAATTGAATCCAAACCATTTGCACTTGGCGTTAGAATTGAACATCAACAATCTTTTATTGATAAATTACAATACCATAATCGCGTAAACGACCAATACCTTCCACCTGCCTCGTATAGTTTGGTGGCTCAAATTGATGGGAGAGGTGTTTATTCTTTTTGTATGTGCCCTGGTGGAATTATTGCGCCCTGTGCCACAAGCGAACAAGAAGTAGTTACCAATGGATGGTCGCCCAGTAAACGAAATAATCCCTATGCAAACTCAGGTATTGTTGTCAGCATAGATCCTTCAGATTTTAAGGAGTATAAAACAGATCCATTTGTCTGCCTAGATTTTCAAAAATCGATTGAAAAAGCATGTTGGGAAGCTGCAGGAGAAAATCAAAAAGTACCGGCTCAAGGTTTAGCTGATTTTATTGACCGAAAAAAAACAGTCAGTTTCCCAAAAACGTCCTATTTTATTGGTGTCACTAGCGTTGAAATGGATACTATTTTCCCTGCTTTTGTAATAGAACGTATCCGAAAAGCTTGCCTCGAATTTGAAAAAAAAATGCCAGGATTTATCACTAATGATGCAGTAATTCACGCTCCTGAATCACGTACATCTTCCCCTATTCTGATTCCTAGAGACCCAATTACCATGCAACACGTTGAAATAGGCGGTATTTATCCTTGTGCCGAAGGTGCTGGATATGCTGGCGGAATTGTATCTGCTGCTATTGATGGAATGAGGTGTATCGAAGTAATTCCTACTGAATTATCACAATAAATAATTAAAAATTGTATTTTAGCAATAAAAGATATGTCCTGTCTTCAAGTATTGTTATGTATAATCTTTCCGCCATTAGCTGTATTAGACAGAGGTTGTGGATCAATACTGATTGTTTTTATTTTAACTTGCGTTGGCTGGATCCCAGGAGTGATTGCTGCACTAGTAATTATAAATAGCAAAAAATAGATTTTCAACAGCTCTAAGCTATTTACTTTGATTAATTTTACCACATGAAACGTGTTGTAGTAGGACTTTCTGGAGGAGTAGATTCTAGCGTGGCTGCTCACCTTTTGGTAAAAGAAGGCTACGAAGTTATCGGTATGTTCATGCGAAATTGGCATGATGAAAGTGTTACGCTCTCAGATGAATGTCCTTGGATTGAAGATTCAAATGATGCGCTACTAGTTGCTCAACAGCTTGGAATACCTTTCCAAGTAATCGATTTAAGTGAAGCTTATAAATCTAGAATCGTGGATTATATGTTTGATGAATATCAACGAGGCCGAACACCCAATCCAGATATTTTATGTAATCGAGAAATTAAATTTGACGTATTTCTTGAAGCGGCAATGAAACTAGGCGCTGATTTTGTCGCCACTGGACATTATTGTCGTAAATCAGACAATAAAGACGGAAGCTATTCATTATTAGCCGGTATCGATAAAACAAAAGATCAATCTTATTTCTTATGTCAAATTACCCAAAATCAACTATCTAAAGCCCTTTTTCCAATTGGTCATCTTGAAAAACACGAGGTTCGTAGAATTGCCATGGAGTTAAACCTTGTCACAGCAGAAAAAAAGGATTCTCAAGGATTATGTTTTGTTGGTAAAATAAGCTTACCCCTTTTTCTCCAACAACAATTAAAAGCGAAAACTGGCGAAATAATAGAAATTCCACAGGAACTCCCGCAATATGAATTATATAACACCCTAAATGCTAGCGCTAAAAATGTTAGTGCATTGTCAGCACCGTTTATATATTCAAAAGATATGGGGACAGTTGTCGGTCAGCATCAGGGAGCATATTACTATACCATAGGACAACGTAAAGGATTACAAATTGGAGGAAAACCACTTCCGAGTTTCATCATTGGAGTAGACACGATTAATAATCTACTTTATACTGGTCAGTCAGAGTTACACAACGGGCTTAACAAATATGCATTAAAAATCGAAATAAATAGTATTAATTGGCTTAATAACAATGCATTATTTAATAGCAATAATGAATTATCTTGTCGTGTTAGAATACGCTATCGGCAACCTTTGCAGGACGCCATTTTACTTCGAGTAAATGGAGAAGTGTTTATTCTTTTTTCAAAGAAACAAAAAGGTATTACGCCAGGTCAATTTGCCGCCTGGTATCAAGGTGATGAATTAGTAGGTTCTGGTGTAATAGAACATTAATTCATACCAATCGAAAAGAAGATTGAATTATCTTGCTCCGGCTCTTTCCCTGCATGGATAATTTTATCCATTAAATCTGCCACTTGAAAGACATTCAAATGACTTTTTTCTCCTAATTCACGGTGTTTTGATAATTTTAATTTAGCTTGGTGAAGCGACTTCGTTCTTAATGATTCTGTGTTAATGGTCATAACTAAAATTTTAATACAGCATTTTTGTACGCTAAGTATTAATCAATGTTTCAAACATAATGCCTAAAATCAAAAGTAGATTTAATTAGTTTGCTAAATATCTATTTAGCAATAAGTTATCTTTATTAATAAATTAATTTAATAATTGACTGGTCTTAATTCTACTACAAGTTTATTACATAACCCCAAAGGGGTTAAAGATTTTAACGCCGGATGTAATCCAGCGCTTAAATATGAAACAGTTCGCTTTTTGGCATGTATTTTTATTTAAAATCATGACAAAAAGATTTTGTGGTAAGAAAGCGATCAGTCAGTTTAATAAGATATAAATTAATGATGCTGATAACAAAAACCGCTAGGGTCTAAGGTCATTCGTTTACACTGAGTGCCTTTTTTTGTAATTCCACTGCATTGTACGGAAGATGACTGCTTATTATTTTGCTCATGTTTTGATGGCTTATTCGCCTTCCATGACCAACACGAAATACAAATTGAACTTTCAAGTGAAATTTCTTGCTTGTCTGGTAGATTAGGGAAAAAGTTCAAGCCCGTTAACTGCTCCACTTTATCGATCGAAACGGCAAAACTACTTAAATCTGCCTTCGACCCTTGGTTAGGAATTATAAAACCAATGGCTTTAAAGTCTGGTTGACTATAGTCTAATAATACTTTGTAATAAAATTTTGGAATTGAAACCTTATTCGGACCAATAGATGGTAAATTATCGCTTAATATTGGTCCCGTAACCACATACAAGGACTTATCTTCCACTGCCCAAGTTCTGACAAGTTCCTCTAGTTTTTTCCATATTCCCCTGTTAAAACTTTGGTCTTGCGGACTCATATTACTATAATAAAATGATTCTTGCATGGTTTGGTTGGACCACGACATATCAGCAGCTGGTGCCAAATGCCCACGATCATATCCTGATCCTGTGTAATCAGCAGTGGTTGCAGAACCTGTTTTTATAGCTGGATCCACGATAAATTTATCCGAGCGGTCAAATTTCTTGTTGGTTTCTTCGCTTGTTAACTCATAAGCTATCCAAATGGCTTGCTCGTGTTCCTCACTGTATAAAAGACTATATGCTGTATGGTGAACAATTGATTTTTCATTTTCCGTTGCCGGAATCTCCATATATGGAAATGCAATCACATCTACCTCAGAATTTAAAACACTATCTTTACTTGTCGAGGAAATTGTATCCCTTGTCACATTCTCTTTAGGAACTACCTTGACGGGAGTCTTTTCATAGTTGCAACTAGGTAATAAAACGGCTAATAACAAAATAAAACCAACAAATATTCCCGTTTTTTTTCTCATAATTATTTCACTAATAAAGTAGCATGAATAGCATCAGCGCTACCAATTTTCAAAGAGCAACTATAAAAACCACATGCCAATTGTTTTGTATTAATGGTAAGTTGACTTACTCCTATTTCAACAATTCGCGCTACTTCTTTACCTGAAAAATCGACTACCGACAATTCCACCAATTCCTTTTTATCATTATTAAAAGTAATAAAAGCATAATTATCAGACGGATTCGGATAAATAAAAAGTAAATTTTCTTCTTCTTGATAAAAAGGGAAAGAAACTTTCCACATATCTCCGCCCCGTTCAATGACGAATAATTCATTTCCCACTAGTACTGCGTCCACGGGTAAATAAAAGCCACTTACTAAATCTAATGTTGTCATCACATAATTATCAATAGCTGCATCATAAACGAGTTTAAGTTGTCTTAATTCACGCGATGGATCTACAAAAGGACAAGGAATTCCCCATGGTGAAATAGGTGAAAAACCAGTGCTATCTCCGCCAGGCATAAAACTCAAAACAAAACCATCACCTCTAAAAGGACTTGCTAATACACTATCTTTATCGAAAACTAATCCCAATGGGGATGCATGTGGCGTAAATGTTGAAACGTACGAACCTTCTTCACTTGCTTTCATTACCATTCCTGTGCTAGCATTACGATAATAATCACCAGAAACGCCATAATTCCTTACTGGCTCCATAAATGTCACATTCGAAGGCAATGCAGAAAAAGTAGGATCATCCAAAAACCAACCAGCTGCCACTCCTCCACAATTTGGATTCACAAGCGGATCGGTCAAATAATTATAAGGTGAATTAACTAAGGGGTTAATGTTTCCACCCATATTCCATGGAAACCCGTAGTTTTTGCCTTGCCGAATCCAATTCAATTCTTCAGGATCGTCTCGTTCTCCTGAATTATCAATTGCAAAAAGTGAGTCATTACCATCCCAAGCAAAATCGTATGCATTTCTTGTACCTGTAGCGTATATGAATCCACTATTCTCCAACCATAATGAATCATTAATCAAATGAACGGGCAAAGAAGAAATCGGGAATCGAAACATGCGGCAAGTCATTGGCGTTTCTCGGCAATTTGGCCAGGCTCCATTATTGTCATCCATTTCCCCTAAATGCGTTCTCGCGCCACTGCTGACAAAAATATATTGACCACTTGGATCAAGCGAAACACCCGAAAAGCCATGGTCACCTGTAGGACTAGCACTAGGATATGGATCACTTGAAACGATTGTTTCCCATAATCGTGTTCCATTTGCTTGAGACGTACCTTTTGAAATCATAGCAACGCCAGTGGTACTTGTCCAATTATTCCCTGAGAGATAAAGAATTCCTTCATGGAAATACAATCCTTGTAAGGAAGAAATTCCGTGATCAACTTCTGAATAACGCAATGAATCTATTGCGCCACCAGCAGAATTAATGAACACTTCATAAATATTCCCGCTTATCGTTGAATAAAAAAGATTTCCTGCTTTTTCATCGTATGAAATTTTTGTAGCGTAGGGTTTGATTTCGAAAATTGAATCAACCGTTAGCTTATTTGTTAATGGGTAAACGCGTTGTTGGGCAATAGAATAATTATAAAAAAAGAAAAAAGAAAAAAATACGCAGACCTCTACTCTACTATTTCTATGCTTAGAAACCAACAAAATATCGTTAAAAAAAAGTTGGAACATCACTTTATAAATTAGTTTCAAAATCGGTTAAAATAGTGTGAAAAGAATATCCATCAAATTTAATAATTACTTGGTATTTTATTACATTCATCGCTAACGATTAAACGAGTAGACCTTGAAAAAGTGAGAATTGTTTTTTAGTTTTTTTTCTAAGCAAAATACCATCCATTTTTTCCCATGCAGGTTTCTATTTTATTATTAAATAAACTGGTGTTGGAGTTTTTCAAATACCTTAAGGGTCTAACTACTTTAAAGGAAATCTATTTTTTGATCTAGTATGATAAATAATTTTAGTAAACAAAAAAGACTGCCTATTAAGCAGCCTTTTTTTAGCTAATTGTTAACTAGTTACATTTTGCATAATCTGCAGCAGTGAAGCCCTTACATTTTGCTTCCAAATCAGCAGCCTCTGCTTGAAGTTCTTTTAATTTGTCCATATCAGTTGCGGATGACATAGCTTCCGTTGCCATAGCTATCATCTCTTCTTTACAACTGCATGCGGTCTTACCGCAAGAAGTCAAAACTACTGCAGTTAATAAAGCAACGCTTAATATTATTTTTTTCATAATAAATTTGTTATTGCTTATTTAGGTTAAGCTTATGAAACCCCTCAATTAACCAATTAGAGGATGGCCGTTTTTTGAAAATTATAAATTAACTAAACTTACAATATATTTATTGGTATCTGGACTCCAACAATGGTTTAAATTTACTATTTAAATCGTATAAAGTTGTTATTAGAAAGAAAAATATTCGATTTATACTTCCACCCTATTTTTATGGATGTAACTCTTATTCAACGGGCAAATAAAAAAATAAGGGAATGACAAGCTTAAATCATCGAACTTTATCGCCCTTCAAAATATTTATAAAATGGAAGCCTTTAGGAGCAAATCCTTCGTTATAAAAGAATTTATGAGCTTTAAAATTTGTCGTGTAAGAGTCTAATGAAAGCATGGTACAGTCATTCTCTAAGGCTTTTTTATGAAGAAAATCAAATAGTAATTTGCCGATTCCTTGACTCCTTTGTGTTTTTGAAACAACAATATTATCTAACTCTAAATATTTACCGCACCACAATTTAGTTCCAATCCAAAACCCACTTAAGCCAAGGCAAATATCTCCTTCAAAAACACCGACTTGTCCGTAGTTATGAGGCAGCATTAAATCTAGTTCTGATGAATATTCACTTAAGGTAAGACTGGGATATAAGTCTTGAAGCACCGGCAAATTTTTAAGCATTTCCTCTTTATCTATTAATTCTCTGACGACTAGCATGACATTACTTTTTTAACTGTTTATCAAATAACTCAAAAATCCTTCGGTACTCATCGTACCAGGAATATGCGGCTCTAAATCCATGGGCTTCTGTTGGATAAACAGCTAATTCCCAATCTTTTTTACCTAATTCTATAAAGCGTTGACTAAGACGAACGATATCTTGGAATTGCACATTGTCATCTACCATTCCGTGTAACATAAGAAGTGGTTTAACTAAATTTTCAGCGTAGTATATTGGCGAACTTTTACGATAAGCCTGAGGATCTGTTTCCGGATAATTAAGGATATTACTCGTATATTCATGGTTGTAATGTGCCCAATCAGTAACCGAACGCAAGGCAGCACCGCAGGCAAATTCATTTGGTTTTGTTAACAAACCCATTAAGGTAATGAAGCCTCCATAAGAACCTCCATAAATCCCAATGCGATTTGAATCGATCCCATATTGCTGCACCAAAAAATCTTTCGCATCAAGAAAATCATCTAAATCTCGTCCGCCCATGTAACGATAAACAGCAGTTCGATAATCTCGTCCATACCCCTCGCTGGCGCGATAATCAACATCGAAAACAGTATATCCAAGATCGCATAATAAGTTATGGAACATGTATTCACGGTAATAGTTGCTCCAATAGTTGTGTGCATTTTGCAGATAACCGGCACCATGAACAAATAAGACAGCAGCACCATTTTTATTTCCTGCTTTTGGTTCATATATTCGAGCCGAAACTGGAATACCATCACTTGCTTTGAATTGAATTACAGGAGGCTTACGCCAAGAATAAGATTGAAATTTTGAGGAAACAGAATGAGTTAGTTGCGACATTTTTGCATTTGGAGTATTATTAGCTAGATATAATTCCCATGGAGTATTCGCATTAGAATACCTGACCAGCAATAATTTTTCGTCGGGAGACACCTGTACATCATGGTATCCATCAGCAGTTAAGATAGGTGTCCAAACTAAACTTTTACAATCTAAGTGATAAAAATCACGATTGCCAGGATGTGTTTTGTTGGCCGTTATATAAAATCGTTTTTTGTCTTTTGATAATTGGACGCCGTGTATTTCAAAATTTCCCGATGTTAGGGCATTTGTTTGACCTGTTTCTATGTCGTAGGAATAAAGGTGCGAGTAGCCCGATACTTCGGATTGAAAATAAAATGACTTCCCATCTTCTAACCAACCTAAGACAGCTTCTTCTTCATTCCAAGATGATATTCCAGGGCCACCTATCCACGCATCATCATGTTGATGATTTACTTCCTTTCCAAAGCCTTTTTCTACATCAAGTAAAACTATCCAACGGTCTTTATTATCAGCACTTCTAATATCACAAAGTGCCAAGTTCTTGATCTTTGAAAATTGCAGCGGATGAATAAAAATTGATCGGTCCTTATCGTAAAGAGATGAGGCAAGTGTGTCCAGATAATTCGGTTTTTTTCGTATGTCCGATAGCTTTGAAAAATCAAGCCATTTGATTGTGTCAGACACTAAGCTTACGATGCCCAAACGTTGACTAGGTTCATTATTACTTACTTTAGCACGAGCAGAATTTAATTCAACGCGACCTGATTCAGTTACAAATTCTGGAAACGATGTTTCCACTTGCATAGCCGATTTAGTCATAATAACTGTAACATATTCCTCGGATGGATTAATTTGTATCGTTGAAACATATTCTGAGCCCAAATATATCGGCTTAGGTTTCGCAAAAAGATGGAAATCCCCTTGTTTCTTTCCCCATTCTTTCAGCTTGGCCTTATCTTGAAAATAAACGAAAAGTTCATCTTGTTGTTTGACTAAGTAACTTGAGTCATCTGTTGTCATTTTTTGATCGCCAAGTTGAAAATTAGTTAAAGGCCTTAGCGTTGATTTCCCTTCTTTATTTTTCCATTCCAGTAAATTAATACCTTGCTGAAGTATAATTACATTTGGATCAACTACTCGTTGAATACTACTTAAACTTTCAAAGCTTTGGTAGCACAATGAGATGTCACCATTGATTTTGTAAAGCGAAGCCAAGGCATTATCTCTTTCAAAGTACAATACTTTATAGTCCGCTTGAGACAAATCGTTACCAATAGCTTTTGTAACTTCAATAGAATCAAGTTCATCAATTAATTTTGTTTTTACATTATAAGCATGCATAGGTGCTCCCCTATTCGATCCAGTCTGCCAATCAAAATAAATGTTACTGCCATCGTATGACCAAAATTGATTTTCTGGCCAATGGCCAATATAATCCTGGCCAGTCATTATTTCTTTTAAATCAAGTTGACTAAAGCCTAGGAATGGGCTAAACAATAATACAAATGCGAAGCTTAATTTCATGATCTATTTAAGTGTAAAATTACATTACTTAATGAAAAGTAAATCGTAAAATTCAAGAAATGATAGAGAATAAAATTCAAAAATAGTACTTTCGTAACCCATGATAGGTATAATAAAACGAATACTAACTAAAGTTCTAAGTCAGCAAGGCTACCTTAAGGCCATGCATCGTGGGTTTTATTTCTTATTTGATCTTGGTTTATTAAAACGAGATCAGCGGTTTAAGTTCCACTATAAAGTAGCGTCACTGATTAAAAAAGATTTCACGATAATTGATCTCGGTGCTAATTTGGGATATTTTGCCAAGAACTTCGCCCGTTTAGCTCCACAGGGAAAAGTCATCTGTATTGAACCTATCCTACCATTTTACACTATTCTACAAAAGTTCTTAGGTTCCTACGCGCATGTCGAGTTACATAACATTGCCCTTGGGGAAGAAAATGGAAAAGTTGAAATGGTATTGCCGGAATCCAATGGCGTGATTCGAACTGGATTGCCTCATATTATCCAAGAAAATGAAAATGTAAGCACTCAAAAAACGATAGTAGTCGACCTTAAAAAGGGAAGTGAGTTATTTAGTTCGCTTGATCGCATAGACTATATAAAATGTGATATTGAAGGTTATGAATTGATTGTATTTAATGAAATACGGGAGATCATCGCCAAGCATCGCCCGATGATACAAATAGAAATTGCCGAATCCAATATTATGTCTTTTATGGATTACTTTGATAAATTAGACTACCTTCAATATGGGATTTGCAACTTTGAAATTATTCAAGAAAAAGGCCTGCAAAAAGAAATAGGAGATTTTTTATTTGTTCCGAAAGAACAAAAAATAGTATTTGAAAAAACCCATTTGAAACCATAAATATGCGCTATTTAGTTTATTTATCGTTGCTAATATCCCTTGCGTCTTGTGAAAAGGGAGCAGGTGAATTCATCTTGAAAGGCACGGTTACCGACGCTACCTATCAAACAAATTTAATAGGAGCAACAGTCAAACTTTACAAGGTGCCTATCTCTACTACGCAAGAAATTTTAGTTGGTACTGTCACTATTGGCGCTAATGGCACTTATGAATTCACCTTCCCACGAGAAAAAATGGAGCGTTATATAATTCATATTACTAAAGATAATTATTTTAAGATTGAAGATGATATTTTTTATTCCAGCCTAACCATGAGCGCCGACAATATCCGTAACTATTCCACAAAAGCGGAAAGTTGGGTTGCAATACACCTTACAAACTTAAATCCTCAAATTACCGATCATTTACAATACATAAAGCAAGATGGTTTACAAGGCTGTGCAACTTGTTGTCCTAATACAGAGCAAAATTATTATGGCGCATTGGATACTACCATTTATTGTATAAATAACGGCAACGAGGTTTATTCTCTTTATTATTGGGTATTTAATAGTTCTAATCAAGGACTTTTATCGACAGTAACAAGTCCATTCGATACAACAGAAATAGTCTTGAATTATTAATAATAAAAAACAAATAGCATCCACTTAGCTCTCAAATAAAGTGGCTTTGTTTTAGTATATTTTTAATTAGGAAAAAAATATTCTAATTTTGTGAAAAAATTAAAAAAAATTGGATAACACCACCGATCCTACTCTGGTAAATAATAGCTCAGTAAAAGTAAAAAAAAGTCGATTAAGAACATTTTTTCGCTATTCGTACCTAACTATCCTTCACATTCTTTCAGCGATTGCTTTATTTTTAATTCTAACTGCTTTAGCCGTTCAATTTAAGTGGACAAATCAAAATGGTTCTATTGATGTTAATAATCGTTATTTCTCTGAGAATGCCGATAGATATAATCAAGGCTTTAAGACAGACAGTCTTTCAATAGCTAAAGATGAATACATTATGTTCCGAAATATTGGAATACTTGCTAAATATTATCCTAGCAACGCTAAAATTATCATGAAAGCTTATTATAAGTGCAACAATGTAGCTGTAGTATTGCGCATGTTGGATGCGATTAATATAAAAATGAAAGATAATAAATCTTATCAAAAAGAACTTGCAGGCATTAAAGTAACTAGTGATATTAAAACATTATCAATATATCCATGGGCTAATTGCCGGGAATGGAAGGAATTTAGCAATGCCGTAAAGGCAGATAGACACGCCATAGATTCTGTATCAAGACTAACAGGAGTTGAATCTAGATTTATTGTTATGTGCTTAGTTGGCGAACAAGTACGGATGTTTAATTCGGGTAGAGAGGCCTTTAAAAAATATGTTTCGCCATTCAACCACCTCATTCTCCCAACCAACAGAGGATATGGAGTTACCGGCATTCTAGAGCATACTGCGCTAAAGATTGAAAGCAATTTATTTGATACAAAAAGTCCATTTTATGCCGGGGATTATTTTCAAAATGTGGTCAATCTTACTGATTCATTCCCAGAATTAGTAAATGATACCATAGCCGCACACAAGCATTTAACAATTCAACGATTAATAAAGCGGGGCGATCACTATTATTCCTATTTATATACCGCTTTTTTCTTGCGACAATTTCAAGCTCATTGGGTAAAAGCAGGATACACATTAGAAAATCAACCGGAAATTTTAGCCACCTTATTTAATTTAGGATATCAAAAAAGCAAGCCTAAAAAAAATCCTGAGGTTGGTGGTTCAAATTTTAAAATAGGTGGCATAGAATACACCTTTGGTGGAATATGTTATGAATTTTATTACAGTGGTGAATTGCAGGAATTTTTTCCATTAACTGGTGTTGGATTTGTTCCTGTTCCTGAATTAGAGATTAAGAACAAGGCTTTAATTGAGGGGATTAAATTAAAAGTACTTGAACAACAAAAGGAAAAAGAGGAAAGAGAAAAAGAAGAAAAGAAAAAATTAACTAAGTCGCAGTCATAGCAAACACACATGATTTCGCTAATCCTTTTTTCAAGCGCTTATTAAATTCATTTTGACTAATTTCTATTGCGCCATAACGAAGCACATTATCATTGATAAATTGCGTATCCAATAATTCAAAATCATTTGTTTTTAAAATTTGAATTAAATAGTGAAAGGCTACTTTTGATGCATTAGAAACAGTTGAGAACATTGATTCACCAAAAAATACACCTCCTAAACACGGTCCATAAAGTCCTCCAACTAATTCATTATCGACATATGCCTCAACAGAATGAGCAAATCCTAATTGATGCAATTCAGTATACACTGAAATCATTTCCTCTGAAATCCAGGTGTCATCGTCAGCGCTTCTTGGTAAAGCACAAGAACGCATAACTTCTTCAAATTGCTGATTAATTCGTATCTCAAATATGTTTTTATTTAGGATATTCCTCAATGATTTTGATGGCTTATAGGTTTCGATCGGGATAATAGCTCGTGGGTTTGGACAATACCAATCTATGTGACCGGATTTACTCGCCATTGGAAAAATCCCTTGGGAATAGGCCGATAGCAAAATAGAAACGTTCAAATTATTGTTCAAAAGACTTGGTTTTTTATCACTAGCTAACAATAGCTTATTTTCGAAATACCACTTCGTCGAAAGGTACGCGAAGTCTGGGGCCCCATATACCCTCTTCGGTTGCCATACCAACCGAAATAATCATATTTATTTCCGCACCATAGGGTAAATTGAGCGCTTTCTTCACACGCTTTTCGTCAAATCCTTCCATTGGACAGGAATGAAATCCTTCAGCAGAAATCGATAGCATAAAGGTTTGAGCTGCCAAAGCACACGATTTATGAACTACAATACGTTGGTTGGAAGGACCTCCCGTTCGATAAAATGGCTTCGTTAGTCCCATAAAAAAACTAACGGTTCTCCTGAGTGTCGCCATGATATAAAATGGATCATTGAAATACAAAAAGGGCATCACTTTACCATAGTAATCTTTGGCTTTTTTAGTAAGTGCGTCCGGAACATTTTCACTATTCTCATTTATTTTTGAAAGATTCCATTTGGCACGTTCCCTCCATTTATCTTTTCGAGTCACAAAAACAACCATTTGCTGGGCTGTTTTTGCTGCAGATTGACCCATGCACAGCGGTATAAATTCGTTTAGTTTTTCAGGTGATGCTATCCAATAAAATTCCCATAATTGCATATTACTACTATTGGGAGAAAGAATGGCACGTTCTAAACTTCGTTTAATTACCTCGTCTGGAATGGTAATAGCAGGATTAAATTTTCGATTTGACCTTCTGTAGTCTACGATTGATTGAAATTCAGAGCTGAACATATGCTTAGTTTATTAATCTGCAAATTTACCTCATAAGGACCTAATGCATCGCTATTCCTTTAAAAAATTATCAGTACTTTTATCTTCCTATTTCTAAAGCCATTACTAAATGCTTGATCAAAGAAAACGTATTGAAGTTTGCTTTACCCCTGGTGAATACGCCTATTACAAAGATGAATTTGAGATTGTTGTTGTTATCGATGTATTAAGGGCTACTTCTGCCATGTGTGCTGCCTTCGACAATGGTATTTTATCGATTATTCCTGTTCCTACCATTGAAGAGGCACTGGAATATAAAAAGAAAGGTTATTTGGTTGGTGCTGAGCGAAAAGGACAAATAGTGGAAGGATTTGATTTTGGAAATTCGCCCTTTTCCTATATGAAGGAAGAATTTAGAGGCAAGGAAGTTGTATTAACGACCACGAATGGCACCAAATCACTAGAAGTAGCCAAAGATGCTGAAACAGTTGTGGTTGGATCTTTTCTTAATTTAACAGCCCTAAGTAAATGGCTGAGCAAGCAAGATAAAAACATATTATGTCTTTGCTCAGGTTGGCAAGATAAATTTAATCTAGAAGACACTATTTGCGCTGGGGCAATATCCGACTTTCTAATTTCGACAGGGAATTTTATTTCTATCGAAGATTCATCTATTGCTGCAAAATACCTTTTCTTATCTGCCAAGGATAATTATTTGGGTTATTTAAAATCTAGTTCACACAGAAGACGATTAAAACATTTAAATTTGAATGAAGATATTAAATATTGTTTAACCCCTGATCAAACAGACGTAATCCCCATACTAATAAATGGAAAGCTTATTAAACTATAGAAAGATCTACCTACTCTTTTTATTAATTCCGCTCATATTTTCAAATACATCGGCAAATCTAAGTTCGCCTGATTGGGGTTTCTTTGGCCATAAGCGTATCAACAGGATGGCTATTTTTACGCTACCTCCAGAAATGACCGGATTTTACAAAGAAAACATAGAATTCCTAACGGAACATTCGGTAGATCCCGATAAACGAAGATATGCTGTTGAAGGTGAAGCTCAATGCCATTATATAGATTTGGATCATTATTATAAAATTGGTGAAGATCCTTTTACGATTGTTCCAAAGAAATGGAACGATGCTATATTGAAATTTACGGAGGATACTCTCCAAGCATATGGGATTGTTCCATGGCATATTCAAGTGGTAAAATATAAATTGCAAAAAGCATTTGAATCAAAAAATGTTGAGCTCATACTAAAATATTCTGCTGATATAGGACATTACATTGGCGATGCCCATGTGCCGCTTCATACTACAGAAAATTATAATGGACAAAAAACGGGACAACGTGGCATACACGGACTTTGGGAAAGTAGATTGGTAGAAATTAATGCCGAAGATTACGATTACTTTGTTGGAAAAGCGGCCTATAAACCAAGTGTTTTAGATTTTGTTTGGGGTGCTATTCGTGGCTCACACAATGCCTTAGATTCTGTTTTAAGTATTGAAAAAAAACTTACCCTTTCCTTTCCAAGCGATCAAAAATATAGTTTCGAACAACGAGGAAATGCCACTGTTTCTGTATATTCCAAAGAATTTAGTCAAGAATATCATAAACGACTCAACAATATGGTAGAACGACGTTTAAGGGCTTCCATTATTGCTGTAGGTTCAATTTGGTATACGGCATGGGTTGATGCAGGTCAGCCGGACTTGAATTCCTTGCAAAATCAAGCAGCATCACCTGCGCTTCTTTTAGAAATTCAAGAATTGGATGCACATTTTCATAACGACAAGCACTTTGGAAGAATCTGCGATTAAGGTTTAACCAATTTAAAGCGCTGAACCCCCTCGTTATTCGATACTTCTAAAAAATAAATTCCAGCTTGGAATGAACTTACATCTAAGGTCAAATCTCCTTCTGCCATCATGATTTTCGCAAAGATTAGTTTCCCGCTACCATCAAACCACTTATAATCTATTTGTTGTGGAACGTGACTAAGATTCTCAATTCGCAGCCATTCATCCATCGGATTTGGAAATATCTCCCACTGTTTCAAACCTTCTTCCCATAACTCAGCTCCAGATCCTTGGCTGCAAGCACATTTATTTTTAGTCACAGCAGTATTTACCGTTTGAGGAGCCAGATAATTCATCTTCACCCAACATTTTTGACCTGCCTGATTATCGGATGTATTTCTAATCCTAACTGTATACCAACCCACTTGGGTCACTGAATAGGTAAAAATTAAGTTGCCAGCCGCCGAAATTGTATCGATGATTTCGCAATTTGCATCTAATAATTCTAATGTTATGGGCAATGTGGCTTGTGTTGGATATAGATTGATCGTTACCGTCGAGGCTGTATCGCAAAATATGCGCCCCACTACCCTGCATGTTCTACTGTTCGTTGGTAATTTCCCACCTTGTTGTAAAGAAGCTACGCCACTATCGCCCAAATCGTCGTCCATTTCCCATTCCTGAGTCGTGTACTGAGCAGGACGATTATAATTAGTACTTTGTCCAATCGGAGCCCAAATGCAATAGCCCTTCCTCCCTTCTGGAGCCGTTCCATCGCACGGTGGTATATTGAAATCTACTTTTCCACCATTCGATACAGTAATTTGAGCATTTCCATGAGCACCAGAATAATCTTTCAAAATTGTTCCATCTGCGAAGGATGTCTGCATAGCCGAAACATTTTGCCAGATGGTAAAATTATCATTAACCGCGATCAATGCTTTTCCTGAACGTTCCATAACTAATGCGTCTTGGGCTTGCAAACGAACCAAGTAAGCGCCTTCTTTAAAATGAAGATTTTGATGACACCATAATAGATTTTCAATATCGGAGTGAGTTGTTAGCTCTGTCGTATCATTCGGATGATGGTTGAAACGATTAGCGTTGTATCCAATATTAAACAAGTCTTCAAAAAATATTTCAGGAGCTCCATCTACTGCAAGCGCGATAGCATAAACCATACTAGCACGAGGATCAACAACCTCTATTTGAGTTCCAATTTGCGATCCGGCATTCCATCCAGTTATATTTCCAACCGTGCTAAGTGTGGGGCGATACGTATCGTGGTTATTGACGAAAGGAACTGTCCTCTGTCGATTGGTCTGTTGAGCACTTGGAATACTAGCTAAATTATAATTTCCATTTTGAGTGATCACGTCTTGCAATGCAAAGCGCAAGGAAAAATCAAAGGTCCCTGCCCTATTCTGTACCGCATTTGCCCAATTATCTAATTCCGTCATATTTCCCACGTATTCGCCAACGGCAAACATATTATTCGTTCCATTAGCCCACAGCGCATTATTTTGTAAATTCCACAGAAAATCTTCCGTAGCATAACTTGGAAAATGCTTCACCGCATCAATACGCACACCATCCCAACCTACTTGTTTCTTATACCAAATTAACCAATTTCGCATCCCTGATCGCATGTAATCAGTACTTTGACTTGGGTTGTAGCTTGCATTTCCACTCAATCCGAAGGCATTGCTTTCATATGAAATATCAGGGCCCCAAAAAGGAGAATTTATGTCGTTTGTACAGCAAACATTGCTGTTATTGGGGTAAAAATTCTGCCAATTTTTCGAGAAGCGACCGGCTCGACCTAAATAATTCGTAGCAGTTTCATTGATTGCGCTAGTGGCATAGCATGAATAGCGGAAATTCTTATACTTATTGGTTGACCCATCATCTAAAGCAGATACATCTTGGCCACCACCACCACTGCTAGCAGAACCAGCTCCGGTGATGTGATTTAATACAATATCTTGAATTACTTCGATGCCGTTGGCTTTCAATACTGCAACCATTCGCAGCAATTCATCCTTGTCGCCCATCCTTGTTTTTACACTGTTTTTTTGGTATTTATCTCCTAAATCGTAATGATCAAAGGGAGCATACCCCACGCTATTGGTCCCAGTATTTTTTATAGAGGGTGGAATCCAAACTGCATCAATGCCTAAATCCTTTAATCGAGGGGCTAATTCAGCCAAATAATTAGACCAACCATTGGGATAGTTAGCGTTCCAATAGTCCCACCAAAAACCCTGCAACACAACTTGACGATTGGTTGAATTGACCTGCGCATTAGAATTAATGCCACAAAGAAAAAAGAAGGTCAAAAGAAGGCCTTTAAACAGTAATGCTTTCATTTGCTTTTAAGGTATAAAGTTGTTCATTTAAGTAAACCGATAAATCGCTTTCACCTAAGTTCTTTAATTCAGTATTTGTTTGAGTAACAGCGATTAATAATGGATTGTTTTGATAGCGTATTTGAAACGTATAACGCGACCACGATTTGGGAATAATAGGATTTACGTTCAAGCTTGATTCCGTAATGCGAACGCCAGCCATTCCCTCTACTAAACTCATCCAAGTGCCTGCCATGCTCGTAATGTGCAGACCTTCATCTGCCTCGTGATTGTAATCGTCTAAATCTAATCTACTCGTACGTAAATACAATTCATACGCTTTATCAATCTTACCTAATTTAGCCGCTAAAATAGCGTGAACACAGGGCGATAATGACGACTCGTGAACCGTTTTAGGTTCATAAAAATCAAAATTTTCTCGAATGGTTTCTAGATCAAAGTGCTCTTCAAACAAATACAATCCCTGTAGTACATCCGCTTGCTTAATAAAAATGGACCGTAAAATTCGATCCCAAGACCAATGTTGGTTTATAGGTCGTTCATTCAAGGGTAAATCACTCGCTGAAAGTTGTTCTTTATCCATGAATCCATCTTGCTGAAGAAAAATATTCGTCCCTTCTAATTCCGGTAAATAAACATTTTTAACAATGTTTCGGAAAGTCGCTAATTCCTCTTCTGAGATGATCAAGTCATGAAATTCGCCCACTTCCTCTTTAATTTCCAAACAGTATTCGATGCACCATCTCGCGATGTAGTTTGTGTACCAATTATTATTTACATTATTCTCGTATTCATTTGGACCAGTTACACCTAACATCACGTAGGCTTTCTTGCTATCAGACCAATTGAAACGTTGCGACCAAAATCTGGCAATTCCAAGAATTACTGGAAATCCGTATTTTTTCAAATAATCACGATCACCTGTATGTCGAACGTAGTTGTAGATACCAAAAGCGATGGCACCATTTCGATGAATCTCTTCGAAGGTAATTTCCCATTCGTTGTGGCATTCCTCCCCATTCATAGTAACCATTGGATACAAAGCTGCGCCGTTTTTGAAACCAAGTTTCTCGGCGTTTTCAATAGCTTTGTCTAGATGATGATAGCGGTATATCAATAACTGCCTAGCAATTTGAGGATCTGCGGTTTTTAAATAAAATGGCAAACAATACGCTTCAGTGTCCCAGTAAGTTGCACCGCCATATTTTTCACCAGTAAACCCTTTAGGTCCGATATTTAATTTGGCGTTTTTTCCCGTGTAGGTTTGATATAAATGGAAAATATTGAATCGGATACCTTGTTGAGCGGCGCTATCGCCATCAATAACAATATCTGCAGCATCCCAAATCTTATCCCAAGCACCTATATGATTATGCAATAACGCATCAAAACCCAAAGAGGCCGAATTCTTTACACTGCTAATAGATTTATCAACAAGCTCTGAAGATGGATATTTAACACTTGACGCAATGGATATATATTTGTGCAGGGTATATTTTTCACCTTGATTGAGTGCATGGCCGAAGCTATTTTCTACATATAATTCGCAGTCATTTAGTTTCACTTCAAGGTCCAATAAGCCATTTTGATCCGAAAAGGAAGAGGACATGGCCGTAGCCACATAAAAATCAGTTTTTTTGGTTTTAGCAAACACCATTCCAACCGATGAATTTATATCTCGGCTAACTTCGTCCCAAAAAAACTCATCGTAATTCGCATCGTGGTTAGTAACCATCCCATTAAGATAGCTTGTGAAACGGACTATACCGCTGAAATTAATTGGTGTGAGCGAGTAAGAAATAGCAGCTACATCTTCGTTGTGCATGGAACAAAACCGCAAACTTTCAATTTCGAGTTCTTTGCCATCAGCCAAACGCAGCGTAAATAATCTTTTGAGCGTACCTTCTTTCATATTTAATTCACGGTAGAAAGAAAGCACTTGAGAAGTGGCTAAATCGATTTGAACACCCTCTATTTCGACATTAATTCCAATCCAATTACACGCATTTAGTACCTTAGCAAAATACTCCGGATAACCATTTTTCCACCAACCAACGCGGGTTTTGTCGGGATAATAAACGCCACCAACATAGCTTCCAGGAAGTGAATCACCTGAAAAGGTTTCTTCGAAATTAGCACGTTGTCCAAAACATCCATTCCCAATGCTAAAAATACTTTCCGCTTGTTTTTGCTTAAGCGGATCAAAAGAACGTTCGATGATTTTCCATTCATCTATTTCGAATAAATTATACATATTCGTCAAGATTAAATTCAAGCAAAGAAGAAACGAATGCATCCGCACTATTTTGTATGTGCAGATTTCCAACGGCAAAGACATAAAATCCACCATCTTTTGCTGCTTTTACGCCACTTTCCGCATCTTCAAAAACTATTATCTGATTCGGTGAAAGGCCTAATTGTTTAGCGCCATTTAAAAACACCTCTGGATGAGGCTTAGGATGCTCAACCATATTTCCATCAATAAGCACATCAAAATAGGATTCAATTCCAACTAAAGAAAGAATGGCTTTTGCATTCTTGCTAGAAGATCCCAATCCACAAGGGATATTTTTGGAACGTGCTTGATTAAGCAGTGCTAAAACACCCGGTAATAAATCTTTTTGACTTAATTGACGAATAGAATTTAAATACCTCTCATTTTTCAAATGAAGCAAATCATTGAATTCATCCTCTGAGATCCAAACATCCCCAAGTTGAAGGATGATTTTCAAAGAATCTACCCTGCTCATTCCTTTTAATCGTTCATTATCTAATTCATTAAAAGAAATTTGATATTGATCTGCAATACTTTTCCAAGCAAGAAAATGATTATATTCAGTAGAAACAAGTACTCCGTCAAGATCGAATAATAAGCCCTTTATTTTGATGTTACTCATGATCTGTTATTGCTTGTTTATCTGAAATCAATAAAGTAGAAATAGAACCTAAAAGCATTGATACACCCGCAAGCGTCATGGAATATATCGTTTCTTGTCCGAATAATTTATATAATATATTTATTCCACCAAGAGCCGCCATTATTTGCGGAATAACAATAAACATATTGAAAAGTCCCATCATCATTCCCATTTTTGCTGGATTTACCGAACCGGACAACATAGCATACGGCATAGATAAAATACTTCCCCAAGAAATCCCAATAAGAATAAAACAATATTTCAGAGAACTTGGAGTGGCATAAAACATCATTAAGAATCCAACTCCGCCTAATAACAGAGACCCTAAATGAATATTCCTCCTATTAATTTTATAGCGCGAAGTATAGAATGTTAAAAGAAGAGCAAACGCCATCGACGATAAACCGTACATCCCCATAGACGAACCCACTTTATCTGCAGCGAGGTTATATTTTTTATCCAAGGCTTTAACTATTTCTTCCTGTTTAGCATCCTTTAAATTATAATTACTAGCAATGGGTGAAGGCGAATGATAAACATGATCCGTTAATGCCGGTGTAGCCATACTCCACATTGTAAAAAAAGCAAACCAACTAAAAAATTGTACGATGCCGAGTTTTAACATTGTCGAGGGCATTTCAATACAACTTGTATAAAAATCTTTAAAAAAATTAGTTTCTTTTTTATTATTTCTAAATGCTTCGAGATCTTCTGGCGGATATTCCTTGGTGGTAAAAATGGTATAAAGAATACTTATAAGAAAAACCATTGCGCCTATTGCGAAAGCTATTTTAACATACATTGGAACATTTCCCGTCGTTTCATCATCTGAGAAGCCCAATTTATTGACCATCCATGGTAAATTAGAAGCTACCCAAGTTCCGATTCCAATAATCAAGGTTTGCATAACAAAACCATAAGAGCGTTGGTTATTAGGTAATTTATCCGCGACAAGTGCCCTAAAAGGTTCCATGCTAATATTAATGGAAGCATCTAGCACCCATAACAAACCAGCTGCAACCCAAAGAGAAGGTGAATTTGGGACAAAAAATAGCGCTAAAGATGATAGAATAGCACCAATAAGAAAATATGGCTTACGCCTACCGAATCTAGGATGCCAGGTATTATCAGAGAGATAACCAATAATTGGTTGAACAATTAAACCAGTAAGTGGCGCTGCAATCCATAATAAGGGAATATCGTCAGGCTCAGCTCCTAAGGTTTGAAAAATTCGCGACATAAATCCACCCTGTAAGGCGAAGCCAAATTGAATTCCGAGGAATCCGAAACTCATGTTCCAGATTTGCCAAAAAGATAAATTAGGTTTCTCTAATTTCACAACTCAAATGTATTAGTGCCTCTCTAAAACCATGTAAGCCCAAGGCTTCAGCGTGGTGCTTGCATCACCAGACTTCATTTTAACCTGCTTACGTTTAAAAATATCCTTAGACTTACCATCTAAAAATTCAACGCTCGCTAAACTTTGTTCTTGATCGCTCAGGTTGATAATAAATTGACAAATGGCTTTTGGGTTTAATTTAGACTTCCGCATAATTACAATGAGTTTACCATCATTGAGTATTTTTAAGTCAAGGGCCGAATTCATTCGATCTCCAAAAACAGCAGGGTTATTTTTCTTGAGATTATTCAATGTTTTATAAAAGGAAACTAGATCCATTTTCTCCCAATTAATTTCATCTTTCTCAAAAAATGCAAGTCTTCGATCAAGAGAGGTTTCCTGCCCGTTATAAATCAAGGGCATTCCATTTAATGCGTAGCATAAAACTGCCATTGCGTGTCGAGCGGAACCCATTCGTTCCATTTCTGTGCCTTGCCAAGAATTTTCATCGTGGTTTGATGTAAAATACATCCTAAAAGACCGTAAAGGATAATTTCTATCTTTTTCTAAATATGAATCCAAGTCAGTAGGATCCATTTTACCTTGGGCCAGATTATTAAGCAAGTGGTGAAGCTCCCAACCATAGGTAATATCAAAGGCTTCATGCATTTCTACGCCTTCTGCCTCTGCCAACATAATTAATGGCTTTACCTCTTGCAATTCAGTTCGAGCCTGAACCCAGAAATCCAGGGGGACTGATCCAGCTACATCGCAACGGAAACCATCAATATCGGCCTCAGTAATCCAATACTTCATTGATAAAATCATATTTCGACGCATTAAGCTATTGTCAAAATTTAAATCGGCTACATCCCACCAGTCTGTACCAATAGTAGGTTGAACATTTCCATTTGAGTCTAGGGTATACCATTCTTTGAATCCTTGCTCCAACCAAACATTATCAGGAGAAGAGTGATTAGCCACCCAATCAATGATTACTTTCATTTTCAGTTTATGGGCTTTTTTTACCAAGGCTTTAAAATCAGACAAATCGCCAAATTCAGGATTCACTCCTTTATAATCTTTAACAGCATAATAGCTACCCAAAGTACCTTTTCTATTTTTGACCCCAATAGGATGAATAGGCATCAGCCATATAATATCAACCCCCATCTTTTTAAGACGTGGTAATTGATTTTTTACTTTTTCGAATGTTCCTTCTTTTGAAAATTGTCTCACATTCACCTCATAGATGGTTGCCGATTTCATATATTCAAACAAAGTGTCTTTAGGGGTTTGCGTCAAAAGACCCTTATCGCTAATTTTTTTAAACGCAGGATCTTTAGGTGTTTGCGCCAAAAGGCATAAACCAATCATAAGGAACAGGAAAGTAAGTTTCGTTTTCATAAACTCATTTTTAGTTGTATTTTAAGGGCAGTACATAGGATAAATGGTAATCCACCAAGCCTTCAACAGGTTTACTACATACACCAGTGACTTTAATTCCTAATGAAACCGCCGCTCGATCTAAGGCTTCTCTAAAAACACCAGCAATACTTCCAACAAACCAGAGGTCGGAAGACTTATAATTAGGATAACAACAAACATGCACTTGCATAAAATGTCGAAACCCTTCTTCAATCATGTGCTGAAAATAAGGTTCATCGCTATGCTTCGAGATAAACGGCATAAATGAAGCGATAAAAACATTTGCATTTGGCTCACAATAGACCTTTTCTACCAAAGCATCTTTGGTAAAACCATAGGTATCGAAAAAATCTTTCGATAAATGCTCCGGTAAATGGTGATATAAAAATGCAGCAATTAATTTTTTTCCAAAATAACTTCCACTCCCCTCATCGCCCAAAATATATCCTAGAGCGGGAACTACCTCACTAACAGTTTTACCATCAAAATAACAGGAATTTGAACCAGTCCCAACAATACAAGAAATAGATTCTCTTCCTTTGTAAGTCGCATAGGCACAAGCTACTAAATCGTGATCAACATGAATTATAGCATTCTTGAAAATGCGATTTAAACCTACTTGGACTACGGCATTCAATTTATCGCTAGAACATCCTGCTCCATAAAAATAAATCTCATTCACTTGATCGGCAATGGACATGATTCCATCAACTTTTTTTAATTCGCCCTCTATCCAATCTGCTGAGTGAAAATAAGGGTTAAAGCCAGGAGATGCGAATACATTTTGACTATTTTCAGGACCTAAAAGAACCCAATCACTCTTTGTAGAGCCGCTTTCAACAATAAAAATCATACTAAATAACTATTTTTTTTCTTTACTTTGTGTCCTTAATACACTTTCAAATATAGTAACTTTAGATAAGGGCGTGAAAAAAAAAGTAATAAAAAACAAATTAGTAGAGCTAAATCCAAACGTATCAGTAGATTGCGTTATTTTCGGATTTGACTTTGAGAAATTAAATGTGCTCTTAATTGATCGTGGAACAACCCTTGGAATACCATTAGCACTTCCGGGAAACTTAATTTACAATTCAGAAAACCTTGATGAAGCCGCATCGCGAGTATTAGAGGAACTAGCAGGATTAAAAAACATCTATTTAGAACAAATTGGTGCCTTTGGAGATCCGCTACGAATAACAAAAATTACTGATCAAGAATGGCTAAAGGCGATGCGCGCCGAACCATCTGCACGTGTGATCACTGTTGCTTATTTCTCATTGGTTAAAATGTCAGATTATGTTCCACAAGCGTCCTCCTTTGCTAAAAATGCCAGCTGGGTTAGTGTTCAAGAAATTACCGAGTTAGCTTTCGATCACTTAGAAATTTTAACTACCGCTAAAGAGAGCTTAAAACAAAAAATTAGACGTCAGCCCATTGGGTTTAATTTGTTGCCCGAAAAATTTACACTTAGTCAACTTCATCGATTATATGAATCAATTTTAGAGAAACCGCTAGACAAGCGTAATTTTAGGAGGAAGATTCAGAAATTAGATATCATCGAATCCTTAAAAGAAAAACAAAAAGGAGTACCACATAAACCATCACAACTTTTTAAATTTAATAAAGAAAAATACGAATTACTTACAAAAATAGGTTTTGACAATTTTGGTTTTTGATTTTAGGTGAAATATTAAGTAGACTACCTCATTTATTCATTCAACTATATGTTATTTCTTCTTTTTCTTTTTTCTAAATTTAATTCTGCTATTTTTGTTTTGCTTGAAATTGATCAAGCTGTAACTTTTCGTGAGAGAAGATTGTTTTAACTGTAATTGTCAATGATTTGAAAAGACAAGAATTCAATGATGTAGTGGATATTCACAGTGGGAATTTATTCCGTTTCGCTGTAAATTTCTTGCGTTGTTCGGATGATGCACAGGATATCGTGCAGGATGTTTTTGAAAAATTGTGGCTAAACAGAGAAAAAGTGGAAATGGAAAAGGCAAAAAGTTGGTTATTTACTTGTACACACAATGCCATGTTGAACTTTGTAAAAAAACGTTCACGCATCGACTACAAGGAAACCAATCAATTGCCTGAAAGTGCGAATGCCTTCGATGCTAGTTTCGAGTCGAAACAAGTAGTTGATCGAGCAGTAAGCATTTTACCTCCAATCCAAAAGAGTATTATTTTGATGCGGGACCTTGAAGGTTATTCGTATGATGAAATTGGCGAGTTGCTGAATTTATCCCCGTCTCAAGTAAAAGTCTATCTGTTTAGGGCAAGAATGAAAATTAAAAAGCAGTTAAAAGAATCAACTCAACTCGCGTGAATATTCCCAATAGAGAAAATATAGACCGATGGTTATTTGATTGGACGGAGGGAAATCTAAGTCCTTCCCAAGAAATGCAGTTGGAGGAATTTTTGATTGAAAATCCAGATTTATCAATTGATGCTGATGCTTGGGATGCAGCTACCGTTTCTTCAATTCCTTTTGCGTATGAAAATCAAGCATCATTAAAAAAGCGAAAAAAACGTGTTTTTGCCTATTGGCAGTTTTATGCACTCATGCTTTTAATTGCAACAGGAGGCACAAGCTTATATTTCTCTTCCAAAACAGAAACTCAGCAAATAGCAGCAAAAACTTCGAATACCCCTAAGTCTCCTATTTCTAAAATAACAACTACACCAATAAAAAATAATAATTATCAAGAACCTATAACTATTAATTCCCCAATTTCTAATTCAGGAAGTCAAAACTTTTACGAAGCGCCTTCGTATCAAGTTTCCTTGAATAAGCAGAACGAATATATCAATACTAATACACTTCCTTCTTCTTCGGAAAATGAGAAAGTAACTTTCGATAATAATACAATCACTAATTCCATTGAAATGGCCATTCAGCCAGTTATTCCAATAGAAAATATTGAGTTAACAGATAATCTTGATGTTTCAGCTGTTATTAGCGAACCATTAATTGTTGCAGATGAGATAATTCAGAGTGAGAATGAGAATGAGAATGAGAATGAGAATGAGAACGAAATCGAGAACGGGAAAGAGAATGAGGATAAAAAATTAAGTCGTAAAAAAATAAATATGCCTACGCTCAAGCTTAATTCTTCAAGTCAATTATCAAAATGGGTAAAAAAGGATGTAACCAATACCAATCAGAAAGATCGAGTTTATGCGATATCTGAGAAATCAAACTTAGACCTAAACAATTCATTTGTCGGCAATATTTCTCAACTTAAGTTTCAATCAATGTCTACTGTGCGTTGGATTGATATCGCTGAACAGCAAAAGATATCACAGCAAATTTCTTTTGATGGTTACTTACGAGAAGCTAAAGCAGGATTAGGAATTATTTCCAATTACAGTAGTTTTTCAAATGGAATGATTCAAGATTGGAATTTAAATTTAATCTATGCACCAAAACTGGCAATAAATCGTTACCTCACAATCGAGCCATCTATGAAATATACTTTTGGGAAAAAAGTCTTGAACAGTTCTAAAGTAATTAATAATTCCACCGTAGAAGTTGAAACTAACCAATTGGAGACTTTTTCAATTGATCCAAACCAAGCGATTGGAAAAAACTTATGGTATCGTGATTTAGGCGCAGGATTAATTATAAATGCAGGTCCTATTTATTTTGGAGGTCAAGTTAACAATCTATTAAAGCACCAAGACAATCTTTATTCAAATGATTACACATCGATTCGTAGAGCAGATAGAGAATTGACCTTAGTTGGAGGAACTGATTTTAATTCAAAAAATGGAAATTTCACTTTTTCGCCCTATATTTTCCATACCATATTCGGATCACAATCTTCGACCTACCTTGGAGCTAGCATTCACTTAAAATCGTTCCTTTTAGGTGGTTCATATCAGACAAATGGATCAAGTAGCGGAATGATTGGACTTCATAAAGATCGTTTTTCTTTATTGTGTCAAACATCCTATGCATCAAGTTCTTATACTCAAAGCAAGTCCTTTATTCACCAGTTAACAATAAGAATTAATTCTAATATTAGTAAAAAAACCAGACGTTATTTATATTTGTAGTTATGAAAATTAAAAATGCCTTATTATTCCTTTGTATTTTAGCAGGTAGCCATGTGATGGCGCAGGACCCTACTTTCACTCAATTTTATTCTAACCCAGTCTATTTAAACCCTGCATTAGCGGGTTCTACCGGCTGTCCGAGAATAACCATGAATTATAGAAATGAATGGCCACAACTGACCGGTAATTATGTTACATATAGCATGGCATATGATACCTACATGAAAAATATTTCTGGCGGTCTAGGTCTTATTGCTACGCATGATCAACAAGCAAGAGGAACCATTTCGACTACTATGGTAGGAGGTATTTATTCGTATAACCTTAAAGTTAACAGAAAACTTTCCATCATGTTTGGAGCTCGTGCAGCCTATTATCAAAAATATTTGGATTGGAGTAAACTAACGTTTGGAGATATGATTGACCCACGCAGAGGATTTATTTATCAAACAGGAGATGTACCAAGAGGAAATGGAAAACGCGGGTTTTTCGATGTTTCAGCCGGAATGGTAGCTTACACGCAATATTTTTATGCAGGCTTAGCGATTCATCACCTTAATAGACCAGATGAATCGATGATTTTAGGACAGTCTAAATTACCGATGCGTTTTACTGGTCATGCAGGAGCGACTATAAAAATTGGCAACAAAGGCAAGTATTCTTCAACGAATTCGACTGCAATAATGCCAAATATTATTTATCAGTATCAGAATGGTTTCCAAGAACTCAGTATAGGAACTTACTTAAAATATGAAAATTTCACAGTTGGTGCTTGGTACAGAAATCGTGATGCTTTCATCCTTTGTTTTGGGATAAATACACAAAATTTCAAAGTTGGTTATAGCTATGATGTTACGGTATCGAAATTAGGTAACGGTATATCCGGTGGTTCCCATGAAGTTTCTTTAGGATTTAACTTAAAATGCAAGAAGAAGCCGAAAGACTTCCGAAAGATAAACTGTCCTTCTTTTTAATTTAGTTCAGTTCATCTTCTTTGTACACCATTTTCCCACTTATGTAAGTGCTGTAAGCAAAGTTTGGTGTAAAGGTCGTTTCGTTCCTAATTGGACGTTTAACGATGAAAAACGTGGCCTCTTTTCCTTTTGAAATTGTTCCCTTATTATTTTCTTCAAAGGCAGCGAATGCAGCCCAGATTGTCATTCCTTTCAATACTTGCTCCAGAGATAACTGTTCTTCGATAAGAAATCCAGCATTTGGCAGATTATCTATATTTTTTCGTTGTGTCGCTGCAAATATTGTCAAAAAAGGATTCGTTAATTCTATTGGGAAATCTGTACCAATAGCCACCATTCCAAATGCTTCCAATAATGATTTATAGGCATAAGCGCCTTTAATTCTTTCTTTACCTAATCGTGATTCTGCCCAACGTTGATCTGAAACAGCATGTGTAGGTTGCACGGATGGAAAAATAGCGAAATCTGAAAAGAAATGAAAGTCATTACGATCTATAACTTGAGCGTGCTCAATTCTCCAACGATGGTCTTTATTAATCAAATATTCATTTTTATAAAGATTCAATATGATTTTATTCGCTGAATCACCGATGGCATGCGTATTTAATTGATACCCAATCTTAGAGCAGAATTTCGAAAGTACTTGCATTTCAGAAAGTGATGTAGTTAACAGTCCAAGATGCTGATGGTCATCGCTATACGGATTTTTCAATAATGCCCCCTTAGATCCAAGCGCACCATCGGCAAACATTTTAAAACTACGAATAGTTAAATTTTTATAACGATACACTCCATTATCACTTGCAAATCGCTTGTTTTTATCTGACGGCATTAGCATTGCGTAAATAGCTAGTTTTAATTTTTTACTTTCCATAAGCGACTTAAAAATCGCAATGTCTTCAAAATCAATACCTGCTTCGTGAACCCCAGTAATTCCATACTGGAATAATTCCTCTTGAATTTCAAGTATGGCTTCTTTTATTTCTTTATCGGAAAAACGAGGAATTTTATCTTGCACTAAATCCATTGCCTTGTCCAACAATAAGCCGGTACACTTGCCATTTCTTGAGCGTATTTCACCTCCATCGACTTTTGTAGGGCTAATGCCGGCCAAATTAAGCAAACAATCATTTACAAGGGCTGCATGGCCATCAACACGGTATAAACACACCGGAATATTAGGAAACGCTTTGTTTAATAGTGTGTTATCAGGCATAGAATCCACTCCCCATAATGATTGATCCCAGCCACGCCCAACAATAAATTTCTTCTGACCTTTTTGTTGATATTTCTCAGTTCTAGTAACGAGCTCAGTGAGTGATTTGCATTCCAATAAATCTAAGGATAGTTTTTGCTTAACGTACAATAAAATATGTCCATGAGCATCAGTAAATCCGGGATAAATCTCTTTTCCTTCTGCATCAACAAACTCGTCGGCAGAATATTTATTTAGTATTTGTCTTTCAGGACCTACTTCAACAATTATCCCATCTTTAATTGCCATTGCTTGGCTGATAGAATTTTGATCATCTAAACAATGTATTTGGGCATTATGAACGACCAAATCAACGTGTATGCCTTTCATGCAAGAACCAAGGCTTAAAACAAACAGAAATCCTAGGAGAACGTATTTCATATGAGATGATTAAAAAGGGTAACCTATACCAAATTGTAGAGCTGGAGCAAAAGGTTTTGGCAATTTACTTAAGGCTCTTTCCCTATTCATTTCTTCGGATAGCGTTGGGAGACCATAGTAACTTATCCCTTCTTGGTAGAAAGGCTCACGGCTTTGGTTAATCCATCTTGCATTTTTAGGCAGCGCGGGATTGTAAATCGGGATTCCAAGATCGAGTCGGATAATGAAAAAATCAAGGTCTAATCGAAAACCTAAGCCGGCTGTCACGGCAAACTGTTCAAGCCAATTATTTTCAAACTTGGCTCCTGCCCTTGCAGCATCTTCTTTATAGGTCCAAATATTCCCAAAATCAGTAAAAATGGCCCCTTTCAATGTAGACCCGATCGAATACCTGTACTCAATAGTTCCACCAAGCCTAATATCTCCAATTTGAGCAGATGCGTTACTTGAATCAATATAATATTTATAAGACCCTGGGCCTAAGGTTCTTGCTTTCCACCCCCTATTATCATTAGCGCCACCACCGAAAAAACTATAATCATAGGGCATTGATGTTTTTGAATTACCAAAAGGAATTCCAAATCCCGCTTGAAGTTTAAGATTTATAGATGTTTTCTTATTGAATTCTTTGTTTAGGATATACGTATTATCATTACGAATAAATTCAGCATAACCGACATTAAAAAAAGAATATTGACCATTCGGTAAAGTATCCTGATACTTATTAAACTTTGACAATAAGATACCAGCAGCTGAAAAACTAGAAGTAAAATTAATGTGAGCATCTAAAAAGCGATTCTTAAACAATTTATTTTTGGTGTCAAGAAATTGTTTTTTAGAATTGTCGTAAATAAAAGTAAGTTTAAAGTCTTCCCAAATAAATTGACTGCTATATGAATTCCTTAAAAATAAATCATTTTGAGCATTTATTTGGCTTTCAAATTCGGGAGATTTATTAATATCAACATATTTAATGACCGATGCTAAAGGAAGCCCAATTTCAAAAATTTGAGTTTTATCAACTAGCATCTTCCATGTGTAGTTCATTTGAAATAAATTTCGTTCAAAGATGTTTCGTTTTTCATAATTGTAGGCTAAAGACAGGATTGTTTTGGGCTTTTGCCTTTTGGATAGCGCAGTTACTTTAGTAGGAAATAATCCAGGAATTTCTAATTTAATACTAGGACCAAATTCAAAGGTGTTAAATGCAAGTCCTTTTCTTGACCCGTCATCAAACACGATTGGTTGCGATTCGAAACCAAAGCCAAACGAAAAGGTTACTTTTTCTCCCCCACCAAAAATATTTTTATCCGAATAGTTTAAAGATGCATTAACACCTAATAAACCAAAGGAAGAGGTAAACTTCGGTTCAAAGGCAAATGTTTTTCGTTCCGATGGCACCAAAAAATAATGAACCTCTAAAGTATTATTAGGTTTTTCTAAAACGACCGGTTTAATTGTCGAAAAAAGACCTAATTGCGTTAGGCATTGAAATGATCGTTCAAGATAATATTCTTTGTAAACATTTGTCATCTCCAAATAATTTTGAAGTTCTAACAAATTAACATTAATACTTGGTTTTTTTCCATTGTAAAAGATAGTAGCCATTCGCATGGGACTTAAAGAATCTTTATCCTTTATTTTCTTTTCTTTTAATTGTTTTGAGGAGAATGGTTGTTCAGCATATAAAAATGAATTTTTAGTTGCCAAAAATTGTTTGTCAATTGGGTTAATAGTTGAGACATTCTCATTTTCATCTAAGTATTTTGAGAATTTTTGTTTGAGCATCGTTGTATCTGATAAATGAAAATTCACCGAACTAATTCTATAATCACCATATCTTTTTTCTATTAAACTATCAGAATTCGCAGAAAAAGGAATTAAGCGATTCTTAAATTCTAAACCAAGAACAACCTTCATTGACGACTTATTCGTATCAGCAAGCAAAGATATACTGGAGGCAGTAAATCCATAATATGCTTCATCTCTCATAAACTTTGCAATAGACTCACGATAATCTTCTAAGTAGTCCAAGTCAAAAGGTTTATCGACCAATGGGTCACTTTTAAATTTGAGCTTTTGAGCTTTTAGGAATTTAATTGAATAGGCTGAAATCACAGAAGAATTCGGTCCAATTGTATAAACGGAATCTATTAAATAACAAGGCCCTGGATTAATTTTATATGTGATTTTCATCAAATTATCACGAACTATTTCCTGACTGGAAGAAATAGACCCATAATAAAATCCTTTTCTTTTTAGATAAAATCCGATTTGGTCCATTGATTTTTTTAATAACAAACTATCATAGACAATTGGCTTTTCAGCAAGCTTGTATTTAATCCATTCTCGAATAAATAGCCTTGAATTTTCAATTTCTTTGTGCTCTTTTATTTTTTTGGTATACATTTTTTTACCTTTCTTTCTCGCTTTTTCAATTCTCTTGGCATTAATCTTATCCAATTTTATATCCATTCTTTTATTACCATCAACAATTTTTGCATTTATTCGCATTCGCTTCTGCGACACCTTAGTTGAATCGATACTATTGAAAAGGATTAATTTATAAGGGATTCCTATGACCCTACTATTTGGTTTTTGACGAATAATTTCGCTAATTTCAGCAGAAGAAATAGCTACTTTAGCCCCTTCGATAAGAATAGTATTTTTTCGTAGCAAAAGATTTCCTTTAGGGACATTTTTTGTCACATGGCAAGACGTTAAAAATACTACTATGAATAGCAGAAAAATGCTGTAATTTTGAAACTTCATAATTATACTACAAAAATAATAATATTGCTCACGTGGAAAAACTTTCAATCAATAAGTTAAAATGGATTCGCACCTTGCATACCAAGAAATCTCGAGATTTTGAGGAATGTTACATTGCAGAAGGCGAAAAGATATTTCACGAATGTTTAAGGGAAAAAGGATCTTCAATTTTATTGATTGTTTGTACCTCCGAGCATGTCGATAACGTAATTCAACATACCCAATACAATGCTTTATTGGCTTCAGGTAATGAATTCGAACGAATATCTTTACTAAAATCACCTCAAGGAATATTAGTTATTTTAAAGAAAACACCACCAGAGGAAATATCATTCAATCCCGCTATTAGCACACTTGTTATCGATACAATTCAAGATCCAGGAAATTTAGGAACAATTATCCGTACAGCTGACTGGTTTGGCATTCAGCAAATTTATTGTAGCGCAACTACAGTCGATTGTTATCATCCAAGAGTAGTACAGGCAACGATGGGTAGTTTATTTAGAATAAAAATAGCATACGGAAACCTTAGTGATTTTCTAATGCAACAAACACTCCCTATTTATGGTGCTATGCTTGAAGGCACATCTTGTATTAATCTTAAAATGAAAAAAGACGCCATTCTAATCATTGGTAATGAAGGCAGTGGAATAAGCGAGGAAATATCCAAACTCATACAAAATCCTATTACCATACCGAAGCTTGGTAATGGCGAATCCTTGAACGCATCCATCGCTTGTGGTATTTTATTATCCCATTGGAAAACAAGTTAATTTTCAATGAGTAGTTAACATAAAGGAAAAGGCCGTACTTTTGCATTTTAGTTTTCGCACCATTACTATGATTGATACCGATCTATACGAAGCCAAACAGCTCTATCCCTTTCAAGAAAAAACTGTAGAAAGTGTATTACAAGAATTTAGAACGAATGGTAAAAAGTTTAATTTACTCTATCAATTACCAACAGGCGGAGGTAAAACAGTCATTTTTTCTGCCATTGCCAAAAAATTTATTGAAGAATGGGGTCAAAAAGTACTTATCCTCACTCACCGAATTGAGTTATCAGTGCAAACTTCTCGTCAGCTGCAAGCCATTGGCGTTAAGAATAAAATAATTAATTCAGAAGTCAAAAAACTAGACGATCAAGATGAATATTCTTGTTTTATTGCCATGGTTGAAACCTTAAATAATCGTCTTTTAGACGATGGAGATTTTATAAAAGATGTTGGTTTAGTTATTGTCGATGAAGCACACTACAATAGTTTTCGTAAAATTTTTCAATATTACGAAGACGGAAATATTTTAGGCGTAACTGCAACCCCATTAAGCAGCAATAGAGCCTTGCCATTAAAGGATAACTACAACAAACTAATTACCGGAGAAAGTATTTCAGGACTCATTCAAAGTGGGTATCTTTCCGATGCCGAAACTTATAATTACGATGTGAACCTTCATGGACTAAAAATAGGAACAAATGGTGATTTTACCGTTAGTAGTTCTGATGTTTTATACAGCAATTTTTTCATGCAAGAGAAATTAACATTCGCTTATGAGGAAGTTTCATTAGGACAGAAAACTCTTATTTTCAATGCGGGAATTGAAACATCTATGCGTGTTTACGATTCCTTTAAGAAACTAAAATACAATGTTCGTCACCTCGATTCTACCTTTAGTGATAAAGACAGAAAAGATATTTTGGCTTGGTTTAGGACTACCCCTGATGCAATTTTAACATCTGTTGGTATCTTGACCACCGGATTTGATGAGCCTACGGTAAAAACCATCATTTTGAATCGTGCTACTCGCTCCTTAACCTTATACCATCAGATGATTGGAAGAGGATCTAGACGCCTCCCAACTAAAGATAGTTTTAACATTGTCGACTTAGGGAATAATGTTAGACGTTTTGGTTTTTGGCAAGATTTTATTAATTGGCATGACGCCTTTCGTTTTCCAGATCGTTTTCTAGAATCTCGTATTTCCGAATTAGAGGACATGGAATTTGAAGTTGAATTTGAGTTCCCAAAAGGATATGACAAATTAGTTAATACCAGTATTTTAGAAAGTTTTAATATTAAAGAGAATTATTACGAATGCCTAGACCGAGGTCAGAAAGGGAAAGATGCCGTTGAAAATTCGCTAAATAACCATTTCGATTCAATCATTGGATTAGCAAAAGACCAGCACCATGCGCTATCCCTTGTAGAATTACTACAAGAACATATTGAACATCGTTTGAAGAATTATACCCGTTGCATTGCAAAATCAACTGATAATTACCTCAAATATCTGCTTGAAACATATAATCGTCAATTAAGACAAAAACTAAGAGCTGCTATCGTTGATTAGAAAAGATTGTTAATTTAGTAAAATGAGACCTTTCTTTATCAGTATACTTTTTGTTTTCCTATCCGTTTCCTCATTAACTTATGGGCAAACAAAGAAACTACGGGCATACCTAGACACCAAACAATTCTTCGATCCCAGTATTGGAAACTATCTAGAAATTCAATTGCAATTTGTAGGCTACAGTGTCAATTACATTAGCTTAAACGATGGTATCCAGGCTACTGTTGCTGTTCGCATACAATTAATATCGTCACAAAAAGACACCCTAAACGATATCTACTTATTGAATTCTCCCTTTTTTAAAGATAGCCTAATTGACGATTTCTACGACATAAGAAGATTAAAAGTACAACCTGGAAAATATGAATTAAGCTTAGAAATTCAGGATGTCAACAAAATGGCAAATCTCATTAAGGCAAAACAAGATATAACGATTAAAGATTTACGAGGAGAGCCATCTATCTCAGCCATTGAAATAGCTGAATTTGCCTATCCTGATACCTTGTCAAGTACATTTCAAAAATCAGGATACTATTTAATTCCAAGGCTTTCTAATTATTACCCAACCCAACTCAATAAGTTGCCGGTATATTTTGAAACCTATAACCTTGATAATTCAACAGATTCGATCGTTGGATTAAAACAAACATTAATTGATGTTTATACCAAAGCGGAAATTGATTCTTACACAACATTTTACCGATTAAAACCCGAAGCAGTTACTCCAATTTTTAAAACCGTTGACTTGAGCTTTTTACCCAGTGGACAGTATGAGCTTAATTATTCACTTGTGAATAGAAAAATGGAGGATAAATACATTGAAACGTATGTTTTTGAACGAACCAATGACTTTATGGATAGCATTCAATCAGACAATATTGTCTTAGATCCATCATTCCAAGCATCAATTCATGAGGACAGTGTGGTATTTTTTCTAGAAAGCCTTATTCCAATTGCTAAACCAGCAGAAGTGAAAAATATCATTGCTAGTATTAAAACAAAAGAAAAATCTTTAATGCGCAAACACATTCAAGCCTTTTGGAAATACACCTCCCCAAATACACCTTACGAGGCATGGTTGAAATATAAAGAACAAATCCTATTGGTTGAGCGTGAATACGCTAATAATTTCCAAGAAGGATTTGAAACGGATCGTGGACGGGTTTATCTGAAATACGGTGCTCCAAGTACGATTAATGCCCGAGAAACCTCTCCGTCAGAATATCCATATGAAATTTGGATTTATAATAAAATTGGGGCTTTTAGCAATAAAAGATTTGTTTTTTACAATCCTGATTTGGTAAATAATGCTTATCGATTATTACATTCTGATATGTTAGGAGAATTAAAAAACCCAGCATGGCAACAGATTTTAGTAAAACGTAATACCATGAACGGTGATATTGACAACCCTAATAAATTCAATCAAGATGTTTGGGGAGGAAATAGCAACGATTTATTTAGACAATACTAACGCTTGTATGCAGGAATTAGCCATCGTCATTTTAAATTACAACGGATTACAGCACTTAACTACCTTCTTACCGAATGTTTGTGCAAATAGCGTGGGATTTCCGATTATTATCATCGATAACGCTTCTACTGATGAATCTGTGTCATTCCTAAACAAAAGCTTTCCTTTGGTCGAATGCATTTCACTTCCGCAAAATTATGGTTTTGCTGGAGGATATAATGAAGGATTAGGAAAGCTTAAAGGGAGATTTAAACAGTATATTTTATTAAATAACGATGTTGAGGTTAGCAAGAATTGGATTCCCCCTTTACAATCTGCTTTAGCCGACGAAACAGTGGCAGGATGTCAACCTAAAGTTCTTTCTTATTCAAAAAAAACGCATTTTGAACATGCTGGTGCTGCAGGTGGCTACCTTGATAAAAATTATTTCCCCTTCTGTCGAGGACGTATATTTAATCATTGTGAAGAAGATCAAGGACAATATGATTATAAAAAGAAAGTGGATTGGACCTCTGGAGCAGCAATGTTAATTCGAGCTGATTTATTTCATGAGGTTGGCGGTTTTGACAGCGATTTTTTGGCGCACATGGAAGAAATAGACCTTTGCTTGCGATTAAATCATGTAGGATATTCATTTGTCTGCGAACCAGCATCAGTAGTGTATCACCTCGGTGGTGGCACCATGCCTTACACCTCTCCTACTAAAACATTTTTAAATTTCAGAAATAATTTAATGCTATTGGTAAAAAATCATAGGGGATTTTGGGGACCAAGGTTAGTTATTCGTATGATTTATGATGGAATAGCTGCTTTACAATTTCTACTAAAAGGTAAATTTTCATTTTTTATAATGATATTTCTAGCACACCTCTCTTTTTATTCCAAAATTCAAAAGGTACTACAAAAAAGGAAACAGCTTAAAAGAGTTCAAAATAAAGCGCCATCTTATTCAGGTAATATTATTTTTGATTACTACTTCAAGAATAATAAAACGTTTACAAAGCTTAACAAAAGACGCTTTTAACCATGAAATTAATTACAATACTCTTCTTTTTACTTGTCGCTATTTTTTCAATGGCTCAATCGCCATTAAAGCAAATTCAAGATCATAGCGACATAGCAAGGTCTCTTTTGAATGTTGGTAACATTAGGCCTATGTCACCAAGTTATTACGTTAATCCCTTCATTGGAACAGGCGGACATGGGCATACCTTTCCCGGTGCCACCTCGCCTTTTGGCATGGTGCAGTTGAGTCCAGACACTCGTTATGAAGGTTGGGATGGCTGTGGAGGTTATCATTACTCCGACTCTGTGATTCATGGCTTTAGTCACACCCATTTAAGCGGGACAGGTATTCCCGATTATGCTGATCTTTTGGTAGTTCCTCAACTTGGAAAACTAAATACCATTCCAGGTTATTTAAATTCCGGCGGATATGGCATGCCCTTTTCTCATAAAAATGAAATAGCGCAAGCAGGATATTACTCGGTAGTGTCCAATGATTCAAAAATAAAGGTTGAACTCACCTCTACCGAACGCTGTGGTATACACCGCTACACATTTATAGGAAAAGGAAAAAGGTACATAATTCTCGATTTAGACTACCGAGATAAAGTCCTAGATGCTGGTTTTAATCAACTTGATTCCAAAAGGATTGATGGTTTTCGAATTTCCGAAAGTTGGGCTAGCGAGCAACACTTTTACTTTAGCCTGAATAGTTCTGTGAGCATCCAAAAAGTAGAAAAGATTGAGAAAGATGGGCAACATAAATTGGTGTTGTTTTTTGAAGACGATCTAAAAGAACTTGTATTAAAAGTGGGGGTTTCAGCGGTTAGCTCAGAGGGTGCTTATCTCAATTTCCAAAAAGAGGTCAATACCACAAACTTTGACGCGCTTCGTTTACAAAATCAAAAAGTATGGGATCAGGAACTCCAAAAAATTCAGGTTGAAGACGACAACGTGGACTTAAAAACGATTTTTTATACCGCGCTCTACCACACCATGGTTGTTCCGAATATCTTTTCAGATGTCGATGGGCAATACCGTGGCCGTGATTTAAAAATTCACAAAATAAACGGCTTGCCACAATATACCGTTTTCTCGCTTTGGGACACTTACCGTTCCACACACCCCTTATATACCTTGATCGATCAAAAAAGAACCTTGGCTTTTATTCAGACTTTCTTAAGACAATACGATGAAGGCGGAGATCTTCCTGTATGGGAATTGGCAGGTAACGAAACAGAGTGTATGATTGGGTTTCATAGCGTCTCCGTGATTGCTGATGCCTACCTCAAGGGTATTCGTGGTTTTGATGCTGAAAAAGCGCTAGAAGCCATGATAAAAACATCAGAAGCCAATGAATTTAGCAAGCCTCTTTTCAATTCGTATGGTCTCTTGTCAGCAGATTGGGAAAGTGAGTCAGTATCGAAGGTTTTGGAATATGCTTACGATCACTGGTGTATTTCTGAAATGGCCAAAAACCTTGGTAAAGAAGATATTGCAAGTAAATACTTAAAGTCAAGCTTTAATTTTATTAACCATTTTGATCCAGATCAATCCTTTATGAGAGCACGACGCGGAGGACAGTGGTTTAGTCCATTCGATCCGAGTGAGGTAAATTTTAACTATACAGAAGCTAACAGTTGGCAATACTCCTTGTATGCCCCACATCACCCTAAAACCCTGACCAATTTATTCAATGGAAAGTCTGGATTAGAATCATGGATGGATAGACTTTTCAATACATCCAGTCAATTAAACGGGCGCGAACAGGCAGACATCACGGGATTAATAGGACAGTATGCGCATGGCAATGAACCTTCTCACCACATGGCCTACCTATATAACTACACCAATAATCCTGGAAAAACCCAATTTTATGTAGACTCTATTCAAGGTACGCTTTACCAAAATAAACCAGACGGACTATCTGGAAATGAAGACTGTGGTCAAATGAGTTCTTGGTATGTCATGTCTGCCTTAGGGTTTTACCCCATGGCTCCAGGAAGCAACAAATACGAAGTAGGTCATCCCATTTTCAAAAAGGTAAGCATCAATTTGGAAAATGGTCAAAAGCTATACATTTCAAGCAATGTATCAAAAGCCAACAAATACATTTCATCGCTTACCTTAAACGACAAAAGCCAAGGCTTACAAATTGATCACCTCGAACTCATGAAAGGAGGGTCGCTTATCTTCAACATGTCACCAATTTCTGAGGTTCTACTTGACAAAACCGTAAATTTTTATGCGCCAGAAATACCAAATGAATTCGTGCCAATCCCATTCATAAAAACCGGCGAACGGATCTTTGAAGATTCTCTCAAAATCGAAATGGGATTACCGGAACTTCACAACCAAAAAACATATATCATACAGTATTCGATTGACAATAAACGTTCGTGGACGACCTATAAAACACCTTTTTACATCAAAAAAACAGGTGATGTTTTCATTAAAACCATTTTCAGAAAAACCAACTATGAATCACAAAATAGTGAGTTGGAATCGGCAACTGTAGCCTCTCAATTCATATTAAAAAATAAAAACGAACGATTGATTTTAAATACGGCCTATGCCCCATCCTACTCTGCTTCTGGCCCATTTACCTTAATCGATAAAATTCGAGGTAATTCAGATTTTAGAACAGGTGATTGGCAAGGATTCTATGGAAATGATGTCCACGCAGTCGTTGAATTTGAGCAGCCTGTTTCCTTGACACAAGTAGGAATATCGTATATTCGGGATCTTAAGTCATGGATATTTGACCCTTCGGAAGTAATCATTGAACTATCAAAAGACGGAAGCACCTACGGAGCACCGTTAAAGTTAAGCACTGCTTTGGTAGACCAAAAAACACCAACAAAAGCAAACAAGGAACTTTTGATTCCTGTTTCTGAAAGTAACGTTAAGGCTATCCGATACCAAATCAAAAATCATGGTGTTTGTCCTGAATGGCATTTAGGAAATGGATTTGATTCTTGGATATTTCTCGATGAATTGATTTTTAATTAATTTTAAGACGTGAAAAAAATAGTTGTACTTCTTTCTTTCCTTTGGATTACTGGAAATGTCAGTGCTCAACTAGACACCCTTTTTTGGTTTGTTGCTCCTGAGATAGCTCAAAGCCATGGAGATCGTCCGATTGTATTTCGTTTTGCAACCTTAACTACTCCAGCAACAATTACCATATCGCAACCAGCGAATCCTAATTTCCCAGTTCAAATCATAAACATAGGTCCCAATTCAGCTCAAACCCTAGATTTAACGCCATGGATTGATATCGTTGAGAATAAGCCAGCCAATTCTGTACTTAATTATGGCTTTCGGATTAAGTCCACTGCTCCTATTATGGCTTATTACGAAGTAGTTACATCTTGTAATTGCAACCCCGATATTTTTACATTAAAAGGTAAAAATGCATTAGGGACTAGCTTCATTATCACCGCTCAAACCTTTTTAACGAACGCGAGTTATGCCCGCTCAGGCTTTGACATTGTAGCGACTCAAAACAACACTAGCATTACTATTGTTCCATCAAGTGATATTCAAGGACATCCTGCGGGAGTTCCTTTTAATATTGTTTTAAACCTAGGTGAAACCTACAGTGCTGAGGCGGTTAATACTTCAGGTGCTCTTCATTTATCTGGCTCTACCATTTTGTCAACAAAACCCATTGCCGTAACCCTTAAAGACGATTCTATGTCTGGAGCACCTTACGGCGGTTGTGCCGATTTAATGGGCGACCAAACCATTCCCGTTCCTGTGACAGGAAAGGAATATATTACGCTAAAAGGCTATCTCAATGGTCCAGACAAAGTTTATATAGTAGCAACACAAAACAATACACAATTGAGCATTGATGGCACGAATGTAGCCAACTTGAATGCTACTGGCCTGTATGTTCACACCCAGAGTAACCCATCGGCATTCATACAAGCTGACAAACCTGTTTATGTTTTACACACCACAGGTTTCGGCTGTGAAGTTGGCGGCGCAGTTGTTCCACCTATCGTTTGTACAGGTTCAAATACAGTGGCTTTTGTAAGGTCTACGAATGAATTCTTCGCGATGAATATTTTAGTTCCATCTGGAGGCGAAAATACGTTTACATTAAATGGCTCGACTGCTAACATAGGACCAGGAATTTTTCAAACTGTACCCGGAACTGCAGGAGCATGGAAATACGCACAACTTGACGGAAGTTCTTTTATTGGCGTACTGCAAGCCAGCCGTGTTGAAAATCCAAGTTCTAAATTCCACCTTGGTGTTATTCACGGTGGTGCGAACTCGGGATGTCGCTACGGATATTTTAGTGATTTTGCTGCTTACAAATACGAGATAAGTTCCGCCAATGACTTGCTTTGTAGTGGTGATACACTTATACTAAGTACTGACTCACTACCAGGAGCAACCTATACGTGGACCGGCCCGATGGGTATTACCACCAATGGTACAACCTTACAACTCTTGGGTGTCGTTCCGTCCCAATCGGGTAATTACATCATTTCAGGCTTTTCACCTGGGGCCTGTGAATTAATTCCGGACACCGTTGCCATCAGTATTATTAGCACACCATCACTACCAAGTATCGTTTCAAATATGCCTTTATGCTTAGGTGATACCCTTTTGGCCTATACGCCTGGCAATTCAGTTCTTACTTTTAATTGGAACTTCAATAACGGAACTCTGTTTCAAAATGACTCTATATCAGTGTCAAATTTAGCAGCAGGCTCCTATCCCATTGAATTGGTATCCAATTTGGGATCTTGTATTTCCCCCATTGCTTTAGACACTATTAGCGTATTTCAAGCTCCGACAATTGATTATATTGGCGCACTCGATACCTGCGGAAGCGTCACAGGTTTTTCCAGTGCATATAGCATAGATCTTGAAGATGGCTTATCCACGATTTCGTGGAGTGAAGGGAATACCCAATTAGGAAATGGGGTAAACTTGAATGCTATTTCTTCCTCAAATGGAGCTTATTATGTTGGGAATTATGTTGTAAGCTTGAGCACTTTGAATAATTGTATCGCTGTCGATTCCTTTCAAGTCACTTTCAACCCCTTCCCTGTTCCACTTTGGAGTGTGCTTCCCCAATGCGATGGTGAAACAGCACTATTTAACTCAGCTGTTAATTGGAATAGCCAAGCGCCGCCAAACAGTAACGTAATGTATAACATCAATTGGGGCGATGGTCAAACCAGCAATCAAAATGCTTTATCACACGTATACGACAGCACAGGAAATTATGCAGCGACGATCACTTTAACGAGTACTGCTGGCTGTACGTCAAGCGATACCGTTCAATTCACGATTACCGCTATACCACAAATGTTACCAGAAGTTAGTCCTGAATGCGGTCAGACAGCCTCATTCACCGTGGGATTTGTTAATGGTAATTATGTATTCGATCAATTTTATTGGAGCATTCCTGGCGTGGGCGACTATTTCAATCCTATTTTTGAGGAAACCTTTGTCAATCCTGGTGATTATACAGCTACATTATACTTGGAAGGCACCAACAACTGTGATTACAATACCCAAATCGCCTTTACCATCTTACCATCCGTAACCATAGACAACTTGATTATTCCGAATGTCATTACCCCAAATGACGATCAGATCAATGACGAATTATTATTAGAAAACTTATTTAAAGATTGTACGAATTTTGAATTAATTATCCTGAATCGTTGGGGAAATGTCGTGTATGAAATGGATAATTCCTCAGTGCCTTTCAAAGGAAGTGATATGAGTGGGAAGGAACTTGAACAAGGGATTTATTTTTACAAACTAACCACCAATGATGGCAAAGTTGCTTCCGGGCACCTTACATTAATTCGTTAAATTTACATTTGGAATCCTCCATTTATAGAAAAAACTTGGCCTGTCACAGCGCTTGAGTCTTCAGAAATCAACATGTCAAGCATCCGTAAAATACCTTTCGAATCAGCTAACGAACCGATTGGCGTCTTATTTATAATTTCATTTCTCATTTCAGTTGGAATTTCTCGAATCATTCCTTCATCCATATAGCCTGGCGCGATACAATTCACTGTAATTCCAGACGTAGCTAGTTCAACAGCCAATGTTCTTGTTAATCCAAAAAGCGCACTTTTAGAAGCTGAATAAACTGATGTTCCTGCAATCCCTGTTTGAGCAACCACAGAAGAGAAAAAGATAATTCTACCCCATTTTTGTTTCCGAAGCTCTGGAATCATGAGTTGAGAAACAAAGAACGGAGCTTCGTAATTAATTCCATTAACGCGTCTAAATTCATCTTTTGAAACTTTCCATGACATTCCTGCACTTGCAACGCCAGCTGCATGAATAAGAACATTTACTCCTTCTGTTTCTTCAAATAAAGCAGTTAGTTCATCTTCTATTAAAAGGTTTTTCTTAAGCAGCTTTGTTTGATTTGGATAAGTCAAGCATAGTGATTCCAAAGCACTTGGATTCGCATGACAATGCAGATAAACAAAATGTCCCTCACGCAATAAAAATTCGGCCATTATTAGGCCCAAGCCGCCTGAAGAACCCGTTAATAATATTCGCTTATGCATTAATATGGTATTTTTTGTCAACCCAAGATTTTAGTGGCCAGGGAATACGGTTTGAAGACAAAAGTAAATAATTCACATCAATGGCGCCAAATTTCAAATTGAATTCACGCAATCCTTTATCATCACTACCCCCAAAATCAAAATAATCATGAGATTCACAATGTGATTCAAGCACATGATTATGAATCGCTACCATTGCCCCTATTGCTTTTCCTTTTTCATTTACGGCACCTTTTAAAAACAAAATCGAAGAATCCGTTCTAAAATAAAAAGACGATGCTATTAATTCGCCGTCAAGATATGCCGAAAGTTGATGCGCACACCTTGCCTCTCTGCCATTAATCATAAGTTTATGAATAGCATCATATTCTTTTATTCCTAAATGCTTAAAGAGTTTGCCTTTTTCATTTCTAAACAATTCAATGAGTGCTAAAGGATCGTCAAGCTCCTTTATCTCCAATTCACATTCTTTTGCTTTTTTTAGGGTGCGTTTGATATTCTGCGAATAGTTTTTATATAAATTCTCGTACTTCATCCCTAATTCAACTCCTTGATATTTCCTGCTAGACACCTTCCAATCCGATTGTCTAAAATCTGTTGAAGATCCAAAATATACAAAGCGATGGCGTAATAACTCACGTGTTAATTCAGAAATAGTTGCTAAGGAAGAAGGAACACCAATAACATTAAATTCACGCGTAAAGATTGGCTGAACAAATAAACTCAAGCTATATTTAGATTGAGAAACTATGGGAAAGATTGCTTCATAATCACCATGAACAAAAGCCATCCATGCAGGGCATACAGCATCTAAATACCACGAAAAATGAAAAAACTTACCTGGCCCTTGGTATTTTCCGACCAATGAATCCCATTTGACCCGATCAATATCACTACCTAAAATAATTTTATTCATTTAAGTTGATTAAGCGAAACAAATTCGATTTCGTTTTTGTGCTTTGACATAAACAAATCTAACTTTTCTAATGAATATAATGTGCAAGCCTTAGGGTGTCCAATAACCACAAGATGTCTTTTCTTTTCTTTTTTAGCTTGTTTAACTGCATGTTCAAGTTGTGATATAAAATAACCATCTGCACTTAAGCAAAAGGTATTATACCGAGAGAGCAGCACTTTCTTTGAGCCGCCACCTGAAGTTGGCACACCATTTCCAATTGGTTTATGACGAACAGGATTCCATCGCCCCAAGAGAAACAGACGCCAAAAAAATAATGGAGAATAGCGTAAGGAAGTAATTGGTAACTCCAAAAAATTACCATTATTATTCTCTATCAAAATATCTTTATCAAAACTCCACGATGAACTATTTGGGGCATTTGTGAAATCATAATTGTAAGGTGCATTCGTATTTTTTCCGCCATAAAAGACAGAAGAATCAGTAGAAATACCCAATGATAAAAAAGCAGTCCTAAGATTCGAAAAAGGTTGAACACACCAACCTCCTGCTCTAAAAGAATTTATAGGGGAAGAAATTAATTGCTGGACCTCTTGAAAATAACGGTGAATAATGGAATCAACATCAGCTTCCTTAAAATCAGAAAGCTTATACCGTGATGTGTTATGTTTCCATTCTTTATTTTCATAAACAACGTCCTCCCAGTGCGGATGAATGTGCAAACCAGTCTCATGACCCATTCGATCCCATGCCTTTATTTGTTCAACAACCATCTTTAAATCCGGCAAGGCATCTTCTTGCTTTTTAGCATGAAGTAAGTATCCAGCATCAGGGAAAAAAGTAAATTTAGCTTGGTGACGCTCAGCAATATCGAGTAAATCCTTAGTAGGTTGAATCATGCATTGTTGAACTGTTCCGGATTTTTCCCCGAAAAACAATTCATAATCCCATGTAAATGCTATTTTCAATTTAACAGGCCATTAGGTGTATACATTGTAGTACCATTTAATTCATACGCTTCTTTCATTGTATTTAGCATTAGATCCGCGTCGAATAAAAGACAAGCAGCGTTTCCTAAAGTAACTTGTTTACAGGCACTTTTAGCCAAAAAAAGTGGAATTAAATCATCGCAGCGCCTTTTCTTTGAATAAATCGGATTATGCACCTTCGTTTTAACCCGATGCTCAACATTTTGTTCATCAATTACCCTTACGTCATAAATTTCATCACAATAGACAGGATAAGCAAATTCTACTGCATCTTCGAGCAAGTGCAAACTTGTCCCTGCATTATCTAAGCTTACACCGATGTACAGTATTTTCCCTTTAAGTTCGCACAACCTATGAAATGGTGAATGAATAGAATAAGGTGTTAGTTGATTGAAATGACCTTCCGTTAAAAATGCCGATTTTGGTCCATGCGCACAAACCGGTTCTGTAGGATGCAAACTTCGTTTAACCCCTTTCATTGTGCGAAAATGCTCAGAAATTGCACCCATCCGTGACGGAGTATGCTTAACATTGAAAATTGGATTATCCTGGACATAGTCAACTTGCAAACTCACAACTGGGGAACTTGGCATGAGTAAATTACCATCAGCCCCAAGAACAGCAAGCAAGGCCTCATTTACCGTGGCTGGTCCATCTTGAATAAAACCCATTTGTCGGAGACTAGCATGAACAAGCAAAGAATCACCTTCCTTAATTCCCATACTTTCTAATTGAGATTTAAGCTGCCCACATGAAATTAAACTTCCTGAAAGTTGAGCTTGCGATAAGTTTTTATTGAATTTAGTTCGCTTAAGTTCTCTGAATTTATTTCGCAGAAAAGCGGGGATAATTGTACGAATACTTTTAGGCAACTTCATTGTAATAAAAGAACCATAAAAGTAATCATTAATTTAGTAAAATTCAATGAAATGATTTACAACTAGAGCCATCCGTAAAATGCACACGTTTAATACTTACTTCGATTTTATTTGCACCATCTATCCATGTTGTTGAACCATCTTTCAACGTTTCTCCAGGAAGTTTCGGACCGAAAAAATTACCTGCTTGCCAAGTAAATTCACGCTTTCCTTTCACTTCATCAAACCCATTCTTATACGTTACTGTGTATTCAATCGCGTCCATTGTGAGCAACGAATTATTTTTAAAAAGGATAAAAAACCCAATGTTTTTACCGAGTACTTCCTGATTGTAACTTTTTTCTATTGAAATACCACATTTATCAGAATTTTCGGATGAAAAACTAAATGAAAATAAAAATAAGGATATAATTAAAACTTCTAAAATAAAAAGCCCTTTAGTATAATACGTTTTCATAGGATGAATTTAAGACTAAATTAATTTTTTGTTTTCAATGATCTTACTAATTATTGATAAAATTAGCTAAATTAGTGCCATAAATAAAACTCTAATATTTTAACTATGAAAAAAAATCTAATTCTATTATTCTCCATTTTTATTCTTTCTAGTGTTGCATATTCACAAACACAGTCTCCCGAAGCACGTGCTTTGGCTCAAACGGAAATAATGAAAGTCGAATTAGCATTAACGCCAGTTCAAGAAACAAGCGTTTATGATGTGAATTTTGGCATTATTATAAAAAATGATCAAATTAAAAATTCAACGTATCCTGAGGACCAAAAGAAACAAATTATTCAACAGAATAATGAAGCACGAAAATTAATGTTAAAAAATATCTTAACAGTCGATCAATATTCGAAGCTCGAACTTGGACTTGAAGAGCGCCAAGAAGTAAAAAAAGAAAAACAAATCAAAAATTAAGTTCTTTACTGTCGTTTATTGACTTTTTTTTTGAAACATTAATTCGTTAACCTTTCGTGCGCAAAACCAATACTTCGAAGATCCGTTTTTACGAAAATAACAAGTTGGTTTATTTCATTCTGATAAGCTTTTCTTTTCTGCTATATGGTAATTCAATCTCTCACTCTTATTCTGTAGATGATGAGTTAGTAACGAACACCGACAGGCAAATTCATCCTTTAGTAGACCAAGGCATAAGCGCCATTCCTGAGATATTCACCTCTCATTATGCTCAGAATACTGAACAAACCTACGAATACAGACCGGTAGTAATCACCACTTTTGCGATTGAAAAATCACTCTTTGGCAGTTCCGATAATTGGGTTCACATTTCACATTTTATTCAAGTATTGCTTTATGGACTTTTAGGCTTAGTTATTTTCTCGCTGCTCAATCAGGTATTCAAAAAAGAAAAAACAGCCTTGTGTTTTCTTATCGCGCTGATTTTCATGTCACTTCCGGTTCACACAGAAGTTGTAAATAGTTTAAAAAACAGAGATGAGCTATTGAGCCTTTTGTTTTCTTTGTTGGCTTTCTATCAAGCCTTTAAATTTGCCGACAACAATCGCCTATTATCATTAGTTTGGTCCGGCTTGTTTTTTCTTTTGGCGCTAATGAGTAAAAAAACGGCCTTGCCCTTTTTGGCAATACTACCAATCGGACTTTACTTCTTTAGGAGTTTAAACCTTAAAAATATGGGATTCGTTTTTTTGAGCTTAGCATTGGCTCGTATCCTCTTTGCTGCATTTAAAATTGGCTTAGTCGACGAAACGAAATTGCGTACTTTTTCTACCTTGGAAAATCCACTATTTGGTCAAGATTTTATGAGTCGAATCCCAAGTTTCTTTTATTCTATTTATTGGTATTTCAAGTCAGCTCTATCCCACTGGGACTTTCACTTTTATTATGGTTTTGGTGCGCTTCCTCAGGTGAATTATAGCCATCCGATGTTTATTCTGTCCTTGATCTTCGTAATTGGCTTATTGTTTTTCTTAAGCTATGGTATAGTCAAAAAAAAATATGCGGGTCTAAATTTCGGCATCATCTTTTTTTTACTGAGTATTTTTGGAGCCTGTAATCTATTATTTCCAATGGTCGGTATTGTGGCCGAAAGACTAGTTTTCACTGCCAGTTTGGGAATTGTAATTGCTTTAGCCTTTTTAATCAATGTAGCTAGAGATAAATCTTGGGGTAAGGGAATTATCCTTCCCAGTATCGTTATGTTGTATCTAGGGATCAACACCTTTTTAGTGATTCAGCGCAATCCAGACTGGAAAAATCGCATTACATTATTTCAGAAAGACACGGAAAATAATTTCCCTTCGGCAAAAAGTCAAGCAGTTTATGGACAAGAGCTACAATTTCTAATTAATCAAGAATGGCTTAACCCAAGTGGTCAAGATATTAACATGTTTAATAGCATCTTGAAAGCTCAAGAGGCCTATGAATTATCATTAAAAACATACCCCAATTACCCAAAAATAGAAAATAATTTAGCCTATTTGTACTCCATGTATTTACAAGAACATGCGAAAGCAATAGGAATTACAAAAAAGCTATTAAAACAAAATCCAAATTACAGAGAGGCCCACAAAAACCAATTATCAGCCACTTTGAAGATATTTACTACCTGGTGTAAATTACCCCATGATTTAAACGATTTGAGTTGGAAAGCTGATCAGGAACCTATCACGGCGAATCAAGCTGAATTTAGCTTAATCCAACAATTTGAAGAGCGCGGAAAAGCAATGCTCTCGAAAGGCATGAATCCAGAAGCCATTGAGACTTTGGTTTCGTTTGCACAGGGGATAGAAATGATCAATTCAACGCTAGCTAACTTGAAACCACCATTCAGCGAAACAGTGAATAAGCAATTGAATCTTTTGTATTCAGGAGCGAGGCCATCCTACAATATACTTGACACTTTTCGCATAGCTTTAGCTGCAAACTTCAGCCATCCCCTATCGAATAGAGAATTTCAGGAAACAAAAAATAAACTTCGAGACATTTGCATACGTGAGGCTCGCACCTTTGATCAAATGCATCAAGGAACTTGGGCGCTTGATTTAGTTGACAACTATTTTATCGAAGCACAAGATTATGAGGGGATTATAGCGATCCACAAGGAGCAAATTAAAAATGGTCTGGGCACAAGTAAAGATTACATACAAATTGGCAATGCCTACTTAAATTTAGGTGATAAAGAGAAATCGAAAAAAGCATTAAAATTGGGTCTCGAAGGTTTAAAAGAATCGAAAGAATCAAGCGCTAAAAAAGAGATCGAAGCACTTAATAAATTTATAGAAAGTATTGATAAACAATAACTTAAAATACTTAATGTGAATAGATTGTTTATTTCAGGAATTGGTCGTTCTGGCTCTACCCTAATCGCAAAAATGGTGGCTAAGAAAGCTCAATTCAAATACACCCCAGAAATACCAATCTACGGTTTTTTTTACTATTGGAATAATGGCCGCTTCAATCCCCTTTTGGAATCACAAGTTTCTGACTATTTAAAATGGTATTCTCAGCTATACGCAGAGCATCCTTGGCAATTGGATCGCGAAGCCTTAGTTGCTCAAGCGAAAACCCAATCTTTTGACGATTACATGAATACCTTGTCCTTGGCTTTTTTTGAAAGCAATCAGGCTGAAATCGTCCAAAATACCGATTGGATCATTGATAAAAACCCAAGTTATACCTTATTCTTAAATTACATCTTAAAAAAAAATACCAAGGACAAGTGTATATTTATTGTTAGGGATCCAAGAGACAATGCTGCATCTCGCATCAAAACAAAGAATCGTCAGAATACGAGAAACGAACACGTTTCCATACATGCTTTGCGATGGAAACGCTTTAATACCGAATATACCCGTCTTACAAAACAATTTCCCGACCGTGTATTATTGGTGAAATATGAATCTTTCATCGAGCATACGGACGAAGAACTTCAAAAAATAAGTGTATTTTTAAATGTGCCATTTCAATCAAGTAGCATGGCATTAGCAAGTTATAGCGAAGCACATATTCAGGAATTGGATGCTAGCATTCAAAAAAAATATGCAGATTTAGCTAAACCCCTGAATAGAAATGCTATTGGACAATGGAAAGAAATATTGACGGCAGAACAATTATCATTGATCGAAGGTATTTGTGGGCCACTTATGCACACTTTTGGCTATGTAATCAGCAAACCACAAGCAAAACCAATTGTCTTGAAATACCGCATTTTGGAATTTAGCTACTGGCTGAAAGAAAAAATCTTATTTTACACACCCGTAAAAATTAAACTGAGCCGAATTAAATCCTTAACGCGTAAGTCATCTTGATAAAATCCATAGAGGATATCGACCAAATTCCTATCAAGTTCATATATTCTTTTCATCGCACCTACAGAAAGTTCATTACTAGCGAACATGCTTAACATGAATCCAAACTGATTGGCCCTTCGGCAAAACCTTTGCGCTGTATTTGAATTAACTATTTTTTCATTAGAACCTTTTCAATTGATCTTTTGTGAATGTGTATTCAGCACTGTTTAAGTATTCTCCAAAATTTAAATCATACCAGGGACTTTCTGACGATGCTGGATTTACAAGAATTTGGGTTTCTTGAGCTGGCATATAGCTTTGGGCTAACATGAACTTAACTTCTCCTTTTGCATTTATGCATTTATCAACAACAATCACCGCATGACCTGGACTTCCCCCTTTAATAAACACGTCACCAATCTGAAGTTGATTTATCTCTTTATGAATCAATTGTTTATCCAATGACAAAGTACTTGCAAAATTGAATACATTCTCTAAATACGCCCAATAATTTTTTGCATTAGGAGGGCGTGTGCCAAGCCAAGTTTTGTAATTGGATCTTTTTCCACTAACAAACAAAAATTCAATTTCACTATATTTCTCCTGTGCATTAAAATAATCCGCTCTAAGCCTCATTATCGCATCAGCACATTGATGAAGGTCTCTATTCCCAATTGATAAATCAACCACGGCTAGGTAGGCAGACGTGTTTGACTTAAGTGTTCCATCATAAAGTTTTACTTGAGAGCCATGCGCTTTTAAAGGTAAATTTTGAAGAAACGATTCCCAAGTATTCGGAGCAGACTCAATTCTTTTATATCCTTCAGGGACATTAAATCTTGTTTTTATAAGCATTCCTTCTTCATTAATGAAGGAAAACGCTGAAATTGAAGTAGTATCGTCAGTTGGTTTATCTATTGGAGGCGTCTCTTGTGCAGTACTTTCACTACAAGCGCTTAGTAATGCGGATGTTGACAGTAAAATGAAGATAAATATCGTTGATTTCATAATGTATGATTTTTTTAATGGTCCTAATACGCGCATAAACTTTGTTAATGAGAATCTTTAGTGAATATACCTATTTTTCTTACATCCAATAATAACTATTTTTTATACCTGTTCATTTTATCAGTTTTTGGCGACTGATTCTATCTTAACAAATCTGAATACAGGAGGTGCGACATATGCGAAATTATACTCAATTTTAAAAGAATTTGAATTATTTACCGATTCCCTTGAGCATGAAATTCCCAAGTTACAATTATTGAAATATGGGTTATTTACTATCGGCTTATTGTTAACGACGTGATCTCCAGACTGAATTTGAGCTTTAAATAATTCCGTGGCTGACTTTCCTTCAAAAAGCGCCGAAAGAATTTCTTGCGGGTGATCGTAATAATTCGTTGCAAAATAGGCAGCGGCACCAGACATAAAGAAAGGCAAAGCTGTATCAGTAATTCGATTAATCGCTTCTTTCATCCCAATATCATTTGGATCAGAATCAGAGGTGCCCGCAGAACCACATGCATGGTTATAAATAATGACAGGGTGATTTTCAAAATGCAATTCTTCTACGATATCTCGAGCAGAAACAAAATCATTACTATACATTCCCCCATATTGATTGTCTAATCCACAACTTGAACAACCATGTCCAGAATAAAGTAGAAATGAACATGTATTAGCAAGAGGAACGATGTCCTCCCAACTAGCTTTTGGATAATAAAATTTGTAAACGAAGATCCCTTTATTAGTAAGAAAATTAGCATAGCCATTGAATGACTCTACGACACCATCTTGCGCCTCATAACCTATGATCAAAACGGCCGTTTTTTGATTCAAAGCAGGCGACTTTTGTGCTGCTAATGAACCAACAAGGAACAAAGAAATTAGAAGGCTCAGAAAATTCATGCTACTTTATTTTCATATTAATAATACTTCAAGGTAGAAATTCCACCTTTTTCTATGAATGAAATATGATTGAATGGTTACATGAAACAATACATCGCATAATCCTAGGCCTAAATTAACTCGCGACAAAGGATTAAATATTTAGACAACTAAAAACGATAACAAATCCCTACTAAATTTGTATTTTGCAAGACGATTTTACTATCTTCAAAATTGAATATGTCTACAGTATACGATGCGAAATCATTAGATGAAATAAGCATTCATTTTATTTTATGTACCGAACGGACAGGTAGTTCACTACTGTGTTTGATGTTGAATTTGCATCCTGAAATTATTTCGCCTTCCGAAGAACCCTTTGCGCTGTATTTATATCCTAAATACCATAAAATAGTAACTTGGACGGATGAAGACATTTCATCCTATGTAGACGATTTTTTCTTGTTAGCAGAGAAAAATATGGATCTATATTTCACCCAAAGAGCTATTTTTCATGCGGAATTATTGGCAAATAAAGCCCTATTGACCTATGAGCGCATTGTAAAGATTAGCTACCTCAATTTTTATGATTCCGATCAAAAAAATAAATCAAGCGTTCGCGTGATTGTTGACAAGCAAATCAAGTATGTGTATCACCTAGAAGCGATCCAACATCTATTTCCTCTTGCCAAGTTCTTACTTTTGGTAAGAGACGTACGCGACAACATTGTATCCAAAAGCATCCGCAAATTAAATTGGAATAAGCATCCTTTTTTCTTAGCATCCATCTGGAAGGGTGTTTACGCAAGAATGCTAGCCCTCCCTGAAAACAATCGCCTAATTATCAAATTTGAGGACTTAATTCAATCACCTGAATCAGCACTTAAAAAGACATGTTCGTTTCTATCGCTCGAATTTTCTTCATGCATGCTAAATACTGAAGGTGTTTTTGAAAACTACGTTAGGAGCCAAAAGGAAAAATTAGATCCAGCGTTTACTGAAAAACTGCTCGCATTTCACTCTGGCATCCGATCTCCACTCGATTCAAAAAAGATAGGGCAATACAAAACATTTTTATCTCAAAAAGAACAGCAAATTATTGAAGGACAATGCCAGCATTATTTGGAGACATTTAACTATGAACTTTCCAACAAGAAAAAAACGGGAACAATTCGCTTTTCTCTGTATCAATTTTTAGCGTTTTTATATCGTCCCTTTTTGTTAACATTTTATTTACACCTTCCATTGAGTTTAAAGCTCAAATTAAAGAAACGAAAGAAGAAACGCAATTCAATTCCAGTGTGAAAAAGCTTAGATTTCTTTATACATAAGAATTAAAATTTCATGTCCCTTTTCTTACCACCAATCAAAATCTTAATCAAATTCATATTTCGAACAATTATCTCAAATTGATTAATTATTCTATTTTCCTTTCTTTTTTTCTTAACAAAAAAAGAATCAAAAAAGTCAAGGACGAATATTTCCGTCAACACTTTATCAGAATAATAGGCGACAGGAGAAAAAAAACGAATTTATTTTTTAAAATGAAAGCTAGAATTAAAAGTTTATCTTTAGTAAAAATTACTACCATGAAACTATTTTTTTTTCTGCTAACTGTAATGTTCTACCTTCCTTTATCGGCGCAATACAAAACATCTGCTTACACTATGGGGGTAAAGCAAGTAATCCTAAAAGAGCTTAAAAATAACAATGGAGTCCTATCAGAAAACATCCAAAAAAGATTCCCAATTACGATTGCAAACGGACAATATTCCATTTCCCTCTTAGCAAAAATCAATGCATCCTTTAAAGGATCAGAAATAAACCGATTAGGAGGATTTAACCCAACAATTATTGGAAATATTGCCACCATCCAACTGCCAATAAATTTATTTTTAAATGCTACTCCTATACTAGGAATAGAGTATTTAGAGGTGCCCGAAAAAAGCGATCCATTTTTAGATTTAGCAATCTCAGATACGCGAGCAGACAGCGTACACATGGGAATTAATTTACCACAATCGTACACAGGAAAAGATGTAATTATAGGCATTGTAGATTGGGGGTTTGAGTATGCACATCCTGTTTTTTTCGATACTTCTTTAATAACTTATCGTGTTTTAGCGTCATGGGATCAGGTCAGAACCTCTGGCAATCCACCAGTTGGATTTAATTACGGAACATTGTTGGATAATACCGTGGACCTATTGAACATGGAAGTTGATACTTTTTCACTAGCCTCTACCTATCACGGAACACATGTAGCAGGTATTGCCGGGGGGGCTGGCGGAGGAACAGCCTATCGTGGAATCGGTTTCGAATCCGATCTTTTATTTTCGCAAATGGATTTAGGATATGCCTCTGCTTCATTGGATGCTTATCAATGGATGTATGAAAAGGCAACATCAGTTGGAAAAAGATTAGTAATCAATAATTCTTTTGGTTCTATGCGAACGAATCCTTTGGATGGAACATCACTATTTTCTCAAGCCATTGAAAGCTATATTGATTCGGGAGTTGTCTTTGTAGTGAGTGGAGGAAATAGTTCAGGAGTAAATCACCACATTAGGCGCGATTTCAATAACGACTCCATAAAAACGAGGATCAGTGGATTTGGTTATGCGAACGATACCCTATTGTGGGGACAAACCATCAGCACATGGGGCGAACCGGGAAATAATTATTCTTGTCGATTACGCATTTTATCGGGAAATAGCGTATTACTCAAACAAACTCCATTATTCAATACCTTAAGTACAACCGCTTTTATAGATTCCTTCATGGTGTCGGGAACAGACACAGTCTTTTACATGATTACTACCGATGCAGCGCACCCACTGAATAATCGTCCCCAAATGACCTTAGATGTAAAATGTACCAACCCAACATTGAAAGTAATTTTATGCTCAGAGGCCACAAGTGGCAGGGTTCACTATTGGAATACACGCAGAAACATTTATGGTAGTGGAAACACGAGTTCACCTTTCACCACCAATGGAAGTGGCTATATTATCGGTAATGATCAATACGGTATCAATCATCCTGGGGTAACTACAGGTGTCATTACAGTTGCCGCCCATAATACCTTTAGCAATATCGCTACATTTTCAAGTAATGGTCCTCGAATGGATGAATACCCTAAACCCGATATTTCAGCACCAGGTGTGAATATCGCTTCAGCACTCAATTCATTCTCAACAAGTAGCTTTACTCCGGTTGCTTCAGTTAATTTCAATAATAATAATTATGATTTTGTCCGCTTATCCGGCACCTCTATGTCTGGACCAATGGTAGCAGGCATCGTTTCGCTTATTCTTGAAGCAAAGCCCACTATTTCTCCAGAAGATGTAAAAAACGTACTAAAAAATACGGCCTACGAAGATTCGTACACAGGTACTATTGATCCTCCGGGTCACGTACGTTGGGGAATGGGGAAAGTCGATGCCTACTCAGCTGTTAAAGCTTCCTATACTGCCAATCTAACGGATAAGGAAACGCAGCCATATTGGAAAATATTTCCTAATCCGGCATGTGATTTTATTAGTATCGAAGGAGAACTGACAGGAAATGAAATCATCCGAATTTATGCTATAAATGGTACTGAGATGAAGTGCTTGCGATCAGAAAACACCTTGGACATCTCAAAATTAGCCAGTGGGATGTATATTTTAAAAATAGGCTCAGAAGGTAAAGACTGGCTTTACAAAATTGTCAAAGGTTAAGTCGGTAGAAAAAAGTAAGAGTCTTTTTTTAACTAAACGATTTTTCGGTACTTGATTCGTTTTGGTCCTGAATCACCCATTCGTTTCTTTCGATTTTCTTCATATTCAGAATAAGAACCTTCGAACCAATGCACATGTGAATCTCCTTCAAAAGCAAGAATATGAGTACATATACGATCCAAAAACCATCGGTCGTGAGAAATAACCACTGCGCAACCCGCAAAATTTTGGATACCTTCCTCTAATGCGCGCAAAGTATTAATATCGATATCATTGGTTGGCTCATCGAGCAATAAAACATTTGCCTCTGTTTTTAATGTCATGGCTAGATGAAGGCGATTACGTTCACCACCGGACAAAATGCCTACTTTTTTGTTTTGATCTGCTCCATTAAAATTAAATTTAGAGAGATAGGCCCTCGAATTTATTTTTTGGTTTCCAACCTCCACGTATTCCAAGCCATTAGATACCACATCAAAAACAGTTTTCTCTTTACTTACGTCTTTATGCGATTGATCAACATAGCCAATTTTAACGGTTTCACCCACTTTGAATTCCCCCGAATCAACGGATAACTCATCCATAATCATTTTAAAAATTGTCGTCTTTCCTGCTCCATTAGGACCAATAATTCCAACAATTCCAGCGGGCGGCAAACTAAAGTTCAAATCATCATATAACATTTTATCGCCAAATGACTTAGCAACATGTGCCGCTTCAATAACATTCGTTCCTAATCGAGGTCCATTGGGAATAGGCATTTCAAGCAAGGCCTCTTTAGCTTGCACATCTTCAGAGAGCATTTTCTCATAATTTTGAAGTCTCGCCTTACTTTTTGCTTGCCGCGCTTTTGGATTCATCCTTACCCAATCCAACTCACGCAATAACATTTTTTGCCGTTTGGACTCCGATTTCTCTTCCTCTTTCAAACGATTCGATTTTTGTTCTAGCCAAGAGGTATAATTTCCTTTCCAAGGAATTCCTTCCCCCCTATCCAATTCTAAAATCCACCCTGCGACATTATCCAGAAAATAACGGTCGTGTGTTACGGCAATAACAGTACCTGCATACTGCTGCAAGTGCTGTTCTAACCAATCAATCGATTCGGCATCCAAGTGATTCGTAGGTTCATCTAATAATAAAATATCAGGATTTTGAAGTAGCAAACGACAAAGCGCCACCCTTCTTTTTTCGCCACCAGAAAGTGTAGAAATCAATTGATCATCAGGCGGACACCTTAAAGCATCCATTGCTCTATCTAATTTATTATCTAATTCCCAAGCATCAAGCGCATCAATTTTATCTTGAACCTCACCCTGCCTAGCAATTAATTTATCCATTTTATCAGGATCATTGAGCACATCTTCATCCATAAAAGCGGCATTGATTTCCTCATATTCTTTGAGTACATCAACCGTTTCACTTGCTCCTTCAAGCACAACCTCTTTGACTGTTTTAGTTGGATCAATATCCGGTTCTTGCGGCAAGTAGCCTACAGTATATCCTGGCGAAAACACCACATCACCTTGAAAAGCTTGATCAAGGCCTGCAATAATCTTCATAACCGTTGATTTACCAGAACCATTTAATCCAATAATTCCGATTTTCGCGCCATAGAAAAATGACAGGTATATATTTTTAATGATTTGTTTTCCTTGAGGTGTGGCTTTAGAGACGCCAACCATAGAAAAAATTACTTTTTTATCATCCGACATAATCGATTCCTTATTTTTAATTTAGATATTATTTTTTAGGATAAAACAGTTTTGGTTTTACAATCCCCCATCGTGCCATTCGGTAACTAATTGAAACGCCGATAACGCCGAGACCATATTGAACAGAGCGTTTGAAATTTATGGAGGAAGCTTCTTCGAAATATTTTGTAGGACAGGTAATTTCACCGATTTCAAATCCTGCATAAAATATCTGAGCAAGCATTTGATTATCGAATATAAAATCATCTGAATTACTTTCGATATCAATTTTCTCAAAAATTTCTTTTGAAAATGCACGATATCCAGTATGGTATTCTGAAAGTTTTTGACCCAATAAAATATTTTGTCCTAAGGTCAAAAAGCGATTCGCAATATATTTATACAGCGGCATTCCACCTTTTCTTGCACCTTTTCCTAGAATCCTAGAGCCCATTACAACCGGATAAACATCAAATGCAATCACCGCAGAAAGCGAATGGATCAACTTTGGAGTATATTGATAATCAGGATGCAACATTATGATAATATCGGCGTTAAGTCCCAGCGCTTTTTGATAACATGATTTTTGATTACCACCGTAACCCCTATTATTTTCATGACGAATCAAATGTTTTATCCCCAATTTTTTTCCGAGTTCTGTTGTCGCATCCTTGCTAGCATCATCTACCAAAACAACATCATCAACAATATCAAAAGGAATTTCATTATACGTCATCTCTAATGTCTCTGCTGCGTTATAAGCAGGCAATACAACACAAATTCGTTTTCCATTTAGCATATGCAAATTTAAGTATCTTTTATCGAACCACATAAAGAAATTCACGATTGAAAAATAGTTCGTTCAACAATGGAAATCAACAATAAAATCAGGATTGCACATCCAAAGAAATAATTACATTTGTATTTACAACAAAAATGAATAACAACTTGGAGCTTCAAGAAAAGGTATTAAGTATTTTCTCCGCCTATTTAGTTCAAAATGGACATAGAAAGACACCCGAGCGTTTTGCTATTTTATCAGAGATCTATGAGTATAATGGTCATTTTGATGTTGAAACACTTTATGAAAAAATGAAGAAGAATAATTACCGTGTTTCAAGAGCCACCCTATACAATACTATTGAATTATTACTTGCCTGTAATTTAGTGACAAAGCATCAGTTTGGCAAAAACCTAGCTCAATATGAGAAATCACATGGCTCAAAGCAGCACGATCATTTAATTTTCACTGATTCCAATGAAGTTAAAGAATTTTGTGACCCAAGAATACAACAAATAAAAACGACCATTGAAGAGTTATTTGACGTTGATATACAGCATCATTCGCTCTATTTTTATGGGATAAAAAAAAATAAAATATGATTGAATTTTCAATTTCCTCTTCAGAGGTTACTTGTTTGTCTATATCAGGCAAAATATTATCAGACGCTGATATTCAGCCGATGAAAGAAGCCATTGACCAGGTAGATAATTGGAAAATTGTCATAGATCTTTCACAATTATCGCATACAAACTCAAGCGGTATTGCCTTTATGGTTAAGGTACTTACTAAATCGAGGATAAATGGAGGCGACACCGTGTTTTTAAATCCAAATGCTGGACTCACGAAGTTATTTGAGATAACAAAAATTCATGAGGTATTTACTATTTTCGATTCATTAGAATCAGCAAAAAATCATTTTAATTAAGTTATAGATGAAAGTTGATGTATTATTAGGCCTTCAATGGGGAGATGAAGGAAAAGGAAAGATTGTTGATGTTTTTACCCCAAAATACGATATAATTGCTCGATTTCAAGGAGGCCCTAATGCTGGTCACACTTTAGAGTTTGAAGGCATAAAGCATGTTCTTCATACGATTCCATCGGGTATCTTTCGAGAAAATGTTATCAATTTAGTGGGTAATGGTGTAGTTATTGACCCAATAATTTTCAAAGGTGAATTAGAGAAATTAGCACCGTTCAATATTGACTTCAAGAAACGCTTATTTATTTCTAAGAAAGCACATTTAATCCTACCTACACATAAATTATTGGATGCCGCATCCGAAACATTAAAAGGAAAAAATAAGATTGGATCTACGCTCAAGGGTATTGGTCCAACCTACATGGATAAAACAGGAAGGAACGGCTTACGTGTTGGCGATCTTTATTCTCCAAATTTTAAGGAGAAATACCAAAATTTAATGGATAAGCATATCGGGATACTTTCCCATTATGATGATTTCGAATACGACTTAGCTGCTTTGGAAAAAGAGTGGATGGATAGTTTAGAAGTAATTAAATCCTTAGATGCTGTTGATAGCGAGCATTTTTTAAATACCGCTATTTTATCTGGTAAAAAAATATTAGCAGAAGGTGCTCAAGGCACGATGCTCGATATTGATTTTGGAACCTATCCATTTGTAACCTCTTCCAATACAGTTACGGCAGGAACATGCACTGGTTTAGGCATTGCTCCAAATAAAATTGGTGAGGTAATCGGGATTTTCAAAGCCTATTGCACACGTGTAGGTAGTGGTCCATTTCCAACTGAATTACTAGACGAAGTTGGCGAACAGATCAGACAAGAAGGGCGTGAATTTGGATCTACCACTGGCCGACCTCGACGTTGTGGCTGGATAGATTTAGTTCAGTTAAAATATGCAATAATGATTAATGGAGTAACGGAATTAAGCATGATGAAAGCTGATATTCTTAGCATATTTGATTCCATAAAAATCTGTACACATTACGAAATAGATGGTCAAAAAATAACGGAATTCCCTTATGATGTTCATGATGTACCCCTAGTTCCAATCTACATAGAAATGGCGGGATGGAAAGAAGATTTAACAAAATTGCGTAAGTATGAAGATGCACCACAAGAACTTAAAAACTATGTGCTTTATCTTGAAAAAGAATTAAATGTTCCTATTACCCTTGTATCAGTAGGTCCTGACAGGGAACAAACACTTTTAAAATAGAATGGGAATCTTCCATAAAATATCCCTTTATGCGTTCATTTTGAGCGCATTTTTTTTGAAGGAAGATCTAAGTGCTCAAAGCAATGTGTTGGAACTATTACCTGGAACAGAAAAGGTTATTTTCGATCAAAAAACTGGTCAACATAGGCTAATAGGAACTGTAAACTTCACGTATCAAGGCAACACAATGTATTGTGATTCAGCACATTACTATGAAAAAAGAAAAATTGTTCATGCCTATGGAAATGTTCATATCACTAAAAACGAGATAAATTTATACTGCGATTCTCTTTTGTATTTTGGCGCAACAAAATTCGCCAAACTTTGGGGACATGTACGAATTAGAGATAAAGAATATAAGCTCGCTACCGACTCTTTGGATTATGACGCAAAAAGTGGTCGAGCTACTTTTAAGAACTTCGGAAGGATTGAAAGTATTGTTTCAAATGAATTCATTACTAGTAAATATGGTTATTTCTATCCTAACATTGGTAGTTTTTTCTTCAGTGGTAAAGTAAAATACCAAAAAGAAGACCTTCTAATGACTACTGACACCTTGCAATTTGCCTACGAAAAACAACTCACTCAATTTTTTGGTCCAACAGAAATTAGTAACGATAGCGTAACTATTCAGTGTGAACGAGGCTGGTATCATGTTAAAAAAGAAGAAGGTAATTTATTTCAGCACGTTAAGATTATACAAAAAGATAAAGTTGTTAGTTGTGACACTGCCTATTATGCTTCGAAACCGCCACTTTTCACAGCTAGAGGAAAGGTGCAAGTTGAAGACAAACAAAATAAACAGTATTTAATCAGTGATGTGTTTTACAGCAATAAATCTAGCGGAAAAACCTACATTACTGGTCGTGCTATTGCCGTTCAACGAACCGAAAAAGATAGCATTTACCTTCATGCAGACACGCTAACTATTCTTGAAGACTCCACTGGACAAACAATAGCGATGAAAGGAAATAAGCACATCAAAATATTCAGCTCTACCCTTCAAGCGATTGCAGACTCCGCCTATTATGACAATATAAATGGCCAGCTTACTTTAGCAAAATCACCATTGATTTGGTCGAAAAATGCACAGTTAATGGGCGATACCATTATTGTATTTATGAAAGACAGTGTCATTAACAAAGCGCTTATAATAGGCAAAGCTTCTGCCATTATGGAATTGGATAGTGGTTTATTTTACAATCAGTTGGCAGGCCGAAAAATGATTGCTTGGTTTGAAAAAAATGAACTTCAACGTGCCGATATGAATGGTAATGCATGGACCATTCTTTATCCGATTGACGAAATAAAAACAGATTCCACCCTTACAAAGAAACGTTTGGGTTTAAATCGTCTGTATGCATCAGATTTACGTGTTTATTTAGACAGTGGTGAAGTACGGAGTATTACCTATTTTGATAAACCAGACGGTATCTTTTACCCAATGAATCAAATTAAGGAAGAGGAAAAGTTTATTGTTGGATTCGAGTGGTTGGTGGCAAAAAGACCAAAAAACCCATATAAAATGGTTGAAATGGATTAGATATCAAGTTCATCTTGCATATCCCATCGAACGACACGCTGAACACCTTCAACTTCCTCAAACTTTCGTGTAAGTAATTCTAAATGTTCCGTATCCAGAACTAGCACACGAATATGTCCCTCAAATACGCCATCAACAGTATCAAAAGAAATACTTTTCATGTTGACTTTATTTTCCTTCGAAATAATTTCAGTTAATTTATTAACTAATCCCATGCGATCAATCCCGATTATTTTTATGGCAGCTACACGTTCAACTTCATGTTTAGATTTCCAGGTAGCCTTAATGCATCGATAAGCATATTTTGACATTAAGTGAACGGCATTAGGGCAATTTGAACGGTGAATCTTAATACCCTGACCAATGGTAATAAATCCGAAAACTTTATCACCAGGAATTGGATTACAACATTTAGAAATTTGATAATCAATGCCTTTAAAATCATCACCGATCAGAAGCACATCTTTTTTTGTATCAATTCCATGAGAATTAATATCGGCCTGATCCACTACTTTCTTTTTTGAAACTTTTTCTTTCTTCGGATATTGAAAAAAGCCATTTACACTATCAATTTCTCTTAATTTAGAGAGTTCAATTTTTCCTTTTGCAATTCTATAGTACAATTCAGTAGCAGAATTTGTAGCAAAATACTTTTCCAAGAACGTTATATTTTCAGCATTAAATTTTAAGTTATACTGTTTAAACTTTCGATCTAATATTTCTTTTCCATCAGACGCGATTAATTTTCGCTCTTCATTAAGCGATGCTTTTATTTTTTGTTTTGCTCGAGCTGATACAACAAACTTTAACCAATCTTCATTCGGTTTTTGTTTAGAAGATGTAATAATCTCTAATTGATCTCCATTATTCAGTTGATAACTTAATGGCACCAATCGATTGTTAACTTTTGCCCCGATGCATTTATCTCCAATGTCTGTATGAATATCATAAGCAAAATCCAATATGGTTGCACCTATTGGAAGTACACGTAATTCACCTTTTGGTGTAAAAATGTAGATTTCATCATTGAATAAATTTAATTTGAATTCATCTACAAACTCAATGGCATTTGTATCCGGATTTTCTAATAGTGCTCGCACTTCGGAAATCCAACGATCAAATTTACTTTCGTCACTTTTAAACTCCTTGTATTTGTAATGCGCAGCAAGCCCTTTTTCCGCTATTTCGTCCATTCTTTTAGATCGGATTTGCACTTCCACCCAACGTCCTTGAGGAGACATAACGGTAGTATGCAATGATTCGTAGCCATTCGCACGTGGTGTAGAAATCCAATCGCGCAGACGATCTGGGCTAGGTTGATAAAAATCTGTTACAATACTATAAATTCGCCAACAATCTGGCTTTTCTAATTCAGGAGGAGTTTCAATAATAATGCGAATCGCAAAAACATCAAATACTTCTTCAAACGGAACTTCCTTGGACTGCATTTTTCGCCAAATCGAAGAAATTGATTTTGTACGCGCTTTGATTTCAAAAATATATCCTTCGTGATGCAAGACATCTCGTATAGGCGACATAAATCGTCGAATAAACCGTGCTCTAACATCTTGGGTACTTTTTAATTGATTTTGAATCAATAAATAAACTTCAGGTTCACAATATTTTAGGGATAAATCTTCTAGTTCGGATTTAATGGAATAAAGACCAAAACGATGCGCTAATGGTGCATACAAAAATTTTGTTTCCGACGCTATTCGTAATTGCTTATCTGCCGGCATGCTATCAAGCGTCCTCATATTATGCAAACGATCGGCTAATTTGATTAAAACAACCCTAAAATCATCACTGATTGTGAGGATCATTTTCCTGAAATTCTCTGCTTGAATCGAGGCATTTTCGTCAAATACTTCTGGTATTTTTGTTAAACCATTGATTATTTTTCGAGCCCGAACACCAAACATATCCTCGATATCTTCTAAGGTAATGTAGGTATCTTCAACGGTATCATGCAATAAAGCACAAACAATGGCCGAGATATCGAGGCCCATTTCTTCGGCACAAATTCTAGCAACTGAAATTGGATGATAGATGTAAGGCTCCCCAGATTTTCTACGCATATCTTTATGCGCTTCTAAAGCCAAATCAAACGCTTTTCGAACCAAACGAGTGTCTTCTTTTGTTCGATCTTTAATAGAACGCAATAAACCCCGAAACGCAACTAGTATTTCCTTTCGCTCTTTTTCAACATCATACTTTTCAGGTAGTGAATTCATTTACTTCGCTGGTAATAATTTTCCTGTTACCTCGCCGAAACCAATTCTAATAGTAGCATTTTGACAATATCCTCTCATGATAACGGTATCACCATCTAAAATAAATCGCCGCTGCGTACCATCGTTTAATGTTAAGGGTTTAGTTCCTTTCCATGCTAATTCTAACATAGAGCCGTATGAGCCTTCAGTTGGACCAGAAATAGTTCCCGAGCCCATCAAATCTCCACCTCTAATATTGCAACCATTAACCGTATGATGCGCTAATTGCTGCGCCATAGTCCAATACATATATTTGAAATTGGATTGACAAATTTCAGTTTCTACCTTTGATTCCGTTGCGATAGCCACTTGTAACTTAATATCATATGAATCTTTTCCAGAACCCGCAAGATATTCAAGCACTTTAGGCGATTGAATAGGACTTTCTACACGAAATGGCTGTAAGGCATCCAAAGTAACAATCCAAGCAGACATGGTTGAAACAAAGTTTTTGGCTAGAAATGGCCCTAGAGGAACATATTCCCATTTCTGAATATCCCTTGCCGACCAATCATTAAAAAGACAAAGACCAAAAATATAGTCATCTGCTTCAGCAACAGAAATCGAATCCCCGAGAGGTTTACCATCGAAGGTAATGAAGCCCATTTCTAATTCAAAATCAATTTGTCGCGAAGCTGAAAAGATCGGGTCCTCGTCATCGTTTGGTTTAATTTGACCTTTTGGACGATGGAAATCAGTTCCTGAAACCACTACAGAAGATGCTCTACCATGATATCCAACAGGAATCCACAACCAGTTTGGAAGCAGCGCATTAGCAGGATCTCTAAACATTACTCCAACATTTGTTGCATGCTCTTTACTGGAATAAAAATCGGTATAATCTCCAATATTAATAGGTAAAAGCATTTCAACTGAATCGTGTGTGAACAAAAATGAGCCATGTGCCTCATGTTTATCTCGCAGGAAAGAATTATCGCTTAACAATAAAGCAGAGAGAACATTTCTTAATTCTCTTACCGCTAACTTTCCTTTTTTCATTAATGAATTAAGGGATGAAGCGTCAAAATCATTCGAATCAAAAGGCAAAGATTCGAAACAACCAAGCTTGTATAATTCAAACAAATCAATAACTGAATCACCGATACGTGTTGCTACCCGAGGTGATTTCCCTTCCATTTTTATAATTCCAAAAGGTATATTTTGAATTGGAAAATCTGAATGTTCAGGAACAGGAATCCAGGACTTTAAATGAGCTTGATTTGCTGAAATCATAGTGAGCGAATAATTATTTAAACATTGAATCTAAAATGCATTATATCGCCATCTTCAACGATATACTCTTTACCTTCCACCTTAAATTTACCAGCTTCTTTGACGGCATTTTCAGATCCTAAGGTAGTAAAATCGTGATATTTCATAACCTCCGCCCGAATAAACCCTTTCTCAAAATCAGTGTGAATAACACTTGCTGCTTGAGGGGCAGTCATTCCCTTGTAGATTGTCCAAGCTCTTACCTCTTTTACACCAGCGGTAAAATAAGTTTGTAAATTAAGTAAAGAATAAGCAGAACGAATCAATCGATTTACACCAGGCTCCTCCAATCCTAATTCATCTAAAAATAATTGTCGTTCATCGTAGGTATCAAGCTCGGTAATATCCGCCTCAATCTTTGCACCGATAACCAGCACTTCTGCATTCTCATTGGCAATAGCCGATTTTACTTGCTCAACATACTTATTTCCAGTTTTCACAGAAGCTTCATCAACATTACACAGATATAACACAGGCTTAGAAGTAATCAACTGAAATTTCTTAATTATTTCAATTTCTTCGTTAGAAAAATCTAATCCTCTGACAGAAATTCCTTTTTCTAATCCCTCTTTAATTTTTAAAGAGAGTTCATTTTCTTTTAAAGAATCTTTATCACCAGATTTTAAAACACGGGATAACGAACTTAGTTTTTTATCGATCGATTCAAGGTCTTTTAGTTGCAGTTCAATGTCGATTATTTCCTTGTCTCTAACAGGATTTACACTCCCATCAACGTGAATAATATTTCCATCATCAAAGCACCTAAGTACATGGATAATCGCATCCGTTTCGCGAATATTTGCCAAGAACTGATTACCTAGACCCTCCCCTTTTGATGCACCTTTAACCAATCCTGCTATATCTACAATTTCCATGGTGGTTGGAACTACACGTTGGGGAACGACAATACTTTCCAACATTTCAAGACGCGGATCAGGTATCGTTATCGTACCGATATTAGGTTCAATAGTACAAAAAGGAAAATTTGCCGCCTGCGCTTTTGCATTAGACAAACAGTTAAACAATGTTGATTTTCCGACATTCGGCAAACCCACAATTCCACATTTTAATGCCATACCATTATTTTAAGTGTAAAGATAATCATTCGTCGTTGTAAAGGAAAATAATGTCTCGCAAAAGACAATATTACTTGTGTGTAAGCAAAATTGATTCAATAAAAGAGTAAATCGTATATTCGTAAAAAAAAAATATGCGTCTTTTACTATTTGTAATTTTTCTTCCCACTGTTTTTTATACTCAAAAAGTTTCGCAAGAAAATATTGATTCCATATTCATTCGAAAAGTATACGATGAAGCCCTACTTCGAGGTCGAGCATACGAAGATCTCAGAGAACTATGCAAAAATATTGGGCATCGATTATCAGGATCAGCAGAAGCTGCCATGGCTATAAAATGGAGTGAAGAAAAAATGCTAAGTTATGGTTTCGACAAAGTATACCTGCAAGCGATCAAGGTTCCACATTGGGAGCGAGGAAATACAGAAAGCGCCTGGTATACCGATGGAAATGGAGAAATTCACAAACTCCATGTCTTAGCGTTGGGTGGATCTGTAAGTACGAACGGATTACTTAAGGCTCCCCTTATTGAATTCAAAAGCTTTGAAGCCTTAAAAAAAGCAAATAGAAAAGAAGTTGAAGGAAAAATTGTATTTATTAATCAAGTAATGGACGCTGCACAAATTCAAACCTTTAAAGCATATGGCGGATGCTATCCAATTAGAGGAGAAGGTGCTATCGAGTCATCGAAGCTTGGTGCTCTAGGTGTAATTATACGATCTTTAGGTATGCCAGAAGATGATTTTCCGCACACCGGATCAATGAAATACGATAGTAGTGTTACTAAAATACCCGCTGCCGCTATTGCTACCCACGATGCTGAAACACTTTCAAAAGCATGTAAAAAAGGTGATATAAGTGTTTACATAGAATTAGATTGTCGCCTATATCCTGATGCCGATTCCTACAATGTAATTGCGGAAATGACAGGAACTAAAAGCAATGAAATAATTACTTTCGGAGGCCACTTAGACTCCTGGGATACTGGTGAAGGCGCCCATGATGATGGTGCTGGTGTAATCCATTGTTTGGAAGCATTGCGAATATTAAAAATTGTGAAATATAAGCCTGAACATACCTTACGTCTTGTCTTTTTTATGAATGAAGAAAATGGCAATATGGGAGGTAAAACCTATGCTAGCTGGTCGAAAAACAAAGGCGAAATACAATATGCTGCGCTAGAAAGTGATCGCGGGGGATTTGCTCCAAGAGGATTTGGAGTAGATGGAAGTATCGAACAAGTAAATCATCTAAAAAGTTTCGAGTCCTTATTCAGCACCTACGATCTGAACCAATGGGGAAAAGGCGGCGGAGGCGTTGATATTGGTCCGCTGAAAGAATACTTCCCAGGTATTCCCTTGTATGGGTTTATTCCCGATTCACAACGATATTTTGATTTTCATCATGCACCGAGTGATGTATTTGAGAATGTAAACAAGCGGGAATTAGAATTGGGAGCCGCAGCTATAGGTTCGTTTATTTATTTAGTTGACTCAAGGCCAATAAAATAAATTTTAGAATGTACTTTCAACTATTATCGAAGGCGCATTAATTCTTTGTATGAAGGGCATTTTTCTGCTTCTTTATCCATTTCCTTCAGTTCAGCATCTGTTTTACCTTTTCCCAAATTCATACATTTTGCACTATCCTCTTTAAACCGTTCTTCTATTTTTTTTAGTTTAACTAAATCGCCGTTTGCGGTTTTGGACTCTTTAGAATATTCGAGAGCTAAATCAATACAATTGCAAACATCTGAACTGCCACATGATGATAAGCCTAAAAACATAATAAATACAAGTAGATAAGTTAACTTTTTCATTTTAAAATTTTTAATTGTTAATTATTAATTAATAAAACAAGCTAAATATTATAACCTTAGCTTTCTATTGGTAAATCTTAATACTATAATTTATTAAGACTTTGTTGTCAATTGTTCTTCAACTGAAGATGCAATTGCAGACATCTCCAAACGTAATTTACTACCTTCCGACTGAATCAAAACAGTAGTTTCACTAATCTCGAGGATTTTTCCGTGAATACCACCAATTGTAACGACCTTCTGACCTGGCATTAGATTTTCTCTAAACTTTTTTGCTTCCTTTTGTTTTTTCATATTCGGGCGAATCATGAAAAAATAAAAAATTACAATCATAACAACGATCATAATTATACTTGATGCTCCGCTATTACCTGCTGGTGGTACTGCTAAAAATTCCATATACTATTTATTTAAATTATTTAATTACTCCTTTAATTCTTAAAACCGTTGTATTAGGTTCTGTATTTGTCATTATAGTTACTGATTTACTTACATTCTTTGTATTTAACTTATCGGTCATTACTTGCGCTACAATTTCACCTGTTTCACCTGGCATTATTGGTTCTGGCTTATGAGGCACTGTGCACGAACAAGAAGGTCTTACTTCACCAAAAACCAAGGGATACTTTCCAGTATTTTTAACTTTGAATTTGGCATTAATCACCTCACCTTTAACAACGGTTCCGGCATCAAACACTAAATTAACCTCCATGGTAGTTTTCTGCCCAACAACTACCTTATTATCTTCACATGAGAAGATTAAAAAACTAAGGGCTAAAAAAAAGATTATTTTTTTCATGATTATTTAATTTATTAATCCTCTACCGATTTTAACTATTTTTTTCTCCAAAGTTAACTTTCCTATGGCTTTATCCAAAATTCCGTTGATAAATAAATTACTTTTTGGTGTACTATAGAATTTAGAAATCTCAATATATTCGTTTAAGGTAACCTTTGTGGGTATACTTGGAAAAATTTGAAGTTCAGTTAATCCCATTTTTAAAAGCAACATATCCATTTTAGCAATCCGATCTAATTCCCAATTATCAGCTAATTCGGCAATTAAGTCTTCACTCTCCTTATTATTTAGAAGCGTTTTTAAAAATAATTGAACAAGAAATTCTTTCTCATCATCATTTTCCTTAAACAAAGGCAAAGGAATAAATTCTTCCTTCTCTTGAATACTCTTTATAGATTTTATAACCATCGAACAGCATAAATCAAGGTCATCAATCCAATTGATACTTTTCTCTTCAAAATAATGATACAAAAGGTCAGAATTAGCCAGATCTTCTTTAAAAATGGCTATTGCAAAAGCTCGATCTTCTTCAAAACCAGACAAGCCATTATTCATGTATTGAAAATAGGTTTCATTTTCTAAAGTATGTTGAAAAATTTTACGGAAAAGTTCTTGATTTTCGACGCCCATCCAATTTAGCTTACGTTTTTCACTTAGCTCTTTTAAGGAACTTGAGTTCTCTAATGCAGTGATAATTTGATTTGAAACAAATTTTAAATTGGGGTGTAAATCTTCTTCAGAAGGCCGTAATTTATTCTTCTTGTCCGCTAGTTTATTTTCAGCAGCACGCTTCATTTCAGATAGACTTAATAATAGGTACAAGTACATATCATACATTCTTTCAATAGTATGCAACAATTCTTTTTCTGCCTTTGGGATATTATTTTCTTCTGATTGAAAATAAGCATAAAGCAACTGTAGAACTTTTATTCGAAGATGTCTTCTGTTTAGCATTTATTTTGGTAATTTAACTATTCCAACGGCGGCAATTCTTTCTTCAGCAATTTTATTCGCAATTTGATAGCTTGGAATATTTCCTTCTTTAGAACGGTGAATGATATTTAGAATGGTTGTATAAATTTCTCCTGCTTTTACATGAGCCCATTCAGATGATAGTCCCTCTACTTCTGAGAAACAATTAATAACCCCACCTGCATTAATGGTATAATCTGGCGCATAAATAATTCCTTTATTCATGAGTTCCAGTCCATGTTTTTGCTCATCCTGCAATTGATTATTGGCAGCACCAGCAATTATTGAACACTTTAAACGACCAAGAGTATCATCATTGATGGTGGCACCTAACGCACATGGTGCATAGATATCCATAGGTACATCATAGATTTCATTCGGCGCTACTACTTTAACGCCATATTGCTTGGAAACACGTAAAAGTGTCTCTTCATGAATATCTGTTATTACAACATTTGCATTTTCCTCGGTCAGATGCTTTACTAGATATTCACCAACATGACCAACACCTTGAACGGCAATTGTTTTTCCACTTAATGAATCAGATCCGAATTGCTCTTTAGCACACGCTTTAATCCCCATGTACACGCCATAAGCAGTTACTGGTGAAGGATCACCGCTTTTACCAGGTAAACCAGCCACATGTTTCGTTTCTATGTTCACCCATTGCATATCAGACGGAGAAATACCAACATCCTCAGCCGTAATATAATTACCAGCAAGGCTATCAACAAATCTTCCAAATCGTCGGAACAAGGCCTCTGATTTCATTGTGCGTGCGTCTCCAATTATTACCGCTTTTCCACCGCCTAAGTTCAACCCAGAAATTGAATTTTTGTAGGTCATTCCTTTCGATAAGCGAAGAACATCTTTTAGGGCTTCCATTTCATTAGCATACATCCACATTCGCGTTCCACCCAAAGCTGGTCCTAATACGGTATTATGAACAGCGATAATGGCTTTAAGTCCAGTGGCTTGATCATTACAAAATAAGATTTCCTCATGCCCCATTAGCGACATTTGGGAAATAACTGGGTTTTCTGTTAAGTTCATGGAAGCATAATTATATAGAGATCCGACATTTTCATATTATGATTCATTCGCTTTGATAGCGATTGTTTATTTTTGCAACATCAACTTGCAGGCGCAAATTTAGAAAATTATCTATGAAGTCTCTTCGACACCTGAATAAATATTTCATCAAATATAAATGGCGCTTTCTATTTGGAATACTTTTTACAATTATCAGCAATTATTTTGGTGTGAAAATGCCTATTTATGTTAAAGATACTGTTGATAGCTTAATGGGCTCGGTATCCGTAACTTCCTTAAATGATGCTTTATATTTATCTTTAAAAATTGGTGGGATTTATTTAATCTTATCCGTTGCCAAAGGCTTTTTCCTATTTCTGATGCGTCAAACCATTATTGTCATGTCGAGACATATAGAATTTGATCTAAAAAACGAGATTTTTAACCATTATCAAAAATTGGACAGCTCTTTTTTCAAAAAAAATAGAACCGGTGACCTTATGAACCGCATTTCTGAAGATGTAGGTTTGGTCAGAATGTACTTAGGTCCCGGAATTATGTACACCATTAATTTAATTGTATTGGTGACAATGATCATCACCCAAATGGTTCAGATCAGTCCAATATTGACCTTGTACGTCCTTATTCCTTTACCAATTATGTCGGTGATTATTTACAAAGTTTCAAGCAAAATGAATCTATTAAGTGGCAAGGTACAAACCGAGCAATCAACAATATCAACTATTGCGCAAGAAACATTTGCAGGGATTAGTGTGATAAAAGCATACAATCGAACAGCGGAAACAACAGATAAAATGAACCAATCTGCCAATGCCTATAAAGACAAAAGCATGAAGCTGGTTCTTATCAATTCTTTATTCATGCCCACTATTTTATTTTTAATTGGAATAAGCACTATTCTTGCGATTTATATCGGCGGTACAATGACCTATTCAAAGGAGCTTTCCCTTGGTGGCATCGTTGCTTTTATATTTTTCGTTAATAACCTTACATGGCCATTTGCCAGTATAGGATGGGTTAGTTCGATTATTCAACGCGCTGCTGCATCTCAAAAACGAATAAATGAATTTTTAGAGGAGAAGCCAAGCATTGTAAATGAAAACAATGAAACAAGGACTTTTGGAGGAGAAATTGTTTTTAATAAGGTATCCTTCACCTACACAAATACTGGTATCACAGCCATTAAGGAAATTAGTTTCCAAGTAAAAAAGGGAGAGACCCTTGCTATATTGGGAAATACGGGCTCAGGAAAATCAAGTATTTTAAGTTTAATTCTTCGACAATTCGATGTAGACAAAGGGAACATATTAATCGATGGAATTGACATAAAGCAATGCAATTTAGATTATCTAAGAGAACAAAGTGGTATGGTCACACAAGATGTCTTTTTGTTTTCGGATACCATCCGAAATAACATTCAATTTGGCTCTAAAAACGATAATGCATCAACAGAAGAAATCATTGCGGCCTTAACAGATGCCTTTGTCATTCAAAACATCAACGATTTTCCTGATGGAATAGAAACAGAGTTAGGCGAAAGAGGCGTTAATTTGAGTGGTGGCCAAAAGCAACGAATTAGTATTGCGCGTGCACTCATACGCAAGCCATCCTTATTGCTACTTGATGACTGTCTTTCAGCCGTTGACACAGAAACAGAAGAAACCATTTTGAAAAATATTCAAAAAGGAAGTGCCAATCGAACAACAATCATCGTTAGCCATCGAATTTCAACCATTCGAAATGCCACTAAAATAATTGTATTGGATGCAGGTCAAATCGTTGAAGAAGGCAACCACGCTACCCTGCTAAAAAACAAAGGTCTTTATGCTGCCATGTACCAAAAACAACTCATCGAGGAAGAACATTAAAGATGAAAAAAATTGGCATTTTATCGGACACTCATGGATTTTTAGACCCTAGAATAATGGACTATTTCTCAGCGGTAGATGAAATCTGGCATGCTGGCGATATTGGATCATTGGAAGTACTCGATCAACTTCGGCTGTTTAAACCGACAAGGGCAGTTTATGGCAATATTGATGATCATTTGATTCGACAAGAAACACAATTAAACGAACGATTTACGATAGAAAATGTGGAGGTTTTGATGACACATATTGCTGGAAGACCAGGCAATTACTCAAAACCAGCATTCGAAGAACTGACAAAAAATGGCTCTCCAGCTCTTTTTGTTTGCGGACATTCTCATATTACCTTGGTGCAGATGGATAAACGTTTCAATATGCTGTGGATAAATCCCGGTGCTTGCGGAATTAAAGGATTTCATAGTGTTAGAACCTTAATCCGTTTATCAATAACTGGCGATCGATTTCATGATTTAGAAGTAATTGAATTGGGTAAAAGAGCGTAGAACGTTATTTTATATCTACCCCAATGCTTTGGAGTTCAGCCATTGACATAGTTGGCGGAAAAATTCCTTGTTCTATTTTAGCTTTAATAATTTCTGCTGCCTTTTGTGCTTGTTCTTGAGATGAAAATGCGTGAATTCCTTGCACAGCTGGAATGTGCTCTTGTTTAATTACCATGGCTCCATTCTGCCATACTTCATAACCCCAACCTAAGGAATTTTCGACAGTTCTAACTTCACAAACGCTACTATCTTTCTCACGTTTCCCAGCTTCTACAGGCTTATCTGTTAGAGTAAGATCCTCATTTTTGGGACTCTTTTTAGGAACAGCATCTTTGCAGGAAAAGAATACTAAAACCAATATAATGAGAACAATAATCTTCATTCTAAAATAATTCTTTTTAAAGGATAGGCCTGATTATTTGCCATTAATTGAATCATATAAACCCCAGGGATTTTTGTATGGTTAGTTAGATTAATTGCATAATTTTCAACTGAATTAAACAGTCTTTCGCCAATTAATTGTCCAGAAAGAGAATAAATGCGATATCCGATTAAATCTTCTTGAACACCTTTAATTTGGATAAGCGATTGGGTTGGATTTGGATAAAAATAAACAGAAGAAAGGATGTTGTTATCTTGAATGCTTGCAGTACCGGAATAGGCATAGAAATCATCATGAAAAGTACCATTAAAACCTGTCCCTACATAAGCGATTCCTGAAATAGTAAAAGCAACAGCATTTTTTCTTCCTGAGCTAGGAAAATCGGAACGTTGAAGCCAGGAATTAGTGTAATAATTATATTCCCAAACATCTTTTTTGAACTCATTCAAATTGTCCTCGCCTAAGGCAATATAAGCCAAGGGAAATGATGTTGACCAAGCTACAGCCCCTGAACGAGGAGTCCCGGGGAATGGGGCTTTTTGAATCCAAAGATCCAAAGAGGCGTCATACATCCAAAAATCATTCTGCAAAACTCCAGCATCACCAGTACCAACAAATCCGTAGTCTAATTCAGAAAAGGCAACCGCTCCTTTTCGCGGCAAACCGGGAAATTCTTGAATTTCTGTCCAACTATTTGTTAATGGATCATAGGTATAAAAATCATTTTTTAATCCTGTAGCAGCTTGTCCGGTTCCTACATGTCCCAAATCATTTAAAACAAACGCTACCGCTTGTTTCCTAGGTTCTCCGATGAAATTTGCTTTTTGAGTCCAAGTATTAGCAATAGGATCAAACTCCCATAAATCATTCATGTATTCAACCGTTTCTGTTTGGCCTAATCCAACATATCCTTTATCATAAATTGAAAATGAAATGGCTGAAGCGCGCTCTAATCCTTGTCCATTATCACCTCCAAGTGAAGCTTCATTATCCCAATCATTTTGAAAATTATCATAAGAATTAACCTTTCTTCGGAAACCATATTCTTCTAAACCTGTTGCCACATAGGCATATGAACCAACCGTAAATGCTGTTGCTGCTGCCCTTGGATCGCCATTAATTGTATCAATTTGATACCAAGTATCTTGAGCACAAAGTGATAAAGTGCCCATTATAGAGTAGATGAGTACACAAATTCTTTTCATCAGTTTTTAATTATACTAGTTGTACCAATAACTTTATCATCCTTTGTGAGCTCCACTAAATAGTTGCCACTCGGTAAATCTGACACGTCAATTTCTTCTCCCGTGAATTTCTTTTCCATTACCTTATTCCCTAAAAAAGTATAGATAGTCAGCTTTGCAGGTACAGTTATATTTCCTTTTAATTGAATAATTCCATTGCTTGGATTAGGAAACACCACCCATTGAGGAGACTTTTTTTCTTCTAAGGAAGCATAGTCCATTGCAGAATACTCTTGCATACCGCGTCTTTTTCCACTATACCCTTTTCCTGTTCCAACATATGCTTTATTATTGATCACAAAAGCGGCAGCACTTTTTCGAGCGCTACCTCCATAACTTGCTCGAATTGCCCAAGTATTGGTTTCAGGATTATATTCAATTAAATCATCCAGTAAGCCACCATTGGTTCCTAAACAAACGAAACCCCTTCCATTAATGGAGAAACCGCTAGCAGATCCTCTTTCATAAGCAGGGAAAGGCGCAATTGGAGTCCATGAATTTGAGCCTGGATTGTATTTATAAAAATCTTTTTTATACACATCTTGATTGGCACCCATCCCAACGTAGCCTACCCCATCGATGCTAAATGATACGGCCAAGTAACGAATGCCTCCAGGAAATGGAGCTCTAGAAGTCCAAGTATCAACACTTGGTTTATATTCCCATAATTGATTAATATAGGCATTTGGGCCGATTTTACCACCGCAGACATATGCTTTTTCATCAGCTACAAAGACGGTACTAAAAAATGCGCCATTACCGCCTCCTCCGGGATAATCAGCTTTTTGAAGCCACGTATTTGTTAAAGGATCAAATTCCCACAGATCTTTCATTTTAACTCCCTGAAAAGAAATCTCATTATCCACACCAAGCCCAATATACCCTTTTCCTCCGGCTGAAAACCCTATGGCATCTCTTCTTGCCGAACCAGGTAAATCAGCCATTTGGGTCCATGAATCAGTACTAGGATCGTAACGCCAAAGGTCTTTCAACACTTGTTCGGCTGTATCTAAGCCTGTTCCCAAATATCCGTAGTCGCCAATTGAAAATCCAACCGCTCTTTCACGTTGTCCACCTGAGAAATCATTCAATTCTTTCCAATTATTTCCTTGAGAAAAAAGTGAAGTAGACAGTAATACTAAAAGTAGTGCTAACCTCATAGTAATAAAATTTGATCGGAAAATAGGATAGCTCCATCCTTTCGAAATCTCAAAATATAAGATCCTCTTGGAAGATGCTTGACATCAATCATCGCATTATCGGAACTTAAACTTCCTTCTAATAGAATTTGTCCTGATAGTGTTATGAACTCATATTTTAACTCTTGTTGGAATCCAGAAAACTTCAGTTTAACAAAATCACTTGCAGGATTAGGGAAAATAGAAACTTGCGCATCTAGCTCAGACAAATCGCTTACATCATCAACGGGATTATACTGCCAAAAATCATTGAAATTAACTCCGTTGGTACCGGTACCAAAATAGCCTTTGTTATGAATGGCAAAAGCAACAGGAAAGCGTCTACTTGTGCCTGGAAAAACATCTGAAGCTGTCCACGTATTCGAACCGGGCGAAAATGCCCAAACTTGATCAGTCAAAATGGAAAGTCCACCAACATATCCACACGTAACATATCCCTGTTGATTTATAGCGAAAGCTGAGCTTCCTCCGGTGGTAACTCCGGGAAAATTAGCTCGTTGAATCCAAGTATTTTCTGCAGGTTTAAACTCAAAGAGAAGTCCTCCTTGTTTAATAAATCCACTACCTTCAATGGCAAAACAGCATGTCCAATTTGTAAAACTAACAGGGGCATTCGCTTTTAAGGACCATGAATCAATTTGCGGATCATATTCTGCCAATTGATTATTTTTATAAACGTATCCTTTATTATTTACTGAAAACCCTTGACTATCTGTGGGGTCGAAAAAAGGACAAGGCGCAATAGCAGTCCATGTGTTCGCTTGTGGATTAAATCGATAGAACTGACCAACCAATGTTGCCCCTCCTCCTACATGCGGTTGATCGTTAACAGTAAAAGATATTGCAGCATAATTTCCAACTGGATAATTCGCTTTTTGAGTCCAAGAATTAGAAGCAGGATCATATTCCCACCAATCATTGTAATTTATGTTTACTCCAGATCCATTCATATGCCCGAGTCCCATGTAGCCTTTATTTGCAGTAGCACATCCCGATGCTCTGTGTCTACCCACCCCACCAAAGGATGTTTTTTGAATCCAATCACCAGCCAAAGAAGTGGAAAGCGTAAAAATGAGAAATAGGAATGAAAGAAGGTATCTCTTCATAAATATTATTTAGTAATAATTAATTTTTGAAGATGAGAAGCTCCAGCTATTTTGACTAGATAAGTTCCATTTGGAAGCACGCTTGCGTCAATTTGATTATTGTTGGTGCAGGTCGTTTCGAACACAAGAGCACCTAATAAATCAAATATTTGAATATTTCCAGTTCCGGAAGAAAGATTAAATTCCCCTTGATTTGGATTTGGGTAAATACCGACGGCATTATCTGACAGCGCATCTAATCCTACATCCGATGACTCGATTGTCAATGTATATACACCCATTTCATTCCCCCAACCTTCCACTATAAAAAAGACCGTTCCTAATCCAACGGTGGAAAAGCTCAAGGCAGATTGACTTCCACAATCATCATCATTGTAGGCAACAACATTACCAGCAAGATCAACCACGCTTAAAAAAGTATCAAAAGAAGCACCGCATAAACTGACATTTAAAAAATTATACATGGGAGCGACATCGTATCGGTAATAAATATCGGGGGAATTATAAACTAAATTATCATTTGAATAACAAAACGAATTATCCCTAGTATCAGAAAAAGGTATGGAAGAAACAACAATTGGATCGCTGGTATTATCGCCAATATATCCAGTGCAATCCATTCCATTGGCGATTGTTATACCAAAATCCATTGTAGAGCCCCATTGAAAGCTAGCACAAGGATCAAGTGGTAAAGCACCTGCTTCTTTTTGAGTAACTCGCATCCTCGTAATTCCATTTTGTGCATTTACCGGAACGTTAATCACAAAAACTGTTGCTACAGCCGGCGGAATACCTGTCCAGGTCCCAACGGATTCGTTTGGGTCAAAAACCATATTTTGATCAAAATCAATCCAAACTTGCCCTACTCCTGCAAAATTTCCTCCACAGGTTCCAAATTCGACACTCAGGGAATAAGTCCCTCCAGCATTGATGGTAACATTCTGTGCCGTATAGTTTTCAATCCCTATTACACTTGGGCAGCCAATATGATTAATCACCCCTAAAACACCCGTCATTTGAACTAATTTCACATTGGAATCTGCATTACTGGTAGGGCCACCTGTCATGCAATATTGTTGAGCAAATAGAAATGGAGTACATACTAAAAGAAAACTAAGTATCGTATGCTTCATAGTTTTATATTAATTTAATGTTAAATCTACATAAAATTAAAAACTATACCTAATTATATCAAAAGAAAAATGATTTCAAAATTGTTACGAATAGATTATGAGTAAATAATAAAAACAATTTACTCAATACTATTTTTTAATTTTTAAGGAATCTTTTAGTGAAAGAGAAGTTCTCTATACTATTAGGGTTCAGCTAATTTTCAGCATGAATTTACCCAAGCGATGTAAGCAGATTAAATAAAATCTAATACGCAACAAAAGCCATATGTTTTGTGTGTATTAAAAGAGATGCCTACAGCAGAATAACCAGAAGACAAACAAATTTTGCGATGACCCAAGGACTCCACCCCTTCATCGATCAATAACTGAACGATAATATTCTTGCCTGTAGACATTCCATAGGAGCAACATTCTCCATAAAAATATGATTTGCAATTCTTTCGAACGTGACCTATCTCACCGGAAACACTTTGTTCCTTAGCAAAGCAAGTAGCTGATTCAAACGCTTTTTTGTCAAATGTCAGTGCTGAAACCGGGACCATAGCATTAAGCGTCTTGATCAATGACTTATAATTACCACTCGTTTTATCCTCATTAACCAATTCAATTTTAGCATACTTAGCAGGATACATTCGCGCCAAATTTAAGTATTGAAAGGTTTCTTTTTCTGCAGCTGATAAATCGGTAACTGTTTCAAAGGTATTGGCAGCTGCTAATTCTTCAGCCGTCCAGGTCTGACCATAAACTGTGGTTGCGAATAGAAAAAAGGAAAGAAATAATTTCATAAAGAAGAGCTTAGCATTTCATTAATAAAGAAATTAGATGTAAAAGTTACAATTTACTAAATTCAGAAATAAAATTAGTAATAGCGAACTTAAGTTGCTCGCCACTTTCCATGTTTTTCAAACTTAATTGTTGATTTTGTAGTTCCTCCTCACCAATGATCACTACCCAAGCGCAACCTCTATCGTTTGCATATTTGAGTTGTTTTTGCAATTTTACAGCACTCGGATAAACCTCACAATCAATACCATTCGACCTCAATTCTTTTGCCAATTGCATAGAAACCAGGGATTCCTTCTGACCTAAATTAACGAACAGAACGGACAAGGAAAGCGATACATTTTTGGGAAATAAGTTAAGTTCTTCGAGAACATCATAAATGCGATCAGCACCGAATGAAATCCCTACACCAGAGACACCAGAGAGACCAAAAGTAGCGGTTAAATCATCGTAACGTCCACCACCACAAATACTCCCCATATTGACATTATCTACTTTCACTTCGAATATAGCGCCCGTATAATAATTTAATCCCCGAGCCAGCGTAACATCAAATTCAATTTTTGCTTCTTGAACGCCAATGGCAGTTATTGTTTCGAAAACATAACGCAATTCGTCAATTCCTTTTAAGCCCACAACAGAACTCGATAAATACTTTTCCATCAAATCTAGCTGCTCTTCCGGTGTTCCTTTCAGTGAAAAGAGCGGACTTATTTTATCAATAGCACCTTGACTTAGCCCCTTAGATTCTAATTCTGTAATTACGCCTGCAGAACCAATTTTATCCATCTTATCAAGCGCAACCGTAATAGCAATTAAGTGGTGAGCTTCCCCACAAACTTCAGCTATACCGCTTAATATTTTTCGATTATTAATTTTTATGGTAAAAGCAGGAATAGCAAGTTGAGTTAGCACGGAATCAATAATCTGAATAAATTCAACTTCATTAAGAAGTGAATCGCTTCCAATACTATCACCATCACACTGATAAAATTCTTGATAACGCCCATGTTGAGGACGGTCTGCCCGCCAAACTGGTTGTATTTGGTATCGTTTGAATGGAAACGTAATGTCATTTTGATGCTGTGCAACAAATCGGGCAAAAGGGACAGTTAAATCGTAGCGCAAGGCTTTTTCAGAGAGAGAACTTGCGAATTTTGGAAGGTTACCGGCATCAAGCGCTTGAAGATCCGCTTTTTTCATTTTATCGCCAGAATTCAATATTCTAAAAATCAAGCGATCACCCTCATCACCATATTTACCCATTAAAGTAGAGGATAATTCAAAACTTGGTGTTTCAATGGGTAAGAATCCATGCTTTTCATACACAGAACGAATGACCGAAAACAAATATGATCGTTTAGCGACATCCGAAGGTAAAAAATCACGTGTTCCTTTAGGAATTGAAGGTTTCTGACTCATTAGTTGTTGTTTCTATGGTACATTTCGTAAATCATTCCATCCGCTAAACCGACCTTTGGAACCATCAGCGAATTGGCCCCAATTTCATTGAGTATATAACTAAAAATATCTAAGGCTGGAACAATTACATCTGCCCTATCCGGCTTCATTTGAAATTGATCAATTCGCTCATCAATTGTTAAACTTGCTAATTTATCCCTAAGTTCTTTCATTTCAACTATTCCTATGGGTTCATCATAACTATAGCCTAGCATTTTATGCGCTTTATTTATATTTCCTCCAGTACCAAATATCTGATGTTCGCTGCTTAAATCGACATATTTCAAAATCCAATCGTGAATATTCTCCCACACACTTGCATCTGACTTCCCCTTTAAAATCCGTAATGTACCAACATTAAAAGACTTTGACGCTATTTTTTCTCCATTTTCAAAAACACTTAATTCAGTACTGCCTCCTCCCACATCGATAACAACGAAGGGCACAGATAAATCGAGTTCCATCGTAAAGAAATTACTAAAAATCAATGAGGCCTCTTCATCACCCGTAATAATTTCGAGCTTGATTCCAGTCTCTTCTTTAATTCTATCTATAATTTTATTGGCATTTGTAGCCTCACGCATAGCAGAAGTTGATACTGCTCTAACTTCTTGAACATCAAAAATTTCTGAAATCAATTTAAAAGCCTTCATTGTTTTAAGAAAGTCGTCGACCTTGTTTTTTGAAACCTTACCCGACTCAAAAACATCTTCACCAAGTCGCAAAGGGATTCTAGTATAGGATATCTTCTTAATGAAAAAAGATTGATCTTTTGGCATTACTTCACCAACAAGTAATCTTGCAGCGTTTGTTCCAATATCTATTGCAGCGTATTTCATTTTACAGCACAAAGTTAGAAATTCAAAACAAAGTTCGTTGTATCTTTGAAAATTGATTGCATGAACTAAATGAAAAAATTGGATTTATCGTTCCACAACAAGCAAAAAGCAGTACAAGGCTGTGTGCTACTTTCTGATCCATTTACGCAGGATTCCTACTTTTCTCGCTCCGCTATATTACTTTGTAGGCATAATAAAAAAGAAACGTTTGGGTTTGTTTTAACAAATTATATTGAAATAGACTTGCATAAGCTAGATGAAAATTTGCCCGAAATAATTACAAAAATAAGCTTTGGAGGGCCTGTTGAAAAAGACAATTTATTTTACATTCACACCTTTGGAAAAGAAATCGAAGGGGCAGAACAAATAATTGACACGCTATATTTTGGAGGTGATTACGAGATGCTTTTCGAATTAATTAAAGCTGATCCGAAACGAATTAACGAAGTGCGGTTTTTTATTGGTTATGCTGGTTGGGACTTTGAGCAACTCAATAATGAAATGAAAGATCACTCATGGATTGCAGTAACAAATATTACTGAAAAAGAAATCCTTTCCACATCATCCGATCACTTTTGGAAAGATTGTATGACTAAACAAGGAAGTAAATTTGAGATGATTTCTAATTTTCCATTAAACCCCAATGAAAATTAAGAAAAAAATTCAATAACTCATTGAATAATAGTGGTGATTAAAAATAAATTACTATCTTTGCACCCCAATTTGGGCGTCGAATTACTACATAATCGGCTTATTATAAACTCCTTTCTCTTGAGTAGTGACAAGTGAAATACAAAACTAAAAGCCAAATGGCAGAAGAAATTAGAACGCAGGGAACTGCAGATTTTGATTGGGAAGCGTTGAACCTTGACGGTTACACCCTAATCGAACGATCAGAAATGTCTGATATTTACGAAAAAACCTTAACCTCAATTAACGACAAAGAAGTTATAAAAGGAACGGTTGCAATCATTACCAAAAAAGAAGTAATCGTGAACATCGGTTACAAATCAGAGGGTGTTATCGCATCCAATGAATTTAGGTATAATCCAGATTTAAAAGTAGGTGACTTAGTTGACATCTATGTTGAATGTCAAGAAGACAAAACTGGACAACTTGTTGTTTCTCACAGAACAGCTCGTATGCACAGTGCTTGGTTACGTGTTAATGACGTTCTTCGAACCGGAGAAATCATTACAGGTTTTGTGAAATGCAGAACTAAAGGTGGTTTAATCGTTGATGTTTTTGGAATAGAAGCTTTCTTACCAGGTTCACAAATCGATGTTAAGCCTATCCGTGACTATGATGTCTATGTTGGAAAAAACATGGAATTCAAAGTGGTAAAAATCAATGAGGAATTTAGAAATGTTGTCGTTTCTCACAAAGCACTTATCGAAGCAGAAATCGAAGAACAGAAAAAACAAATTATTTCTGGTCTAGAAAAAGGTCAAGTACTAGAAGGAATTGTAAAGAACATCACTTCTTACGGTGTATTTATCGATTTAGGTGGAGTTGATGGTTTAATTCACATCACTGACTTATCTTGGGGTCGCGTAACGCATCCTGAAGAACTATTAGAATTAGATCAAAAAATTAATGTGGTTATCCTTGACTTCGACGATGAGAAAAAGCGAATTGCTTTAGGATTAAAACAACTTCAACCTCATCCATGGGACGCTTTAGATACAGCGTTAAATGTAGGTGATAAAATTCAAGGTAAAGTTGTGGTAATGGCTGATTACGGAGCGTTTATTGAAATCGCTGCTGGCGTAGAAGGACTTATCCACGTATCAGAAATGAGCTGGTCACAACATTTACGTTCGGCACAAGATTTCTTGAAAATTGGTGACTCCGTTGAGGCAGTTATCTTAACCTTAGATAGAGACGAACGCAAAATGTCCCTAGGTATTAAGCAGTTAATGCCAGATCCATGGGAAGCTATTGAATCTAAATATGCTGTTGAAACAAAACACAATGCTAAAGTTAGAAACTTCACCAACTTCGGAGTTTTTGTTGAATTAGAAGAAGGTGTTGATGGATTAATTCACATCTCTGATTTATCTTGGCAAAAGAAAATTAAGCATCCTTCTGAGTTCTGTAAAGTAAACGACGAAATGAATGTTGTTGTATTAGAAATCGATAGAGAAAATCGTCGAATTTCATTAGGACACAAACAACTCGAAGAAAATCCTTGGGATGTATTTGAATCCACATTTGAAGAAGGTTCTATTCACAAAGGAACCATCATTGAAATGAAAGACAAATCAGGAATTGTATCTCTTCCATATGGTGTTGAAGGAATTTGTCCTGCGAAACACATGAAAAAAGAAGATGGTAGCACTGCTTCACTTGAAGAAGTGTTAGACTTTAGAGTAATTGAATTCAATAAAGATTCTAAGAAAATCGTTGTTTCTCATACACGAATTTTTGAAGAAGGCGAAGACAAGCCGTCAGCGGCATCGACATCGATGTCTGCTACTTCCGCTGATGTAGCAATGGGTAAAACCAAAGCTCCTAAAGCTGCAGCTAAGAAATCAACTACATCAAGTACTGATCAAGCCGTTAAAGCTATCAACCAAAATTCTGAGAAATCAACTTTAGGTGATTTAGACGCGCTTTCAGCCTTGAAAGAAAAAATGGAAAAAGAAGAGTAATTTCGATTTCTTCAATTTTTAAAGAGGCCTAAGTGCCTCTTTTTTTTTTGATAATATGTGCCATTTCTAAGTGAATGCGATTAAATTTACCTAATGAATCTTAGTACACCACTTGCTGAACGTATGCGTCCAAAATTTCTGGATGACTATATAGGACAAGAACATCTTTTGAATCCTGAAGCATCACTTAGGCGTGCCTTAGAAGGTGGAATGGTTCCATCAATGATTCTCTGGGGACCTCCTGGTGTCGGTAAAACTACCTTGGCGCACCTTATTGCAAAACATCTAAATAGACCTTTTCAATCCTTATCAGCCATTTCTTCTGGGGTAAAAGACGTAAGAGAAGTCATTCAGCGCGTTGAAAACGCAGGAATGTTTCAAGAGAAAGGTACCATACTGTTTATTGACGAAATACACCGTTTCTCTAAATCGCAACAAGATTCGCTTTTGGGAGCAGTTGAGAAAGGGACCATCACATTAATTGGTGCAACAACTGAAAACCCATCCTTTGAAGTCATTTCCGCCTTGTTATCGCGCTGTCAAGTATACACCTTAAAAGAACATACAAAAACAGATTTAATCCTATTACTCCAACGAGCAATTGAAAAAGATACTTTTCTAAAAACAAAGTCATTTAAACTAACAGAACTAAACGCCCTACTTCTTTTATCAGGAGGAGATGCTAGAAAACTATTAACCATTTTTGAAATTATAGTAAGTACCTTTCAAAATCAAGACGAAATAGAAATAAACGATGCTAATGTCCTTCAAAATGCCCAGCAGAACTTAATTCGTTATGATAAGGACGGTGAACAGCACTACGATATCATCTCTGCATTTATAAAATCAATTCGAGGTAGCGACCCTAATGCTGCAGTCTATTGGTTGGCTCGAATGGTTGAAGGCGGCGAAGATCCAAAATTTATTGCTCGCCGATTAATTATTTCTGCAGCAGAAGATATTGGATTAGCCAATCCAAATGCATTATTAATGGCGAATAATTGCTTTCAAGCAGTAGAAACTGTCGGTTTTCCCGAAGCAAGAATTATCTTGTCTCAATGCACGCTCTATTTAGCAACATCACCAAAAGGAAATGCCGCGTACATGGCTATTAATAAGGCACAAGAAATCGTGAGGGAAACTGGAAATTTAGGGGTGCCTCTTCCTCTACGGAATGCCCCAACTGCGCTCATGAAAGAATTGGGATATGGCCTAGGTTATTTTTATTCACATGATTATCCCAATAATTTTAAAGAACAAGAATTTTTACCGGATGAACTTGTTGGTAAGAATTTTTTTAAAGCCGGAAGCAGTCCCAAAGAACAAGAAATTGGAAAATCAATAGAAAGAAATTGGAAGGAAAAATATAAGCCCAATGAGTAGAATTGCCTATTATCTTTTCGTGATTCCACTATCCTATTTGCCATTATATTTATTGTATAGCCTCAGTCCGATCATTTATTTCTTCTGTTATTACGTTTTTTCATATCGAAAAAATGTAGTCAAATTAAACATTCAAAATAGTTTTCCTGAAAAGTCATCGAAAGAACATGAATTTATTATGAAGGCTTTTTATCTGCACTTAAGCCAAGTTATTGTAGAGGGAATTAAAAACCTTACGATATCAAAAAATAAATTAAGTAAACGATTTAAAATAACTAATCCTGAAGTGGTTAACGATTTATTAAAGAAGAATAAAAGTGTGATTTTAATTGGAGGGCATTATGGAAATTGGGAATGGTTGATTACCAGTCAAGCCTTTCAATTTGATGGAAAAGCCTTTGGTTTAGGAATGCCAATGAGTAATAAATTTTGGGGGCAAGCCATCAATCAAAAAAGAGAACGCTTTGGATTGAAAGTCATTCATTCTAAAAATTACAAAGAAGCTTTAGCGGAAGAAAAAAATCCATACACCTTGCTCATGCTCGGGGATCAAAGTCCTGGAGACACGAATAAAAGTTATTGGATGAACTTTCTGAATCAGCAAACAGCAGTGCAATTTGGGACTGAAGCATTAGCGAATACCTATGACCTAGCGGTTGTCTATTTTAATATCGATAAAGTGCGTTATGGCTATTATGAAATGACACTTACATTACTAACTGACAATCCAAAGAAACTTAGTTGGGGAGCCATTACCGAGCAGCACACTAAGTTATTGGAACAACAAATCAAAAAGAATCCTTACTTATGGATGTGGTCGCATAAACGATGGAAAAGAGATCTTCCAGAGGATCTAGCGGTCCTAAAAATCGAACAAGAGCAACGCTTTAATAAGCAGTTTAGATAAGAGGGTCTTATTCTATTTTAAAATGAAATGATGAAAAAACAGCTATTCATTCTTTTTGCCGCACTTTATTTCCCCTGCTTCTTCGCACAAGAAATTTCAGTATTAAAGTATAGTAATAAACCAATACACGCAAGAGGAATAGCAGTAAAAGGAAAGTACATTTTTCTTGGAAACAACAACGGAGAAGTTATACGCTACACGCTCAAAAACGGAAAAAGCAAATCACTTAATCCAAAGGATACATTTCCTGAAATTAGGGATCTTGCGCTGCACAAAAATTCCATTTATGCTATGCAAAGTGCCGACTACAGCATCATTCTTACGTTTAATCGCTTTGGAAATTCTATGAAACTGATTCAACTAATCACCATGGAATTAAACCCGCAGTTGTTTTTAGATGGAATGGCAATAGAAAATAAAGAGGCGTTTGTGATGGGTGATCCAGTTGGAAATGAATTTTCCTTGTATCATTCAAGCGACTTAAAAAATTGGAAGGAAATCACCCCTCCTCTGCCCTCCTATACTAGGGAAGCTGGATTTGCGGCAAGTGGCAGTACTGTACAAATTAGCAATGGAATTTATTATTTTGTTTCTGGAGGAGAAAAATCGCGCTTCTTTATGAGCAAAGATAAAGGGCAAACATGGATTTCGAGCGAACTTCCTTTTAAGAACAGCCAAGCAAGCGGAGCTTTTTCATTGGCCATGAAAGACACGAACAACGGAATCGTAGTGGGCGGAGATTACCTTGCGCCAAATTCAAATGAACATGTTTGTTTCATCACCAAAGATGGCGGAATTACCTGGAGCGCTCCCACTATTGGTCCTTTCGGATACCGTTCATGCGTTTATTATACAGATGGCGTTTATTATTCGTGCGGTACCAATGGAATCGATTATTCGAAGGACAATGGCACTTCATGGATTCAACTAAGCCATGAGAATTGCTTCAGCATTTGTTCAGACAAGGAATATGTTTATGCTTCGAGCACCAATGGGAGAATAATAAGGATTTCTAAGCTTGGCAATAAAGAGTGAGTAACTATTTTATTGATACTTTCCTTCTTTCGAAGCTTTGTGCTACTCATTCTCCCTTCAAATAAAAATGGATTTTACACTTTGTCTAAAGTTTAATTATTTATCGTTTTAGTGGTGCTAATCAAATGGTATTTTCACTTGCTGATAAGAGTAGAATATGAAAAAACTAACGCAAATTCGATTACAGATATACCAATTTTATTTTAAATAAAAATTTATAACTTTAAAAAAAAAAAAATAATTACTCTAAAACTTTTGTTTTTTGATTAGCATATTCTTCTTCACTTAATATTCCTTTTTCTTTTAAATCGTGAAGTTCTATAAGTCTCTCAGAAATACTATTGGATTCTTTACTATCATTACCCGGAGTATTTATAACAATATTATTATCATTACTAATATTTTGATTTAAACTTCCAAATTGTCTACCATACAATGCATTATAAGTATCAACTTGTCCACCCAGAGTGAATAAATCAATTAATAATCCTATTCCAAATATTCCAAAAGTTAAAAAATAAAGTATCCCCATACCAGTTTTATTAAGGTAAAATTTGTGCGCACCCATAGACCCTAGAAAAAACCATAATAAATATGCTGACAATTTTGATTTCATAATTTTTATTTTTTTTTTCCTACTCTTATCGATTTTCAGATTACTCGCTGTTTTTTTTTTTCGCTCCGCCACCGCGGAGGTTGAGTTGTTTTCTTGACTCAACTTTTTTATTTTCATCTAATTTACTCTTTTTTAATGAAATATTTGAATTCTTCAACTAATAATTTTACTCATTGTATTTGACTAATTACTTAGCATCATTTTATTAATTCCAAATAAAAAAATCATTACTGAAGTTTTCTTTATCTTTAAGGCCTAAAATAGTTATATGAAATTGCTTGTGTTATTTTGTCTCTTGACTGCTACTTTCGTTTGTAAAGCGCAACAAATTCCATCCTCTACCGAAATTGCTAACCTACCCTTATGGGCACAAAAAATGTATGGCGAAAATCCCAATGTACTAGAGGTAAGTGAACTTTACAGAAACTTTTATAGGGAACATGATTTTGAAAAGAACTACCATACGCAATATTTCAAGCGATGGAAAAGAAGTATGATAACTAAAATCGATGACCAAGGATTCGTGCTTAATTTTACTGCAGAACAAGTGCAAAAAATAGATCAAGATTACTTAAATAAGCAAAGCCAGAATAAAAGTTCAAACTGGACGGTTGTTGGTCCAATTACGAATTATCAAGAAAATAATACGCAAGGTTCGGGACAAACGAATGTGTATGCTGTCGACCAATGTTTGGCACAGCCAAATTTCATGTATTGTGGAACAGAGCCGGGCGAAGTGTACAAAAGTATAGATGGAGGTCAAAATTGGACGCACAGCTCCATGACACTCGATTTTGGAAGTGGTGTAAATGCTGTTGAAATAAGTCCAACAAATCCTTTGGTAGTTTTTGCAGGTGGAAATAAAGGTGTCTTCCGTTCCACTGATGGTGGCGCTTCTTGGACCAATGTCCTACCCCAAACTAATTTTGGTGTAAACGAAATCCTTATCAATCCTGGGAATGAACTACTGGTATTTGCAGCAACAGACAAAGGACTTTATCGATCTACAGATGGTGGTACCAATTGGACGCAATTATACACGACTGCCTGCTATGATATTAAATGTAAAGCAAACAGCAACAGCGAAATGTACTGCGTGAAGAATAACAGCACACTCATTAAATGCGAATTCTTTAAATCTACTGATTTTGGCGCTACATGGACCATTCAGTCAACTGGTTGGTACAATTCAACAGATCCAGCAAGAAATGACGG